>JAZKBZ010000119.1:9553-11660 GCA_040388315.1 Pseudomonadota bacterium | reverse complement strand
GTGACCGAGGAAATGGGCGCCCCCGCCAACCTCGCCCAGCGCGCCCAGGTTCCGATCGGCATGGGCCACCTGGCCACCGCCGTGGAAGTGCTGAAGACCTTCAAGTTCGAGGAAGATCGCGGCCCGACGATGATCGTCAAGGAGCCGATCGGCGTCTGCGGGTTCATCACCCCCTGGAACTGGCCCCTGAACCAGATCGTCTGCAAGGTGGCCCCGGCCATCGCGACGGGCTGCACCATGGTTCTGAAGCCCTCGGAAGTCGCGCCGTTCACCGGCCACATCTTCGCTGAGATCATGCATGCCGCCGGCGTGCCGGCCGGCGTGTTCAACATGGTCCAGGGCGACGGCCTCGGCGTCGGCGTGCCGCTGTCCAGCCACCCGGACGTGGACCTGATCTCGTTCACCGGTTCGACCCGCGCCGGCATCGAGGTGGCCAAGAACGCCGCCCCGACCGTCAAGCGCGTGGCCCAGGAACTGGGCGGCAAGAGCCCCAACATCGTCCTGGACGACAGCGCCTTCGCCAAGGGCGTGGCCCGTGGCGTCGCCACCATGATGACCAACTCGGGTCAGTCCTGTAACGCGCCCACCCGCATGCTGGTCCCCAAGGGTCGCATGGACGAGGCGATCACCGTCGCCCGCGAAGCCGCCAGCCAGGTCACCGTCGGCGACCCCAACGGCAATTCGCAGCTCGGCCCGGTGGTCTCCGAGGTGCAGTTCAACAAGATCCAGAAGCTGATCCAGGCCGGCATCGACGAGGGCGCGACCCTGGTGGCCGGCGGCGTCGGCCGTCCGGAAGGCCTGGACAAGGGCTACTATGTGAAGCCCACCGTCTTCGCCAACGTGAACAACGAGATGACCATCGCCAAGGAAGAGATCTTCGGCCCCGTGCTGTCGATCCTTGGCTATGACACCCTCGACCAGGCCATCGAGATCGGCAACGACACCGAGTACGGCCTGGCCGCCTATGTGCAGGCGGAAGACCTCGCCAAGGCCCGCGACGTGGCCAAGAAGCTGCGCGCCGGCCAGGTGTCGATCAACGGCGGCGGCGGCGACATGATGGCCCCCTTCGGCGGCTACAAGATGAGCGGCAACGGGCGCGAGTGGGGCGACTTCGCCTTCCACGAGTTCCTGGAGACCAAGGCCATCCTCGGCTACGCGCCGAAGCCGGCCGCCGAGTAGGATCGAGAAAGGCCGTCTTCCCCACGGGGGAGGACGGCCGACCCTCCCTGTTCAAGGGGAGGCGGCGGCGAAAGAGCCGCGCCCCGACGCTCGGGCCATCTGGGCCGTCGGCTGAGACCATCCAGGAGGAAAGACGCCATGGACCCGCACATCAAGGCCATGCTGGACGCTGCTGAGGCCGCCGCCGCCGGCCAGCCGGCCCCGCCCCTGGACGCCATCCCGCCGGAGATGATCCGCGCCGGCTACCGCATGCAGCGCCAGGCCCAGAACCTGAACGCGCCGAAGGACGTCACCGCCACGGACATCCAGGTCGACGGCGCCGAGGGGCCGATCCCGGCCCGTCTCTATGTCCCGGCCGGCGCCCCCGCCGTCACCCCGCTGCTGGTCTATTATCACGGCGGCGGCTTCGCCATCGGCGACCTGGAGACCCATGACGGCCACTGCCGCCGCATGGCCGCCTATGCCGGCGTCCGGGTCCTGGCCATCGACTATCGCCTGGCGCCGGAACATCCCTTCCCGGCGGGCCACGACGACTGCCTGGCCGCCACCAAATGGGCCTTCGACCACGCCGCCGAGATCGGCGTCGATCCGACCCGCATCGCGGTCGGCGGCTGCTCGGCCGGGGGCAACCTGGCCGCCTCCATCAGCGTCGACATGAAGAACGATCCGAAGCGCAAGATCGCCTTCCAGCTGCTGCTCTATCCGGGCATCTGGCCCGACGAGGAGACCCAGTCGCGCAAGGACCTCGACGGTCCGGTGCTCACCAAGGCCGCGATCGCCTGGTTCGACAAGTGCCTGGCCGCCATCGGCCACCCCCAGGCTCATCGCGCCATGCTGGGCCGCGCCGACGTCAAGGGGACCCCGCCCGCCCTCGTGGTCACCGCCGGCTACGATCCGCTCAAGGACGAGGGCCGCGACTTCGCCGCCC
>JAZKBZ010000119.1:0-9543 GCA_040388315.1 Pseudomonadota bacterium | reverse complement strand
GGCGACCCACAGGGAGTACCCGGACATGGTCCACGACTTCCTGATCATGGGCGACGTCTCCCCGGCCATCGACGCCGCCGCCCACGAGACGGCGGCCGCGCTGAAGGCGGCGCTGAGCTAACCAACCCCCGCTCATCCCGGCGAAGGCCGGGACCCAGATCGTAAGTCGCGAGCTGAGCCACACATCCGGAATACGGCTGATGTACCTGGGCCCCGGTCTTCGCCGGGGTGAGCGGTTGGTGGGTTAGCCCACCACCTCGCAGATCGCCCCCGTCAGCCGCGCCAGCTCCGCGTCCGAGGTCACGAAGGGCGGGGTCAGGTAGACGACCTTGCCCATGGGCCGGATCCAGCAGCCCAGCTCGACGAACTGGGCGCACAGGGCTCCCGCGTCCACGGCGGCGTCGAACTCCACCACCCCGATGGCGCCAAGCGTGCGGACGTCCACGACGCCCGGCGCACCCCGGCAGGGCTCCAGACCCTGGGCCAGGGCGGCGTTGATTCTCGTTACGTCGGCCCTCCAGCTGCCGCTCTCGAACAGGTCCAGCGAGGCGTTGGCCGCGGCGCAGGCCAACGGATTGGCCATGTAGGTGGGACCGTGCATCAGGGCCGCCCCGGCCTCGTCGGACCAGAAGGCCTCGAACACCTTGTCGCTGGCGATGGCCGCCGACAGCGGCAGGGTGCCGCCGGTCAGCGCCTTGGACAGCGTCACGATGTCGGGGACCACGCCCGCGCCTTCGCAGGCGAACAGGTCCCCGGTCCGGCCAAACCCGGTGAAGATCTCATCGAAGATCAGCAGCAGGCCGTGCTTGTCGGCCAGCCGCCTCAGGGTCGCCAGCACGCTGTCGTCGTGGAGCAGCATGCCGCCGGCCCCCTGCACCCGGGGCTCGACGATCAGGGCTGCGATCTCGGGCCCCCTCTGGGTCAGCAGGGCGTCCAGGGCCGCCTCGCTGGCGCCGTCGCGGGGCAGCGCGACCACGTGCTGGGCGGGCATGACGCCGGAAAACAGGCCGTGCATCCCCTCCTCGGGGTCGCAGATGGTCATGGTGGCCAGGGTGTCGCCGTGATAGCCGCCCAGGAAGCTGACGAACCTGGTCCGCCCCGCCACGCCCCGGTTGATCCAGTGCTGCAGAGCCATCTTCATCGAGATCTCGACGGCCACCGAACCGCTCTCGGCGAAGAAGACGTGGTTCAGATCGCCGGGCAGCAGGGCCGCCAGCCGGGTGGCCAGCCGATAGGCCGGCTCATGGGCCAGGCCGCCGAACATGACGTGGGGCGCGCGCTCCAGCTGCTGCGTCACCGCCGCTCGGATGTGGGGGTGGTTGTAGCCGTGGCAGGCGGTCCACCAGCTGGCGATGCCGTCCACCAGTTCGCGCCCGTCCTCCAGCACGATCCGCGCCCCGTGGGTGCGGGCCACGGCCAGGGGCGCGGGCGCGGTCTTCATCTGGCAGTAGGGGCGCCAGACATGGGGGGCGCCGTCGGTCAGCCAGCGGGGCATGGGGGTCGTCTCCGTGCGGATCGGTGCGCCTGAATAGGGCGGTTGACGCGTCCGCGCCACGTCGGAGCCGATTGCGACCTAAGGGCGCGGAACTCCACCCTGAATACCCATGTTATGTCCTTCCTACGTCGCGCTCTCTATCGTGGTCCCGATGATTCATCCGCCCAATGATCCGACGTTCCAGGGAGACCTGCCGGAGCTCGCCTTGGACCAGCGGCGGCAGCTCTTCCGCCTGTCGGGCCACCACTTCCTGACCACCGCGCGCCTGATCGCCGGGGCGGTGGATCGCGACCTGGTGACGGCGATCACCTTCCTCTGCATCGGGCGGGCGAACCTGAAGGCGCTCACCGTGGATTCGCAGCGCGCGACCGCCTATGCGGGGTTGGCCACCATTCCTCCCGACGGCGAGCGGACGCCCGTCAGCGTCTACGCCGTGGCCAAGGAACTGGGCATTCCCTACGAGACCATCCGTCGCCACACCCGCAAGCTGCGGGACGCCGACCTGCTTGAGGTGGTCGCCGGCGGGCTGATCATTCCCGCCCGCGCCTTCCTGCATCCCGGCCTGCTGGGGGCGGTGACGGAATACTGGCAGGGGACCGTGGCGTTCGTGAACGCCGCCGCCGAGGCCGGCATCGTCGCCCCCGGCCCGGAGGAAGCGCCCCCGCCCGACGTCAGCCGCCAGGTCATGCGCCTGGGGGTCAACCACTTCCTGGAAATGATGATCCGCATGGCCCGGACCGTGGACAGCGAACCGGTCACCGCGGTGGTCATGCGCGCCATCGGCTTCGCCAACGTGCGCCACGTCACCATCGACCCCGGCCTGGCCGCCGCCTATGCCAGCATGCTCACCCCGCCGCCGGGCGACGCGGAGCGCCGACCGGTGAGCGTCTACGCGCTGTCCAAGTCGCTGATGCTGCCCTACGAGACCACCCGCCGGCACGCCCAGCGCCTGCTGGACCGGGGCCTGGTGCGCAGGGCGGCCAGCGGCGGCCTCTATATCCCGGCCGACGTGGTGACCCGGCCCGAAATCGTCGAGGGCATGAGCGACGCCGCCGACCTCGCCCTGACCTATCTCAGCCAACTGGCCCGCTATGGGGTGGTGGCGCGGGCTCCCGCCCCGGGGCCGGCCTAGGCCGGCTAGCGGCCTATTTCCCCGCCTTGACCTCGATGGTGCGGGCCTCGGCGCCGACCACCTTGGGCGCCACCACCTTCAGCACCCCGTCGGCCAGGGTCGCCTTGATGGCGCCCGCGTCGACATTGCGCGGCAGGCTCACCACGCGCTCGAAGGCGCCGTAGCTGCGCTCCACGACCCGCTGGTTGCGGTCCTCGGTCTTGGTCTCGGCCTTCTTCTCGCCGCTGACGGTCAGCAGGCCGTCCTCGACGGCGATCTTCACGTCCTCTTCCTTCAGGCCCGGCAGTTCGAAGGTCAGCTCCAGGGCTTCCTTGGTCTCCACCAGGTCCATGCGCGGGGTCAGGCCCACCTCGGCCAAGTTGCTCCAGCCGGAGCCGAGCTGGTCGAAGATGCGGTCGAGTTCGCGCTGCACCGGGGTGAACAGGCTGTTGGCCGAGCGCTGCAGGGTGGGGAAGAACTGGCTGGTGGGGGTCGGGACACTCATGGGACGTCTCCGGTCTGGGGGTTGATACCGCAGCCAGCACACACCCGAGGCGGGCATTGCGAATTGATGCTCGTCAATATCAGCCGCCGATTCAGGCCGCCGGCCGCGCCTCCAGGGCGTGGAACTCCTCGGGCGAGCGGACCCGCAGGGCCAGGGCGTGGCGCGTCAGGGCCAGGCCGCGGCGGCCGCTGCGCTGGATATAGCCGCGGGTCTCCAGCTGCCGGAAGGCCCGGCTCAGGGTCTCGGGCTTCAGGCTCAGATAGTCGGCGATGTCGCGGTGGTTCATCGGCAGTCGGATGATCCCTGTGGCGGCGGCCTCCGGGTCGTGGTGGGTCAGCCAGTTGAAGAACCAGATCAGCCGCTCGGCGGCCGGCAGGTGGGTGATCTTCTCCACATGGTGCGCCAGCTCGCCGAAGGCGCCGTTGGCCCGGTTCACCAGCTCCACCAGCACCTCGGTGGTGCGGCCGTTGAGGTCGAGGACCGAGGCGATGGAATAGCAGGTGACCTCGACCTCGGTCACCGCCTCGGCGCTGGCGGTGCGCTGGTCAAGGCAGAAGCCGAACAGGTCGCCGGGGAACAGGAAGCTGATGATCTGCCGGTCGCCGTCATGACCATTGACCTGCACGCGCACGCAGCCGCGCTGCAGGCGGTACATGGTGGTCGAGGGCTCGCCCTCGTCATAGATGGTGACGCCCCTGGCGAAGCGGGCGGGCCAATGGGTGGCTTGGTCGAACACAGTCGTGGTCGAAACAACCATCATCGCCTCCTGTCCAAGGGTGAACAGAAGCATATGGCGCAAGCGACAAGCAACAGGCCTGATGCGGATCAGCTCAGCTTGTGACGGACAAACCTTAGCACACGTCGGGCTCCCGACATATTGATCCAGGTCATGGGGATGGCTGGGCCTGAACCTCGCCGATCTCGTCCGTCCGCCTCCACCGTCCCGATCGAGATCAAGCCCCCTACCGTCCGGTGAATACCGGCTTGCGCTTCTCCAGGAAGGCCTTGCGGGCCTCCTTGCCGTCCTGGCTGGCGAAGGCGCGGCCGATGTTGGAGACCTCGTAGCGCAGCTGCTGCTCCATGTCGGTGCTCTCATAGGACTTCACCATCCCCCGCTTCAGCAGCCGCAGGGTGATGGGCGACCATTCGCACAGCGAGGCGCAGTACTCCGCCAGCCGCGCGTCGAAGGCGGCCTCGTCCACCACCTCCCCGGCCATGCCCCAGGCCAGGGCCTCGGCGCCGGTCACCGTGCGGTTCTCCATCATGAAGCGCATGGCCTTCTCGTAGCCCATCACCTGCGGCAGGGTGATGGTCAGCCCCGCGTCCGGCGAGCCGCCGATGCGGGTGTAGCCGGCCATCAGCCGCGCGCTCGAACTGATCAGCCGCACGTCGGTGGCCATGGCCAGGCCGAGGCCCGCGCCGACCGCCACCCCGTTGATCCCGCCCACCACCGGCTTGTCGCAGCGCTTGCGGATCGACAGCACGAACTGGCCCACCCAGCTGATGTCGTCCAGCTGGGCGCTCTGCGCCGGCAGCGGCGAATAGGGCTCCGACCCCGACAGGTCGAGGCCCGCGCAGAAGGCGTCCCCGGCCCCGGTGATGGCCACCACCCAGACATTGTCGTCGCGGGCCGCCTCGTCCACCGCCGCCACCACGCCCCAGGCCAGCTGCTGGCTGAGCGCGTTCTTCTTCTCCGGCCGGTTGAGCCGGATCGTGCGGACATGGCCTTCGTCGGAAACCTTCACCAGCGTGCTCATGCCGCCCTCCCTTGTTGTTGCGGACAGGCTAGCACCGACCCGGCACACCCCAAACACCGCGCCTCCCGGCGACCGCTCAGACGCCAGGGTCAGGACCCCAACACCGCTCATCCCGGCGAAGGCCGGGACCCAGATTCATCTGAGGCGCAGGGCGTTGGCCCGCTTCCGGACTTACCCGTTCTGATGACGTGGTGGGTTTCACCTGGGTCCCGGCCTTCGCCGGGATGAGCGGGGTGACGGGGTCAGCCCCCGGTCAGCGCCGCCGCCGTGACCACCCGCGCCCCGGCCTGCGCGAAGGCTTCATTGTGGCGGGCGATGATCTGCGGGGCGGTCTCGCAGCCCTGGTCCCAGGTGGAGTGGGCGTCGGCCACCACGGTCACCGCCAGGCCGGCGGCCAGGGCCCCCTTGAGCGTCGCGGCCACGCAGTGATCGGTCTGGGCGCCCAGCAGCACCACGCCGTCGGCGCCTTGGACTTCGATCCAGGCGCCGAGCTCGGCATTGCTGAAGGCGTCGCCGACGGTCTTGCCGAAGGTGGGCTCATCGTCCGCCTGGCCCAGCGCCGGCCACACCGGCCATCCCGGCCGCCCCGGCGCCAGCGGATCCCCCTCCGGCCCATCATGCCGCACGAAGGCCACCGGATGGCCTTGCGCCCGCGCCCAGGCCGTCACCGCCCGCGTCTTGGTTACCAGCCCCTCGGCGTCATGGATCGCCGGCTCGAAGACGCCATCGAACATGCCGGTCTGCAGGTCGATGACGAGGACGGGGGATTGGGTCATGGGGCGAGATTAGCGCGGGTGTTTCGTCGATCAAGCGGGGCGCACAGCCACGCCCCCCACACGGCGGCCCACACCCCGGCCGCCGCGCCGGCCCTCTAGCTCAGGACGACGATGGCCACGCGCCGGTTCTGGGCGCGGCCCTCGGGCGTCGTGTTGTCGGCCACCGGAGTATCCTCGCCGTAGGAGATGGTGGCCATGCGGTTCAGGGCGATCCCCTGCTGGCTGAGGAACTTGCGCACCGCCTCGGCCCGCGCGGCGCCCAGCTGCTCGTTGTAGTCCGGGGTCCCGGTGGCGTCGGTGAAGCCCTGGATCTCCAGATAGACGTTGCGGTTCTCGGCCTTCAGCCGCTCGGTCAGCTCCGTCAGCCGGGCCTCGGCCTCCGGCGACAGCGCGTGGCGGTCGGTGGGGAACTTCACCGAGTCGTCGGAGAGCACGACCTGGTAGAGGAACTTGCCCTCCGCCAGCTTGTGGGCCGCGTTGGCGCGGGAGAGCGCCTCCCCGGCCTTGCCGTCCACCTGGGTGACGCGGCCGTCCACCACCGCCACCTGCTCGCGGACGAACCGGGGGGTGGCGCAGCCGGCGGTGGCTGCCGCCGCCATCATCAGCACGCCGCCGAGCGCGGCGGTTCTTAGGGTTGATGTCTTCAAGATCGGTATCCTTCCGTCGGGCGCGCGCCGCCCAAGGTCTTGCGCGCCTGAAATGTGGGGAGTCGGAAATGGCCGTGTGACGACCGCTTTGGGTCCGGAATCTGGCTCAGCGTCACTGTGGGCAGGGGGGATTTCAGCGCGCCGCAGGGGCCGCGCGGGCGGGACGAGAGGAGAGGATGGTCCCGGCCCAAGGCCAAGCCGCGCCACGTTCCTGACGCGCCGGGGTGCTCCAAGGCGGCGGTGACTGAGGCCGTCAACGACTTCGGCGAGGGGCCGCGGGCTCCGCGCCGGCCAAGCCCGACGATGCGGTGGGCCATCGCCTTGAGCGCGGCCGCCCACCTGCTGATCCCGCTCGTCCTGCTCACCGCCCCGCCGCCGTCGGAGCCGCCGGCCGAGCCCGAGCCCATGGTGGTGACCCTCTTCCAGCCTCCGCCGCCCCCGCCGCCTCCGCCGCCTCCGAAACCCGCCCCGGTTCCGAGCCCGGCGCCGGCAGCTCCCGCCCCGGCCCCACCCAAGCCCCCGGCCAAGCCGGTCCCCCGCCTGAAGGTCCGCCCCACGCGCCCGGCCCCGCCCCAGGTCACCCCGGTCTATGTCGCCCCGGCCCCGGTCACCCAGCCCATGGCCACCCTCAGCGACGCCCAGCTGGCCGGCGCGCTGACCGCCGGCGGCGGCGGGGGTTCGGGAGCGGGGGAGGGCGGCGGCGGGACCGGCGCCGGGGGCGGCCGCTGCGACATGGTCGAGCGCCTGCAGGCCGCCCTGCGCCGCAACCGCGGCATCCAGGCCGCGGTGGCGCAGGCCCGCCAGGGAACCGGCGGCCGGGCCCTGCATGTCTGGAACGGCGACTGGGTGCAGAATCCCGGCCAGGCGGGCAAGGGCCTGGCCGGCCTGCGCCAGGCCATCGCCCTGGAGGTCGCCTTCGCGCCGGCGGCCTGCCGCGCCCAGCCCATGGCCGGCCTGGTCCTCATCACCCTGGCGGACGCGCCCGGCGCCCCCCGCCTGGCCCTCGGCGACGCCGCCTGGCGCTGGTCGGATCTCCTGGCCGCCCATCGGTGAGGGGGGAGGATGCCGCCCCCAAATCCTCGTCATCCCGGGCGACCACAGGGAGACCCGGGACCCAGGTGACTGGGCTGGGCCCCTGGGTCCCGGCTCTCCGCTTCGCTACGGCCGGGATGACGGAAATCGGGGGCAAGCAGCTCTGCGTTCGCGAGGTTCCCTCGTCGTCCCCCCCTAGCCCTAACCCGCCTCCGCCGCCTCGAACACCACCCCGATGCCGTCCATCAGGGCGTGGGCCGTCACCGGCTTGGCGATGTGGTGATCGGCCCCCGACGTCAGGGCGTCGCTCCGGTGCTCGGCCATGGCGTTGGCGCTGAGCATGATGATCGGGGTGCGCGCCCGCTCGGGATGGCGGGCCTCGATGTCGCGCAGGGCCCGGGTGGCGGTCAGGCCGTCCATGACCGGCATCTGCATGTCCATCAGCACCAGGTCGAAGTCGCCGGCCGCGAAGGCGGCGACGGCGGCGGCGCCGTCCTCCACCGTGGTGATCTCGGCGCCCAGGGGCGTCAGGATCAGCTGCACGACCTGCTGGTTGATGGGGTGGTCCTCGGCCAGCAGCACCCGCAGGGCGTCCACGCGGGCCAGCGGCGCCTGTTCCTGCGCCAGGGCGGGCTCGCCCGCGTCGTGCTCGGCCAGGCTCAGGGTGCGGGCCAGCGGCAGGGTCACGCGGAAGACACTGCCGCGTCCGGGCTCGGACCGCGCCTCGATCTCGCCCCCCATCATCTCCACCAGGGCCTTGCAGATCGAGAGGCCCAGGCCCGAGCCGCCGAACCGGCGGGTGATGGTGGCGTCGGCCTGGTTGAAGCGCTGGAACAGGTTGGCGTGGGCCACCTCGTCGAAGCCCACCCCGGTGTCGGCCACCTCCAGGGTCAGCCGCGCGGCGCTCGCGCCCGTGGCGCTCGCGTCCACGGCGCCGTCCTCCGCCAGGCCCACCCTCAGGCGCACCTCCCCCTGGCCGGTGAACTTCACGGCGTTGGAGAGCAGGTTGCCCAGCACCTGCTTCAGCCGGGTGACGTCGCCGAGGAACTGGCCGCGGGCGGCGGCCTCATAGTCGATGTGGAACGCCAGGCCCTTGTCCTGGGCCCGCAGCCGGTTGAGGTGCAGCACGCCCTCCAGGTCGCGGCGCAGGTCGAAGGGGGCGGCCTCGATCTCCAGCTGGCCGGCCTCGATCTTGGACAGGTCCAGGATGTCCGACACCAGCCGCTCCAGGGTCAGGCCGGAGGTGGTGATCAGGTGCAGCATCTCGCGCTGGGCCGGGGTCAGGTCGGTCTGCTGCAGGGCCGCGGCCACCCCGATCACCCCGTTCAGCGGCGTGCGGATCTCGTGGCTCATATTGGCCAGGAAGTCGGTCTTGGCCTGGTTGGCGGCCTCGGCGGCCTCGCGGGCGGCCTGCATTTCGGCCTCCGCGGCCAGGCGGTCGGTGACGTCGCGGGCCACGGCGAACACCTGGTCGCCGCACAGGCGCGCCCGCCACTCCAGCTGCCGGTAGCGGCCGTCGCGGTGGCGGTAGCGGTTCACGAAGCCGACGATCTCACCCTCGTTGTGGATGCGGGCCATCAGGTCGGCGGTGGCCGCCACGTCGTCGGGATGCACCAGGGGCAGCAGCGGCTTGTCCAGCAGCTCGGCCACAGGATAGCCCAGCACCGTCTCCCAGGAGGGGCTCAGCCGCACGAAGCGGCCCGCCGCGTCCCGGATGCAAAGCATGTCGAGGGAGACGTCGAAGAAGGTCGCCAGGTCCGACAGGGCCTTGGATTCAGAGGTCATGGGTACGCGGGGACTCCACCGCCTGACTTGGCGGCTTCCCCAATATGGGGGCAACGCCTTAACCACGAGTGTTCGCCCGCCAGATACTGGCGTTATGCGCGCCAGAACAATCGTCCGCCCGACCCCTCCGAGGGCCCTGCGGGGGAGAGGCCCGACCGGACCTGAGGCGGGGGACCTGCCGCGGCGTCGGGCCTTCCCCCGCCCCCCGGCCCGGTGCATAACCGCGCCCCATGACCGACAGCCTCACCGCCTTCGCCGCCGAGAAGCTCGACCAGCTGGAGGCCCGCAGCCTGCGCCGGCGGCTGGTGACCACCGAGCGCCTCGACGGCCTGTGGGTGGAGCGGAACGGACGGCGTCTGCTGTCCTTCTCCTGCAACGACTATCTCAACCTCTCCCACCACCCCGCCGTGAAGGCCGCGGCCATGGCCGCCGTGG
>JAZKBZ010000118.1:0-7336 GCA_040388315.1 Pseudomonadota bacterium | reverse complement strand
GCAAGCTGAAGCTCGACCAGATGATCTCCCAGCGCATCAAGCTGGAGCAGGTCAATGAGGGCTTCGCCGACATGAAGCGTGGCGAGCTGGCCCGTTCGGTCATCATGTTCAACTGATCCGTCCCGCTCCGGACGATAGCGTGACGGGCGCCTGAACCGCTATCCACTTCAGGCTGTCACGCTCTATCGGATGAAGACGCCCATCAGGACCGGCCGGGCATAGTCCTCCATCACCCGGTCCGTGGAGCCGGGATGGTGGCGTGGGTCCATGGAGTTGGCGCCGTTGAAGGCCACCATCAGCAGATGGGCGGCCAGCAGCGGATCGACTGGACGCACGGTGCCGTCGGCGATCCCGTCGCTGATCTGGCCGGCGAAGGCGTGGGCGATCTGCTGGAAGCGCAGGCGCAGGCGTCGGCGCGAGGCGGGCGGGGCGGCGGCCATGGCGTAGTGGCGCAGCATGCGGCCGGCCTCGCCGGAGGCCTGGTGCAGGATCAGGGAGCAGACCGCAAGCCAGATCCGGCTCCAGCCGTCCGGGGCCTCGGCGGCCCGGCGCTTGGCCTCGTCGATCAGCTCGAAGGTGCGCTCGAAGCAGGCGGCGGCCAGCTCATCCTTGTCGGTGTTGTGGTGGTAGAAGGAGCCCTTGGTGACCTTGAGCTGGGCCGAGATCTTGTCCACCGAGGCGCCGCGATAGCCCTCGCGGTTGATCAGGTTGGTGGCGGCGACCAGGAAGCGCTCGCGGGTCACCTCGTCGTTCTGCGCCACCGGGGAGCCCAGGGTCAGGACCGGCAGGTCGAGCCAGGGCTGGTCGCGACCCGCGATGCCGTCCAGCATCAGGTCGGCGATGCGGGCGGCGACGCGGGGATAGTCGGCGGGCTCGTAGGCGCCCAGCCAGGCGTCGGCCCAGCCGAGCTGGTCGATGATCAGGCGGGCCAGGGCCGTGCGCCGGGGCCGTGTCATCCACGGCATGTCCGGCGTCTTGGCGAAGCGGCCGATGCGCACATAGAGCTCGCGGAAGGCCTCCATCAGCGGCTGCTGCTGGTCGCCCTCGATCAGGCTGATCTCGCTGAAGGGGGCGAGCGGCGGAGCTTCGCCGAGCGCGATCCGCCGGCGCACCTCGAAGTAGGCCTCCACGAACCGGCGCAGGCGGGCGGGCGGTTCGGTCTCCCGATAGGCCTCGTCCAGCATGGCGTCGTACCGCGCGATGGTGTCGCGCAGGACCGCGGCGGCCAGGTCTTCCTTGCGCTTGAAATAGTAGGTCAGGCTGACCGGGTGCAGGTCCATCCGCTTGGCCACGGCGGCCAGGGTGAAGCCCGAGACTCCGCGGTCGTTGAAGACCTCCGTGGCCGCGGCCATGATCGCCTCGCGCTTGGCGGCGTAGCGGGCGCGGGCCTTCGGCGGGGCGGCGGCTTGGGGCATGGAATCGTTTGCTCCGACAGCAACTTGGGCGCGAGCTTAGAGCTTCGGCGTTGGGCCGGAAAGCCGTGGTCTACCGCCGCAGGCCGGCGACCTTGATCGGGTCGGTGTCGGCCGCGGCCAGCTTGCGGGTCTCGCTCTTGTCGTCCCTGGCGGCCTTGGCGCTCTCGCCGCTGCTCACAAGGTGGTCGATGTGGGCCTTCTGGGCGCGGAAGGCGGCCAGCTGAGCGCCGGCCAGGACCGTGCCGGTGGGCACCTTGGCCCCGATCGGGCTGACCCGGCGGCCCTTCAGCCAGGTCTCATAGTGCAGGTGCGGGCCGGTCGAGGCGCCGGTGGAGCCCACATAGGCGACCAGCTGGCCCTGGCGCACGCGTTGGCCGGGCTTGAGGCCCTTGGCGTAGCGCGAGAGGTGTGCGTAGCCGGTCTCCCAGCCGTTGGCGTGGCGGATCCGCAGCCAGTTGCCGTAGCCGCCCCAGCGGCGGGCCTCCACCACGACGCCGTCGCCGGCGGCCAGGACGGGGGTGCCCATGCCGGCGCCGAAGTCGATGCCCTGGTGCATGCGGTTGAAGCCCAGGATCGGGTGACGGCGCATGCCGAAGGTGGAGGTCATCCGCGCGCCGTCCACCGGGGTGCGCAGCAGGAAGCCCTTGATGTTCTTGCCCGCGTCGTCGAGGTACTCGACGTCGCCGCCGGGCATCACGAAGCGGTAGAAGCGGATGCCCTTGATCTCGGCGTATTCCAGGTCGCCGGTCTCCACGGTGCGGCCGCTCTCTGTGACCTTGCGGTCGAAGACCAGCTCGAACTTGTCGCCCGCCTTGATGTCGCGGTCGAAGTCGATCTTGTGGGAGAACAGCTTCACCATCTGGGCGGTGATCGAGGAGGTGGCCCCCAGACGCGAGGCGCTCTCGTAGAGCGAGCCGGTGATGGCGCCCTGGGCGACGGTGGTCTCGTCGCGGATCTTTTCTTCCATCTCCCGAAGGCGCAGGGCGCCGTCGAAGGTGCGCGAGACGGTGACGGCGGTGGCGGGGCCCGTGCGCAGCGACAGGCCGATCAGCCGAGCCGGGCCGCGCTGGCCGCGGGGTTTGGCGACGGCGGCGTCGAAGGCCATGCCGGCCTTGATGTGGACGGTGTCCATGGCCTCGCCCAGGGTCTGGACGGCCTGACGAGCCTCGTCGGGGGCGACGCCGGCGCGCAGGACGGCGGCCTCGAAGGTCTCGCCGGGCTGGATCTTGACGGCGATGTTCTCAGGGCGCGCGAAACCGGGCTGGGCCTCCGCCTGGGTGAAGGCGGTGTGTTGCAGGGCGGCGATGGCGGCGGGATCGAGGGGCGGCGGGGTCGGAGCGGTGGCCTCGGCGGCGGTGAGCTTCCAGCCCAAGGCCAGGGCGGCGAAGCCCGCCACGCCCACCAGCAGGCGGGGGGCGAGACGAAGGGTCGGCCGTCGCGGATCGAACTCGTGCATCGTGCCCCCGTTACTAACGACGCTCCAGCCTAGCTTGGCCATAGGCTAGCATCAAAATGGCGCAACTGGCGGACGAACCAGCAAAACGCAGGCCGCGCCATTCTGCCCCGCGCTGGTTAACCGTGAATGACGACCGTGTGGACAGGTCGTATTGTCACGGGAAGAGGTCATCTTATGGGATTGCGGCGAGATATCGTCGCCCCTGGACGGTGTTTGCTTATCGGCGCCTCCGACTTACAGAAGTCCCAGCACGAGTTCCGCGGGACGGCACAGGGCCGCGCCCTTTGGGGTGACCACAATAGGCCGATTCACCAGGATCGGGTCGAGGATCATCGCAGCGAACAGGGCTTCGTCGGAGGCCGCCAGATCGCTCAGGCCCAGTTCGTCGGCCCGGGTGCCCCGCACCCGCAGAATCTCGTGGGCGCCGACCCCCATGGCCTTGGTGAGGGCCGCCAGTTGATCCCGGGTCCAGCCCTCTTTCAGATATTCCACGACCTTGGGCTCCAGACCCTTCTCCCGCAGCAGGGCGAGGGTGTTGCGCGAGGTTCCGCAGGCGGGGTTGTGATAGATGGTGATGTCGCTCATGGCCCCCTTTTAACCCCGCGATCTCACCAGGTGAACCGCTGCTCTCCGGTGACGATGGTCGCGCCCGAGATGTTGTTGGCCGAGACCTTGGGCGGCGGGGCCGGCAGGGGACGGGCGTCCTTCGGCCAGGCCTCGGTCACCGCGGCGTAGCGGGTGTCGATGACGCCGGGGCCCTTGGCGCGGAAGCCGATGGCCACGCCCTCGGGAGCGGCCTGCCAGCGGACGCGGGTCCACTGGCCGGGCTCGGCCAGGATCTTGGCCGGGCGGCCGTTGACCGTGGCGTCGGTGAGGCGGCCAGTGGGGCGCAGATCCAGGGCGACGGTCCGGGCGCCGGCGGGCGGGATGATCCTCACCTGCAGCGAGCCGTCGATCATGCGCTCAAGGGCCACCGAGGGCGGAACGGGGGTCACCGGCTTGGCCCAGGCCGACAGGGCGGTGTCGGTCCGCCAGCCCACGGGGGCGTCGTCCTTGACGATATGGCCGCCATCGGCGCGCAGCACGCCGCGGGTCCATTCCGGCGCGTTGGGCGCCAGGCTGAATCGCTTGGCCTGGCCGGTGGCGCCGTCCACGACATAGGCCAGGATGCTGGGCTGGGGATGGCGTGCGCTCCAGGGCGGCAGGACCCGCACCAGACCCACGGTCAGGAACCCCACGAGCAGGACGACCAGGGCCACGGTGCGCGGCCGAGTTTCCTCGGGCTCGGCCTGGATCAGGGGCCAGACCAGCAGGGCGGCGAGCCAGACGAACAGGGCCTGGACCTCCACCCGGTCGATGCCCACGAACACCCCGTGGGCGAACACTAGGATCCATTGCAGGGCCAGCGCCGCCAGGACGCCCACCGCCACCGTGATCGCCGCCGGCCGCCAGGTCCCCAGCGCGCTCACCGCCCCGGCGAGGGCTGCGAAGGCCAGGGGCCAGGCGATCAGGAAGGCCGCCGTGGGGGCCATGACCTGCAGGAGCAGGGCGGCGACCAAGGCCAGGCCCAGGGCCCCGGTCCAGGTTCCGGCCACGCCTGCGGGGCGTCCGAAGGCCAGCAGGGCGATGATGGCCGCCCCGCCCCCCAGGCCCAGCCCGATCAGGTTCCAGCCGGACAGCGCGGTGCAGAGCGCCCCGGCCAGCAGGGCCAGGCCCGCGGCGCCCAGGCGCATGCGCCCGCGCCCGACACTGGCGGTGGCGAACAGCAGGGCGCCGATCCCCACCAGCAGGAGGGCGGCCTCCCACAGTCCGGCCTGGGCCAGCAGGGGCTGCTGCTCGTAGAAGCCGAAGCCGGCCCCCGTGGCCCGGCGCGACAGCATGAACAGCACCGCGCTGGTCAGGATCAGGTAGAGGGCCGCCCCAACCCCCTTGGCCACGTCGGCCAGGACGAAGGCGTCGGCCCGCCGGGCGCGCCAGATCCCAAGCGCCATCAGGGCGGCGATCCCCGCCAGCACCGCCCAGCCCGCGGTGGTTGGATAGCTCAGCAGATGGCCGCCGAAGGTGTTGGCGTAGACCGCGTCGGGCGCCTTGGCTGGCAGGGCGTTGGCGAAGGCGACCTCGCGGGCCGTGGCCAGGACCTCGTCCCCCAGGTGCTGCAGGCTGCCCTGGCTCAGGTTCTCTGGCGTGGAGACCGGCGAGTGGTAGTCGAACTGGCGGGCGATGAAGGCGTAGTTCAGCCCGGGAACGCCGGCCTTGCGCGGCACGGTGAAGTCGGTGTCGTTGGGCAACTGCTTGTAGAGATAGACGATCAGCGAGCTGGAGGCCGGCGAGGGGGAGGCCTTGCGGAACATCTCCACCACGGCGCCGTTCTCCGGCGCGGTCTCGAACATGTTGGCCCGGCCGCCGCCGCCGCGGGACTCCATGTTGATCACGAAGCCGACGTGTGGGGCCACGGGATGGGACTGGAAGAAGGCCGTGGCGCCCAGCAGGCCCGCCTCCTCGCCGTCGGTGAGCACCAGGACCACGTCGCGGGCCGGCGTCCCCTGGGTCTTGATCGCCCGGATCACCTCCAGGGCCGCGGAGACGCCGGCGGCGTCGTCGGCGGCGCCGGGGGAGCCCGGCACGCTGTCATAGTGGGCCATCAGGGCGAGCGCCGGGGCGGACCGGTCGGCGCCCGGCAGGACGCCGACGACATTCTCCACCACCCCGCCCAGCACCAGGGGCTCCTTGCCCGCAATCTCCTCGAAGGCGTCGGCCCGCTGCACCTGGGGGCTGAGGCCGAGCGCGGTCATGCGCTGGACCAGGTGGTTGCGGACCGCGAAATTGGCCGGCGAGCCCACGGGGTGGGGCGTCCGAGCGATCACCCGGTCGTCGACCATGGCCCGGCCGGCGGAGAAGACACTCGCCGGAGCGTCGAGGCCCAGGGGCCGCGGGGTCATGCTCGCCCACACGGCCGCGATCAAGGCAGCCACGAACACGGCGGCCAGGACGACATCTTTTCTCAAGGTCACGCTCCCCAGCGGTCAGGCCGGCGAACGTTAACGGCAGAGGCGGCCCAGGCCAAACCCTAAGCGGGGAAACCCAGGGTGGCGCCCAAACAAGAACGCCCGCCGGTGAGGGCGGGCGCTCTGCCGAATTCCTGGCCGTGGAGGCTGGCGGCGGGCCTTAGGCCGCGACAGCGCTCTCCTGGGGATCGCGCAGCACGTAGCCGCGGCCCCAGACGGTTTCGATGTGGTGCTTGCCGTCGGCGGCCGCGGCCAGCTTCTTGCGCAGCTTGCAGATGAACACGTCGATGATCTTCAGCTCGGGCTCGTCCATGCCGCCATAGAGGTGGTTGAGGAACATTTCCTTGGTGAGCGTCGTGCCCTTGCGGAGCGAGAGCAGCTCCAGCATCTGGTATTCCTTGCCGGTCAGGTGGACGCGGCTGGAGTTCACTTCGACGGTCTTGGCGTCGAGGTTGACGGTGATGTCGCCGGTCTTGATGACCGATTGGGCGTGGCCCTTGGAGCGGCGGACCACGGCGTGGATGCGGGCCACCAACTCATCCTTGTGGAAGGGCTTGGTCATGTAGTCGTCGCCGCCGGCGCCGAACGTCTTGACCTTGGTGTCGATCTCGGCCGAGCCCGACAGGATCATGATCGGGGTGTTGATCTTGCCGACCCGCAGGGTGCGCAGCACGTCCATGCCGCTCATGTCGGGCAGGTTGAGGTCCAGAAGGATCAGGTCGTAGTCGTAGATCTTGCCCAGATCCACGCCCTCTTCGCCGAGGTCCGTCGTATAGACGTTGAAGCCTTCCGACTTGAGCATCAACTCGATGCTCTGCGCGGTGGCGCTGTCGTCCTCGATCAACAGTACGCGCATAAAATTCTCCTGAACCGCCCGCGCCTAAGATTGGATTCTTCGGAATCCACGTCGTCCCTCACGGCTACCTTGCCAGCGAGTTAATTTAAGACCGGTTAATGGTGAAAGGCCTCTGACCGAATCGTTAACTCGATTTCGGAATCACCAGCAAGCGCGGCCTCGGAACCGAGAGTCGCGGCGCTGTTGAATCTTTTGTGATTGGACAGGCCTGGCCCTGCTTCGCCCCTCGGAGCGTGAACGAGGCCTGCGGCGCTCCGCTCCCGCTGTGGCCGCGGGAAGGCTGAGTCCGTTCAACGGCTTGAGTCCGCCCTGGAGGCTCCGGCGGCCGGCGCCCCGCGATCGCGGCGGGGCGCGATGAGGGGGCGGAAGACCGCCGCGGCCCATCCTTCGGCGCGAGCCGCGTCCGAACGCCGCATCCTTAGGAAAGGGTCCGATCGGTCGGGTTCGAGTCCATCGCCGGCGGAACAGGGGAGGCGCTGGAGAGTTTGCACCGGCGAACCCCTTTGAAGGACACGCTCATGCCCACGCCGTCCAAGTCCGCCAACGACTCCATCTCGCTCGCGCCCGTGCTCAACGAGCCCCTCGAGGTCAGCGCCGGCGTCCT
>JAZKBZ010000117.1:9216-9441 GCA_040388315.1 Pseudomonadota bacterium | reverse complement strand
CCGGCAACACCGCCATCGCCATGGCCCAGGGCGCCGCCAGCCAGATGGCCTCGGCCGTCCGTCCCGGCGCCGGTCCCTTCTCCATGCTGAGCCAGGCCGCCGACTCGACCGACAAGATCGCCGCCCTGATCATGGCCGCGACCTCGCAAGGCTCCTCCGAAGCCAAGTAGGCCCATGCTGACCCTGATCCGCCGCGGCGCTTCGGCCTCCACCCCCGAGACGCCG
>JAZKBZ010000117.1:0-9137 GCA_040388315.1 Pseudomonadota bacterium | reverse complement strand
TCACCGCCACCCTGCTGTCCCACAGCCAGGACGACCATCCCGCCGGCACGCCGGTGACCTTCGTCCTGGCCCGCGGGGTCCTGGTCACCCTGCGCTACGCCCCGCTGAAGGCCTTCACGGTCTTCGCCGCCCGCGCCGCCGACAACCGCGACCTGGCCAGCGGCGCCGAGGCCCTGCTGGAGCTGCTGGACGCGGTGGTGGAGCGCCTGGCCCACGTGCTGGAGACCTGCTCGGCGGCGGTGCAGGAGAGCTCCAACGCCATCTTCGACCGCCCGCGCGGCGGCGCCTTCGAGCCCCTGCTGACGGGCCTGGCCCGCACCCAGTCGGTGGCCTCGATGGCGCGGGCCAGCCTGGTGAGCCTCGGCCGCCTGGCCAGCTTCGCGGCCCTGGCGCCGGAGATCGTCGCCGCCCCGGCCTGCCAGGCCCACCTGGTCTCCCTGCAGCACGATATCGGCTCGCTCACCGAGCACTCCGGCTCGCTCTCCTCCCACATCGCCTTCCTGCTGGACGCGGCGCTGGGCCTGATCAACATCGAGCAGAACGGTATCATCAAGTTCTTCTCGGTGGTCTCGGTGGTGCTGATGCCGCCGACCCTGGTGGCCTCGATCTACGGCATGAACTTCCACCACATCCCCGAGCTCTCCTGGCTGCTGGGCTATCCCTGGGCGCTCGGCCTGATGCTGCTGTCGGGCATCGGGCCCTTCCTGTGGTTCAAGAAGAAGCGCTGGTTCTGACCGCCGCCCAGGCGTCCGCGACCCCCGCGAAAAACACTGGTCCCAGACAAACAATCGGCCTGTGTGGCGCATTGTCGCAACGGTTCCTTAAGCGCGTTCGGCGAACCTGTTTCCTTCCACGAGTTCCCCGCCCGCCATGTCCGCTCCGGCCCTTCTCCTTCGTCCGCTCGACTCCGATGGCCTGCGCCTGGCGCTGGACAAGCATCGGCGCTTCCTCGAGGGGCGCAGCGGCGGCCGCCGGGCCAATCTCGCCTATGTCGACCTCACCAACCGCCCCCTGGACGGGGTGGACCTGCGCGACGCCGACCTCACCGGGGCGCGCCTGAACGGGGCCTCCCTGGCCGGCGCCAAGCTGGCGGGCGCGGTGCTGTTCGGCGCCGACCTGCGCGACACCGACCTGCGCAACGCCGACCTCAGCAAGGCCGATCTCCGCGGCGCCTGCCTGCGCGGCGCCAACCTGGCCCATGCCGACCTCTCGGGCTGCGATCTGCGCGAGGGCCGCATCGCCCTGCAGGACAAGGCCGAGGGCTTCCGCATCCTGCAGCACGAGGACCGGCCCGGCGAACTGACCTTCGCCGTGCTCTCCGGCGCCAACCTGGCCGGCGCCCACATGGCCGGCCTCTCGGCCATGGCCGCCGACTTCACCGACGCCGACCTGTCGGGGGCCACCCTGGGGGGCGCCCGGCTGGTGAAGGCGGTGCTGGACGGGGCCAACCTCACCGGGGCCGATCTCGCCGGCGCCGACCTGTCGGGCGCCTCGCTCAAGCGCGCCATCCTGGTCCGCTGCGACGTCTCGATGTCCAACATCAAGGGCGCCGACCTCACCGGCGTGCTCCAGGCCCCGGCCGTGGCGGTCTATATCGACGACCAGCCCCTGGAGAAGATCCTCGCCGCCCACGAGGCCTTCTGCGAGTCCGCCGGCAAGGGCGGCCAGGCCGCCCGGTTGCCGGAGACCGACTTCCGCTCCGCTGGCGTCCTGAAGGGGCGCAGGTTCAGCGGCCTCTCAGCCCCCGGCTCGATCTTCTTCGGCATGAACCTGCAGGGCATCCAGCTCCAGGGCGCCGATCTTACCGGCTGCGACCTGCGCGGCGCCAATCTGCGCCAGGCTGATCTGCGCGGCTGCCGCCTGGCCGACGCCCTGCTCACCCGCGCCGACCTGCGCGGGGCCAAGATGGGGCCGCTCACCATCGACGACGGCCGCATGGTCCGCACCGACCTGAGCCGCGCCATCCTGCGCGGCGCCGACCTCACCGGCGCCTCGGCCCCCCGCGCCCGCTTCCTCGACGCCGACCTCTCCGGCGCCAAGCTGTCGGGCGCCAATCTCAAGGGCGCCGAGCTGGAGGCGTAAAACCCGGGATGAGCGGGGGTGACCCTACATCCCGTGCTTCAGCGGCTGCAGGTCCTGGAAGTTCGGCTCGCGCTTCTCGGCCTTGGCCTTGAAGGCCTCGCCCATGTGGGCGCCGGAGAACATGCCGGTCTGCCAGACGGCGATATAGTCCAGGCCGTCGCGGATTGTGTGGTCGCGGGCGTAGTTGATCATCACCTTCGAGCCGGTCACCGCCAGGGGCGCCTTGGACGCGATCTCGCGGGCCGTCACCAGGGCGTGGTCGATACAGGCCTCGTGGGTGGGGAACACCTCGTTGACCCAGCCGATCTCCTTGGCCTTCTGGGCGGGCATGCGGCGGCCGGTATAGGCCATCTCGCGGACCCAGCCCTCGGGGATCAGCTTGCAGAGCCGGGGGAAGGTGCCGACATCGGCGGTCATGCCGATATTGATCTCCTGGATGCAGAAGAAGGCGTCGGCCGTGGCGTAGCGGATGTCGCAGGCGCTGGTCATGTCCACCGCCCCGCCGATGCAGCCCCCCTGGATGGCCACGATCACCGGAATGCGCGCGTCGTCCAGGCAGCCGAAGCAGTCCTGCAGCCACAGGATATGATGGCGCTGCTGCTCGGCGTTGATGTGCCGGTCCTGGTTCTGGTTGGCCGAGGTCGAGCCCCCGCCGCCGAACACCGCCAGGTCCATGCCGGCGGAGAAGTGCTTGCCCGTGGAGGAGATGACGATGCAGCGGGCGCGCGCATTGTGGTCGATGTCCTTCACGATCGTCGGCAGCTCGTTCCAGAACTCCCGGATCATCGAGTTCATCGCCTCGGGCCGCTTGAGCTGGATATGGGCGACCCCGGCCTCGATGGTGACGGCAAAGCAGGTGAAGTCGGTCTTGGTGACGTCGGTCATGGCGTTTCCTCTCGTTGGAAACATCATCCTCCCGTGACGCGGGGAAAGGGAAGGCCCCCAACAACGTCATCCCGGCCGCAGCGAAGCGGAGAGCCGGGACCCAGGAGCCCAGCCCAGTCACCTGGGTCCCGGATCGGCCTATCGGCCGTCCGGGATGACGAGGAAGGGCGCTGAGGCTCGGCCAACCCTCACCCGTAACGCATCTTCCCCAGCGCCGCGGCCACGTCCCGCAGCAGGTCCCCGCCCTTGAGCCCCGCCTTCCACTTCTCATAGGCCATGACGTTCTCGATCCGGCTGTCGACGAAGGCCATGGCGCCCTCCTTGCCGGAGGCCAGCCGGATCGCCAGGGCCGAGGCCAGGATCCCCGACAGGATGGCGCGCTTGGAATAGTGATTCTCGTCGGTGGCGGTGTCGCCGGCCCAGCGCCACAACGCGTCGGCGCTCTCCCACAACAGCCGCAGGGCCAGCGGGATGTTCAGCGGCAGGGCCAGCCAGCCGGCCCAGCGGCGCACGGCGCCCTCGTCGGCGGCCGCGGCGTCGAGCCGGGCCTCGACGCCCGCCCGGATGCGCGCGCGGATCTTCAGGCTCGCCGGATCGGTCCCCGCCAGCCGCGCCAGCGCCTGGGCGTCATGGCGCCGCGACAGCAGGGCCGCCAGGTCCGCCGGACCGTGCGGGACGAGCAGTTCGGTCTCCGGCCCGCTCAGGCCGCAGGCCTCGCCGGCGGCCCGCGCCATGGGCCAGGTCCAGCCCCGGGTGGGCGCGAGCTTGAGGGCCGCGTCCAGAATCTGTTGTTCGGTGGCCTCAGCCCAGTCGTTTTCGTGCGCCATGGCCCACAATAACCCGCCGGGGGGCCCCTGTCCGCCGTGGACATCACCCTCTGTCTCTGGTATTTCGCCGCCCTCATCCCGGAGGCGTCTCGCGTCTGGGTGCAAGGCTATTGTCCGTTCGCCGCCGCCTGACCCCAGGACTGGCCGAGCGGGAACGGGTAACAGGAGAGATAACTCTGGTTCAGATTTTCGTCCGCGACAACAACGTCGATCAGGCCCTGAAGGCGCTGAAGAAGAAGATGCAGCGCGAGGGCTCGTTCCGCGAAATGAAGCGGCACGTGCATTATGAGAAGCCCAGCGAGAAGCGCGCCCGCCAGAAGGCCGAGGCCGTTCGCCGCGCCCGCAAGCTGGCCCGCAAGCGCGCCCAGCGCGAAGGCCTGATCCCGGCCCCGAAGAAGGCCCCCGGCGCCCGGTAGATTCGGAACTGCGGACCAAGCTTAAGTATTTGAAAGGCCGTGCGGTTCGCCGCGCGGCCTTTTGCTTTTGCGCAAAATCCCGGGCTCCCGCTGCGAACTTCCGCCGCGTGGCGCCGTGCTTGCTGGTGAAACCGCGTCCGGCCTCCTATCTTGAGGTCTGACGGACAATTTCCGGAACGGTCTGGACCAAAATGAACCTGCGCAATCTCGCCATCTGGGGCGTCATCGTCGTCGTCCTCATCGGCCTCTACAGCATGATGACCGGCGGCGGCGGCCACGCGGCCGGATCGGGCCAGATCACCTACAGCCAGCTGCTGTCCAAGGTCGCCTCGGGCGAGGTCAAGCAGGCCACCATCCGCGGCGCCAGCGTCGACATCAAGGATGCGTCGGGCAAGACCTTCTCGGCGATCACCCCCAACAACCAGGACGACCTGGTGAAGAGGCTGGAAGGCCAGGGCGCGGACATCGAGGTCAAGCCGATGGGCGGCGGTCTGCTGGGCGTGCTGCTGAACAGCCTGCCGATCCTGCTGCTGGTGGGGGTCTGGATCTTCTTCATGCGCCAGATGCAGGGCGGCGCCCGCGGGGCCATGGGCTTTGGCAAGTCCAAGGCCAAGATGCTCACCGAGAACAAGAACCGCATCACCTTCGATGACGTGGCCGGCGTCGACGAGGCCAAGGAGGAACTCACCGAGATCGTCGAGTTCCTCAAGGACCCGCAGAAGTACCAGCGCCTGGGCGGCAAGATCCCCAAGGGCGCCCTGATGGTCGGCCCCCCCGGCACCGGCAAGACCCTGCTCGGCCGCGCCGTGGCCGGCGAGGCGGGCGTGCCCTTCTTCTATATCTCCGGCTCGGACTTCGTGGAGATGTTCGTCGGCGTCGGCGCCAGCCGCGTGCGCGACATGTTCGAACAGGCCAAGAAGAACAGCCCCTGCATCATCTTCATCGACGAGATCGACGCCGTCGGCCGCCACCGTGGCGCCGGTCTCGGCGGCGGCAATGACGAGCGCGAGCAGACCCTGAACCAGCTGCTGGTGGAGATGGACGGCTTCGATCCGTCGGAAGCCATCATCGTCATCGCCTCCACCAACCGTCCCGACGTCCTGGACCCGGCCCTGCTGCGTCCGGGCCGCTTCGACCGCCAGGTGGTGGTGCCCAACCCCGATGTCGGCGGCCGCGAACGCATCCTGCGCGTCCACATGAAGAACGTGCCGCTGGCCGCCGACGTCGACGTCAAGACCATCGCCCGCGGCACGCCGGGCTTCTCCGGCGCCGACCTGGCCAACCTGGTCAACGAGGCCGCCCTGATGGCCGCGCGCAAGAACCGCCGCATGGTCCTGCAGCGCGACTTCGAGGACGCCAAGGACAAGGTCATGATGGGCGCCGAGCGCAAGTCCATGGCCATGACCGAGGAAGAAAAGCGCCTGACCGCCTATCACGAGGGCGGCCACGCCCTGCTGGCGCTGTCGGTCCCGGCCACCGACCCGGTGCACAAGGCCACCATCATCCCCCGCGGCCGCGCCCTGGGCATGGTCATGCAGCTGCCGGAGCGCGACCAGCTCTCCATGTCCTATGAGCAGATGACCTCGCGCCTGGTGATCCTGATGGGCGGCCGGATGGCCGAGGAGATCATCTTCGGCAAGGAGAAGATCACCTCCGGCGCCTCGTCGGACATCGACCAGGCCACCCGCCTGGCCCGCGCCATGGTCACCAAGTGGGGCTTCTCCGACAAGCTGGGCGTCGTTTCCTACGGCGAGAACCAGGACGAGGTCTTCCTCGGCCACTCGGTCTCCCGCACCCAGAGCGTCTCGGAAAAGACCGCCAACCTCATCGACGAGGAGGTCAAGAAGCTGGTCCAGACCGCCTTCGACGAGGCCCGCCGCATCCTCACCACCAAGCTGGACGACCTGCACACCCTGGCCAAGGCCCTGCTGGAATACGAGACCCTGAGCGGCGACGAGATCATCGCCGTCCTCAAGGGCGTCGCCCCCAACCGCGACGACAGCGACTCCAAGCGCCCCATGGGCCCCGCCGTCTCGGTCCCCCTCTCCCCCCGGACCGACCCCGAACCGGCCTGAGGCTCGGACGCCGACCTACCCGAAGGGGAGCCCACGGCTCCCCTTCGTCATGTCTGCCCCCCACACCCGTCATCCTAGGCCTTGCGCCTAGGACCCCTGTCTCGGCGGGCCTTGAGATGCCGGATGAGGCGGAAGGGCGCCGCCTCAAATGGGCTCCGGAACGCGCTCTGGATGCAGCCTGAACCCGAGGGCTCCAGCCACCTTCAAGACGGTGCCAAACTCCGGGCGCCCCTCGGCGCTGAGCGCCTTGTAAAGCGCCTGACGGGAGAGACCGGTCTCTTCGGCCAGCTGTGACATCCCCTTGGCGCGCGCCACGACCCCCAGCGCATGGGTGATGAAGGACGGATCGCCGGATTCGAAGGCGTCCTCCAGGAACGCCTCGATGGCTTCGGGCGTGTCCAGAACGGCGGCGGCGTCAAAGCGGCTCGTCTTCAGGGGCATCAGATCAAGTCTCCAGGTCCCGGGCCATTTCCTTGGCGCGTTTGATATCCCGATCCTGCGATGACTTGTCGCCACCGCAGAGCAGGATGACGAGGACTTCGCCTCGTCGCACAAGGTAGGCCCGATAGCCGGGTCCATAGTGGATCCGGAGCTCGGAGACGCCTTCGCCGACCGACTCGGCATCGCCGAAGTTTCCAAGTTCGAGCCGCGCGAGGCGGGCCGCGATCTTGGCCGCCGCCCTGCGGTCGCGCAGCGTCTCGAGCCACGTCCGGAACACCTCGGTCTGGCGCACCTCGATCATGCGTCAACCATAGGCGACACAAAGTCGCTCCTGTCAAGTAAGTGTCTCTTATAGGCGACAGCCCCTGGCGGGCCGAATCGTAGCCTGACTAGGCTCACGAGGCCGCCCCAGCCTCCGGGCGGAAAGCAGGCGTTACGCGATGTCACCGTAATTCACCCCCGTCACCTTGGTGTGGTCCGTTGGGTTTCGTCCTGCCAAGGTGCGCGTGGACCGGAGGCTAAGAGGGTGCAGCGATTTTCCATCATCGGCGCCGCTCATGTGCAGAACGCCGCCCTCTTCGAGGCATTGGAGAAGGCTCTCGACGAAGCGGCGCCCGATCAACTGATCCTGGAGATGCCGGACGATGCGGTGACAATGGGCGACGTCGCCCACCAGAAACCCGAGATGCTGGTCGCATACCGCTGGGCGGCGCGGCGCGGGGTCCCCGTGCGTGGCCACGAGCCCTCCGGGCCGTCAATCTTGCGCGACGGACTGACGGCGGAGCGGATTGGGGCGCTCGTTCAAGAGATGGACACCTTGGTGTCGAACCTGACCGTGCGCAGAACCATCGACATCTTCTGCGACCGTGGTGAGCCGGAAACTCCGGCTGAACAGCGGCTGGAGGCCGTGATCAAGGACCTGATCGATCCCGAGAAAGCGCTGGCGCGCACCCAGGCCATGATCGCCGCCATCCGCCACGTCGCGATCCCGGAGGGCGCGGTCCTGATCGTCTGTGGAGGGGTCCACGCGCCACACATCGCCGCCGCATTGCCAGGTTGCCGGATCATCCACGGCGAGCACTTCTTCTGACGTTTGGGGGAATGTCCGCCCCCCGCGCCGGAATGCAACATCCGCTCTCAGTGGACCCTCGGAAGGTCGGCTATCGGGCGGCTCGGGCAATGTCCGCTTCCGGCCAGGTCCGCTAGGCCCGCTTTCGACCCTCTGCGGACGTTGAGGTTCGCCGTCAGCCGACATAGTTTGAGCCGATGGCCGCAGTTCCCACCCTACGCGTCGCGCGACCGACCGACGACTTAGATGCCCTGCTGCCATTCTATCGGGATGGGCTCGGGCTAGATGTTCTCTACCGCTTTACCGGACACGATGGCTTCGATGGGATGATGCTTGGTGCGCATTCCGCACCCTACCACTTCGAGTTTACGCACACGCAGGGGCATGTTGTCGGACGCGCGCCAAGCCAGGACAATTTGATCGTCTTCTATCTGCCTGACACGCAACAGTGGAGAGCCGCTGTGCAGCAGATGCGCGACGCTGGCTTCGACCCGGTGGCGTCGTTCAATCCCTATTGGGAAAGGAAGGGTGTCAGCTTCGAGGACCCAGACGGATATCGGCTAGTCCTGCAGAACGCCGCCTGGTCAGCCTAACTTTACTTTCGGTGGCAGTCCGACCGTCCGCTTGCCACCCATCTCATGGGTTCCGAAGGTCTGCTTTCTGCCCGCAACCGAGGCAGCTATCATCCCTCCGCGATAGGGGCGGCCATGAGGATTTTTGCAGCGGTATGGAGAGGCATCTATGCCTCGATCTATGTGTTCGGCCACGACTACCTCTCTATTGCTCGGCCCAAATCCATAGTGACGAAGAGCTGGAAGCACGGCGACGGAGTTTTCGCGGTTTCCTTCATAAACACGATGTGGGCGTGGGCTGCCGCTTTCGTGGTGAACGACTGGCTTTATCCTAGAGAAGCCTTCGGTCGATGGGCACTCGTTGGGCTTTGGTTGACCGTTTGGGCACTCACCCGCTGGGTAATTGTAAAGAAGGGGTGGGGTTCGCGTGTAGAACAACAGCAACGCCACCTGTCTCCCACGAAGCGCACCCTTCGTGGCGTAGCCGCAATCGCCTTCGTTGCGCTTTCAGTTGCGGCTCTCGCCGTAACCGTATCGGTTGGTCGGACTCAACATTGTCACAACGATCCGCATCCGGCTTGCAGCCGATAGGACGTCGCAATTGCGATGGCAACTCAATGTCCGAAAGCCACCCTTCGCTGCCGTCGACAGAGTCCGGTTTACGGCGATCTGGGGAACGGCTGCTTGCCGCGACTCGAGCCGCGACCGCTTGCGACGGTGGGTTCAACTGATCGCCGCAACACACTCGGCGAAGGTCTCTGCCGGGGTCT
>JAZKBZ010000116.1:7142-13774 GCA_040388315.1 Pseudomonadota bacterium | reverse complement strand
TGCAGGAGCGCGCCGAGCGCCGCGGAGGCCAGACCCTTCCCCAAGGAGGAGACCACGCCGCCGGTGATGAAAATGTACCGCGTCATGGGCGTTCAGATTAGCCGTGATTCGCAGCGCGCGCGCTGTGGTGATTCGTGAAACTTGCTTGCGGGCGCAAACGCCGCACCTCGACCCACCCATAGGGGATCACGCCGCGGGCGCGGCGCTGACGCCAGATCGACCATGGCGATCAGATCAGGGGTTGGTGGGGGCGGCCGGGGACGTCCCCTCCGCCTCGCCGGTGAAGGGGTTGCGGACCTGCGGGGTGGGCGCGGTCAGGGGCGCGGGGGCGGCGCTGGGACTGGCCGGCTGCGGGGGCTGGTTCAGCTTGTTGGGGTCGATGGCGTCGATCTTCATGCGGTCGACGACGGACTCCGCAGCGCCCTGCCGGCCCGACAGCAGGGTCAGCGCCAGGCTGAGCACGAAGAAGGTGGAGCCGAGGATCCAGGTGACGCGGGTGAGCAGGTCGCCGGCGCCGCGGGCGCTCATGAAACCGGTCGGTCCGCCGCCCATGCCGAGCGCCCCACCTTCCGAGCGCTGCATCAGCACCACGACGATGAGGCAGACGCAGACGATGATGTGGATGGTGAGCAGGATGCCAAGCAGCATGTGTACGTCCGATAGCCTCGGCCTAAGCGGAGCCGAAATGAAGCGCGCGCTCTACCACTGAGATGGCCGCAAGGCCATAGCTAGGGCGTCGCAGTTCGCGGGCAAGACCATGATTCTCGAAACCGAACGCCTGAACCTCCGCCCTCTTGAGGTCTCCGACGCCGATCTGCTGTTCCCGCTGATGAACGACGCCGAGGTCATGGCCCACTGGGACGTGCCCGAAATCGACGATCCCGACCTGGTGCGGGCCATCGTCGCCGGACAGGTGGAGGACATGGCCGCGGGCCGGGCGCTCTACTGGGCCATGCGCACCCTACAGGGGGACGAGTTCCTGGGCTGCTGCGACCTGTCGGACATCGAGCGCCGGCACAAGCGGGCCGAGGTGGGCTTCATGCTGGGGCGCGGCGCCTGGGGACAAGGCTACGCCGTGGAGGCCATGCGGGCGGTGATCGCCTACGCCGCCTCCACGGGCCTGCGGCGGCTGACGGCGCGCACCCACCTGGGCAATCGCCGCTCCGACGCCCTGCTGGAGAAGCTGGGCTTCACCGAGGAAGGCCTGCTGCGGGGCCACGTCCTGCGCGACGGCGACCGCCGCGACTGCCGGCTGTTCGGGCTGCTGCTCTAGCGTGTCCGCCACGCCCGACTATCTGACACGAGAGAACCGCTCCGGAGCCGCGACCATGTCCGATCATCCCATCGCCCTGGCGGGCTTCGACCACATCGTCCTGCGTATCCAAGACAAGGCGGCGATGATCGCCTTCTACACGCAGGTCCTGGGCTGTTCGGTGGACTGGGACCGGCCGGAGCTTGGCCTCACCCACCTGCGGGCGGGCGTCAGCCTGATCGACCTGGTCACGGTCGACGGCCCCCTCGGTAAGCCGGGCGGCGCGGCCCCGGGCCGGGAGGGCCGCAACCTCGACCACTTCTGCCTGACGGTGAAGGGTTTCGACGACTCGGTCATCCGGACGCACCTGGCCGCCCACGGCGTGGCCATCAGCGACGAGGGTGAGCGCTACGGCGCCCACGGCGACGGGCTGTCGATCTATCTGCAGGACCCCGAGGGGAACACGGTGGAGCTGAAGGGCTGAGGCCCTCCGCCGGGTCAGCCCTCGACGGCTTGCGGCCGGAGCGGTGGCGCAGGCGCCGCCCAGAGTTCCGCCAGCAGGCGGTCCTGAGCTCGCCGGCCCCGGTAGAGGAAGTCTTCGGGCAGGCCCATGCGCCGGCTGGCCTGGCACGGCGCGGAGTCGCGCACGGGAATCCGGTCGGCCAGCTTGCCGGCGATCTTCAGGGCCAGGCGGTCGGCGGCGGTCAGGTCGTACGCCGGCCCCAGGGCCAGTTTTTCCCGGACGATGGGCGGCAGCAGGGAGACCGAGGCGCGGGCCAGCGCCCGGTGCAGGAACTTCGGCAGCCCCGGCGCGGCCTGACCCGACTGGATGATGGCCAGGAACTCCTCGACGATGGGGTGCGGTTCGAAGCGGTCGGCCAGCTTGTCCATCATGCCCAGGAAGTCGGCGGTCGACTTGGGCGAGTATTGGACGCCGTAGAGCCGGGCGATGGGGCCACCCTCCTCGTAGAAGCGGGTCTTGTCGGCCTCCGAGACCGGCGAGACGAACTGGTCATAGGCGTTGAGGAATCCATAGGCCGCCGTGGCGCTGACCCAGTCCAGCAGTTCGGTATCGAGCGCCTTGTAGGCCTCGCCGGCAGGCGTCGCCCCCTCGACCCGGGCGTGCATGTTGGAGACACCCTGGATCACCCGCCGGGCCGCGCTCTGCGGGCCATAGACCCCCACCATGGCCGCCACGCCCGTGCGCTTGGAGCGGCCGATGGGGTCGGCCTTGTAGGTGGAATGGTCCCAGACCCCGGAGCGGATCCGGGCGTCGGCGAACTCCAGCAGCACCGCGGCCACGCCGCCGACGGCCAGGGCGATGGGGTTCTTGTAGACCCGCCAGTGCACCGAGCCGGGATGCAGATAGGCCGCCTCGCCCACCGGCTGGCTGTAGTCGATCTTCCAGCCGAGATAGGAGGTCATTTCGGTCATGGTCGAACTCCGGTGTGGCGACGCTCTGCGATCCGGAGGATCGTCGCGATGCGCAGGCGCGGTTCAAGCTATCGAATCCGACAGGCCGCTTCAGAAGGATTTGCATGACGCCGCCGCGCTTCACGGTCGAACGGCTGGCCTGGCAGGATCGTTCGCTGGGCGAGGTGGTGCTGCCCGACCAGGTGCTGCGCGCCACCCTGGGGCTAGGCTCGGGCCTGACGCGACGCCCCGGTGATCGGCCCGGACGACTATGGGCGCTGGGAGACCGGGGCCCCAACCTGAAGGTAGATCAGGCTCGGAATATCTATGGCGTGCAGGGGCTCACCCACCTACGCGATGTGCCGGGCGCCAAGATCCTGCCGATGCCCGAGTTCGGGCCGAGCCTGTCGGAACTGCAGATCACGGGAAACCGGGTCGAGTGGCTGAGGACATTGCCGCTGCGGGCGGCCTCGGGGGCGCCGATCACCGGCCTGCCCCTGCCCGGCGGCGACGCCGCAGCGATGGAGCCGCTGTTCGACCTGGATGGCCGGCCCCTGGGCGCCGATCCGAACGGCGCCGACAGCGAAGCGGTCGTGGCCCTGACCGACGGCTCGTTCTGGGTCGCGGAGGAATACGGGCCATCGCTGATGAAGGTGCGGGCCGATGGCGTGGTCGATCGGCGCTGGACGCCGGAGGGGCTGGTCCTACCCGACGCGCGGGACATCCTGCCGTCCATGGCGGGCCGCCGGCGTTTCAACCGCGGGTTCGAGGGCCTGGCGGTGTCGGACGACGAGACGCGGCTCTATGCCGGGTTCCAGAGCGCCTTCGAGGGCGACGACGCCCAGGCGGCGCGGATATGGACCCTGGACGCGGTGTCCGGCGCGCTGCTGGCCGAGCACAGCTATCCCCTCGATCCCCCGGAAAGCTTCCTGAGGGACCTCGCGGCGGGACCGGTGGCGCCCAGCGACCTGAAGATCGGTGAGCTGCTGTGCGTGGGCCCCGGCCGGTTGCTGGTGCTGGAGCGCATCACCCATACCAGCAAGATCTACGCGGTCGACCTGACCGGCGCCGAGGCGCTCGACAAGGAACTGATCTTCACCAGCGACGAGGCTCCGGAGGTCGCCCCGGACCTTGAGGGCATGATCGCGCTGTCGGACCGCGAACTCCTGCTGGTGAACGACAACGACTTCGGCATCGAGGGCGTGGAGACGCGGTTCTTCCGGGTGCGGTTCGACCGGGCGGTGATTTAGCTGGACCGGGGCCGCCTCAGCCTCAGACCGCCCCGATGATTCCCAGGAAGTCGGCGGCCTTGAGCGAGGCGCCGCCCACCAGGGCGCCGCCCACTTCGTCGGCGTGGAGGATCTCGGCGGCGTTGGAGGGTTTCACCGAGCCGCCGTAGAGGATGGCCACCGTCGCGCCGTGGGCGCCAAAGACGTCCGTCAGGGTGGCGCGGATGGCGCGGTGGACCTCGACGATCTCCTCGGTGGAGGGGGTGAGGCCCGTGCCGATGGCCCAGACGGGCTCATAGGCGACGCAGAAGGCCTTGCCGGCCAGGTCGGCGGGCAGAGAGCCCCTCACCTGTCCGGTGACGATCTCCAGGGCCTTGCCGGCCTTGCGCTGCTCCAGGGTCTCGCCGACGCAGACGATGGGCTCCAGGCCGGCGGCGAGGGCCGCCACCGTCTTGGCGGCCACCAGGGCGTCGGTTTCGCCATAGCCGCTGCGACGTTCGGAGTGGCCGAGGATCACCAGCTCGGCGCCGGCGTCGGCCAGCATGCCGGCGGCGATGTCGCCGGTATAGGCGCCGGCGGCCTCGGCGCGGCAGTCCTGGCCGCCCACCAGCACATTGGTGGCCTTCAGCGCATTGGCCATGCGCGAAACCAGGGTGGCGGGCGGGCAGATGGCGACGCGGGCCCGGGTCGATCCGAGGCCGGCGGCCGTGGCCAGCGCCTCCCCGAGGGACGCGGAATCCCCGTTCATCTTCCAGTTTCCGGCGATCAGGGGGGTGGGGGCGGTCATCAAGGCCTCGCTTTTGTCGTGTTCCCTGGGCGAGTAAGGCGCCTTGTGTTTTCTGTCACGCGCTTGCGGGGGCCAAGCGGCCTCCACTATACCGCCCGTTCCACTGCTCGCCCCGCGGGGCCAGGAAGACCGCCCACATGCTCGCCGCCATCCGTACCTTCGCGAAATCCTGGGTCGCCGCCCTGCTGATCGGCCTGCTGGTCGTCAGCTTCGCCCTCTTCGGAATCAACGACGTCTTCAAGGGCGGGGTTTCCAACTCCGTCGTCACGGCGGGATCGCGGAAGGTCTCGGTGGCCGATTTCAAGCGGGAGTTCGACAATTTCCGCAAAGGCGCCGAGCAGCAGGTGGGCCAGCCGATCACCAATGAGATCGCCGCGGCCAACGGCCTGGACACCCGGGTCCTGAACGACGTCGCCAACCGCGAGGCCTTCGGCGAGATGCTGTGGAAGATCGGCGTGCGGCCCTCCGACGTGCTGATCACCCGGGAGCTGCAGAAGATTCCGGCCTTCTTCGACCAGGTGTCCGGCCGCTTCGACAAGAACCTCTACGCCCAGCGCCTGAACGAAAACGGCCTGACCCCGCCGGCCTTCGAGATGATCATGCGCGACCAGGTCGCCGAGGCGCACCTGGCCTCGGCCATCGCCAACGGCCTGCGCGTGCCCCGCGCCTACACCGCGCTGGGCGCCATCTACGGCCTGGAAAGCCGCGACGTGGGCTACTTCACCATCGACCCGCGCACCGTGACCCCGCCGCCCCTGCCGACCGACGCCCAGCTCACGACCTTGATGAAGGAGAACGCCGCGGCCCTGACGCGGCCCGAGTTCCGCGTCCTGACCGTGGTCCGCTTCAGCCCCGCCATGGTCAGCGCCAACCTGGCGATCGACCCGGCGGAGCTGCAGAAGCGCTTCGAGTTCCGCAAGGATACGCTGTCGCGGCCCGAGACCCGCAGCCTGATCCAGATTCCGGTGAAGGACGCCGCGGCCGCCCAGACCGTGGCCGCGCGCCTGGCCAAGGGCGAGGCCCCGGCCGCGATCGCCAAGTCCCTGGGCGTCGACGCCATCACCTATGCCGACAAGCCGCGGGCGGCCATCGCCGACCCCAAGGTGGGCCAGGTGGCCTTCAGCCTGCCGGTGGGCCAGATCACCCCGGTGAAAGGCGACCTCGGCTTCGCGGTGATCGCCGTCAGCAAGATCACGCCCGGCCAGGCCGTCACCCTGGAGCAGATCCGGCCCCAGCTGGAGGCCGAGCTGCGCAAGGACGCCGCGGCCGAGAAGGTCTACGAGATGACCCAGGCCTATGACGAAGCCCACGGCGGCGGCGCCAACCTGATCGAATCGGCCAAGAAGGCCAATGTGCCGGTGCTGACCCTTGGCCCGGTCTCCGAACAGGGCGGCAGCCCGCTGGGCCAGCCGGTGGCGGGCGTCAACGAGAAGCTGCTGAAGACCGCCTTCAGCCTGCCCCAGGGCGGCGAGAGCGAGGTCGAGGAGGCCGGCCAGGGCGAATACTACGCCATCCGCGTCGACAAGATCATTCCCAAGGCCCTGCCGCCGCTCGCCGAGGTCAAGCCGCAGCTGACCCGCGTCTGGATGATGCGCGAGATGGTCAAGCGCCTGCAGGCCAAGGCCGATGAGCTGGCCGCGCGGGTCCGCAAGGGTGAGAGCCTGGAGACCGTCGCCGCCACCGTGGGCGGCCGCGTGGGCCACGTGGCGGGCGTCGACCGCCAGAACGCCGGCCAGAACAAGATCCTGTCCCGCGACGCCCTGATCAAGGCCTTCAACGCCAAGTCCGGCGAGGTGTTCACCGCCGAGGCCACCACCTTCGGCCTGATCGTGGGCAAGCTGGAGGCGGTCCGCGCGCCCACTGGCCCGACGCTCGCCCGCATCACCGAGGAAAGCCGTCCCCAGATGACCGAGGGGACCTTCCGCGAGATCCAGGAGGACGCCCGCAAGGC
>JAZKBZ010000116.1:845-7132 GCA_040388315.1 Pseudomonadota bacterium | reverse complement strand
GGTCCCTGGTGAAGGTGAAGACCTATCCCAACAATGCGCGTATCGCGCTCGGCCTCGAGCCCCTCGAGACCAAGAAGGACGCCAAGGGCGCCAAGACGGAGAAGACGAAGTGACGATCGAACCTGCGTTTGCGGACTTTGAGCAGAAATATGCCCAAGGCGCGCCGCAGGTGGTCTGGACCCGTCTGATCGACGACCTCGAGACCCCGGTCTCGGCCTATCTGAAGATCGCCCACGGCCGGCCCTACGCCTTTCTGTTCGAGAGCGTGGAGGGCGGCGCCTGGAGGGGCCGCTATTCCGTGATCGCCATGAAGCCCGACCTGGTCTGGAGATGCCGGGGCGACGTGGCGGAGATCGCGCAGGGCGCCGGCATCGCCGCTGGCCAATTCGTTACGCAACAGGGCGGCGCCCTGGATTCGCTGCGCGACCTGGTGGCGGCCTCGCGCCTGGACCTGCCGGCCGGCCTGCCGCCGATGTCGGCGGGGGTGTTCGGGGCCATCGGCTACGACATGATCCGGCTGGTGGAGAAGCTGCCCGGCGTCAATCCCGACCCCCTGGACCTGCCCGACGGCCTGATGATCCGGCCCTCCATCGTGGCCATCTTCGACGCCATCGCCCAGGAGATCATCCTGGTGACGACGGTGCGGCCCGACGCCGACACCGCCCATGGCGCCTTCGCCGCAGCCAGGGCGCGGCTGGAAGGCGTGATGGCAGATTTCCGCAAGCCGGCCCCGCCCCTGGCCGGCGACGGCGTCGCCGAGCCCGACACCTTCACCACCCCGGTCAGCCGCGAGGACTATCGCGCCATCGTGGAGCGGGCCAAGGACTACATCCGCGCCGGCGACATCTTCCAGGTGGTGCCGAGCCACCGGTTCCGGGCGCCCTTCAGCCGCGATCCCTTCGCCCTCTACCGGTCGCTCCGGCGGATGAACCCCTCGCCCTTCCTGTTCTATCTGAACTTCGGGGACTTCCAGCTGGCGGGCTCAAGCCCGGAGATCCTGGTGCGTCTGCGGGACGGCAAGATCACCATCCGCCCCATCGCCGGCACCCGTCCCCGCGGCGCGACGCCGGAGGAGGACCTGGCCCTGGAGGCCGAGCTGATCACCGACCCCAAGGAGCGCGCCGAGCACCTGATGCTGCTGGACCTGGGCCGCAACGACGTGGGCCGGGTGGCGATGCTGAACAAGCCCGGCGCCAACGAGCCCCCCAAGCCCTCCAAGGGATCGCACGTGCGGGTGACCGCCAGCTTCTTCGTCGAGCGCTACAGCCACGTCATGCACCTGGTCTCCAATGTCGAGGGCGACGCGCCGGAGGGGCTGGACCCCGTGGACGTGCTGATGGCCGCCCTGCCCGCCGGCACGCTCTCGGGCGCCCCCAAGGTCCGCGCCATGCAGATCATCGACGAGCTGGAGCTGGAGAAGCGCGGCATCGCCTATGCCGGGGCCGTGGGCTATTTCGGCGCCGACGGCTCGGTGGACACCTGCATCGTCCTGCGCACCGCCTGTTTCAAGGACGGCATGATGTACGTCCAGGCCGGCGGTGGGGTCGTGGTCGATAGCGATCCCGACGCCGAGTACGACGAGACGCTGCACAAGGCCCGCGCCCTGCGCCGCGCGGCCGAGGAGAGCTGGCGCTTCGTCTGAGCCTGAGGGCTAGCGGTCGCCCTGCACCACGTGCTGGGTGATCACCGGCGGGGCCAGGATCATGGCGGTGGCCAGCGTCAGCGCCGTGGAGGCGGCGAAGGCCGCGGCGCAGAGCACCGGCCACATGGATTCCTTGGCCGCCGGCGTCGCCAGCAACAGGCGGGCGCGGGCGATCTGGTCGGCGTCGAGGACGGAATCAGCGGGCGGCATGGCCACAGCCTCCGCTCAACTTGCATCGCGCGCAATGCGCGGACTTGGCGCAGCAGCGCCTACAGCCTAGATGAACGCCTATGATCCTGGTCATCGATAACTACGACAGCTTCACCTACAACCTCGTCCACTATCTGAACGAGCTGGGGGCCGAGACGCTCGTCTATCGCAATGACGCCCTGACGGTTCAGGAAGCCCTGGGGCTGAAGCCCGACGGGATCCTGCTGTCGCCAGGGCCCTGCACCCCCAACGAGGCCGGCATCTGCCTGTCCCTGATCACCGGCGCGCCGCAGGACCTGCCGATCCTGGGGGTCTGCCTGGGCCATCAGGCCATCGGCCAGGCCTTCGGCGGCCAGGTGGTGCGCGCCAAGGCGATCATGCACGGCAAGACCAGCCCCATCCACCACACCGGCAAGGGGGTGTTCGCCGGCCTGCCCAACCCCTTCACCGCCACCCGCTATCACAGCCTGTCGGTGGCCAAGGAGACCATGCCCGACGTCCTGGAGGTCACCGCCTGGACCGACGACGGCGAGGTCATGGGCTTCCAGCACAGGACCCGGCCGATCCACGGGGTGCAGTTCCACCCCGAATCCATCGCCACCGAGGGCGGCCACCAGCTGCTGGCCAATTTCCTGGACCTGGCCGGCGCGCCGCGGACCGTTCCGGCCTGATGTCGGACGCCTTCAAGCCTCTGCTGGGCCTGCTGGCCGACGGCGCGACCCTGTCGGAGGAGGACGCCGGAAACTTCTTCGCCGCCTGCCTGCGCGGCGAGCCGACGCCGGCCCAGGTGGCCGCCGCCATCACCGCCATGCGCCTGCGCGGCGAGACCGTCGGCGAGATCACCGCCTGCGCGCGGGCCATGCGCCGCGCCGCCGTGACGCTGGATCATCCCCATGACGTCATCGACGTCTGCGGCACCGGCGGGGATGGCCTGCACACCCTCAACATCTCCACCGCCGTGGGTTTCGTGGTCGCCGGCGGGGGCCTGAAGGTGGCCAAGCACGGCAACCGGGCGCTCTCCTCGCGCTCGGGGGCGGCCGACGTGCTGGCCGAGCTGGGGGTCGACATCTCCGCCTCGACGGAGCGCCAGCTGCAGGCGCTGGACGAGGCCGGGATCTGCTTCATGTTCGCCCAGGCCCACCACGGCGCCATGCGCCACGTCTCGCCGATCCGGGCCGAATTGGGGTTCAGAACCCTGTTCAACCTGTTGGGACCGTTGACGAATCCGGCCGGCGCCAAACGCCAGGTCATGGGAGTCTTCGCCGAACGCTGGGTCGAGCCCTTGGCCCGCGTGCTGGGCGCCTTGGGAACCGAGCGGGCCTGGGTGGTGCATGGCGGCGGCATGGACGAGATGACCACCACGGGGGAGACCGTGGTCGCCGAATGGCGCGAGGGCCAGTCGCGGCTGTTCACCGTGACCCCCGAGGCCGTGGGCCTGAAGCGCGCGGCCCTGGCCGACCTGACCGGGGGAACCCCCGCCGAGAACGCCGTGGCCCTGCGCGCCCTGCTCGACGGCGAGACCGGGGCCTATCGCGACATCGTGCTGCTCAACGCCGCCGCCGCCTTCCTCGTGGGGGAAAAGGTGGAGACCCTGCGCGACGGGATCGACCTGGCGCGGGCGGTCATCGACGACGGCCGGGCCCGGCGGGCCCTGGACCAGCTCGTGGCCATCACGAGCGCCCCGTGAGCGACATCCTCGCCAAGATCGCCGCCTACAAGCGTGACGAGGTCGCCGAGCGGAAGGCCCTGCGCACCGTGGCCCAGGTCGAGGCCGCCGCGGCCCAGGCCTCCGCCCCCCGGGGCTTCCGCGCCGCCCTGGAGCGCGCCCACGCGCCGGGTCGCCTCGCCCTGATCGCCGAGATCAAGAAGGCCTCGCCGTCGAAGGGGCTGATCCGCGCCGACTTCGACCCGCCGGCCCTGGCCCGCGCCTATGAGGCCGGCGGCGCGGCCTGCCTGTCGGTGCTGACCGATGGACCGAGTTTCCAGGGCGCCGACAGCTTCCTGACCGCGGCCCGCGACGCCTGCGCCCTGCCCTGCCTGCGCAAGGAGTTCCTGGTGGACCCCTGGCAGGTGGCCGAATCCCGGGCGCTCGGGGCCGACGCCATCTTGGTGATCCTGGCCATGGTCGATGATTCCATCGCCGCCGAGTTGATGAGAGAGGCGGCGCGATTCGGCATGGACGCCCTGGTGGAGGTCCACGACGAGGCCGAGATGGCCCGGGCCGGGGCGCTCGGCGCGACCCTGGTGGGGGTCAATAACCGCGACCTGCGCAGCTTCGAGATCGACCTGGCCATCACCGAGCGGCTGGCGGCGCTCGCGCCCGCAAACGCCTTGCTGGTCACGGAAAGCGGCATCTTCACGCCGGCCGACGCCGCCCGCCTGGAGCGCTCCGGGGCCAGCGCCATGCTGGTGGGCGAGAGCCTGATGCGGCAGGCCGATGTCGCCTCCGCCGCCAAGGCCCTGCTGGCCTAGATCGCGGTCAACTTGACATTAACGAAGAACGTCTAGAGAACATCGGCACGGTTTCTGCTTTGTTCTTTAAGGGCTCTACGTCCATGCTCACCCGCAAACAGCACGAATTGCTCATGTTCATCCATGAGCGGATCAAGGAGAGCGGCGTCTCGCCATCCTTCGACGAGATGAAGGAGGCCCTCGACCTGGCGTCGAAGTCCGGCATCCACCGCCTGATCACGGCGCTCGAGGAGCGCGGCTTCCTGCGCCGCCTGCCGCACCGGGCCCGGGCCCTGGAAGTGGTGAAGCTGCCGCAGCAGGCCACCACCTCCTCCCCGCCCAAGGGCCGCGCGCCCTTCAAGCCGCAGCTGGTGGAGGCTGGATCGTCCGCCCCGCAGCCGGCGGCGGCCAACGACACCCGCGAGATCTCCATCCTCGGCAAGATCGCCGCCGGCACGCCCATCGAGGCGATCCAGCAGGAGCGCGATCGGATGCACGTGCCCGAGAGCATGCTGGGCGCGGGCGAGCACTTCGCCCTCGAGGTCCAGGGCGACTCCATGATCAACGCCGGCATCCTGGACGGCGACTATGTGGTGATCCGCAAGACCGACACCGCCACCTCCGGCGAGATCGTCGTGGCCCTGGTGATGGGCGAGGAAGCCACCCTCAAGCGCCTGCGCAAGAAGGGCGCCTCCATCGCCCTGGAGGCCGCCAACCCGGCCTATGAGACCCGTATCTTCGGCCCCGACCAGGTCCAGGTTCAGGGCCGCCTCGTCGGCCTGATCCGCAAGTATCACTAGGTCGTCCATGGGCGCCGGCCCCGCAGGGTCTGCGCCCAGACGATCCTCCAGCCCCGCGCCGTGCGATAGAGTTCGGCCGAGCCGCCGCGGGCGAAGTCGTCCTCGGTCAGCAACAACGCGTCGGGGCAGTCGGCCGGACGGGCCGCGCCCCGCACCACCACCACATCGGCCCCTTGGCAGAACAGCGGCAGCTTCCGCTCGATGGTGGAGGCGCGCCGGGTGAACACGGCGGCCACGCGCGGCGTCGACCCCGCCCTCGGCGCGCAGGACCAGCGGTCGCAGTCATAGAGGGCGTCGCGGGCCGCAAGACCGTCCGCGGCCGGCTCCAGGCCGCGCCGCCGCGCCCAGAGCTCGGCGCCGAACAGCTTCACGTCCGGGCGGAAGAGGACGGCCTGCCTTTCCTCCCGCACCGCCAGGGTCGAGCCGTCGGCGGCGATCCAGATGTCCGGGGGCGGCGGGCGCGGGGTCAGGGTGACGGCCAGCGCCAGGGGCAGGCCCGCCCAGCGCAGCGGCCCCTTCCACAGGCAGAGCCACAGGATTCCCAGGAAGGCCGCCGGCAGGGTCCAGGCGGGCGCGCTGGCCACGATGACCTGGGCGTGGGGGAGCCCCGCGGCGGCGGCGGCGATGCGGTTCATGGTCTCGATGGCGAGACCCGCCGCCCGCAGGGGAGCCTCGCCCAGGCCCAGGGGCGCCAGCACCGCCCCCAGGGCCAGGGCCGGCATCATCAGGAAGGACGAGATCGGCGCCACCAGCAGGTTGGCGGCCAGGCCGAAGGTGGAGACCCGGTTGAAATGCTGCATGGCGAAGGGGCCTGTGGCCAGGCCGGCCACGAAGCTGGCGGCCAGGCTGGCGCCCAGCCAGGTTCCGACCGCCTGGACGCCGCGGATCGGCCAGGGCGCGTTGATCTCCCGCACCGGCCGGGGCCAGAGCTCGGCCAGGGCGACGAGCGCGGTGGTGGCCGCAAAGGACATCTGGAAGCCCGGCTCGGTGACCGCCTCGGGCTGCAGGGCCAGGATCACGAGGGCGGCGATGGCCAGGGTATGCAGGCTGATGGCGCGGCGATCCACCAGGATGGCCCCGAAGGCGGCGCAGGCGGTGATCGCCGCCCGCTCGGCCGGCGCCGGGGCGCCCGACAGCACCAGATAGGCCAGTGCGCCGAGCATGAGCAGGAAGCAGATGCTTCC
>JAZKBZ010000116.1:0-835 GCA_040388315.1 Pseudomonadota bacterium | reverse complement strand
CAGCACCAGATAGGCCAGGACGGCGGTGAGGCCGGCCAGGGCCGCGGCCTTCTTACTGGAGAGACGCAAGGCGAGCCACGGCCAGGCGGCGATCAGCAGGCGGACGCCGGCGAAGGCGAAGCCGCCGACGATAGCCATGTGCAGACCGGAAATGGAGATGATGTGGGCCAGGCCCGCCGCCCTCAGGGCGTCCACCTGTTCCCTGGGCACGAAGGCCTCGTGCCCCGTCACCATGGCCGCGGCCAGGCCGCCGCTTTCCACCCCCATCTGATCGACGATCTTCCGCGCCAGGACCCAGCGGGCGGCGTTGACGCGCATCTCCAGGGCCAGCCGCCAGGGTGGCGGCTCGGCGAAGATCTGCCGGGGCTGGGTGAGGGTGAAGCCGACCCCGCCGATTCCCTCGAAGAAGGCGTCGCGGGCGAAGTCGTAGGAGCCGGGGCTGGCGGGCGGCGGGGGCGGATTGAGCATGCCGCGCAGGCGTATGGCGGTTCCCGGGGGCGGCAGGACCGCGTGGGCCTGCAGGGTCACCCGCGCTCGGATCGGCGTCGCCTCGGGGGACAGGCCACCGACCCGGATCGGCGCCAGCAAAAGGCGCGGACCGCCCTGCCCCGGACTGGCGACGTCGACGACGAAGGCCTCGATGGTGGCCATGCCCTGGCCGCCGGGCGCCTGAGGCGCGCGGACCTGTTCTGTGCGCAGCTTGCCGGCCGCGAAGCCGCCCAGGGCGAACGCCGCCAGGGTCAGGGCCACGGCCAGGACGCGGCTGCCGCCCCAGCGCGCGCGGATCAGCAGCAGGCCGCCGGCCAGGCCCAGGATGGCGCCCCCCAGGAGCGCG
>JAZKBZ010000115.1:19446-21025 GCA_040388315.1 Pseudomonadota bacterium | reverse complement strand
CTTGCGGGGGAGAGGAGGTGTGAGGGGGCCGGGCCGCTAAGTCGCGCCCTACCCCAGCGTCGCCTCCGCCGCGGCCACCGCCGCCGCGCCATCGGTCTTAAACCCCTGGGCGTTCAGGGCCTCGCAGAGCGCCGTCAGGCAGACCCGCACGTGCCAGGGCGTCGCCGAGGCGCCCATCAGGCCGATGCGCCAGATCTTGCCCTTCAGGGGGCCGAGCCCCGCCCCCAGCTCCAGGTCCCATTTGGCCAGCACGTGGGCGCGCACGGCGGCCTCGTCGATCCCCTCGGGCACGATCACGGCGTTGAGCTGCGGCAGGCGGTGGGCGGGGTCCACCAGGAATTTCAGGCCGGCGGCCTCGATCCCGGCGGCGAGCGCCTCGTGGGACCGCGCGTGGCGGACCAGCACCGCCTGCTGGCCTTCCTCGAACAGGGCCACCAGGCTTTCATGGAGCCCATATAATGCGTTTATGGGGGCCGTGTGATGATAGGTCCGGCCGCCCTCGCCGCCCCAGTAGGCCATCAGCAGGTTGAAATCCAAGAGCCAGTTGCGGACCTTGGTCTTGCGCCCGGTGATGGCCGCCTGCGCCCGCGTCGACAGGCAGATGGGCGACAGGCCGGGCGGCGCCGAGAGGCACTTCTGGGTGCCGGAATAGATGACGTCGGCGTCCCAGGCCGCGGCGTCCACCACGATGCCCCCCAGGGAGGTGACACAGTCGACGACCGACAGGGCGCCGTACTTGCGGGCCAGGGCGCACAGGGCGGCGGCGTCGCTCCTGGCGCCGGTGGAGGTCTCGGCGTGGACGAAGGCCAGGACCTTCACCGGACCGCCGGCCATCGCGGCCTCGACCTTGGCGGGATCGACGGGCTGGCCCCATTCGAACTCCACCTTGACCACCTCGGCGCCGGCCCGGTCGGCCATGTCGGCCATGCGGCCGCCGAAGGCGCCATTGATGGCGATCACCGCCCGGTCGCCGGGCTCCAGCAGGTTCATGATCGCCGCCTCCATCCCGGCGGTGCCGGGCGCCGGCAGCGGCACGCAGGCGTAGCCGTCGGCGTTGAACAGCCGCGACAGCCCCGCCTTGATCTCCTCCATCAGGTCCTGGAAGGCCGGGTCCAGGTGACCGATGGTGGGCCGCGCGCAGGCCGCCAGCACCCGCGGGCTGACGTCGGAGGGGCCGGGCCCCATCAGGATGCGGCGCGGCGGCTGGAAGCTCTGCATGAGATGTCCCCGAACAAAATGGCCGGCGACGATTAGGCCGCGAGGGGCGTCAGCGCAATGCCACCCCAATCCGCTCATCCCGGCGGGGTTTGGATCACCGCAGGATCCGCGCCTCGATCCTCGTCCGCAGCTTGGCGTCGACCTCCAGCACCTCCTCCAGATACTGGTCGAGACCACCATGGCTGGCCTCGATCGCCGCCAGGCCGTGGTCGAGATAGTCCGGATGCACGCTGGCGGCCTGGCGCAGGCCCTCGTCGTCCACCAGCTTGCCCGTCAGGTCGAGGATATAGGTGCGCAGGAAGTCCATCCGCGCGGCCATCCGCTCTTCCCAGGTGCTCACGCCCTCATCATCCCGCATCGA
>JAZKBZ010000115.1:0-19436 GCA_040388315.1 Pseudomonadota bacterium | reverse complement strand
GTTGGTGGCCAGATAGTCGGCCAGCGTGTCGTCGCGGTGGACGCCGGCGATGTGGTGGGTGAGCGCGCAGATCAGGCCGGTGCGATCCTTGCCCGCCGCGCAGTGCACCACCAGGGCGCCCTGCGTCTCGGCGATGGCCCGGAAGTAGCGGCGGAACAGGTCGACGTGGCGCGGGGCGTGGGGCGCCTCGCGATAGAAGCCGAGACTGTCCTGGCGGAACCACTCGGCGTCCACCCGCTCGGCGGCGGCGATGCCCTCGGCCCAGTCGGTCTCCACGCCCTCGATGTCGTTCTCGATCACCTGGCCGGCGAAACCCGGCCAGCGGCGCGACGGCTCGCGGTCGCGCTCGCGGCGGCGGCGCAGGTCGACGATGGTGGTGATGCCGAGTTCGGCCATCCTGGCCAGGTCGGCGTCGGTGGCCTGGCCGTGATTGGCCGAGCGGTAGAGGACGCCGGGCTTCAGGCCGCGCCCGCAGGCGGTGTCGTAGCCGCCGAAGTCGCGGAAGTTCTCGATGCCTTCGAAGGCGATGTGTCGGGTCATGCCGACCCTCTAACGCCGCGGCCCCACGGAAGGCAATCTTGAGCCGCGCCGATCAATCCTCACCTGCGGGAATCTCGTCCGGATCCAGCCCCAGGGCCCGCACCCGGGCCGCCCAGCGCTCCATCGCCGTGTCGTGATAGTCGAAGATGCAGGGGTAGCAGCCGCGCCGGCAGCACTCCATCGGATCGGGCGTCTTCGGCCGCTTGGGCACGGGGGTTTGGTCGGTCATCGTCGGTCAGATATTGGCGCATGTCGGTCAGTTGGCGGGCCCGATTTCCTTACCAGACAAGGGCTCACGGCCAACCACCGACCAACCCGTTTTCCTCCATCCGCGACCACCGACATGTTCAGCGGAACGGCGGCTCGTCGAAGCTCCGCAGCTTGCGGGAATGCAGCCTCGGACCCTCGTCGCGGAGCAGGGCCATGGTGGCGATGCCGATCTGCAGGTGCTGGCCGATGGCCCGCTCATAGAAGGCGTTGGCCTGGCCCGGCAGCTTGATCTCCCCGTGCAGCGGCTTGTCGGAGACGCACAGCAGGGTCCCGTAGGGCACCCGGAACCTATACCCTTGCGCGGCTATGGTGGCGCTCTCCATGTCGATGGCGACGGCCCGGGACTGGTTGAACCGCAGGGCGCTGACCGAGAACCGGAGCTCCCAGTTGCGGTCGTCGGTGGTGACCACGGTCCCGGTCCGCAGCCGCTTCTTCAGCACCTCCCCGGTCTCCCCGGTGACCTGCTCGGCGGCCTTGCCCAGGGCCACCTGCACCTCGGCGATGGGGGGGATCGGGATGGCCGGCGGCAGGACGTCGTCCAGCACGTGGTCGTCCCGCAGATAGGCGTGGGCCAGGACATAGTCGCCGATGGTCTGGGAGCCCCGCAGCCCCCCGCAATGGCCGATCATCAGCCAGGCCTGGGGCCGCAGCACCGCCAGGTGATCGGTGATGGTCTTGGCGTTGGAGGGCCCGACCCCGATGTTGACCAGGGTGATCCCGGCCCGGCCCTCGGCCATCAGGTGATAGGCCGGCATCTGGTGGCGACGCCAGGGCCCGTCGGCGATCGCCTGCTCGGGGTTCTCGGTCTCGGCGGTCACCAGCACCCGGCCCGAGGCCGAAAGCGCCGTGAACGGCCCGCCCGGAACCTTCAGCTGCTCGCAGCCCCAGCGGACGAACTCGTCCACATAGCGGTGGTAGTTGGTGAACAGGATGTACTGCTGCACGTGCTCGGCCGGCGCCCCGGTGTAGTGGGTCAGGCGGGCCAGCGAGAAGTCGGTCCGCAGCCCGTCGAACAGGGCGAGCGGCCGGGCGTCCTCCAGGGCCGGGCTCCAGAAGCCGTCGGCGATCTCGTCCCCGATGGCCGACAGCTCAGTCGTGGGGAAATGCCGGGCGATGTCGGCTGAGCCGATGTCGGCCATGGCGATGTCCACGGCCCCGTCCAGCACATAGGGGAAGGGCATTTCCTGGGTGGAGCGGCCCACGCTGATCTCCACCTTGAAGTCGGTCAGCAGCAGGGTGATCTGCTCGATCAGGTAGTCGCCGAACAGGTCCGGCCGCGTCACCGTCACCGCGTACTTGCCGGGCGCCGACAGCCGGGCGTAGGCGCGGCTGAGCCTGGGGAAGCTCTGGCCCGGCGGCCAGGTCAGACGCAGCTCGGGATAGACGAAGGCGCCGTCGGCGCGGACCGCGGGGTCGGGGGGCGGGCCGCCGGCCAGGAAGATCTTCAGGGCGTCCCGCAGGGCGCCGACGCTCTGCTGGTATTCGGCGTTCAGCCGCGCGACGATCGCGGCCGCCTCGGTGTCAGGGTTCATGACCCAACCTAGCGCAGCCCGGCCAAGGTTTCGAGACACCGCACGCGCCGGTATGGACGCGGGGCCCCATCCCGGCGACAAAGGTCGGCTATCGGTCCTTCGCAAGGGTTTGCCATGAATCGCCTGTTCACCGCCTTCATCGTCGGCGCCATGGTGCTGGGCGTCGCCGTCGGATGGGCCGTGAACCAGTACGCCAGCCCCGACCAGGCCAAGACGGTGGCCGACAACCTCTCCATCATCACCGACGTCTTCCTGCGGCTGATCAAGATGATCATCGCCCCCCTGGTGTTCGCCACCCTGGTGGCCGGCATCGCCCACATGGAGGACGCCGCCACCGTCGGCCGGGTCGGGGCCAAGGCGCTGGGCTGGTTCATCACCGCCTCGATCGTGTCCCTCACCATCGGCCTGATCATGTCCCACCTGCTGCATCCGGGCTCGGGCCTGTCCCTGCCCAATCCGGATGTGGCGGCGGGCGCGGCGGTGGATGTGTCGAAGTTCACCCTGCGCGACTTCATCACCCACCTGGTGCCCAAGTCCATCGTCGAGGCCATGGCCAACAACGAGATCCTGCAGATCGTCATCTTCTCGGTCTTCGTCGGCACCGCGGTGGCGGCCATCGACGACAAGGCGCCGGCGGTCCTGGCCCTGGTGGAGCAGATCGCCTCCATCATGCTCAAGGTCACCGGCTATGTGATGAAGACCGCGCCGCTCGCCATCTTCGCCGCCCTCGCCTCCACCATCGCCGTCCAGGGCCTGGACATCCTGGCCACCTATTTCGCCTTCGTCGGCGGCTTCTACCTCTCCCTGGGCATCCTCTGGGCCCTGCTGATCGGGGTCCTGATCCTGATCGTCGGGGTCCGCGGCCTGAAGCTGGTGGGCGCCATCCGCCAGCCGGCCCTGCTGGCCTTCTCCACCGCCTCCTCGGAGGCCGCCTATCCGCGCACCCTGGAGGAGCTGCAGAAGTGGGGCGTGTCGCGCAAGGTGGCGAGCTTCGTCCTGCCGCTGGGCTACTCGTTCAACCTGGACGGCTCGATGATGTACTGCACCTTTGCGGTGCTGTTCATCGCCCAGGCCTATGGGATCGACCTCTCCATCGGCCAGCAGATCACCATGCTGGCCCTGCTGATGGTGACCTCCAAGGGCATGGCTGGGGTGCCGCGGGCCTCCCTGGTGGTGATCGCCGCCACCCTGTCCTACTTCAAGCTGCCCGAGGCCGGCCTGATCTTGATCCTGGCGGTGGACCACCTGCTGGACATGGGGCGCTCGGCCACCAACGTGGTGGGCAATTCCGTCGCCGCCGCCGTGGTCGCCAAGTGGGAAGGCCAGATCGAAAACCCCGAGGCCGAACCCCAAGCCGCGTAAGCTTCGCCGTTAACGGTCGATTCCGGCCTCGTCGGCCAATATCACCCCGAAATGAGGATAGCGGGGAACGAGATGTTGGAGGCCAGGGCGCAGACACGCCAGTTCGGAGGCGCCCGCCTGGCGCGCCTCGAGGCCGAAACCCTGCTGGCCGCCAAGACCGAGGACCTGCGCCGCGCCACCGAGGAATTCGAGCGCCTGAGCGCCGCCCTGGGCCGGCGGGTCGACGAACTGGAGGCCGAACGGGCGCTCACCCTGCACCTGGCCCGCACCGACGGCCTGACTGGCCTGCTCAACCGAGGCGCCTTCACCTCGGCGCTGATCGAGCGGCTGGAGGACGCCGACGAGTCGGGCGTGGCCCTGTTCGTGATCGACCTGGACCGCTTCAAGCACCTCAACGACACCCTGGGCCATCACGCCGGCGACCTGCTGCTCAACGAGATGGGCACGCGCCTGCGCGGCCAGGCCCACCACGGCGACCTGGTGGCCCGCCTGGGGGGCGACGAATTCGCCCTGATCACCACCAACACCGACGTGGCCGCCCGGGCCGAGGCCCTGACCGCCGCCCTGGCCCAGGCCTATTGGATCTATGGCCGCACGGTCGCGCCCAGCGCCTCGGTGGGGGTCGCGGTGTTCCCCGACAACGCGGCGGACGCCACCGACCTGCAGCGCTTCGCCGACATGGCCCTCTACCGCGCCAAGGCCGGAGGCGGTCGCCGGTTCTCGATCTTCGACCGCGACCTGCGGGAGGCCAGCGACCGGCGCAACAGCCTGGAGGGCGACCTGCGCCGCGCCATTCCCGAGGGCCAGATCGTCCCCTGGTTCCAGCCGGTGGTGGACGCCCAGGACAGCCGCATCGTCGGCGTCGAGGTGCTGGCCCGCTGGAACCACCCCGAGCAGGGCCTGCTGCTGCCCGCGACCTTCGTGCCGCTGGCCGAGGAGCTGGGGCTGATCGGCCAGATGGACGCCGCGGTGTTCGCCGCCGCCTGCCAGCGCGCCGCCCCCTGGGTGGCCCAGGGCCTGATCGACACCGTCTCCTGCAACGTCTCGCCCCGCGAACTGCTGGACCCGGCCTTCTCCCGCAACCTGATCCGTCGGCTGCGGGCGACCGACCTGCCGGCCACGGCGCTCACCGTCGAGATCACCGAGACCTTCCTGGTGGACGACCTGAACCTGGCGCGCCGCCATATCGAGCGGCTGGCGGCCTGTGGCGTCCGGGTGGCCCTGGACGACTTCGGCACCGGCTATTCCAACCTGCGCGCCCTGATGCAGCTCCCCATTCATACGGTGAAACTCGACCAATCCCTGATCCGGGATGTGGGCCGTGACCCTCGGGTCTCCAAGCTGCTGCGCTCCATGCTGCAGGCGGCGACCTCGCTGCAATGCCAGATCGTCGCCGAGGGCGTTGAGGACGAGGCCCAGGCCCTCTTCCTGCGCGCCGCCGGTTGCGACCGGCTGCAGGGCTATCTCTTCGCCCGGCCCATGCCGGCCGAGCAGGTCGAGGCCCGCCTGCTGGAGAGCGCCGCGGCGTGGACCCCGGCGGGGCCGGCGGTCACGCCCATTCCCTTGCGCAACACCGGATAGCTTGGCGGGGCGGGGCGCGATCCCCATATCCGTGTCGACCTCTCAGGCCGCCATAGGACCCATGCGCAACCACCTTCGAACCTTCACCCTGCTCGCGGCCCTGACCGCGCTCTTCGTCGGCGTCGGCTATCTGATCGCCGGGCCCAGCGGGATGGCGATCGCCTTCCTGATGGCGGTCACGATGAACGCCATCAGCTACTGGAACGCCGACAAGATCGTGCTGCGGATGTACGGCGCAATCGAGGTGGACGAGAGCCACCCCGACCGTTTGATCGCCAATTTCGCAGCCGACGTTCATGAGCTGTCCGACCGCGCCGGCCTGCCGCGGCCGAAGGTCTATCTGATCAATTCCGAGCAGCCCAACGCCTTCGCCACCGGGCGCGATCCGGAGCACGCCGCGGTCGCCGCCAATCTCGGCCTGCTGCGCATGCTGGAACGCCGTGAGATTCGCGGCGTGATGGCCCACGAACTGGCCCATGTGAAGAACCGCGACACGCTCACCATGACCGTCACGGCCACCATCGCCGGGGCCATCTCGGCGCTGGCCAACTTCGCCTTCTTCTTCGGCGGCAATGACCGCGACCGGCCGGGCGGCGTGATCGGGACCATCGCGCTCGCCATCCTGGCCCCGATCGCCGCGGCCTTGGTGCAGATGGCCATCAGCCGCCACCGCGAATACGGCGCCGACGCCGGCGGGGCGGAGATCAGCGGCGATCCGCAGGCCCTCGCCTCGGCCCTGCAGAAGATCGATGCCTATGCCCGCGGTGGGATGATCAATCACCAGGCCGAGCGCAATCCGGCCACCAGCCACATGTTCATCATCAACCCGCTGTCGGGCCAGGGGGCGGACAACCTGTTCTCCACCCACCCCGCGACCCAGAACCGGGTGGCGGCCCTGATGAAGCTGGCCGGCGGCGGCGGCGGCGGCGTGACCGGCCCGCGGCGGGCGGGCACGGCGGTTCCGGTGACGCCCAGCGCCTCAGGACCCTGGAGCTAGCCCTTCACCTCGGTGATGGGGCGGTCATGACCGTCCACCTGTTCCTCATGCCACTTGCCGTCCGAGGTCTCGAAGGAGATGGCCGCGTCGGTCCCGGGGACCTTCTGCTCGCGGGCCACGCGGATGGCGGCGGCGCGGGCGGCGTCGTGGCTGGGGAAGGTCTCCGAATAGACCCCATCGGACCGATAGGCCCAGCCGCCGTCATGCTCGATGATCTCGTAGACAACCTTGCTCATGACCCGCTCCGATGGATTGATCCCCCCGCTTCAACGGCCAAGGTGGCCAGGTCGATCCATAGGGGGAGAAGCGCAAGCGATGGCGGATGAGACTCACGACCCCCAGACCCTGGCCTTCTATGACCGCGAGGCCGTGGCCTATGCTGGGCGACGCCTGCCCGGCGTCTCGCAGAGGCTGGCCGATTTCCTGGCCGCCCTTCCGGCCGGCGCCCACGTGCTCGACCTCGGCTGCGGCGGCGGCCAGGACAGCGAGGTGATGTTGGCCCAGGGGTTCGAGGTGACGTCCCTCGACGGGTCGGCGGGCCTGGCGCGGATCGCCCAAGAAAGGCTGGGGCGGCCGGTCCGGGTGCAGTTGTTCGAGGATCTCGAGGACGAAGCCGCCTTCGACGGGGTCTGGGCCAATGCGTCCCTGCTGCACGTCCCGACGCCAGGCCTGGCGCAGGTGCTGGCCCGCGTGCGCCGCGCCCTGAAGCCGGGCGGGGTCTTCTATGCGGGCTACAAGGCCGGCGAGGGCGGCGACCGCGACGCCCTGGGACGCTACTTCAACTTCCCGTCGGAGGCCGAGCTGCGGGCCGCCTATGACGAGGCTGGGCCCTGGTCGAATCTCATGATCCGCCAGACCACCGGCCACAGCTATGAGCAGGAGGTGCGGACCTGGCTCCACGTCACCGTGGTCAGGCCCGCCTGAGCCCTACTCGGCCGGCACGCTCTCGCTGCGGCGCGACAGGGACCGGTCGAACTCGGCCCAGACGCCGGCCTCGCCGTGCCATTGCCCCTTGGTGGCGGCCTTGGAATATTCCGTGGAGCGGGCCTCGAAGAAGTTGGCGTGCTCGACGCCCGACAGCATGGACTGCAGCCAGGGCAGCGGATTTTCCTTCACCCCGCCGAACACCTCGGGCAGGTGCAGCTGGCGCAGGCGCCAGTCGGCGATGAAGCGGATATAGGCCTTGATGTCCTCGGGCGTCATGCCCTGGACCTCGCCGGCCGAGAAGGCCAGGTCGATGAACTTGTCCTCCAGGCCCACCACCGTCTTGCAGCAGTCGATGATGTCGTCGGCCACGCTCTTGGTGACCACGCCGGTCTCGGCGTTGAAGGCGTGGTAGAGCTTGATGATGCCCTCGCAGTGCAGGCTCTCGTCGCGCACCGACCAGGACACGATCTGGCCCATGCCCTTCATCTTGTTGTGGCGCGGGAAGTTCATCAGCATCGCGAAGCTGGCGAACAGCTGCAGCCCCTCGGTGAAGCCGCCGAACATGGCGAGCGTCCGGGCGATGTCGGCGTTGGTGTCGACCCCGAACTTCTGCATGTAGTCGTGCTTGTCGCGCATCTCCTGGTAATCCAGGAAGGCGGTGAACTCAGAGTCGGGCATGCCGATGGTTTCGAGCAGCAGGGCGTAGGCCGCGATGTGGATCGTCTCCATGTTGGAGAAGGCCGACATCATCATTTTCACTTCGGTCGGTTTGAAGACGCGGGAATAGCGCTCCATGTAGTTGTCGTTCACCTCGACATCCGACTGGGTGAAGAAGCGGAAAATCTGGGTGAGCAGGTTACGCTCGCGGTCATTGAGCTTGGTCGCCCAGTCCTTGCAGTCCTCGCCCAGCGGAATTTCCTCGGGCATCCAGTGGACCTGCTGCTGCTTCTTCCAGAACTCATAGGCCCACGGATAGCGGAAGGGCTTGTAGGCGTAGGAGGGGGTGAGCAGGCCGGGCAGGGCGATTTTCGAGGCGGTCACGGGCGGACTTTCCAGCAGGACGGATTCGACGGACGACGCGTTAGCGGGTTAACTTTAGCCATCGATCCACGACAACATCTAGCGGCGAGTTAACGCAGGGCCCCAAGATGTTGTGAATTGCATGGGGACGGACCAATGGCCGCAGGCCTCACCCTCTATGGCGCGCGGGGCTCCGGGGCGGTTCCCGTCGAGGCGGCCCTGATCCTACTGGGCGTCCCCTATGCTCTGGTCGACGCCTACACCTTCGATCCCGACGACAGGGCCAGCGGCGACCAGGTGCTGCCCGCCAATCCCATGCGCCAGGTGCCGACCCTGGTCCTGCCGTCGGGCGAGGTGGTGACCGAGAGCGCGGCGATCCTGATCTGGCTGGCCGAGACCTATCCGAAGGCCGGGCTGGCGCCGGCGCCGGGGGATCCGAAGCGGGCCCAGTTCCTGCGCTGGATGAGCTTCGTCTCTTCGGCGATCTATTCGCTCTACTGGGTCAAGGACGACCCCTCGCGCCTCGTCCCCGATCCGGCTGGTCACGCCGCCCTGGAGACCCGCGTGCTGGACCGCATCGCCGACTGCTGGGGGATCATGGACGGCCAAGTGGCCCCCGGCCGCTATATCCTGGGGGACGACCTCACCGTGCTGGACCTCTATGTCGCCGCGGTCTCGCGGTTCCGGCCGCGCCGCCGGCGCTTCTACGAGGTGGCGCCGAAGATGGGCGAGGTGGTGCGCCGGGTGGACGACGACCCGCGGCTGCACGCCCTGTGGGCCGAGCGCATGGGCTTCCAAGCGGGCTGGGAAGGCTAGGTTTAATGCCGGGGTTTGATGGAGAGGGAGAAGGCGACCATCGAGTCGTCCTTGGTCTCCTGGCCCCAGACCATGTGCTGGCCCTTCACCTCGCGATGGATGTAGCCCAGCGAGGTCTGCACGGCGCCCTTGCGCCAGCCGACGCCGAGCTGGGCGTCGCCGATTAGGGCGCTGGAGGGGTCGGTGGACCAGCCGGCGCCGTTCCAGTCGCCGTTGTTGCGCTGCATGTTCAGGCCCACGGCCCGGCCGCTGGCGGCGGCGAACAGGTACCAGCGCCCCTCATTGCCGAAGGCGGCGCCGTCGCGGACACCCATGGCGCCCAGGCGGGACTTCAAGCCGTCCGAGGCCTTCTGGCCCAGGGTGAGCATGGCGCCGGCCTCGGCCGAGCCGCCGGCGCTGGACACGCCCAGGCCCGCGTGGGGCGTGAGCGAGACGTCGTAGCGATCGGTGGCGAAGCTGACCGCGTCGGGCCAGTTGCGGGTGAGCGAGATCTCGTAGGCCTGGGCCTCGAACTCGGCGCGGTCGAAATTCACCGGCAGGCCGCCGGGCGTGCGAACCGCCCCGCCTACCGAGAGCTTCAGCGAATCGACGGCCACGCCGTTGTGGCCCAGCAGGATCTGGCTGTTGTCCCAGCGCACCGGGCCGACGCCGGGGCTGTAGGTTTCGCGGTCCAGCAGGTTGGCGATGAGATCGTCGTCCCGGGGCGAATAGGCCTTGGGATCGAAGGCCGCGCTCATCAATTGCGCGGCGCCCGAATCGAGGGTGAGCGGTGTCGACTGCGCCGCGGCGCTCGTCGCCGCGCACATCCCGGTAATGCCCAAGGCGGTGGCCAACCCAGCCATCGACCTCATGAGGCGATCTCCCCTTGCCGCGTCGTCAGGCGAGCGGCCCGACGACATCCTTCCACGCTCTGAGAAGGACGCAACGGGAAATTCGGTTCCCGTGCTTAACCGCCGCACCCGTCGTGGTTGGAAATTTCCCTGCAAGATCAGCGACGAGGCTTGATGGACACGGTCAAGGCCACCATCGAATCGTCACGATGGTCCCAGCCCATGAGGGTCTGGGCGGCCTTCACCTTACGCCGCATCCAGGCCAGCGAGGCCTGGACTGAACCCTTGCGCCAGCCGACCCCGGCCTGGACGTCGCTGACCAGGGCGCTGGAGGGGTCGGTGGAGAGCCCGCGGTTGGACCAGTCGCCGTTGGCGCGTTGCAGATTCAGGCCCACGGCCCGGCCGCTGGCGGCGGCGAACAGGTACCAGCGGCCCCGGTCGCCGAAGCGCGCGCCGTCGCTGACCCCCAGGCGGTCCACCAGGCCCTCGGCCTTCCGGCGCAGGCGGACCATGGCGCCGGCCTCGGCCTCGCCGCCGGCGTTGGAGATGCCGACTCCGGCGTGGGGGGTCAGCTCCAGGTCGAACTGGCCGGCGTCCATAGCCACCAGGGCCGGCCAGCCGCGAGTGTAGCTGACCTCATAGGCCTCGGTGTCGGCCGACACCGCCTGGCCTGGCCGCGGCGGCAGGGCGCCGGGCGTGCGGGCGATCTGGCCGATGGAGACGCGCACGGCGTCCACGGCGTGGACGGCGGGCCGGGCTATGGCCATCTCGGTCACCTTCCAGCGGGCCACCCCCTGGCCGGGGACATAGGTCTCGGTGGCGAAGACGGTGGGCGCGTCCAGGGGCGTGCCGGTCATGGCCGGCTGGCGGAAGTCGGGCTCGAGTCCCGCCTCCACCGCCGCGCCGCCGGCGAGGTCGGGTGTGGGGGGCCGGACGAAGTCGACCGCCGCCGTCGCGCTGGGGGCGAAGACCGCCGCCTTCAGGCTGTTCCACTCTTCCTGGAAGACCTGGTCGCCCGGTGAGGTCTGGACGGCGGGCGCGGGGAAGACGGCGGCGCCGACCGCGGCCGTGGTGGCCGCGCATCCGAGCGTCAAAGCCGTCGCCGCGAGCAGTCTCATAGCCACTCCGAGGGACCTGCTCCTTTAGGTCGATAAACCTTGTACCGCAGGGCGATCGACTTGGCGGCGGGGTTCTACTGGCAGGCGAGGCACTCGTCGTAGTCGGTCTTCTCGCTGGGGCCCTGATCCATCATGACCAGGCCCTCGCCGCCGGCGTGGGCGGCGCGCTGCACCGACTTGGAGCGCAGGTAGTAGAGCGACTTGCAGCCCCGCTCCCAGGCCTGCCAGTGCAGCATGTGCAGGTCCCACTTATCGACGTCGCCCGGCAGGAAGATGTTCACCGACTGCGACTGGCAGATGTCGGGCGTGCGGTCGGCGGCCAGTTCGATCACCCAGCGCTGATCCAGCTCGAAGGCGGTCTTGTAGACGTCCTTCTCATCCTGGCTGAGGAAGTCGAGGTGCTGGACCGAGCCCTCGTTCTCCAGGATCGTGTCCCAGACGCCGGCGGTGTTCTTGCCCTTCCCGTCGAGCACGCGCTCCAGATAGGGGTTCTTGACGGCGAAGGAGCCCGACAGGGTCTTGTGGGTGTAGATGTTGGCCGGGATCGGCTCGATGCCGGCGCTGGTGCCGCCGCAGATGATCGAGATCGAGGCGGTGGGGGCGATGGCCAGCTTGTGGCTGAAGCGCTCCATCACACCACGGTCGGCGGCGTCCGGGCACGGGCCGCGCTCTTCGGCCAGCACGCGCGAGGCCGCGTCGCACTGACGGCGCAGGTGCTTGAAGAGGCGCATGTTCCAGGACTTGGCCAGGGCGCTCTCGAACGGCACGTTCTGCATCTGCAGGAACGAGTGGAAGCCCATCAGGCCCAGGCCCACCGAACGCTCGCGCATGGCGGCGTAGGCGGCGTTCTTCATGTCGGCCGGAGCGTTCGAGATGAAGTCCTGCAGCACGTTGTCGAGGAAGCGCATGACGTCCTCGATGAAGGTCGGGTGGTCGCGCCATTCCATGAACTTCTCGGCGTTGACCGAGGAGAGGCAGCAGACCGCGGTGCGGTCGTGGCCCAGGTGGTCGACGCCGGTGTGGAGCATGATCTCCGAGCACAGGTTCGACTGGCGCACCGACAGGCCGAGCTCGCGCTGATGCTGCGGCATCGAGCGGTTCACGGTGTCGGAGAAGATCAGGTAGGGCTCGCCGGTCTGCAGGCGGATCTCGAGGATCTTCTGCCAGAGCGAGCGGGCGTCGACCTCACGCAGGACCTCGTTGTCCTTGGGCGAGCGCAGGCCGAACATTTCGCCAGCGCGGACCGCTTCCATGAACTCGTCGGTGATCGAGATGCCGTGGTGCAGGTTCAGCGACTTGCGGTTGAAGTCGCCTGAGGGTTTGCGGATTTCGAGGAACTCCTCGATCTCCGGGTGGTGGATGTCGAGATAGACCGCGGCCGAACCGCGGCGCAGCGAACCCTGGCTGATGGCGAGGGTGAGCGAGTCCATCACGCGGATGAAGGGGATGATGCCGCTGGTCTGGCCCGCACCCTTCACCTTCTCGCCGATGGAGCGCACCCCGCCCCAATAGGTGCCGATGCCGCCGCCGTTGGAGGCCAGCGCCACGTTCTCGTTCCAGACGCTCTGGATGCCGTCGAGCGAATCGCCGACCGCGTTCAGGAAGCAGGAGATCGGCAGGCCGCGATCGGCGCCGCCGTTGGACAGCACCGGAGTGGCCGGCATGAACCAGAGGTTGGAGATGTAGTCATAGACGCGCTGGGCGTGGTCGGCGTCGTCGGCATAGGCCGTGGCGACCCGGGCGAACATGTCCTGATAGGACTCGCCCTGCAGCAGGTAGCGGTCCTCAAGGGTGGTCTTGCCGAAGTCGGTCAGCAGGGCGTCCCGCGACCGGTCGACCTCGACCTTGCGGACCAGTTGCAGCTGCGGTCGATCGGCCCGTTCCGGGGCCGCCGTGTTGGCTTCCGAAACCGTCCGCAATACCGCTTCACTGCTGCTCATGATCCAAAATCCATAACTATCAGGCGCTTCCGTCTAGAACCGCCCCAACGCGGCAAGCCCTATATCTAGTGGTCGCCTAACCCCAGATACGCATCATATGGGGGCATGAAGCCTAATGACTCGTCAACGGGGGGAATGGCCGCGTCCCCAGGCTTTTTCGTTAACGAGGTCTTAACGTGGCTCCCTGGGGGTTGTTCGGCAAGGCTTTCCGCGGCGCCCGCCAGCCCCGGCTCACGACAGTGTGACAAAACATCTCGCCCGCCGAACGCGCAGTTAGACCTTGCACCCGCGGAGGCCGCGCCCTATCCCCACGGCGTCACTGGGGAGTAGCCGCCTGCGGTTCCAGCAGGGGGCGCGTCAACAGACTTGTGCGGGGTCGAAAGGTCCCAAGCATGGCGCGTCCGGCATCGAGCTTGGCGAGACCTTTGGCTTTCGTGCGCTGATCTTTTGCGGGGTCGGCGGCGCGGAAAGCCATTGGTATGCGCCTGACCCCGCCCGGACGCTCGATTCATGGAAGCCTTCCTCGTCTCCACCGGCCTCGTGGCCATCGCCGAGATCGGCGACAAGACCATGCTGCTGGCCATCTTGCTGGCCGCGCGGTTCCGCAAGCCGGTTCCGATCCTGCTGGGGATCTTCTTCGCCACCATCGCCAACCACGCCCTGGCCGCCTCCATCGGCTCGGTGGCCGGCGCCTTCTTCGACGGTCCCTGGATGAAGTGGGTCCTGGGCCTGGCCTTCATCGCCTTCGCCGGCTGGGCGCTGATTCCCGACACCTTCGAGGACAAGGACGCGCCCCGCGAACGGGCCGGGTCCTCGGTCTTCTGGACCACCCTGGTGGCCTTCTTCTTCGTGGAGATGGGGGACAAGACCCAGGTGGCGACCGTCGCGCTTGGCGCCCGCTTCCATGAGGTGGCCCTGGTGGCGGCCGGCACCACGGTGGGCATGATGCTGGCCAACACCCCGGCGGTGTTCCTGGGGGACGCGGCCGCCACCAAGCTGCCCCTGAAGGCCATCCGCTGGGCCGCGGCGGCCTCCTTCGCCGCCATCGGCCTGTGGATCCTGATCTGGGGCTAGCCCCTGGCGAGAGGCCAGAACAGGGCGATCAGCGGCGTGCCGGCGATCAGGACGAGCAAAGTCAGCGGCGCCCCGAGGCGGGGGTAGTCGCGGAACTTGTAGCCCCCTGGCCCCATCACCAGGGTGTTGCACTGGTGGCCGATGGGGGTGAGGAAGTCGCAGGCCGCGCCCAACGCCACGGCCATCAGGAAGGGATCGGGATTGAGCCCCAACTTGAGGGCCAGCGCCGCCCCCACCGGCGCCACGATCAGCACGGTGGCGGCGTTGTTCAGGAACGGCGTGGCGGCCATGGCCACGGCCATGATGGCGGCGAGCGCCAGCATCGGAGCCTGGCCGCGGAAGAGGGCCGAGAGCCAGCCGCCGATCAGGTCGGCGCCGCCGGTGGTCTGGATCGCCTCCGACACCGGGATCAGGGCCGCGATCAGCACCAGGACCGGGCCGTCCAAGGCCGAATAGGCCTCCCGCATGCGGATCGAGCCGATGGCGATCATCACCACAGCGGCCCCGAAGAAGGCGATGGCCACAGGAACCACCTGGAAGGCCACCAGGACCATGGCGGCGGCCAGGATGACCGCAGGGGCCAGGGCGTGCCGGATGCCGCCCAGACGCACCTCCCGCTCCGCCAGGGGCAGGAGCCCGAGCGAGGTCAGGGCGGCGGGCAGACTGCGCTCGCCGCCCTGCAGCACGATGACGTCCCCGGCCCGCAGGCGCACCCGGTTGAGGTGCTGGCTGAGCCGGAAGCCCGAGCGGCTGACCGCCAGCAGGTTGACCCCGTGCTGACCGTGCAGGTCGAAGCGTTGGGCGGTCTCGCCGATCAGGCCCGACTCCGCCCCCACCACGGCCTCCACCACGCGGACCTCCTCGGTGGGCTCCTCCATGGAGAGCGGCTTGTCGGCCCGGGTCAGCCGCAGCTTGGCCCGGGTGATGAGGTCGTCCAGGCCGTGCGGTTCGCCCTCCAGCAACAGGGTGTCGCCGGGCAGGATCTTGGTGTTGGGGTGGGGCTGGGACTTGCGCCGGCCACCCCGCAGCAGGGCCATGACCCGCACCTCATCGTGAGCCATGCCGTGGAAATCGGCGACGCGGTTCTTCTCGAAGCTCCAGTCCTCGGGAACCTTCACCTCGGTGAAATAGGCGTTGGCCGCCAGGGCCGCGTCGATGTTGGTGGTCGGGGTGCGGTCCTTGGGCAGCATCTTGTAGGCGAAGGACAGGAACAGCACCCCCATCGCGGCCAGCGCCAGGCCGACGGGGGCGTAGTCGTACATGCCGAAGGGCTTGCCCAGGATCTGCTCGCGCACCTGGGAAACGATGATGTTGGGCGCCGTCCCCACCAGGGTCACCAGGCCCCCCAGCAGGGCGCCGAAGGACATGGGCATCAGCAGGCGGCCCGGCGAGGTCCCGGTTCGTCGCGCCAACTGCAGGGCCACCGGCATCATGATGGCGAGCGCGCCGACGTTCTTGGTGGCGGTGGAGAGCAGGGTCACCGCCGCGGTGAGCACGGGCGCCTGGCTGCGTTCGGTCTTCAGGTGCGGCAGCAACGGTCGCAGCAGCGCCTCGATGATGCCTGAGCGGGCGAAGGCGGCGCTGACCACCAGGGCGCTGGCGATGATCACCGTGATGTCGTTGGAGAAGCCGTCGAAGGCGTTCTTGGCCGGCACCACCCCCAGCAACACGCCCGCCAGCAGCGAGACCAGCGCGATCAGGTCGTAGCGGAACCGCCCCCAGATGAAGGCGCCGATGGTGACGGCGATCAGGCCGAAGGCCAGCGCCTGTTGATGTGTCATGCCTCGCCCCGCGCCCAATGGCTTGGGCGGGGAACGCGCGTCAGGGGTTGAGGTTCAGGAGCGCCGGGTCTCCGCCCTGGGCGGCGATATTGACGCTCACCGCCCGCTCGACCGCGTAGCGCAGCAGGGCGTGCGGCCCCCCGGCCTTGGGCCCCGTGCCCGACAGGCCCTCGCCGCCGAACGGCTGGACGCCCACCACGGCGCCGATCATCGAGCGGTTCACATAGGCGTTGCCCGCCGGGACCGCGGCGCGGACCTGGTCGGCGAAACCCTCGATCCGGCTGTGGATCCCGAGCGTCAGGCCATAGCCGGCGGCGGCCAGCGGACCCGAGGCCTCCTCCAGCCGGGCCGGGTCGTAGCGGACCACGTGCAGGATCGGGCCGAAGACCTCCCTCTCCAGGAAGGCCGCGGAGGGTATCTCCGCCAGGGTGGGGGCGAAGAAGCAGCCCGCCGCCGGCGTGGCCATCCGCCGGATCACCCTGGCCTCGGCGGTCAGGCGCTCGAGGTGGAGGTTCAGGGCGGCCCGCGCATCCTCGTCGATCACCGGGCCGATGTCCGTGCGCGGATCGGCCGGATCGCCCAGCACCAGGGCGTCCATGGCCCCGGCCAGGCCCTCGATCAGCAGGTCGGCGGTCTCCCGGGGCGCGAACAGGATGCGCAGGGCCGAGCAGCGCTGGCCGGCCGACCCGAAGGCCGAGGCGATGACGTCATCGATCACCTGTTCGCGCAGGGCGGTGGTGTCGACGAACATGGCGTTCAGGCCGCCGGTCTCGGCGATGAAGGGAACGATGGGCCCGGGGCGAGCCGCAAGCGTCCGGTTGATGGCCCAGGCAGTGTCCGTGCCGCCGGTGAAGGCCACGCCGGAGCAGCCGCGGTGGGCGGTGAGCGCGCCGCCCACGCTCGCGCCGTCGCCGGGCAACAGATGGAGCACATCGGCCGGCAAGCCGGCCTTGTGGAAAAGCCGCACCGCCTCGGCGGCGATCAGCGGAGTCTGCTCGGCCGGCTTGGCCAGGACCGAATTGCCGGCGGCGAGCGCCGCGGCGATCTGGCCGGTGAAGATGGCCAGGGGGAAGTTCCAGGGGCTGATGCAGACGAAGACCCCGCGGCCATGCAGGGAGAGCTGGTTCACCTCCCCCACCGGGCCCTTGAGGGTCTCGGGGCCCGCGAACTGGCGCTCGGCCAGGTGGGCGTAGTAGCGACAGAAGTCGGCGGCCTCCCGCACCTCGGCCGCGCCGTCGCTGAAGGTCTTGCCGGCCTCGGCGACACAGATGGCGATCAGGCGGTCGCGGTGGGCCTCCAGGGCCTCGGCCATGGCGCGCAGCACCTTGGCCCGGCCGTGGCCGCCGCGGGCGTCCCAGGCGGCTTGGGCGGCCCGCGCGGCGGTGAAGGCGGCCTCGATGTCGGCCTCGCCGGCGCTCCAGGCCTGGCCGATCACCCGGTCGAGATCGCTGGGGGAGGTGCGCGGGGCGCCGGTCCCGGTTCCGGTCTCGCGGCCGGCGATGATCGGCCGGCCGGTGAGGAAGTCGAGGCCCGTCACGGCGGCGCTCAGCCGGTCGCGGTCGGCGGCGACGGAGAGGTCCACCCCGGTGGAGTTCTTGCGGGCCGAGCCATAGAGGTCGACCGGCAGGGGAATGCGCGGGTGCGGCGCCCCGCCGGCGGCCTCCACCGTGGCGATGGGATCGCCCACCACCGCCGAGACCGGGGTCTTCTCGTCCAACAGGGCGTGGACGAAGGAGGTGTTGGCGCCGTTCTCCAGCAGGCGGCGCACCAGATAGGGCAGCAGGTCTTCGTGGCCGCCGACGGGAGCATAGACCCGCAGCTTCAGCGGGCCGTAGCGCTCCACCGCCCCGGCATAGAGCGCCTCCCCCATGCCGTGCAGGCGCTGGTACTCCGGCTCGACCCCGGCCCGGCGCGCCATCTGGCGCACGGCGGCCAGGGTGTGGGCGTTGTGGGTGGCGAACTGCGGATAGAGGGCCGGCGCCGCGGCCAGCAGGGCCCGGGCGCAGGCCAGGTAGGAGACGTCGGTGGCGGCCTTGGTGGTGTAGACAGGGTAACCCGGCAGGCCGCCCACCTGGGCGCGCTTGATCTCCGAATCCCAGTAGGCGCCTTTCACCAGCCGCACCATCAGCCGGCGGCCGGCGCCGCGCGCGATATCGGCCACCGCCTCGATCGTCCGGGGGCTGCGCTTCTGGTAGGCCTGGACCGCCAGGCCCAGCCCCTTCCAGGTCCCCAGCTCCGGCTCCGCGGCCAGGCGCTCCAGAAGCTTGAGGGAAAGGACCAGCCGGTCGGCCTCCTCGGCGTCCAGGGTGAGGTTGATATTGGCCTGGGCGGCGATCTTGGCCAGGCGCAGGATGCGTGGATAGAGATCGGCCCAGACCTTGTCCTCCTGGCGGGCCTCGTAGCGCGGCGACAGGGCCGAGAGCTTCACCGAGACGCCGTGGCCGGCCTCCGGCCCTTGCCCCTTGGACTTGGCCCCCACCGTGGTCAGGGCGTCGGCATAGGCGGTCTCGTAGCGGTCGGCGTCGGCGGCGGTGCGCGCGCCCTCCCCCAGCATGTCGAAGGAGCAGACGAATCCGTCCGCCCCCGCCCGCTTGATGGCCTGTTCGATGGTCCGCCCCAGGACGAACTGCTCGCCCATGATTCGAACCGCCGCGCCCACGGCCTGGCGGATCACCGGCTCGCCCAGGCGTCCGGCCAGCCGGCGGATGAAGCCCGGCAGGTCGGCGCGCGCCTCCTCGTCGGGATCGATCAGCATGCCGGTGAGCATCAGGCTCCAGGTCGAGGCGTTCACCAGCAGGCTATCGGAGCGGCCCAGGTGACTGGCCCAGTCGGCCGAGGCGATCTTTTCGGCGATCAGTCGGTCGCGCGTCCCCTCGTCGGGGGTTCGCAGCAGGGCCTCGGCCAGGCACATCAGGGCCAGGCCCTCGCGGGTCGACAGGGAGAACTCCTGCAGGAAGCTCTCCACCACCCCCTGCTTGGCCGCGCCCTTGCGGGCGAAGCGGACCAGGGCCTCTGCCTCCTGGCGCACCTCCTCGCGATCCTCGGGCGACAGGGGCCGGCTGGCCAGCAGCGCCGCCACGGCCTCCCGCTCGTCTGAAAATTTATCCCGGTCGAGATGGTCCCAAGACATGTCCGGCCCTCAAGTTCGGGCGGAAAATGCGAAATTGTTGCGGAAAACACAAGGCGGACGCGAAGAATTGACCGCGACGAGGCTGCGCTGGACGGCGCTCGCCCGTCCCATAGCAAAAGGGCCCGGTCTTGCGACCGGGCCCCTCGCTTAGTTCGGCGAACCGCCGAGATCGATATCTTAGAAGTTGATGTCGATCGTCGAACGGCGGTTCAGCGGTTCCTTCACGCCGTCGCCGGTCGGAACGGCGAGCATGGTTTCGCCCTTCCAGTCGACTTGCAGCGTACCGGCGCCGACGCCTTGGCCGACGAGCGCGTCAGCCACGGCCTTGGCCCGACGTTCCGACAGGCGGACGTTGTAGGCCGGCGAACCGGAGGAGTCGGTGTGACCGACGACCACCACCTGGGTGGCGTGGCCGGCGTTGGCGTAGTTCGCAGCTTCCGAAACCACCGCCTGCGCGTCCGGGGTCAGCACGTACTGATCGAACGGGAAGTAGACGATGAATTGCTTGGCCTCATACG
>JAZKBZ010000114.1:25996-26255 GCA_040388315.1 Pseudomonadota bacterium | reverse complement strand
ATACTGGGTGTCCTCCACGTGGGCGGGCCCCCAGACGGCGGTCAGCAGCTGGCGGTGGGTGATGACCTTGCCGCCGCCTTCCACCAGCCGGGCCAGCAGGTCGAACTCCTTGGGCGACAGGCGCACCGCCGCCCCGTCGCGGCGCACCGCGTGCATGGCCAGGTCGATCTCCAGGCCCCCGGCGCGCACCGCCCGCGGCGCGGCGTCCCCCGGCTGTCCCCGCCGCAGGGCCACCCGCAGCCGCGCCAGCAGCTCGCCC
>JAZKBZ010000114.1:0-25986 GCA_040388315.1 Pseudomonadota bacterium | reverse complement strand
GGGCTTTTCCACATAGTCGTCGGCGCCCAGGTCCAGGGCGTCGATCTTTTCGACCTCCCGGTCGCGGGCCGACAGGATCAGGATCGGTCCGGCATAGAAGGCCCGCGCCTTGGTCAGCGCCGTCTTGCCGTCCATGTCAGGCAGGCCGAGGTCGAGGATCACCGCGTCGGGCGCCCGGCGGGCGATCTCCTGCAGGCCGGCGGCGGCGGTGTCGGCGCGGATGGGCTCGAAGCCCGCCGCCTCCAGGGCCGGGGTCAGGAACCGGTGGATCTGCGGCTCGTCGTCGATCACCAGGATGCGCGGGCGCAGGGTCACAGCAGCGCCCTCGGGGTGGGGCGGGGCTTGGGCAGGACGATCAGGATGCGCGTTCCTTTTCCCTCGGCCACCGGACTGGTGGCGGCGATCCGCCCGCCCATGGCTTCCACGAAGCCCTTGGCGATGGACAGCCCCAGCCCCAGGCCGCGCCCCCGGTCGGTCGGCTGCTCCAGGCGGCGGAATCTGTCGAACACCTTGTCCAATCCCTCCGGCGGAATCCCGGGCCCCCGGTCCTCGATGGAGATCAGGACATGGCCCAGATCCTCGTGGGCGGCCAGTTCGATCGGCGCGCCCGGCGGGCTATAGGCCGCGGCGTTCTCGATGATGTTCAGCACCGCCTGTTCCAGCAGCACGGGGTCGGCGCTGACGCGGGAGAGCTGCGGGGCGAAGTCGCGGGTGATCCGCCGGCCATCCAGCCGCCCCTCCAGCCGCTCGAGCGCCGAGGCCAGCACCGCGCGGACGTCGGTGAGCTCGCGCCTCGGCGTCAGGGCGCCGCCCTCCAGACGGCTCATGTCCAGCAGGTCGCCGACATAGCGGTTCAGACGCCGCGCCTCCTCGGCGATGCTCTGCAGCAGGTCCCGCCGCACCCCGGGCTTCAGGCTGGCCTCGTAGTCCAGCAGGGTGGTCGACGCCCCCAGCACCGTCGCCAGGGGCGTGCGGAAATCGTGGCTGATGGAGTTGAGCAGGGCCGAGCGCAGATGGTCGGCCTGGCGCAGGGCGTCCACCTCGGCGGCGGCGGCGGCGAGGTTGGCGCGCTCCAGGGCCACGGCGCCCTGGTGCAGCAGGGCGGTCAGCAGGCCTTCCTGCTCGGGGAGGAGGGGCGAGGCGCCGCGTAGGCCGATCACGCCCACCCGGCCGCGCAGCCCCTGCAAGGGGCGCAGGCTCCAGCCGGCCTGGTCGGCGCTTCCGGCGCCGGTCTCCCAGGCCTGGCGGGCGGCGGCGCGGGTCGCCTCCGCGAGCTCCGACAGGCCCTCGGGGCCGGCGGCCAACCGCATCGCCCCCGCCTCGGGCAGCAGGACGATAGCCGCGCGGCCGGCGGCGAGTCTGGCCTGGTCGGCCAGGATGCGCGCGGCCTCGTCGGGCGTGGCGGCGGCCGACAGGCCCCGGCTGGCCTCCAGCAGGGCGCCCAGCTCCCGGGCCCGGCGCGCGGCGCTGCGGGCCTGGGCGCGCACCCGGGCCGCCAGCCATCCGGTGGAGGTCGCCACCGCGAAGAACAACACGAAGGTCAGCAGGTCGGCGGGCCGCTCGATACGCAGGGTCAGGCGCGGGACCAGGAAGAAGAAGTTGTAGCTCAGCGCCGCGGCGCAGGCCGCCAGCAGGGCGGGACCCAGCCCGAACCAGAAGGCGCTCAGCAGCACGCTGGCCAGGAACAGCATGGCCAGATTGGCGCCGGCGATCTGGCTCGCCGCCAGGTGGCCGATGAGGTTGGCGGCGGCCACCAGCCCCGCCGACGCCGCATAGCCCAGGGCCTCGGCCCCGCGCCGCGACGGCGGGTGCGCGCGGGAATCCGTTGCTTCCGAATCCGTCGCCATCCCGCCGCCGATCGCTGCACCTGCGGGACCCTACCGGGGGACGCGGGGCGGGAACACCCGTTTGCGGTGGCGGGGGCCCAGCTTCGGCGCCCGCCACAGGCGAATTCCCCCCCACTTATCGCCAGGTTCACGCTCAAGCTTGCCCGTGATCTAGTCGGCCCCGGACACGGGGGAGGGCACGTCATGCCTCGCATCAACCGCCGCGCGGTCGTCGCCGGGGCCGCGGCCAGCGCGCTCGCCGGTCAGGCTGGAGCCGCCCTGCCGCCCATCGGCCCCGGCCGCACCAAGATCGTCTTCCTCAGCGACGTCCACATCGGCGATAATTCTCCCACCGTCTGGTACCAGAGGGACTTCCACGAGCCCTATCTCGCCGCCCTGCTGGACCATGTGATCGCCGGCGCGGGCGAGATTCGCGAGCTGATCATCCTGGGCGACTTCGTGGACTTCTGGACCTACGCCCCCCGGCGCCGGCCGCCGGGCTTCCGGGAGATCGCCCAGGCCAATCCGGCCATCTTCGGCCCGGGCGGAAAGCTCGCCGAGACGCTGTCGGCCCTGAAGGGCCGGGTGACCTATGTGCCCGGCAACCACGACATGGGGATCACCCAGCGCGACCTGGACCTCGTCACCAGCCGCGAGGGCTGGCGCATCCAGCTGCGCGACGAGGAGGTCTATTTCCCCCTCGGCGCCGACCGCCGCCTGGCCTGTTCCCACGGCCACCGCTGGACCATGTTCAACGCCCCCGACCTGGCCACCCCGCTCGCCCCCATTCCGCTTGGCCACTTCGTCACCCGCTCGGTGGCCTTCATGCTGGAGCGTGACCTGCCGCCGGGGCGCAGCGTCGCCGACCTGCCCGACCAGGGCGCCCCCAACGGCATCGAGCTCTCCAAGCTGGCCGGCTCCATCAACGGCTCGCTGATCGAGTCTGCGGTGAACTATGCGGTGAAGGTCACCGGCATCACCCTGGCCGAGCCCATCCTGCTGCCGGACGGCCGGACCACCAATCTGGGGGAGGTCAAGCGCGTCTATCAGGGCCTGTGGGCTCGCTGGGCGGGTGCGGTGGGGGGCGACATCTCCGCGGCCAAGGCCGCCGCCGCCGACGTGGACGGCCATTACCTGCCTTGGTTCGCCCAGCGCCTGGCCCTGCAGACCGGCGCCGACCTGGTGGTGTTCGGCCACACCCACGAACCCCGCTCGGGGCTGAAGGACGGCTTCATCAACTATGTGAACACCGGCTTCGACTGTCCCAGCCGCGCCGACATCGGGACCAAGCACCCCACCTTCATCGAGGTGGACACGGTGAGCCTGACCGCCCGCCTGCGGCAGGTGACGGCCCAGGCCTCGGGCGCCTATGTCATCGAGGACCACGCCGCGCCCCAGGATAGCATCGTCTACGGCCCGACCCTGGACTATTCGACCTATGTCACCGTCGACAACACCCAGGGGACCGCCGACCTGGTCCGCCGCGCCATCACGGAGATCCACGGGCGCTATGTGGTGGCGCCGCCCGCCGTCATCCCCAGGGGCCACGTCACCCGCTTCTGGATCCAGGACAACGCCGGCGCCCGCGGCTCGGAGGGGGTGGTCGCCTACGACCGCGCCGGCGGCCCGCCCCTGGAGCTGCGCTTCGCCTGTCCCACCGGCGTGGCGGCCAACCAGGCGTCTGGCGCCCCCTTCGTGGCCCGCGTCGGCGGCAAGGACTGGGCCGCCCCCAACACCGCCCCCCGCGCCGGGCATCCGCTGTTCGTGCGGTTCAGCGTCTGACCGCCCCTCAGCTCACCCTTATCGCGGCCCCGAAGACTGGCAGGCCCAGCCGCGCCGCCACCTTCTGCGACGAGGTGTTGGTCACCAGGGTGCTGTAGAACAGCGGCCGGTCCGCCAACTCGGCCAGTCCCGACCAGGCCGCCGTCACCGCCGCGGCCAGCCCCCGGCCCCGGAAGCCCGGGAAGGTGTAGACCCCCACCTCCGCCGCCTGCGGCCCGATCCGCGCGGCGAAGGCCATGGCCGCGATGGTCTCCCCCTCGAGGGCCACGCACCAGGGGTCCCAGAAGTCCCCGGCGCCCAGGAAGCCCGCATCCAGCAGGTGCTGCGGCATGCCGCTCTCCGTCAGCCGCGCCAGCCAGGCCCGGCCTTCGATGGTGTCCCCGCGCAGGATCGTCGCTCCGGCCCCCCGGGCCAGCCCATGGGGCAGGCGGTAGAGGATCGACCGGCTGACGCTCTCGATCGGCGCCAGCAGGGCCAGCAGGTCCGGGAGACAGGCCGGGTCGAGGTCGGCATCGACCCACGGCCCCTCGCGCGCCACCCGGGCCTCGATGATCCGCGCGACCTCGTCGTCCAGGTCGTGGCGCAGGCGGACCCGCGTCCCGTCCCGGCAGCCCGCCAGATAGAGGCGCGGTCCGGGCGGCAGGCCAGGCTCGTTCTCCGAGACGATCCGCCCGGTTTCGGAGGTCACGAACGCCGTCGCGAGATTGGTCTCCAGCCGGGCGAGCGCCACCGCTATTTCCGCGCCGCCAGGATGTCGTCCAGCCGCGCCGGGGTTCCGGCCACCCGCTCGAAGCGCGGGTAGCGCAGGCCGCCGTGGTAGTCGATCTTGACGGTGCGGTAGCGTTCGCCGGACTTCACCAGCAGCTCCAGCGGGTCCTTGCCGGTCTTGGCGGCGGTGACCGCGTCCTTCAGCCGGTCGGCGTCATAGGCCAGGCCATTCACCGCGATCAGCTTCATCCCGTCTGCCAGGCCCGCCTTGAAGGCCGGCCCCTCCCACTGCACCGCCGCGAGCTCGCCGTCCTTGCCCAGCGTCAGGCCCAGCGAATAGGTGAAGTCGGTGATCTTGCGCCGGGTCTCGTTGCTCTTGGCGTAGTCGGTGGGAGTCTCGCCATAGACCAGGCGGTAGCCGCCGCGGGTCACCCCGTCGACGGGCGCGCCGGGGCCGTGGCCCTCCAGCCGGGTCTTCAGGAAGCCTGCCCAGTCATAGGGCTGCACGGCGTTGAGGGTCTTCACCACCTCGTCGAAGTCGTAGGTGAGCTGGCCCCAGTCGCCGTCATTGACCCCGAAGAAGGCCTTGGCGAAGTCGTCCAGGGACTTCTTCCCCTTGGTCTGCTCGCGGATCAGGGTGTCGGCGTCGAGCCAGATGAGCTGGCCCTCGGAATAATAGTCCTCGCTGCGCTGCCAGCTGGTCCAGGCCTGGGGCCGGCGGGCGCCGACGATCGGGTCGTTGGTGGTGTCCTCCATGGCCCGCCAGGACCGGCCCACCCGGTTGTCATAGGTCGCCGCCGTGGCCGCGATGGCGTCCAGGGCTTCCTGCTTCGAGAGCAGGCCCGAGCGGGCGGCCAGGACATAGCCCCAGTACTGGGTCTGGCCCTCATAGACCCAGAGCAGGCTGTTGCGCATGGGGGTGTTGAAGTTGGCGGTCCACAGGTCGGCGGGGCGGCGGTACTTGCCGTTCCAGCTGTGGGTGTACTCGTGCGGCAGCAGGTCGCGGGTCGCGGGCAGCTTGTCCCAGTCGAGGAAATAGCGCGGCGCCGTGCCGTTCTCGCTGGAGCGCTGATGCTCCACCCCGATCCCGCCCATGCGGTCGGACAGGGCGAACAGGAAGTCATAGTGGTCGTAGTGGCGCGCGCCATAGAGCTTGTCGGCCTGGGCCACCATGGCCCGGTGCGCCGCCAGCTGGGCGGGCTTGATCTCCAGCAGGCTCGGATCGTCGGCCACCACGTTCAGGGTCACCCGCGAGCGGCCGCCGGGATCGAGGTCGAGCTTCTTGACGTAACGCCCCGCGAACATTGGGGAATCCATCAGGGTCTCGAAGTTGACCGGCTTGAATCGCGTGACCTCGCCGGGGGCCGCCGTCTCCAGGGCCGTGGCGAAGTCCCAGCCCGAGGGCAGGCGAATGGCCGGCTCGATCTGGATCTGGCGGGTGAAGTGGCCGGCCGGATAGAGGGCGAGCGCGAACCACTGGACGTTCATCATCTCCTGGGTGACCACCACCCGGCCCTGATCGGGGTCGGTCGGCGAGACGTACTGGAACTCCAGCTCCAGGGCGCTGGCCCCGGCGGGGACCTCGACGTGGAAGGCCGAGACCTCCACCGGATCGCGCGTCCAGGCCACCGGCTTGCCGCCGGCGGTGATCACCAGGCCGGCCAGCTTGTCGATGGGCCCGCGCGGCGCGTGGTTGCCGGGGATCCAGCTTGGATAGAGCAGGGTCAGGGGACCGGGACCGGCGACGGGAATGGTCTCCTTCACCCGGAAGATCCGCCGGTCGAGGTCGGTGGCGTCCACGGAGAGCTTCAGGACGCCGGGATAGGGCTTGTCCTGGGGCGCGGCGATGGGGGTGGGCGGGGGCGCCGGCTGCGGGCCGGCGGACTGGGCGAGCGCGCCGGTGCTTGTGAGAACCAGGGCGGCGGCGGCGAAGAGCGCGCGTTTCAAGGGCTGCGGACTTTCTGAATCAGGAGGGCTTTGCCCCATCCTGATGCCCCCGCGCGCCCACGGCAAATCGCGGCGTCAGGCGCCCGAGGCGGCGCTGGCGGGGGGACTGCCCAGATAGGCGCCGTAGCCCAGGGCCTCCAGGGCCGTGCGCAGGGCGTCCTGGTTGACCACGCCCACGCCGGCGCTGTGGGTCAGGCCCTGGTCCTGCAGGCGATAGATGGTCCAGTCCTGGCCGGGCGGCGGCTTGGCGCCCGGCGCGAGCAGCAGATGGTTCCAGCCCACCAGGGCCGGGTCGCGGCCCGGCGCGATGTCGAACTCGCGGTCGTGGAAGGCCAGGTCCATGCCGGCCCCGCGCGCCTCGGCGACCCGATGGCTGAGCCAGCGGTCGAAGGCGTCGAGGAGCACCTTGGCGGAGATTCCGCCCGCATTGGCGATTTTGCTGACCTGATCCAAAGGGATGGCGTCCATTCCTGTTCGGGCTGAACCTGCCGTCCCCACGTGAATTCCCGGCCAAAAAACGCGGTGAATAGCGGTTAAGCACGCCCCACTGACGCAAGGTCACGCTTCCGCCCGCGCCCGCCGCGGTTCAAGCTCCCGCCAAGGGCGCGCGAACAGCGCCACAGGGAGAGCGCGATGCAGGACTTCACCGGCAAGATCGCCGTCATCACCGGCGGCGGCACCGGCATGGGCCGCGAACTGGCCCGCCAGCTGGTGGCCCAGGGCTGCCATGTCGCGATGTGCGACGTCTCGGCGGCCAACATGGCGCAGACCATCGCCCTGGCGACCGCCGACCGCATCCCGCAGGGCGTGCGGATCACCGCCCACCTGGCCGACGTCTCCGACGAGTCCCAACTCCAGCGCTTCCGTAAGGAGATCGAGGATCAGCACCAGACCGACCACATCCACCTGCTGTTCAACAATGCCGGCATCGGCGGCGGCGGCAGCATGGTCGCCGACAGCCGGCAGGCCTGGGAGCGGACCTTCAATGTCTGCTGGGGCGGGGTCTATCTGGGGGTGCGCACCTTCCTGGACATGCTGATCGCCGCGCCGGAGGCCCACATCGTCAACACCTCCAGCGTCAACGGCTTCTGGGCCAGCATCGGCCCCAACACCTCCCACACCTCCTATGCGGCGGCCAAGTTCGCGGTGAAGGGCTTCACCGAGGCCCTGATCACCGACCTGCGGCTGACCGCCCCGCACGTGAAGTGCAGCGTGGTCATGCCCGGCCACATCGGCACCGCCATCGTCGCCAATTCCCGCAAGGTCCAGGTCGGGACCGAGGCCGACACCCTGAGCCCCGAGGAGATCGAGGTGGCCCGCGCCCGCATGGCCGCCGCCGGGGTGGACGCCGCCCAGGTCCCCGACGCCGCCATCCAGGCCATGGTGGCCGAGGCCGCCCGCCGCTTCCTGGAGGACGCCCCCATGACCGCCGCGGCCGCCGCCACCGTCATCCTCGACGGGGTGAAGGCGCAGCGCTGGCGCATCCTGGTGGGCGACGACGCCCACCTGCTGGACGAATGGGTCCGCAAGGACCCCGAAGCCGCCTACGAACCGGCCTTCTACGAGGCCTTCGTCAAGGCGGCGGGGTGGAAACTGGGGGGCGGCTAGAAACCCCGCTCATCCCGGCGAAGGCCGGGACCCAGATTCATCTCCGGATTCCGGACTCCTGGCTCAGGCCGTGACCTACGATCTGGGCCCCGGCCTTCGCCGGGGTGAGCGGGGGAGGGGCACGGGACCTACTTCGTCACCGGCCCGAAGTCGTCGTCCGGATAGGTGATCGTCTCCTCCCCCGGCCGCCGCGACCCCACCGCCAGATAGGTGGCGGGCGTCGCCGAGCGGTTCACCAGGTGGTGCGCATTGGCGACGCCGGCCGGAAACCCCACCGACGACCCGGCGGTCAGCACGTGCTCGCCGGTCTCGTCGATCAGCACCAGCTCGCCGGCCAGCACATGGACGAACTCGTCCTCGGCGGCGTGCCAGTGGCGCAGGGCCGAATAGGCGCCGGGGGCCAGGGTCACCAGGTTCACCCCGAACTGGGTGATCCCCAGGGGCTTGGCCAGCCGTCCCTCGGTCTGGCCCTCGAACCAGTGCGGCTTGATGGCGTCGCCGCGCGCCCGGTCGCGCCAGGCGATCATCTCCACCGCCGACAGGTGCAGAACCTGGGTTTCCATGTCACAGACCTCCCGCTTGCCCCGCCATCCTAGCGCGAGATTCCATGAGCCGCCTCTGGAGCGACCTGACCCACACGCTCTCGCCCTATGTCCCGGGCGAGCAGCCGCAAATCGCCGGCCTGATCAAGCTCAACACCAATGAGAGCCCGCTCGGCCCCTCGCCCAAGGCCCTGGCCGCCGTGGCCGCCGAGGCCCGCGACTCCCTGCGCCTCTATCCCGACCCGGAGGCGACGGCCCTGCGCCGGGTGCTGGCCGCCTATCACGGCCTGGAGTCCGCCAACGTCTTCGTCGGCAACGGCTCCGACGAGGTCCTGGCCCACGCCTTCGCCGCCCTGCTGAAGCACGACGCGCCCCTGCTGTTCCCCGACATCAGCTACAGCTTCTACCCGGTCTACAGCCGCCTGTTCGGCATCGAGGCGCAGACCATCCCCCTGGACGCGGCCTTCGGGATCGACATCGCCGACTACCGCCGCCCCGCCGGCGCGATCATCCTGCCCAATCCCAACGCTCCCACCGGCGTGGCCCTGCCGCTCTCCGACATCGAGACCCTGCTGGCCGACCACCCGGACGCTCCCGTGGTGATCGACGAGGCCTATGTGGACTTCGGCGCCCAGACCGCCGTGCCCCTGATCGCGGCCCACGACAACCTGCTGGTGGTCCGCACCTTCTCCAAGAGCCGGGCGCTCGCCGGCCTTCGCGTCGGCTACGCGCTCGGCCACCCCGACCTGATCGCGGCCCTGACCCGGGTGAAGGACAGCTTCAACTCCTACCCCCTCGGCCGCCCCGCCCAGGCCGGCGCCATCGCCTCGGTGCAGGACGAGGGGTATTTCCAGGAAACCCTGGCGACGATCATCGCCACGCGGGCGAAGCTGGTGGAGGGCCTCACCGCCCTCGGCTTCGAGACCCTGCCGTCCAGCGCCAACTTCGTGTTCACGCGACATCCCGACCACAGCGGCGCGGCCCTGGCGGCGGCCCTGCGCGAGTGCGCCATCCTGGTGCGAAGGTGGGACGCGCCGAGGATCGGGGACTATTTGCGGATCACGGTGGGGACGGGGGAGCAGACGGAGAGCCTGTTGGCGGCCTTGTTGAAAGCGACTGCGCTTGGGGATTAAGCCGCGCTAGCCTGAAACTTGTTGTCGAGTTCTGCCAGCCAACGCACCCAGGCAGCCCCTTGGCTAACAAGCAAAATGGCTATCTCTGCGGGAGGTGGCGGGGGATCGGGCGCCCCTTCAGCATGCCGATAGAAGTGTGCGGCCGCGACCCAGCCGGCAAAGGCATCCAGAAGCTTCAACGTCGAGTGGCTTGCAGGCGGATCGTAGAGCGTTGCGATTGCGGGCTTCAGAGCGTTCTTAATTTCATCTGTCCCAAGGCGAGTGACCTTGCCACCAAGCATAACTTTGAAAATGTTTTCCGCGCCGTCGAATGTAACGCGGACAGCAAGTCTTAGGTCGTTCGCATCTAGCGCGGGCTGAATCTTTTGAAGGTCTCGGCTGGCTGCGATGAAGCGTGAACTCCCCAATCCGGCTACGGTAGTTTGGATGTTCCGAGAGAACTCAGAGTCCACCAGGAAGTGAACGCCGCCTTGTTCGTCCAGCGAATAGCCGATGTTTTCTTCCTTGAAGACACGCTCACAGAAACGCTGAAAATCTGCGGGCCTAAGCTGAGTGTTAGTGTTCGCTAGAAATTGATAGATGAGCGTAATGGCGTCTAGAAAATCGACTATCGGAAGTTTCTCAATATTCGAAAACTCATCGACAAATACGCCTAGCTCGCTTCGCAAAAATTCGCTCAGTTCTTCCTGATCTTCGTAGGGAAGCCGCTTCAGTATCTGTTGAATTCTATGTCTTGCTTTGGTGCTATCTTTTGTTGGGGCGGAATTTTCCACGTATACATGTGAAAATCGTTGGCCGATTGGCTTGTCGTTCATGCACTCGCCTCAGATGTTTTTAAGGTGCCCCGCGCCTCATCCAACCCCGCCCACATCTCCCCGCAGTCCAGCATCGTCCCCTCCGCCATCGCCCGGTCGATGGCCATCACCGTCAGCCCCGCCTCCATGGCGTCGAACGGCGTCACCGGGAACGCCGCCCCGGTCTCCAGCGTCGCCCGCAGGTCCCGCGCCATCGCCTGGTCGGCGCCGTTGTGGCTGTCGGCGGTGACCCCGCCATAGTCGATCCGCTCGGGCTTCTGGCGGCTGAGCGTGCGGCGCACCATCAGCTTGTTGCGCACCAGGTCGGCGATCAGGGTGGCGTCCGTCCCGGCCACGTACCAGCGCCGCTCGGGCAGGCTCACATGGCTGTTGGCGTGGAAGGACAGCCGCACGCCGTTCTCGTATTCCACCATGGCGGTCTGGTGGTCGGTGACGTCCATGTCGCTCTCGAAGGCGTCGTTGGCGCCCATCCAGCCGGGATCGGTGGCCACATAGGCCGGCGTCCCGTCGTCATAGGTGCGCGGCGCCCCGGCCCGCTCGGACCGGAAGATCTTGCGCCCGCCGAAGCTCGCCACCTTGGCGGCCCGCGCGCCGGCGATCCGCCCGAAGATATCGAAGTCGTGGCAGACCTTGTCCAACAGGTATGACCCGCCCCATTCCTGCTTGCGCCGCCAGTTGCGGGCCAGATAGGCGCCGTGCTCCACGTTCAGGTGCTCGGTGGCGTCGATGGAGACGATCTCCCCCAGCTCGCCGGAGTCCACGCGCTTGATCACCTCGCGGACGATGGGCATGGAGCGCATGACCAGGCCGATGAACAGCGGCGGCCGGCCGGGCTCGGCCAGGGCGCGGGCGAGCGCATAGGTCTCCTCCACCGTGCGCACGATCGGCTTCTCGGCGAAGATCGGATAGCCCGCCGCCATGGCCAGGCCGAGATGGCGCATGTGCAGGTGGTTGGGCGTGCCGATCATCACCAGGTCATAGGGCCCGTCGGCCAGCAGGGCGCCGGGGGAGGGGTAGTTCCGCCCCGGATCGATCCCCACGGCGGCCAGGATCGGCGCCCCCACCGGCCCGGGATCGACGTGGCCGGCCACCTCCAGCTTCCAGCCGACCTCCTTCATGGCCGCCAGCACGTGGGCGATCCGTTGGCCGAGGCCAATCACCCCGATGCGATAGGTCTTCATCTGGCGCTCCCCCCGTTTCCCGCTTGGCGGACCCTGCGGAATTCCGACACTATGGAGCTTCAGCCAAAAATCAAAAAAGCGTTGGGGACGAGATGCACTACAAGGAACTCAAGCAGGCCTGGGCCGAGCTGACGGCCCCGGGCCAACCCTTCGAGATCGAAGAGATCGAGGTTCGCGGGAACCTGATCCGCAATTTCAAGAACGCCCCGCCCAACATCCGCGCCGTCTGGCTGTCCACCGCCGCCTATGGCGACCGCGACTACCTGGTCTACCAGGACGAGCGGATCACCTACGCCCAGGCCCATGAGAAGGTGAACGCCATCGCCGCCTGGCTCTGGGCCGAGGGCGTGCGCCCCGGCGACCGGGTGGCGATCGCCATGCGCAACTATCCAGAATGGATGCTGATCTACTGGGCCTGCGTCTGCATCGGGGTGGCCGCGGTCGGCATGAACGCCTGGTGGGTCACCGACGAGATGGAATATGCGTTCAAGGACAGCGCCCCCAAGGTGGTCTTCTGCGACGAGGAACGCCTGGCCCGCATCCTGGAGCGCCCGGCCATGGCGGAAGGCGTCCGCCTCATCGTCACCCGCATGGCTGAGCCGCCGCAGGGCGTCCTGCCGTTCTCCGAGGTCACCCGCCGCGGCGGCGACATGCCCGACGTCCAGATCGACCCCGACGCCGACGCCTGCATCTTCTACACCTCCGGCACCACGGGCTTCCCCAAGGGGGCCCAGCTCACCCATCGCGGCTGCGTCGCCAACCTGATGAACATGGGCTTCTCGGCCCAGGTGCAGGGCCTGGCCACCGCGCGCGCCACCGGCGTCGCGCCCGATCCCAACGCGCCGGTTCCGGTTCCCGTGGGCCTGGTCGTCACCCCGCTGTTCCATGTCACGGCCAACAATTGCGCCGCCTACGCCGTCACCGCCGCTGGCGGCAAGATGGTCCTGATGTACCGTTGGGACGCGGGCGAGGCCCTGAAGCTGATCGCGGCCGAGAAGGTCACCGCCATGAGCGGCGTGCCGACCATGGCGCGCGAACTGATCACCCACCCGGACTTCCCGACGACCGACACCTCCAGCCTGGTGACCCTGGGCGGCGGCGGCGCGCAGCTCCAGCCGGACCTGGTCGGCAAGATCGACGAGCAGGTGAAGACCGCCCGGCCGAACACCGGCTACGGCATGACCGAAACCTGCGGGATCATCACCTCGGTCTCGGCCGACTTCTTCGTCGACAAGCCGGCCAGTTGCGGCCCGGCCATGCCGGCCTTCGAGGTCAAGTGCGTCGACGACGACGGCAAGACCGTCCCGGTCGGCGAACTGGGCGAGCTGTGGGTCAAGGGCGCCCCGGTCATCAAGGGCTACATCAACCGCCCCGACGCGACGGCCGAGTCGATCACCGACGGCTGGCTGCACACCGGCGACGTCGCCCGCATCGACGAGGACGGCTTCATCTTCATCGTCGACCGCAAGAAGGACATGGTCCTGCGCGGCGGCGAGAACGTCTACTGCGCCGAGGTGGAGGCCACCTGCTACCGCCACCCGGCCGTGGCCGAGGTCTGCGTCTTCGGCGTTCCCGACGAGCGCCTGGGGGAGGAGGTGGGCGCCGCGGTTCTGCTCCGCCCCGGCCACAGCCTCACCGCCGACGAACTGCGGACTCACTGCATGGCCCTGATGGCCAAGCACAAGGCCCCCCGCTACGTCTGGTTCCTCGACGAAGCCATCCCCCGCAACGCCTCGGGCAAGTTCCTCAAACGCGCCCTGCGCGAAAGCCTGAAGGTGGAGGACGCGGCCTAGGCTTCCAACTCCGCTCATCCCGGCGAAGGCCGGGACCCAGATTCATCCGAGACGGTTGGGTGTGGCCCCTCAATCTCATTCCGAGGCGGAGTGGGCTTCACCTGGATCCCGGCCTTCGCCGGGACGAGCGGGTGAGGGCGCGCGACCGCTCCCGCTCGCCGCCTCTACGGAAAGGGCGTAGCCTCTCCCTCGCCCGGCGCGGCGTTGCGCCCGATCTGGAGGTTCGCATGCGCCGGTTGCTTCGCCTCGCCCTGGGCCTGGGGCTCCTCATCCTGGCCGCCGCCCCGGCGGTCGCCGGGGTCTATCGCGGGCCGGGCCAGTACGTGGTGGTCTACAGCACCTATGTCGTCGGCGGCGACGGCCGGAGCGGTTACCAGTCGGAGCACTATTACGGCCCGATCGAAGGTCCGTTCGCCACCCGGCCGGCCTGCGAGGCCCGCGTCGCCGAACTGAGAGAGCAGCAGAAGGCGCGCAACGTCCTCGACGGAACCGCCCTCTTCATGTGCTACGCCCTCGACGCGCCCATGTCCGCCGACTCCGGCGTCTGGTGGCAGCCGCGGCGCAACGACTAGGCGCCGGCCCCCAACCGCCGGGGGCGGCGTCCACAATTCGGGTCATCGCCGGCTTGTCAGGTCCCCGGGCCTGACAGAGGCTCACCTCCAAACGCGGGAGGTTCGTCATGCGCGGTCCGGTGGGTCTTCGTCACGCGGCGCTCGTCGCCCTGGTCGCCCTCGCGCCGCTGGCGGCCGCGCGGGCCGCACCGCCCATCCCGGCTTCCTGCCTGGCGCTCAAGTCGGGCGCGGAGGCCGCGCTCGCCGCCACCTCCACCGCCGCCCTGGGCCCGGTCTCCTATCCGGGGCTGGCCGACGCGCCGGGCTGCACCATCACCTTCACCGGCAGCGGCAAGGTGTTCGGGACCAGCTTCCAGGCCGTGGCGGCCAAGCTGGACGCCATGATGCAGGGCCGGGGCTGGGCGCAGGACAACAACGCCGCCGCCGACGGCCCCACCGGCACGGCCATGGGCTACCGCAAGGCCGCACAGGCCATCGCCGTCAGCGTCAACTACGACACCCCCAAGGGGGTCTGCTCGCAGGACGCGCCGGTGGCCAGCTGCCATCCGACCGCGGCGCAGATGCTCTACACCATCACCCTGGGCCTGACCCCGGCCTCCTGAGCGGTCGCCCAACTTCCTGGAGAGACGACGATGAAGCGGCTACTGCTGGCGGCGACCCTGTTCGCCCTGACCACCGGATCCAGCGCCTCGGCCATGGGCGGGGCGGGGATCATCCTCGATCCCAAGTGCCTGGCCGACGCGGCCTGGGCCGTGGACCCCACCGCCGGACCCATCAGGTTCTTCGGCTGCCGGCCGGCCTCGGAGATCCCGGCGCCCGACGCCGACGGCTTCACCACCTATACCAAGCCCATGGTCAACGGGACCGACGGCGGCTTCACCCGGGTCAAGCTCATCACCCTGAAACAGCCCAACATCGTGGTCTTCAACGTGCAGGACAACGGCGGCGGCAGCGGCACCATGTCGGTCACGGTCACCGGCGTGCCGGGCCCGAACGGCGTCATGGAAACCACCGGCCTGACGGCGCAGTGATGGGGCCCCTGATCCTGGCCGCCGGCCTCGCCCTGGCCCTGCAGGGCGCCGCCGCCCCCTATTACGAGGGGATCGCCCGCGACAGCTTCGCGGCCTGGTCCTTCACCTCCGGCGTCATCGCCACCCAGGGAACGGTGAAGACCACCTCGGTCCAGACCCTCTATGACAGCCCGACCGCCTTCAACGGCAATCCGACCCCCGTGGCCTGGTCGATCCACCAGGTGGCCTTCGACTGCCAGGCCAAGACCGCGACCTTCCTCAGCGGCGCCAACTACGCCAAGAGCGGCGGCCTCATCAACGCCGCCAACCCCAGCCCAGCCACCCCCTGGACCGACTACACGACCGGCTTCCAGCAACTGGCGGCCGAGGTCTGCGCGATGAAGGGTTAGACCCTGAGCACTTCAGAAGAGTCCATCTGAAGTGCCCAGGGCCGGGTGAGCAGGGCCGCCGCTACACCATCCCGCGCGCCTCCGCGTCGCGGCCGTGGACCATGCGATATAGCGCGGGCAGGACCAGCAGGGTGAGGATCGTCGATGAGATGATCCCGCCGATCACCACCGTAGCCAAGGGCCTTTGCACCTCGGCGCCCGCCCCGACGTTGAAGGCCATGGGCACGAAACCGAGGCTGGCCACCAGGGCGGTCATCAGCACCGGCCTCAAACGGGTGAGCGCACCTTCCCGGATCGCCTCGTCGAACGGTCGGCCTTCGGCGATCAGGTTGCGGATGAAGCTGACCATGACCACGCCGTTGAGCACCGCCACACCCGAGAGCGCGATGAACCCGACGGCCGCCGAGATCGACAGCGGCAGGTCCCGGAGCAACAAGGCCGCCACGCCGCCGGTGAGCGCCAGGGGCACACCCGAGAAGACGATGGCGGCGTCCTTCGCGGAGCGGAACAGGGCGTAGAGCAGGCCGAAGATCAACAGCAACACCGCCGGCACCACGAGCTGCAGCCGCTTGGCCGCCGAGATCAGCTGCTCGAAGGTGCCGCCGTAGGTGATCCAGTAGCCGCTCGGGACCTCGACCTCCGCGCCGACCTTCTGCTGCACCTCCTGGATGAAGGAGCCCAGGTCGCGGCCGCGGACGTTGGCCGTCACCACCACCCTGCGTTTGCCGTTCTCACGGCTGATCTGGTTCGGGCCGATCTCCACCTCGATCTTGGCGACGTCCGCCAAGGGCGCAAAGCCGCGCGGGCCCTCGCCGGTGGCGGCCAGGGGAATCCGTAATCGGCCGATCTCGTCGACGTTGCGACGCAGGTTCTCCGGCAGGCGGACGACGACATCGAAGCGCCGGTCCCCCTCGAAGATCTGGCCGGCCACCGCGCCGCCCAGCGAGATGGCCACCACGTCCTGAACGTCTTGGACGTTCAAGCCCAGGCGGGCGAGCGCGGCGCGGTCGGGGGTGATCTGCAGCACCGGCAGGCCGGTGATCTGCTCGACGCCGACGTCCTGTGCCCCGTCGATTCCGTCCACCACCGTCTTCAGCTTGCCGCCGATCTCCAGCAGCTGGTCGAGGTCGTCGCCGAACACCTTGACCGCCACATCGGCGCGGACGCCGGATAGCAGCTCGTTGAACCGCATCTGAATCGGCTGGGTGAACTCGTAGTTGTTGCCGGGAATCTGAGCGACGGCGGCCTGCAGTTCTTCGACCAACTTGGCGCGCGGCTTGCGTGGGTCTGGCCAGTCCTTGCGGTCCTTCAGCAGGATAAAGGTGTCGGCGACGGAGGGTGGCATGGGATCGGTCGCCACTTCGGCAGTCCCGATCTTAGCGACCACCCGCTCGACCTCCGGGAACCGCTTGATGCGCGCTTCCAAGGCGGCCTGCATCTGGATGGCCTGGCTGAGGCTGGTGCCCGGAATGCGCAGGGCGTGCATGGCGATATCGCCCTCGTCGAGGTTGGGGATGAACTCCGACCCCATACGACTGGCGGCGAACCCGGCCAGCAGCACGAGCACGACCGCGCCGGCCACGAAGGTGGTGCGCAGCCGCAGCGCGACATCCAGCGCCGGTTCGTAGAACCGCCGGGCGCCGCGCATGACCGGGCTCTCCTTTTCCTCGACCTTGCCCGTGACGAACATGGCGACTGCGGCCGGCACGAAGGTCAGCGACAGCACCAGCGCCGCCGTCAGCGCCATCACCACCGTGATCGCCATGGGGTGGAACATCTTCCCCTCCACCCCGGTCAGGGCGAAGATCGGGACATAGACCAGGGTGATGATCAGCACCCCGAACAGGGACGGTCGGATCACCTCGTCGGTCGCCATGGTCGCCAGGCCAAACCGCTCGTCGTGGGTCAACACGCGACCGAGCCGATGCTGCGCCTCGCCGAACCGTCGCAGGCAGTTCTCGACGATGATCACCGCGCCGTCGACGATCAGGCCGAAGTCCAGGGCGCCCAGGCTCATCAGGTTGCCGGACACCTTGGTCTGCACCATGCCGGTTATGGTCAGCAGCATGGAGAAGGGAATGATCGCCGCGGTGATCAGCGCCGCGCGGATGTTGCCGAGCAGCAGAAAGAGCACGACGATGACCAGCAGCGCGCCTTCGAGGAGGTTGGTCTCCACGGTCTTGATGGTGCGGTCGACCAGGTCGGTCCGGTCGTAGATCGGCACGGCGGAGACCCCGACTGGCAGGGCTTTGGCGGCTTCCTCCAGCTTGGTGGCCGCCGCCCGGGCAACGGTGCGGCTGTTTTCGCCGACCAGCATGAAGACGGTGCCCAGGACCACCTCGCGACCGTCCTGGGTCGCCGCCCCGGTCCTGAGCTCTTCGCCCATGCCGACGTCTGCCACATCGGCGACACGGATCGGCACACCGCCGCGGTTGCTGACGATGACCGCCTTGAGGTCGTCGATCCCCGAGGCCTGGCCCGGAACCCGGACCAGATATTGCTCGCCGAAACGCTCGACATAGCCCGCGCCGACATTGGCGTTGTTGCGCTCCAGGGCCCCGATGACCTCAGTCATGGTCAGGCCGTAGGCGGACAGCCGTTCGGGCAGCGGCGTGACATGGTACTGGCGCTCGAAGCCGCCGATGGTGTTGACCTCGGTGACGCCAGGCGTGTTGCGCAGTTGCGGCCGGATCACCCAGTCCTGCAAGGTGCGTAGGTCTTCAGGGGTGTAGAGCTGACCGTCCGGCTTGCGCGCGCCGGACTTCGCTTCGATCGTGTACATGAAGATTTCGCCGAGGCCCGTGGCGATGGGACCCATCTCCGGGGTGATGGCCGGCGGCAGTTGGCCGCGCGCGATCTGCAGCCGTTCGTTGACCAGCTGGCGGGCGAAATAGATGTCGGTCCCGTCCTCGAACACGGCGGTGACCTGGCTCAGCCCGTAGCGGGAGACCGAGCGGGTGTATTGCAGCCCGGGCACACCCGCGATGGCGGTCTCCACCGGGAAGGTGATCCGCTGCTCGGCCTCCAGCGGCGAAAATCCGGGGGCTTCGGTGTTGATCTGCACCTGGACGTTGGTGATGTCCGGGGTCGCGTCGATCGGCAGCCGCTGGAAACTCCACACGCCGATGGCGGCGGAGACGAAGACCAGAGCCAGCACCGCCCAACGGAAGCGGATCGAGAGCGCGACGATGCGCTCCAGCGGGCCCGGGCGATCGGCGGCGGGGATGAGGTCAGTGGTCATGGCTGGCCCCCGACTTCTCGATGTCGGCCCGGATCAGGAAGGCGCCATCGACAACGTATTCGGTCCCGGGTTCCAGGCCGCCCAGGACCTCGGTCCAGTCCGGGGTCTTGCGTCCGAGCCGGAGCATCCGAACCTCGTAGGTGTCGCCCACCTTGGCGAAGACCACGGTGAAGTCCCGGAAGCGCTGCAGGGCCTTGGTGCGCACCGCCAGCGGCGCGGAGGCCTCCCCGATCACGAAGGACCCTTCGACGCCCATGCCGGGCCGGAAGCTCTGCGCCGCGCCCGCAGGCAGGTGGACGTGGGCCATCAGGGTCTGGCTCGCCAGGTCGGCGGTTGGCAGGATGGCCTCGACCTTGGCCTTCAGCCGGGCCTCGCCGGTGAGGGAACGCACCTCCACCGGTTGGCCCACCCGGATGCGTTCGGCGTCGCGCGGATAGACGAAGAACTCAGCGTGCAGCTGGGTGGGATCGGCAACGACGAACAGGGGTTGGTCGCCGGCCACGCCGCCGACATTGGCGGCCTTCTCGACGATCACCCCGCTGATCGGGGCGGGGATCGTATAGGCCTGCAGGCTGTGGCTGGACTCCACCCGGGCCATTGACTGGCCCCTGCGCACCGACTGGCCAAGCTCTCCCCGCAGCATCAGGATCCGCCCCGGATACCAGGCCCGGACCTCGGCCTTGCCCTCCGGGGTGATCTCCACCCGGCCCGCCATGTCGATCAATTCGCCGATCATGGCCGGCCCGGCGACCTCGGTGCGAACGCCGCCGGCCTGGGCCGCTTGGGCCGAAATGGTCGTCCGCCCCTCATAGGAGGGATAGGTCCACTGGTGGCTTCGGCCGCCCTCCGCCGCCCGGACCTTGACGTCGAAGGAGTGGGGCTCGACCACCACGCCGGCTCCGCGCAGGTAGTCTTCGACGGGCGCGAAGGCGTAGCGGTCGACCCTGCCGCCAAGGCGGGTGAGTTCGACGCTCACCTGCGCCTGCCGGGGGTCGAGCGGCTTGTCCTTGCGATAGAGATAGACGTGGAACTCGGGCTCCACGCCGTCCTCGAAGATGGTCATCTCGACGGCGAACTCGCCATCGCGGAGCAGGCGGCCGCGATGCGGGCCGCGCTCGTAGTCGCCCGTCGGCGCGGCGTGCTCGCCGCCTTCGGCCCTGGACGCGGGAGCATCCCCGCAGGCGGTCAGGAGCCCGCAGGCGAGGAGGAGCCCGGCGAGGGCGCGGGTAGGATAGAGGGGCATCAGTGACTCTCCGCGCTGGCGATGAGGGCGGCGTGGCGACCGGTCAGCCGGTCGAGGCGGACGCCGTCGAGATGGATGGTCTTCAGGAGTTCGATCCGCCGGGCCTTGGCCTCGATGACCGCGCGCTGGGCGTCCGCGAGCTCCAGATAGGTGAAGGCGCCGCCTCCACGATTGAAGCCGTCGCGCACCATGGCCACCGCGCGCCCGGCGCCGGGCAGCACCTCTGCGTCGATGCGGCGGAGCTCGACCAGCATGGCCGCCCGCCGCGCGGTCAGGCGCGCGGCCTCGCGTTCGCTGAGGACGTGGGCGGCGGCAATGTCGGCCTCGGCCGCCGTTCGCTCGGCCTGGGCGCGTTCGATGTTGCCCCGGTTAGTGTCGTGGCGACCGAGCGGGATCGATCCGCCGACAATCACCGCCACCTCATTGCCCTCGCCGAAATGGCGAACACCCGCCCGCCAGGTCGGATCCTGTACGGCGCGGGACTGTTCCAGTCTGATGCGGCTGGCCGCCGCATCGCGCTGGGCGATCAGGACCGCGAAGTCGGGGGTTTCCGTGAGGGGGCCGGGCGGCGCGAATGCCGTCAGCTCAAGCTGTCGGGGATCGAGCTCGAAGTCGGGCGTCCCGCCCCAGAAGGCGGCCAGGGCGGCGCGAGCCTGGCGGGCGCCCTCGATGGCCTGGTCCCGCGCGATCCGCCCTTGGGCGACCGCGGTGCGGGCGCGCTCGCCGGCGAACAGGGGATCTCGGGCGGCCCTCACCCGGCGGTCCACCTCCTGCGCGAGCCGCTCGGCCGCGGCCAGCTGTCCCTCGGCGATGCCGATCATCGCCTGAGCGGCCAGGGCCTCGACCCAGGCCGCCTGGGCCTCGGCGAGGAGATCGAGCGCCCGAACCTTGGCCCGTGCGCGCGCCAGACTCAGCTCGGCCTGAGCGACGCCGGATCTGGCCTCGCGCTTGCCGCCGCGCTCCCAGGTCTGCTGATAGGAGATGGTGGCTTCGGAGCGGTCGAGCAGGGAATGGTCGCCGGATCCGGCGAAGTTCTCCAGGTCGACGCCGAGACTCGGATTGGGGCGCACCTCGGCCTGGCGCAGGCTCGCCTCGGCGGCCTGGACCCGCGCCGCGATGGCGGGCCGGGCCGGGTCGTGGGTCGCCGCCCGCGTCAGGGCCTCGGGCAGGGTCAGGGGCTCGGCGGCGGCGCCGAGACCGATCGCTGCGAACAGGACGGCGCCGGCCGCCAGGAGGTGGCGGGACGGCGCCCGCGGGCGCGCGTCGGATGGGATTGGCATGAGGGTCTCGCGAAGCAGACGTGGATTGGCCCACGTCGGACGACGCGGGGGCTCAGACGCTGACGGTGAGGCCTTTTGGAGGGCGTTCAGGTCCAGACGGGCCCGGACCGGTGATCAGTTTGTCGGAGCCGGCCGCCGGGCGCGCGCCGGGCCGTCCGTCGAGAGCGCCATAGGCGGCAACCGAGCCGAGGAGGCCCTGGGGCCCGTCCGCATGGTGGTGGTGCTGGCCGGTGTCCCGGTCCTGGCTGGTGTCCGCGCCGTCGGCGGGCGGCTGGGAATGGTCGTCGTGATCGCCGTCCTGAGGGTGATTGTCGAACGACAGGTCGCTGAACGCCGAGTGCTGGTGGTGAAGGTCCGGCTGGCCCTGATGCTGCAACTGGTTGACGACGCCGGCGGCCGAGGCGGTGGCGTAGACCAGCGACAGCGCGACGCAGAACGTCACGATGGCGATCCTCAGGGCGGGGAACAGCGATGCGCTCACGACCGCAGGACTATAGGCGCCCGCGCCGATCCTCAAGCCAGCAGTGATCAATCCGGAACCGGCGTCCAGATCACCTGGTCGATGCGGGCCGCGCCGGTGGCCAGCATCACCAGGCGGTCGAAGCCCAGGGCCGCGCCGCTGGCCTCCGGCATCACCGCGAGCGCCGCCAGGAAGTCCTCGTCGATGGGATAGCGCTCGCCATAGACCCGCTGCTTTTCGTCCATCTCGGCGCTCAGACGGTCAAACTGCTGGTCAACGTCGGTCAGTTCGCCAAAGGCGTTGGCCAGCTCGACGCCGCAGGCATATAATTCAAATCGTTCAGAAACTCGGGGATCTCCCGGCTTCGGACGCGCCAGGGCGGCCTCCTTCGTCGGGTACTCGTAGAGGATCGTCGGTCGGCCCATCCCCAGGTGCGGCTCGACCTTCTCCACCAGAACCCGTGACACGATATCGGACCAGGTGTCGTCGTCGGCGATCCGGACGGGGACCTGGCCCGCCAGCGCCGAACGGTCGACTGTTCCATCCGTGGAGACCGACATGAGCAGGTCCACCCCTGCGTACCGCTCGAAGGCCTCCGCCACCGTCACCCGCTCGGGCTCGGCATAGGGGTCGCAGGCATGGCCGCGGAACCTCAGGGCTTCGGCCCCCACCGCCTCCGCCGCCAGGGCCAGCAGGCTCTGGCAGTCGGTCATCAGGACCTCGTAGGGTTCCTCGGCGCGGTACCATTCCAGCATCGTGAACTCGGGATGGTGCAGGGCCCCGCGCTCCCGGTTGCGCCAAACCTTTGCGAAATCAAAGATCTTGGTCTCTCCCGCCGCCAGCAGCTTCTTGCAGGCGAACTCCGGGGAGGTGTGCAGGTAGAGCTGCGACCGCTGGCCGTCCGTCGTTATGGCCTCGGTGGCGAAGGCGTGCAGGTGGGCCTCGTTGCCCGGCGACACCGCCAGGGCCGCGGCCTCCACCTCGGTGAACCCCTGGCCCTCGAACCAGGCCCGGATCGCCTTCAGTATGGCGTTGCGGCCGAGCAGATAGGGCCTGCGATCCTCATGGTTCTCGGGTCGCCACCAGGGCGAGGGCAGGGGTGTGGGCACGCTGAAGCTCTAAGACGACTGGCGATCCTGGCCCGGATCGCTATAGGAGCGCAGGAACCTAGCACAACGCGCCGGCCGATGGGCCCGCGCGACCAAAGGACGAATGACTTGCCAAAAGTAGCCGCCAGCTCCCTCCGGAAGGGCTCCGTCGTCGATATGGACGGCAAGCTCTACGTGGTCCTCAGCGCCGAGAACATCCACCCCGGCAAGGGCACCCCGGTGACCCAGCTCAACATGCGCCGCATCTCCGACGGGGTGAAGGTGTCGGAGCGCTACCGCACCACGGAGTCGGTCGAGAAGGCCTTCGTCGACGAGCGCGACCACACCTTCCTCTATCAGGACGGCGACGGGTTCCACTTCATGAACCCCGAGAACTACGACCAGCTGACCGCGCCGGAAGACGTGGTCGGCGACGCCGCCCCCTACCTGCAGGAGGGCATGACCGTCCAGCTGTCCACCCACAACGACGTCCCGATCGCGCTCTCCCTGCCGCGCCTGGCCACCTTCGAGATCGTCGACACCGAGCCCTCGGTGAAGGGCCAGACGGCGTCGTCGTCCTATAAGCCCGCCGTGCTCTCCAACGGCCTGCGCACCATGGTCCCGCCCTATATCGCGCCGGGCACCCGGGTGGTGATCCTCACCGAGGACGGCTCCTATGTGGAGCGCGCCAAGGACTAGTCCGAACAAGGACGGGTGGCCGAGTGGTTTAAGGCAGCGGTCTTGAAAACCGCCGTGGGTGAGAGCCCACCGTGGGTTCGAATCCCACCCCGTCCGCCACCGGCCTAGTTCGCCGACGTCCGTGGTAGCCCGTCAGAACACTCCGAACCCCTTATAGTTAAAGGATTTTCGGGAATGCCCCTGCCGCCAATGGCCGGGGGCGTTCGTTGACGCGTGCTCAAAACCGCGCTATTAGTTGTATAGGAATTCGCATAGGAGCCGCCCCCATGGCGCGCGCCGTATCCCAACTCACAGACATCGAAGTGAAGGCGTTCGCCAAAACGCCGGGCGATAAGATCCGCTCACACCACGACGGGGCAGGGCTCTATTTCGTGGTCGATGGGCGGCGTGCTGGGCCAGACGAAGCCGGCTCCGCGAGCTGGGTCTATCGCTACATGTTCGAGGGCAAGGCGCGGATGCTTGGCCTTGGCCCCTATCCCGCCATTGGCCTCAAGGATGCCCGCAAGCGCGCGGCCGACGCTCGCCAGCTCAGAGCATATGGCAGAGATCCGCTCGCGGTGAAGGATGCTGATCGCGCGGCAAGGCGTGCCGACACAGCCCGCGCGGTCACGTTTAAGGTGGTGGCCGAAGAGTTCATCAGCGCTCACCGGGTCCAGTGGAAGAACGCTAAACACGCCGACCAATGGACCTCGACCCTCAAGACCTACGTCTATCCGCTGATCGGAGACCAGGTGGTGGGCGATATCGACGCCGACGCTGTGCTCAAGGTCTTGCGGCAGGACGTCCGCGGCGAGGGCCGCGCGGTTGTCGCCCTGTGGGAAGCCAAGCCTGAGACCGCCAGCCGCCTTCGCGGGCGCATCGAGACCGTCCTGGATTACGCCAGGGTGAGGGGTCTGCGTGAGGGCGACAATCCGGCTATCTGGCGCGGCAATCTCAAACTTGCCCTGCCGGCGCGGCGGAAGGTCCGGGCTGTGAAGCACCATGAAGCCCTGCCGTTCAAGGAGGCCGCCAAGTTCATGACGGCCCTGCGGACACAGGACGGCATGGCTGCGAAGGCGCTTGAATTCGCGATCCTGACTGCGGCCAGAACGGGCGAAGTGCTAGGCGCGGCCTGGGGAGAGATCGATCTCGACGACGCCCGCTGGGCGATCCCGGGCGGGCGCATGAAGGCTGGCCGCCCCCATGGGGTGCCGCTATCCGCGGCGGCGGTGGAGATCCTACGCGCCCTAAAGCCGGACAACGCGCCCACCAATGCGCTGGTGTTCCCGGGCGCGAAGCCCGGAAAACCCTTGTCGAACATGGCGTTCTTGATGCTGCTTCGACGCATGGGGAAAGCCGACCTCACTACCCACGGCTTCCGGTCCACATTCCGCGACTGGGTGTCCGCCGAGACCAACTTCCCAAGCGAGCTGGCCGAACGGGCGTTGGCGCACGCCGTCGCCGACGCAACCGAGGCGTCCTATTTCCGCGGGGACCTGTTCGACAAGCGCCGTGCGCTCATGGACTCGTGGGCGCTCTACTGCGCCGCAGCGGCCGGTGGCAACGTCAGCCCCATGCGTAAGGCGGACGCGGCATGAGCAACGATCAGAATCCGGTCTCTGTCCAGTTCGCCCGCCTATGCGCGCGCGCGGATCAGCGCCCCGCGGACCTCGCTGCGGAGTTCCTCGCCGCGCTTGTCTCGGGTAAGCGCCCCCTGGCAGAAGCTAGCGTGTTCTGGCTGGAGTTCAGCGGACAGTTCGGCCGAGATGCAGCGCGGGATGCGGTCGCCGTCGCCCTCACAAGGCCCGGGGGTGGCCGACCTCCGGTCGCATATGTCGAAGCGCGGAGGGCTCTGGAGATAGCGATGGGGTCGCGGGACGGCGGGCGGCCGAGCGGGCAGAACCATGGCCGTGAGCGGGTCTGGTTGGCGATCTACGATTGGCGTCGGGAGACGGCTCCGCGCGAGACCCTGACAGCAATTGCGCGCCGGGTCGCGGGTGATCCTTCGGGCGAAGGCCTGGCGCTGGGCCGGATCACGAAACGCCTTCGTGAACTGGTGGACGAGCGCAACCTCGCCCGGGTTCATGTTGCCGCGAACCCCCATCTGTTCGACATCATCTAGCGACCCCAAAGACTCGTAAACCCTCCGGTTCTTGACCTGGTTTTCCGAAACTCCGGGCTTCGCGAGAAGATCTCCGTCTTAGCCCACGACAGCTCGTGGGAGAACGGAGAAGACCAATGACCACCATCGACAACAATGCGGGGCCGCCGCCCATTGGCGCGCTCGATATCCCCGGCTTCTGCCGGCTCTACCAACTGGGGAAGACCTTCGTCTACGGAGAGCTGGCCTCCGGTCGCCTCACCGCTCACAAGGCCGGCAAGCGCACGTTGATCCTGCGCAGTGAGGCCGACCGTTGGGCCAACGCCCTTCCTGTCCTGGCGGTCGGCCGATGAGCGCTCCCGTGCAAGTCAGGGCCCCGATTGTGCCCGGGGTCATCCATGCCGGCGACTATGTGGTCGCGATAGGCGATCCCGAGTTCGCCAGGGCCATGCAGGGCGCTTTGGGCGGCATGATCGACCTCGCGTTCAATGCTGACCGCGACCATCCCGACGCCGACACCGCGGAGCTTGTGCTCATCTATCCAGACGCAGGGCCGGAAAACCTGGAA
>JAZKBZ010000113.1:1498-19683 GCA_040388315.1 Pseudomonadota bacterium | reverse complement strand
GTGGATCAAGGGTTGGTCGGCGCCCGGGGGCGTTCGAAGGGCCTTCTCATCCCTCCGCGGCCACCAACATGTCAGCGGCTGCCGGCGGCGGCCATGATGCGGTCGGAGGACGGGCGCCCCGCCAGGCCGTCGTCGGGGGTGATGGTGATGCGCATGACCCCCTGGTGCAGGGTCGCCCCGGGCTTGTGGCCCTCCACCAGGCTCACCTTGCTGAACCGGTTGATCAGGCTCAGCCCCCCGGGCTTCTTGGACAGCCGGATCACCGCCTCCGACGCCACCAGGGCCGCGTCGGCCACCAGGGCCGAGGAGGCCGGCGAGGCGTCGGCCTCGAAGGGGATCAGCCGGCGCGCCGCCCGGGTCGCCCGGGCGCTGGCCTGGGCCAGCCGCTCCAGCAGGGCCTGGGGCCCCAGAGCCGGCAGCCGCAGGGCGGGGCCGCCGCCGGCCAGGGCCGCCGCCGTGCCCCCGGGCCGCTCGTCGGTGAACAGGGTCAGGCCCCCCAGCCGGGTGGCCCGCAGCACCGGCTCGCCCAGGTCGTTCTTGTAGATGATGTCGCCGCGCGGCGCCGGCTGCGGCTTCAGGGCCCAGACCTCGGGGCTGTCCTGGAACTTCAGCAGCGGCCGGTTCTGGCTGCGGTCGAGGACGAAGACGTCGCCCTCCTGGCTGACATAGCGGGCCACCGGCGGGGAGGTGTTGCGGCCCGGCGCCATCGGCCGGTCGCCGAACAGGTTCTCGCGCAGGTTCTCCGGCCCGGCCCAGGCCGGGCTTGCGAGTCCGGCCAGCCCCGCCGCGGCCAGGGCCGCGACGAAGGCGAGCTTGCAAGCCTGCGCCGGTCGTTCGCTTATCATCAGACGCAAGGTGATGCTGGACGAGTGGGGCGCTTTTTGGACGCCAATAGGCCTACGCTCAAGCTCCAACCGCCTTGTTCGACCGCGCCAGTCCTTTTCCCGCAAGGGAATCGGCCCTAGCCGGCCATGTACTGGCCGCCGTTGAGCGACAGGGTCGAGCCGGTGACGTAGCCGGCGTGCTCCCCGGCCAGGAAGGCCACCATGTCGGCGATCTCCTCGCCCTTGCCCAGGCGGCCCACCGGGATCTGGCTGATGATCGAGGCCAGCACGTTCTCCGGCACGGCCTGCACCATCTCGGTGTCGATATAGCCGGGCGCGATGGCGTTGACCGTCACCCCCTTGCGGGCGTTCTCCAGGGCCAGCGCCTTGGTGAAGCCGATCACCCCGGCCTTGGCGGCCGAGTAGTTGGTCTGGCCCATCTGGCCCTTCTGGCCGTTGATCGACGAGATGTTGATGATCCGGCCCCACTCGCGCTCGCGCATGCCCTCGATGACGTGGCGGGTCATGTTGAAGACGCTATCCATATTGACCCGGATGACCTCGGACCACTGCTCGGGCTTCATCTTGTGGAAGACGCCGTCGCGGGTGATGCCGGCGTTGTTCACCAGCACGTCGATGGGGCCCAGCTCGGCCATCACCAGGTTCACCGCCCGCTCGCAGTCCTCGAAATTGCCGACATTGCCCTTCACCACCATGACGCCCAGCTCCCTGGCGCAGGCGGCGGCGGCCTCCTCGTTCCCGGAATAGCCGGCCGCGACACTCATGCCGTCGGCCTTCAGGCGCTCGCAGATCGCCCGGCCGATGCCGCGGGTCCCGCCCGTGACGAATGCGACTCTCGCCATTCCTGTCTCTCCCTAAGACCTACAAAGGCCGGCGCCGGTTGATCCGGCGGTCGGCTAGACTTGCTCGACGCACATGGCCACGCCCATCCCGCCGCCGACGCACAGGGTCGCCAGGCCCTTCTTGGCTCCGGAACGCTTCATCTCGTGCAGCAGGGTGGTCAGGATGCGGGCGCCCGAGGCGCCGATGGGGTGGCCGATGGCGATGGCGCCGCCGTTGACGTTCACCTTGGCGGGGTCGAGGCCAAGGTCGCGGACCACGCAGATCGACTGGGCGGCGAAGGCCTCGTTGGACTCGATGAGATCGAGATCGCCCACCGACCAGCCGGCCTTTTCCAGGGCCTTGCGGCTGGCGGGGATCGGGCCGGTGCCCATGATCTCCGGGTCGACGCCGGCGCTGGCCCACGACGCGATGCGGGCCAGCGGCTTCAGCCCGCGCTTCTTGGCTTCCTCGGCGCTCATCAGCACCAGGGCCGCGGCGCCGTCGTTCAGGCCCGAGGCGTTGGCCGCGGTGACCGAGCCTTCCTTGTTGAAGGCCGGGCGCAGGCCCGAGACGCTGTCCAGGGTCGCGCCGTGGCGGATGTATTCGTCCTGGTCGACGATGGTGTCGCCCTTGCGGCCCTTGATGGTGACCGGCGCGATCTCGCCCGTGAACCTGCCCGCCTTCTGGGCGGCCTCGGCCTTGTTCTGGCTGTCCACGGCGAACGCGTCCTGCTCGGCCCGGGTGATCTGCCAGCGCGAGGCGATGTTCTCGGCGGTCTGGCCCATGTGGTAGCCGTGGAAGGCGTCCAGCAGGCCGTCCTTGATCATGGTGTCGACGAAGGTGGTGTCGCCCATCTTGGTGCCAGTGCGCAGCTGGGAGGCGTGGGGCGACTGGCTCATGCTCTCCTGGCCGCCGGCGATGACGATCCCGGCCGAGCCGTCGGCGATCTGCTGGGCGCCCAGCGCCACGGCGCGCAGGCCCGAGCCGCACAGCTGGTTGAGGCTCCAGGCGGGGCTTTCCACCGGGATGCCGGCGTTGACCGCGGCCTGGCGGGCCGGGCCCTGGCCGGCGCCGGCCTGCAGCACCTGGCCCATGATCACCTCCTCGACGTCGGCGGCGGTGATGCCGGCGCGCTCGATGGCGGCCTGGATGGCGATCTTGCCCAACTCATGCGCCGGAAGGGCGGAGAGCGCCCCGTTGAACGATCCGACCGGGGTGCGGGCGGCCGAGACGATGACGACGTCGGTCATGGCGGGCTCCTTCAAGCGCTTGAGCGTCTATCTATCGAGAACCGCTGGTGAATGAGCAAGGGGGTGAAATCGTCGGTCGGCTGCGCAGCACGCTTTGCGAACGCGCTCGCATCCGCGATACTGCGCCGCAAGATAGAGGCTCGCCGGGGGCGGCGGGTCGCCAAGAAGGATCTGGGATGGCGGACGCTCAGGGCAATACCGGCAAATCCAACGAAGACCGCGTGGTCATCAAGAAGTACGCCAACCGGCGGCTCTACAATACCGCCTCGAGTTCCTATGTGACGCTCGAGCACCTCGCCGACATGGTCAAGAAGGGCGTCCACTTCGTGGTCTATGACGCCAAGACCAACGAGGACATCACCCGCTCGGTGCTGACCCAGATCATCGTCGAGGAGGAGGGACGCGAGGGGCAGAACCTACTTCCCATCCAGTTCCTGCGGCAGCTGATCGGCTTCTACGGCAATTCCATGCAGGCCTTCCTGCCCTCCTATCTGGAGCTGTCGCTCTCGACCTTCGCCGAGCAGCAGGAGCGGATGCGCTCGCAGTTCTCGACGCTCGGCCAGGGCGCGGGGATCGGGGTCTATGACGACCAGATCCGCCAGAATCTGGCCCTGTTCGACCGGGCCATGAAGATGTTCTCGCCCTTCGCCTACACCCGCACCGAGGAGCCGCCGCCCGCGCCCCGCGCCCCGGAAGCCGCGCCTTCCCCCGCCGCCGACGAGGCCCTGACCGAGATGAAGCGGCGGATGGAGGAGATGCAGGCCCAGATCGAGAAACTGATCTCCAAGAGCTAGGCGTCATTTTTTAACGAACCGGGGGCCAGGATCGGCAGGCATGACCTCGCCGATCGACCCCATTCGCAGAGCCGCCCAGGCCCGCCGGGCCCATCGCTCCCGCGTGGACGACTCCGAAAAGCTGCACGACACCGACGACCGCAGCGTGCCGGCCATCGTCTCCGGCGAGACCGTGCGCCCCGCCCCCGACCATGCCGCCGAGGGCGCCAGCGTGTTCAGCGCCCAGCTGATGGGCCAGGACGGCCAGAAGCGCGGCCTGCGCGGCGGCGTCGAGACCCTCGGGGCGGCAAGAAACGCCTATGGCCGCACCGAATGGTCCGGCAAGGCCGACCGCCGGGCCCGCAAGGGCTCTTCCACCAAGACCGAGATCTAGAGCGTGACAGCCTGAAGTGGATGCCGGTTCAGGCGCCCGTCACGCTCTAAGCTTAAGAGGGCGAGCCTGTTTATCCGTTTCAGATGAGTCCATCTGAAACGGACAGGCTCTAGCGCTTCAGCCGGGCGAGTTCGGCCTCCAGGGCCGCCACCCGCCGCTCCAGGGCCGCGATGCGCGCCTCCGCGCCACCGCCCGGGACCGGGGTGGAGACTCCGGCATGGCGCGCGATCTCGGCCGGGGCGACCCCGAGAAGCTCGGCCAACACCCCCACCTCCCGCGCCGACAACTCCCGCTGATCCTTGAAGACCAGGGTGAGATCGGCCTCGCTCATGCCGGCGGCGGCGGCCATCACGGTGCGTGACAGGCCGCGCTCGGAGAGCTGGGCGTCGAACCAGGCGTGATCGAAGAACAGGGCCATTCAGCCGCGCCCGCTCTGGCGCCGGTCTTGCTTGAACCTTTGGGTAACCATCCCGACGGGGCGCCCCATGATCGCTTTCATCCGCATGTTCGACGTCGCCGTCGTGGCCCTGATCTTCACGGCCCTGACCTAGGGCTGGAGCGTCAGGCGCCGTCGGGGGTGAAGTCGATGTCCCGGCGGGCCGAGACGATGGTGACGATGAAGCCGGCGAGCACGTCGAGCAGCACCATGATCGTCAGCAGGAAGAAGGTGGAGGTCGCAAAGGCCGGCGCCAGCAGGAACTCCACCAGGCAGACGATGAACAGGATCATCGACAGCGAGTGATTGATGATGGCGATCCGCCGGCTGGTGGTGGACTTCAGCAGCTCGATGAACAGCACCACCAGGGCCGCGGCCAGCAACAGATCCCCCAGGCTGACTGGCCAGTCCGCCCGCGAGGTCATGTGGATGGTGAACAGTTGCTCGCTCATCCGCGTCCCGGCGTCGAGGGTCGAGAAGCCCCCGGTCAGGGTGAGCGCGATCAGATTGTAGACCAGCACCGGCAGCACCAGCAGCGGAAACGCGGCGAACATCGCGAAAGCCCCCTAACGCGGCCGGCAAGCCCGGCGACAGCCAAGGGTTAACCGCTTTGCCGCAGACCGCAAAGACGGTTCCCCAATCGAGCGCTGCGCCTAGACCTCGTCGGCCCCGCCCGGATTGCGCGCGCGGGTCTGCAGCCACATGACCCCCAGCAGGTCCGAGGCCGAGGCCATCAGCCGGCCGAAATTGGTGTATTTCGACGCCCCCGTCTGGCGGTGGCGGTGGTTCACCGGCCGGAAGTCCACCCGGTAGCCCTCCCGCAGCATCAGGGCCGGGATGTAGCGGTGGATGTGGTCGAAATAGGGGAGCCGCAGGAAGGCCTCGCGGCGGAAGGCCTTCAGGCCGCAGCCGGTGTCATTGGCGGTGTCCTTCAGCAGGCGCTTGCGCACCCCGTTGCCGAACTTCGACGCGATCTTCTTGGCCTGACTGTCCTGGCGCTTGACCCGCTCGCCGCCCACCAGGGCCAGGTCGGCGGGACCGGCCAGCAGGGCGTCCACCAGCATGGGGCCGTCGGCCGGGTCGTTCTGGCCGTCCCCGTCCAGAGTGACGATGACCTCGCCGCGGGCCGCCAATATGCCGGTGCGGATCGCCCGGCTCTGTCCCGAATTGGCGCGGTGGGCGAGGATCCGGAGCTGGGGAATCTCGGCCTTCAGGGCGGTGAGGGCGGCGATGGTGCCGTCTCGCGAGCGGTCGTCGACGAAGACCATCTCGTAGTTGCGCCCCTTGAAGGCGGCGGCGATCTCGCGGGCCAGGGCGGGCGCGGCGCCCTCCTCGTCAAAGACGGGAACCACCACGGAGATGTCGGGCGCTGAGGCTGCAGGTCTGGCCATGACCTCTCCATACCGGAAAAGTCGGCGCCTGAAAGGATCGTGCTATCAAGCGGCCATGACTCTGGACGGCTACATCGAACGTTGGAGCCGGGGATGGCGCGGGCCAGCCCTGGCCGCCCTGATCGCCCTGCTGGCGGGCCTGCCCGGCGTCTTCGCCGTGCCGCCGCTGGATCGCGACGAATCACGCTTCGCCCAGGCGACGGCCCAGATGCTGGAGACCGGCGACTTCGTGGTCATCCGCTTCCAGGACGAGCCCCGGTTCAAGAAGCCCGTCGGGATCTACTGGCTGCAGGCCGCATCCGTGGCCCTGCTGTCGGAGGCCGAGGCGCGGGACATCTGGGCCTATCGCATCCCCTCCCTGCTGGGAGCCATGCTGGCGGCGGCGGCCTGCGCCTGGGGGGCGGCGGCCTTCTTCGGCGGGCCCACCGGCGTGCTGGCGGGCGCGGCCCTGGCGTCGACCTTCCTGCTGTCGTCGGAGGCCTTCATCGCCAAGACCGACGCGGTCTTGTGCGGGACCACGACCCTGGCCGTCGCGGCGCTCGGACGAATCTACGCCGCCAGCCATGGCGGGCCGCCGGCCGGGCGGCTGACCCGGCTGCTGTTGTGGCTGGGCCTGTCGGGGGCGACCCTGGTGAAGGGGCCGGTGGGCCTGATGGTGGTGGCCCTGACCGCCATCGCCCTGTGGATCGCCGACCGCAGGGCCCCCTGGGCCAAGAGCCTGGGCTGGAGTTGGGGCCTGATCCTGTTCGCCGCGATCGTCGGGCCCTGGGCCTGGGCGGTGACGGTGGCCACCGACGGCGGATTCTGGAGCGCGGCGCTTGTGGGGGACCTGGCGCCCAAGCTGGCCGGCGGCCAGGAGAGCCACGGCGCCCTGCCCGGCTATCACACCCTGGCCACGCCCCTGTTGTTCTTCCCCGTCACCCTGCTGCTGCCGGCGGCCCTGGTGTTCGGCTGGCGCAACCGCGCCGAGCCTGGGGTGCGGTTCGCCCTGGCCTGGCTGGTCCCGGCCTTCCTGCTCTTCGAGCTGACCCCCACCAAGCTGGTGCACTACACCCTGCCCACCTACGGCGCCCTGGCCTGGCTGGCGGCCGCGGCCCTGCGCGAGCCCCTGGGCGCCCGCGTGCGCTGGACCGGAGCGGCGCTGTCGGCCCTGGTGGGCGTCCTGTTGGCCGGCGGGGTCGGCTATCTGATGGCGCAGTACGGCGACCGCAGCGACGTCCCCATGGCCCTGGTCTCCGGCGCCCTGATGGCGGCGGCGGGCCTGGCGGGCGCCTATATGCTGCTGAAGGGGCGCGCCGGAACCGCCCTGGTGACGGCCGGCGTCCTGGGGATCGCGGCCCACGCGGCGCTCGCCGCGGGCCTCGCCCCCCGGCTGGAGCCCCTGTGGCTGTCGCAACGCACGGAGCAAGCCTTGGCCCAGGCCCGCCTTCTGCCCCGCCAGGGGATCGCGCCGGCCCCGGTGGCCGTGGCCGGCTACGCCGAACCCAGCCTGGTCTTCGCGCTCGGCACCCCCACCGATCTGGGGGGCCCCGACCAGGCCGCCGAGGCCCTGGCCGACAACCGACCCGCCGTGGTGGAGGGCCGCGAGCAGAAGGCCTTCGAGGCGGCCCTGAAGGCGCGGCGCCTGACCCCTCGGCAGATCGGCCAGGTCCGCGGCCTGGACTATTCCAACGGCGACGAGACGGTGCTTCGCATCTACGCCCCGCCCCCACCCCAACCGGAGGCCGCGCCATGAGCCGGTTCATCGAGATCGTCGAGGTCGGGCCCCGCGACGGCCTGCAGAACGAGAAGGCCCTGCTGGACGTCCCGCAGAAGCTGGACTTCATCGCCCGGCTGGAGGCCGCCGGCGCCCGGCGCATGGAGACCGTCTCCTTCGTCAATCCCAAGCGCGTGCCGCAGATGGCCGGCGCCGAGGAGGTGATGGAGTCCCTTCCCACCAAGGCGGGACGCTCGCGCATCGGCCTGGTGCTGAACATGAAGGGCTGGGAGCGGGCGGTGGCCGCCACCTGCGACGAGGCCAATGTGGTGGTCTGCGCCACCGACGGCTTCGGCATCCGCAACCAGGGCGCCTCGACCGCCGAGCAGATGGCCGCGCTCGCCGCCATCTCCGCCCGCCGCGACGCGCAGGGCGGGCCGCCCATCAGCGCCACCTTCTCCGTGGCCTTCGGCTGCCCCTTCGACGGGGAGGTCGCGCAGGACCACGTAGTGGCGCTGGCTCGCGAGGCCGCCCGTCTGAACATCAGCGAGATCGCGCTCGCCGACACCATCGGGGTGGCCGATCCCTGGACCGTGCGCCGCTTGGTGGAGGCGGTGAAGCCGGTGATCGGCGACAAGAAGCTGCGCCTGCACTTCCACGACACTCGCAACACCGGCCTGGCCAACGCCTATGCCGGGGTCGAGGCCGGGGTCGACATCCTGGACGCCAGTTGCGGCGGCCTGGGGGGCTGTCCCTTCGCCCCGGACGCCACCGGCAACATCGGCACCGAGGACCTGGTCTACATGCTGGAGCGGGCCGGGTTCTCGACCGGCTACGACCTGCCGGGCCTGATCGCCACGGCGAAATGGGTGTCGGATCTGCTCGGAAAGCCACCAACCTCGTCGGTGGCGCGGGCGGGGCTGTTTCCGGCCTAGGTGGCCCGGCCCCGCACCCGCCACATCATCGGGCGGGCGACGGCGGTGCAGACGATGACCGGCGAGAGCAGCCAGGCCAGCAGGGTCTCCGAGACGTTCTCGGCCCGCTTGCGGAAGTAGCGCGCCAGGCCGACGCCCTTGTGGAACTCCACCTTGATGGGGCTGGCGTGGCTGGTGTGCCCGAGGTGCACGACCTCGGCTTTCGGCTGGAAGAGCACGGTCCCGCCGGCCCGGCGCACGCGCCAGCAGAGGTCCACGTCCTCGACGTGCAGGAAATAGCCCTCGTCGAAGCCCTGAACGGCCTCGAAGTCCTCGCGGCGCATGGCGAAGCAGGCGCCGGAGATGGTGGGGATGGCGGCCACGCAGTCGGGCGCCGCGTCGTTCTCCCAATGCACCTCGTAGCGGCGCCAGGCCGGCACGTGCCGGGCCAGGTGGCTGAGGCTCATCAGGGCGCTGATGGGGGTGATGTCGCCGCGCCGCGCGCCGCGCTGCTCAGTGCGGTCGGTGTTCAGCACGCGGCCGCCGACGATGCACGGGACCGGACGGCCCTCGATGGCGCGGACCAGCTCGGTGACGCAGCCCGGCTGCAGGAAGGCGTCAGGATTGAGGAAGACGATGACCTCGCCCTTGGCGGCCTTGGCGCCGAGATTCGCGCCGCGGGCGAATCCGACATTGCCTTGGCCATTGATCAGCACCACCCGGCGGTCGCGGTCGGCCACGCCGTCGAGGCGCGCCGCCTCCATCCGGGTCGAGCCGTTGTCGACGATCACGAACTCATCGACCATGGGATCGGCCAGGACGCAGGCGATGCTCTCTTCCAGCGCCGCACCGGTCATGTAGACGACCATCACCACCGACACCTTGCGGCGCGGCCTTACGAATTCAGGCGTTGGCGCGGGTTCGTAGGCGACGATCGGTGCGGCGATGCCGTTCATCCAGCCTCCCTGGCCCCGACCGAATCGCGAGGCGAAGCAGCGGCCGCGCCCGTGGTGCGACGGGCAACATCGGGCGCTAGGGCTTCCAAGGCAAGCGTCTTCGCGGCCTGAGCGAGCGAAAGGATTTCCTGCCCATCCGATCCAAAGCGCCGCAACGCCACCTTGCCCTCCTCGGCTTCCCGCCGGCCAACCACGGCGATCACCGGGGCCTTGGCGAGACTGTGCTCGCGAATTTTGTAGTTGATCTTCTCGTTGCGAAGATCGGTTTCGACCCGCAGGCCGGCCGCGCGCAGTTCCTGCGCGACCTGCATCCCATAATCATCGGCGTCGGACGTAATTGTGGCGACCACCACCTGGGTCGGCGCCAGCCACAGGGGGAAGGCCCCGGCGTGGTTCTCGATCAAGATGCCCAGGAACCGCTCCACCGCCCCGAACACCGCCCGGTGCAGGACCACCGGCCGCTGCTTGGAGCCGTCCTCGGCCGTGTACTCGGCGTCCAGCCGCTCGGGTAGGACGAAGTCCAGCTGCAGCGTGCCGCACTGCCAGGTCCGGCCGATGGCGTCGCGCAGGTGGAACTCCAGCTTCGGACCGTAGAAGGCGCCCTCGCCCGGCAGGCGGTCGATCTTGATGTTCACCGCCTGGCGGGCGGCGCGGTCGAGCTTGTCCTCGGCGATATCCCAGACCTCGTCGGAGCCGGCCCGCAGCTCCGGACGCAGGGCCAGCTTGACGCTGTCGAGATGGACGCCGAAGTCGGAATAGACGGAGTTCAGCAGGCGGACGAACTTGGTCGTCTCCTCCTCGATCTGATCCTCGCGGCAGAAGATGTGGGCGTCGTCCTGGGTGAAGGCCCGCAGGCGCATGATGCCGTGCAGGGCGCCCGAGGGCTCATAGCGGTGGCAGGCCCCAAACTCGGCCAGCCGCAGGGGAAGGTCCCGATAGCTCTTCTGGCCGACGTTGAAGATCTGGATGTGCCCCGGACAGTTCATCGGTTTAACGGCCAGCTCTTCACCTTCCGGCGTTTCGCAGACGAACATATTGGCGCCGAACTTCTCCCAGTGGCCGGAGCGGTCCCAGAGGCCGCGGTCCATGATCTGGGGCGTCTTGACCTCCTGATAGCCCTCGGCGTCCAGCCGACGGCGGATGTAGTTCTCCACCGTGCGGAAGAGGGTCCAGCCCTTGGGGTGCCAGAAGATCATGCCCTTGGCCTCTTCCTGCAGGTGGAAGAGATCCATGGCCCGGCCGATCTTGCGGTGGTCGCGCTTCTCGGCTTCCTCGACCCGCGTGAGATAGGCCTCGAGGTCGGCCTCGCTGGCCCAGGCCGTGCCGTAGATGCGCTGGAGCTGGGCGTTGCGGTGGTCGCCGCGCCAGTAGGCGCCGGCCAGCTTGGTGAGCTTGAAGGCCTTGCCCACGTGCTTGGTGGACGGCAGGTGCGGCCCCAGGCACAGGTCCTTCCAGGCGCCCTGGCGATAGACGCTGATCTCCTCGGTCTCGGGCAGGTCGGAGATGATCTCGGCCTTGTAGGCCTCGCCGATCGCCTTGAAGTGGGCGATGGCCTCGTCGCGGTTCCAGACCTCGCGGACGATCTTCTCGTCGCGGTCGACGATCTCCTTCATTCGCTGCTCGATCTTGGCCAGATCGTCCAGGCTAAAGGGCGTGTCGCAGGCGAAGTCGTAATAGAAGCCGTCCTCGATGGCCGGCCCGATGGTCACCTGGGCGCCGGGGAACAGCTCCTGCACCGCCTCGGCCATCACATGGCTGGCGTCATGGCGGATGGTGTCGAGGGCCTCAGGCGCGTCACGCGTCAGGATCTCGAACACGCCGCCGGAGGGCAGGGCGCGGTCCAGGTCGTAGAGCTTGCCGTCCAGCTTGATGAGGACCGCGCGCTTCTCCAGCGACTTGGCGATGGAGGCGGCGACGTCACGCCCCGTGGCGCCGTCTTCGTACTGGCGCTGGGAGCCGTCGGGGAAAATCAGGTCGATCATGTTTCACAAGTCCATTTCCGGGCGGGCTTCCCGCGCGGCGGGGGCGGCGGGTCATATCCCGAACCGCCCAGGGGATGACAGCGGCAGAGCCTGCGGGCCGCGAGCCAGGAGCCGCGCCACGGGCCTTGCCCGATCAGGACCTCCGCGGCGTATTCCGAACAGGTCGGAAGAAACCGGCATTGGCGCCCGATCAACGGCGATAGCGTCAGCTTGTAGGCGCGGAGCGCGCCTCTGACGCAGGTTTCGTAAAAGGTCATGCCGGGACGCGAGCGCCTTGCAAATCAACCGCAGCGATTACGCCGACGGCTGGTGGCGATCAAGCCGCGCCGGCGCGGCTAGTTCGGGTGCTGGCCTGGCGGACGGCGTCGGTCGCGGCCTCGAACGCCAGCAGCGTCGAGGTGTGGCGGGCCGGGTAATCCTTCACGGGCGCGAGCATCTCTAGGTCCGAAAATCGTCCAACTGGCGCAGGCGCGCCGTGCTTCAACATAGCACGGAACTGATCCCGGGCCATCTCGATCTCCGCCAGCGTCGCCCCCACCACGTGGGCGCCCAGCACTGCGGCCGAGGCTTGGCCGAGCGCGCAGGCCTTCACGTCCTGGGCGAACTGGCCGACCCGGTCGCCGTCCATGATCACGTCGACGGTGACCCGGCTGCCGCAGAGCTTGGAGATCTTCTCCGACGAGCCCTCGGGCGCGGGCAACCGCCCGGCGTGCGGCATGTTCGCCGCCAGCTTCAGGAGCTTGGCCGAGTAGAGATCGTCGATCATCAGGCTGATGTAGGCTTTCCGCCCTGGGCGCGCCACCTGGCCTCGGCGCGATCCTTGAGCGCCAGGCCCAGGGCCTCGAAGCCGCGGTACATCTTGCGGCCCATGCGCCGGGCCACATAGCGCCCCAGCAGGCCGCCGACGATCTCGCCATTGGCGAAGACGCAACTCTCCTCCGACAGCTCGTCGATCTCCAGGTAGCGCACCGTCCGCACCAAGCCCCCGGCCATGGTCAGCTTCCAGTGCAGCAGGGAGTCCGGCGTCCAGTCGGTGACCACCGGGCGGATGGTCTCGGGCGCCTCGTCGGGAAGCTGAAGGGTGAGGGTCAGGGTCCCGCCGATGGCGATCTTGCCCACGGCCTTGGTGTAGAGCGGATTCCAGTCGGCCCAGGCGTCGAGGTCGGCGATGACTTCCCAGATCACCCGCGCCGGGGCCTGGACCCCGATGCGGTGTTCGATCTTCTCGCCCCGCGGCCCGCCGCCGCCGCCGCGCTTGAAGGTTAGGCCGGCGGCGGCGGTGAAGTGCTTGGGTTGGTTGTAGCCCGGCATCAGCCCTGTTCCTTGATCCGCCAGGTCGCCCCCGTCGGATTGTCCATGACCTCGATGTTCAGCGCCGTCAGCTCGCCGCGGATGCGGTCGGCGGCGGCCCAGTCCTTGGCGGCCCGGGCGGCGACCCGGTCGGCGATCAGGGCGTCGACCTTGTCCCGCAGCTCGTCGCTGACCCCGGCCTGGAACCAGTATTCCGGGTCGGCGAACAAGAAGCCCATCAGGTTGGCCGAGGCCAGCAACTCGCCCTTGGCGTAGGCGCGGTCCTCGCCCCGGGCGGTCTCGAGCGCCGTGGCCATGGCGAACAGCTCGGCCATGGCGACCGGCGTGTTGAGGTCATCCTCCAGCGCTTCCATGAAGGCGACGGACGGGCCGGTGGCCTGGGCCTTCACCTCGCTGGAGCGCCGCAGGGCGCCGTAGAGCCGGTCCAGGGCCTTCTTGGACTGCTCGATCAGGTCGCTCGTCCAGTCGAGCGGCGCGCGATAGTGACCCACCAGCAGGGCCCAGCGCAGGGCCTCGCCGGGCGCCTGTTCGATCAGCTCGTGCACCAGGGCGACGTTGCCGACGCTCTTGGACATCTTCTCGGCGCCCATGTTCAGGAAGCCGTTGTGCAGCCAGTAGCGGGCGTATTCGGTGGGCGCGTCGTCGTCGTGGCCGGCGCAGAGACCCTGGGCCATCTCGTTCTCATGATGGGGGAACAGCAGGTCGATGCCGCCGCCATGGATGTCGATGGGCAGGCCCAGACTCTGCTCGATCATGGCCGAGCACTCGATGTGCCAGCCGGGGCGGCCGGGGCCCCAGGGGCTGTCCCAGACCGGCTCGTTCTCTTTCGACGGCTTCCACAGCACGAAGTCGGCGGGATGCTGTTTGTAGGGGGCCACGTCGACGCGGGCGCCGGCGATCATGTCCTCCATCGGATGGCCCGAGAGCTTGCCGTAGTCGGAATAGGCCTGGGTGTTGAAGAGGACGTGGCCCTCGGCGGCGTAGGCGGCGTTGTTGTGAACCAGGCGGCCGATCATGGCGATGATCGCGTCCATGGTCTGGGTGGCGCGCGGCTGGTGGGTGGGCCGCAGCGCCCCCAGCACCGACATGTCGGCGTTGTAGATGTCCAGATAGCGCTCGGTGATGACGTCGATCGAGACGCCTTCCTCGGCCGCCTTCTTGTTGATCTTGTCGTCCACGTCGGTGACGTTGGCGGCGTAGATCACGTTGTCGGCGCCGTAGGTGTGGCGCAGCAGGCGGAACAGGACGTCGAAGGCGACAACCGGCCGGGCGTTGCCGATATGGGCGTAATTATAGACCGTTGGCCCGCAGACATACATCGTCACCCGCCGGGGATCGCGCGGGACGAAGGGCCGCTTTGCGCGGGCCATGGTGTCGTAGAGGCTCAAGGTCATAGGGTCTGACGCTGCGTAACAGTTGCCGGGAAAGGCTTGCGCCCCATATACAGACGGGGCGTACGGGAAGCCACGGTCTCGCATCCGGAAAGCTTCGCCCTACGTATAAGGGTGGCCACGCGTCTTTTCCGGGACCTTCGTCCCGGCGCAACTCAGCCCTGGAAAGAACCGATCTCACATGGACGCAGTAGCTCGCGACCGAACCCTCGTCGGCACGCCCGGCGTTGATCTTGAAGCCGTGAAGCGCCCGACGCGCGAAGAGGCGATGGAGGCTGTCCGCACCCTCATCGCCTGGGCCGGCGACGACCCGAGGCGTGAAGGCGTGATCGACACCCCCAAGCGGGTGGTCGACGCCTATGGCGAATGGTTCGAAGGCTATAGCCTCGATCCCGCCAAGGAACTCTCGCGCACCTTCGAAGACGTGCAGGGCTATGACGACATCGTCATGCTGCGCGAGATCGAGGTGGAGAGCCACTGCGAGCACCACATGGCGCCGTTCCTGGGCAAGGCCTACGTGGCTTACATGCCGACGAACCGCGTCGTGGGCATCTCCAAGCTGGCCAAGGTGGTGGAGATCTTCGCCCGCCGTCTCCAGACCCAGGAGACCATGACCCAGCAGATCGCCGACGCCATCACCGATAGCCTGCGTCCCGCCGGCGTCGCCGTCCTGATCGACGCCGCGCACCAGTGCATGACCACCCGCGGCGTGCACCACCGGCACGTGACGACGATCACCACCCAGTTCACCGGCGTCTTCAAGACCGATCCGACCCTGCGTCAGCGGTTCCTGGACTTCGTCAACAAGCGCTGACGCCAGCCTCCCGTGTCATTCCTCGCGGGATGACACGGGCCCAAGGCTAGCGCCCGGCGGGCGAAGGGCGCCATATTCGGCCATGGCCAAGCCCACCTTCCCCACCGCGACCTCCAAGGACATCCTCGAACGCGGCGATCTGCTCGCTCCGCGGTTCGACTCGACCGGCCTGATCCCGGCCATCGCCACCCATGCCGAGACCGGCGAGGTGCTGATGCTGGCCTATATGAACGCCGAGGCGCTTGAGCGGACGCTCGCCACCGGCGAGGCTCACTATTTCAGCCGCTCGCGGGGCGAGCTCTGGCACAAGGGCGCCACCAGCGGCCAGATCCAGCTGGTGGAGGAGGTCCGCATCGACTGCGACCAGGACGCCATCCTGCTGAAGGTCACCCCCGAGGGCGACGGCGGCGCCTGCCACACCGGCTTCCGCACCTGCTTCTACCGGGTGGTGGAGAACGGCAAGCTCAAGGAACGGCTGCCGTGACCGTCGTCCAGGCCCTGCTGGCCTTCACGGTGGCGGCGGGCCTGCTGACCCTGACCCCGGGCCTGGACACCGCGCTCATCCTGCGCACCGCCGCCCTGGAGGGGCCCAGGCGCGCGGTCCTGGCCATGGTGGGGATTCTCGCTGGCTGCTTCGCCTGGGGCGGTCTCGTGGCCTTTGGCCTGGGCGCCGTGCTGCAGGCCTCGACCCTGGCATTCAACATCCTGAAGTGGGCCGGGGCGGCCTATCTGGTCTGGCTGGGGATCGGCCTGATCCTGCGGCCCCGCGACAGCTTCGAGGTCGCCGACGCGCCCGCGACGCAGGGCTCCGACACCGCCTGGATGCGGCGGGGCTTCCTGTCCAACATGCTGAACCCCAAGATGGGCGTCTTCTACGTGTCGTTCCTGCCCCAGTTCCTGCCGCACGGTGTGCCGGCCGCGCCCTTCATGCTGCTGCTCACCACCGTCCACGTCCTGCTGGGGGTGGTGTGGCTGGGCCTGCTGATCGCGGCCACCCAGCCGATCGCGCGCGTGCTCAAGCGCGCCGCCGTCGTCCGCTGGCTGGACCGGCTGACCGGCGGGGTATTCGTGGCCTTTGGCCTGCGCTTGGCCCTGGACCGCCGTTAGGTTTCGACCGGCGCCGACAGGCCGCCGGCTTCCGGCGTCACTCGATAGGTCTTCAGCACCCGCGTCTCATAGGTCGGCTCGGTGATGTTGGAGACCGCCATCAGGTCGGCCCGGGCCTCGGCCGGGGTCAGGGTCAGCAGGACGAAGCCCTTGGCGCTCTGGTGGTTGTAGACCACCTCCCGGTTGGCGCTGGCGAACACCTCTCCGATCGGGAAGGCGGTGAGCAGGTCGCCGCCGCCGGGGCTGGTGATCCCCGTGGCCCCGAACTCCACGCCGGCCCGGGCGCCGCCCTGGTCGAACAGCTCGTTGACCCAGAAGGCGTGGCTATCGCCGGAGAGCACGATGGCGCGAGCCTGGGCCGCCTGGATCGCCGCATAGAGCCGCTCGCGGTCGGCGGGATAGCCGTCCCACATGTCCAGGCCGTAGGGCAGGCCCATCTGGGAGAACGCCTCCAGGCGGGCGACGCGCTTCTTGGCGGCGTCGGAGGAGGCGGCCATGGCCTTGGCGAAGGCGGCCTCCCCCATCTCCTTGCGGGGGCTGGGGATGTTCAGGCGGCCCATCACCACCTCGTTGCCCAGCACCTGCCAGGTGCGGCCGGCGGCCACCGAAGCCTTCAGCTCCGACGCCAGCCAGGCCTCCTGGTCCTCCCCCATCATGCGGCGATAGGGGTCGGCCAGCTTCTTGCGGAAGGCCGGCAGGTCGGGCTTGCCGTTCAGGCCGTTGAGGTCCTGGTCGTAGGTGAGCTGTTTGTCGCGGGCGGTTAGCCGGGTCTCCAGCATCATCAGGCTGGCCAGGTCGCCGAAGTGGAAGGTCCGGTTGATGGCGAAACCGCCGCCCTCCGGCTCGCGGATCGGCATCCACTCGTAATAGGCCTTGATGGCCGTGGCCTTGCGCGCGTTCCAGGGGCCCTCGTCGATGGGGGTGTGGTTCTGGGCGCCGCCGGCGAAGCTGTCATTGGCGGTCTCGTGGTCGTCCCAGACCACGATCCAGGCGGCGCGGGCGTGGGCGGCCTGGAGCTGGACATCGGCCTTGTACTGGGCGTGGCGGGTCCGGTAGTCGGCCAGGGTGACGATCTCGTGGTCCGGCAGGTGCCCGCGATGCCACGCGACCTTGCTGTCCATGCCGTAGGAGCCGGGGCCGCCATACTCGTAGATGTAGTCGCCCAGGTGGATCACCGCGTCGACGCGAGGCAGGGCCGAGATGGCGCTGTAGGCGTGGAAGTAGCCGTTGGGATGCAGCGAGCACGACGCCACGGCCAGCACCACCTGCGCGGTCTTGCCCACCGGCAGGGTGCGGGCCCAGCCGGGCGGGGACACCACGCCATTGGCCTCGAATTCGTAGCTGTACTGCGTCCCTGGCTTCAGGCCGCCGACATCGACCTTCACCGTGAAGTCGCGCGCCGCGCTGGTGACGCCCTCGCCGGTGAGGGTCTTCACGCGCCGGAAGCGGCGGGGCTTGCCGGTGGGGGTGATCCGCCAGCGATAGGCGATCTCGCCGGCGTTGGCCTCCGCCGGGGTGATGCGGGTCCAGAGGATGACCCGGTCGGCCAGGGGATCGCCCGAGGCCACCCCATGCTTGAAGGCCACGGCGCCCGAATAACGGGCCGGCGCCTGGGCCAGGACCGGTGTCGCCATGCCAAGGCCCAGAAAGGCCAGGGCCGCCCGTCGATTGATGGTCATCCTACTTCCCCGCTCGCGCGTTGTCGTTCGCCCATGCCATAGAGCAGGGAGTTACGACAGGAACATGAGATGTCCAGCGAAGGCCTTCACGTCCCACGCGAGAAGCTGTCCAAGAAGACCCTGAACATGCACTACGCCATCACCTCCCTCATCGAGGAGCTGGAGGCGGTGGACTGGTACCGGCAGCGGGCCGACGACTGCGACGACGCCGAGCTGAAGGCCATCCTGCTGCACAACGCCCACGAGGAGATCGAGCACGCCTCGATGGCGCTGGAGTGGATCCGCCGCAACGACGAGCAGTTCGCCGAGCAGCTGAAGGAATTCCTGTTCTCCAAGGGCTCGATCACCGGCCACGAGGAAGAGTCGAGCGAGAAGAGCGGGCTGTAGGACGAGAAGGCGCGGCGGCGTGATCATCCCAGACGAC
>JAZKBZ010000113.1:485-1488 GCA_040388315.1 Pseudomonadota bacterium | reverse complement strand
CCTGACCCTAACCGCGCAGGACGCGGGCGGTCGGCTGGACAAGACCCTGGCCGAGCACCTGCCCGACCTGTCGCGGGCCCGCATCCAGGCCCTGATGGCCCAGGGCCTGGTCAGCCGCGGCGGCAAGGCGCTGACCGACACCTCCGCCAAGGCCCAGGCCGGCGATTACGAACTGCTGATCCCGCCCCCGGAGGCCGCCGAGCCGCAGGCCGAGGCGATCGCGCTGACCGTGCTCTATGAGGACGCCTACCTGATCGTGGTGGACAAGCCACCAGGCATGGCGGTCCACCCGGCGCCGGGCACCCCCAACGGCACCCTGGTCAACGCCCTGCTGGCCCATTGCGGAGCTTCGCTGTCGGGCATCGGCGGGGTGGCGCGGCCGGGCATCGTCCACCGCATCGACAAGGAGACCTCCGGCGTGGTGGTGGTGGCCAAGACCGACGCCGCCCACCAGGGGCTCTCGGCCCTGTTCGCCACCCACGACATCGACCGGGTCTATGTGGCCCTGGTCCGCGGCGCGCCGTCGCCGGCCCGGGGAACCATCACCACCCAGATCGGCCGCTCCTCCAGCGACCGCAAGAAGATGGCGGTACTGAAATCGGGCGGCCGCGAGGCCATCACCCACTATGCCACGACCGCCGTCTACGGCCCCCAGAAGAAGCCCCTGGCCGCCAAGCTGGAATGCCGGCTGGAGACCGGCCGCACCCACCAGATCCGTGTGCACTTGGCCGCCAAGGGCAGTCCCTGCCTGGGGGACCCGGTCTATGGCTCCGGCCCGCCAGCGCCCGCGGTGCGCGAGGCGATGGGCAAGGCCGGTCTGACCCGCCAGGCCCTGCACGCCGCGGTGCTGGGCTTCGTCCATCCGGTGACCGGGGAGACCCTGCGCTTCCAGAGCGCCCTGCCCCCGGACATGGCCCAGCTGGAAGCTTTGCTCTCAGCCCTGTGAGAAAGCTTGCGGCCCCGGCGCCTTGAAGGCGCCAAGGTCCAGGGATAGAAATACCTG
>JAZKBZ010000113.1:0-475 GCA_040388315.1 Pseudomonadota bacterium | reverse complement strand
CGGCCCACAACGACAGGTCGTTCTCCCAACGCCCTTCCGCAGTCGAAACCCAATACCTATCTCATGGGTTGAGGGGGCGGACGGACGCGCGCGCGCTGAGCGCGCGGCGACCCAGATGTCCGGGAAATAGGGGATAAGTCCATGGCCACGAACGCGCTGTCCGTGATGTCGCCCGATGGCGGCCTGAGCCGGTATCTCACCGAGATCCGGAAATTTCCGATGCTGGCCAAGGATGAGGAATTCATGCTGGCCAAGCGCTGGAAGGAACATGAAGACCCCGAGGCCGCCCATCGGATGGTGACCTCGCACCTGCGCCTGGTGGCCAAGATCGCCATGGGCTATCGCGGCTACGGCCTGCCGATCGGGGAAGTGATCTCCGAGGGCAATGTCGGCCTGATGCAGGCGGTCAAGAAGTTCGAGCCCGACAAGGGCTTCCGCCTGGCGACCTACGCCATGTGGTGGATCCGCGCCTCGA
>JAZKBZ010000112.1:12849-21569 GCA_040388315.1 Pseudomonadota bacterium | reverse complement strand
GCCCTCAGCGTGGCCGCCATGGTGCTGACCGGCGCGCCGGCCCAGGCGCAGCTGCTGGGCGGCGCGGGCCTGCCCGCCCTTCCCGGCGGCAGCCTGCCCGACATCGGCTCCAGCCTGCCCCGCGCGCGCGATCTGCCCCTGCCCGGGACCGGCGAGGTGTTGCGGCGGACCCAGGCCCTGACCGACGAGGCCCTCGGCGCCGTGCGCGGCCAGCGGGTCCGGGCCCTGATCGCCGACCATGCCGACGTCATCGACGTGGACGATCACGGCCAGGCGGTGGTGCGCGGGCAGATTCTGGTCCTGTCCCCCTCGCCAGCGTCCCTGGCCATCGCCAGGGGGGCCGGGTTCACGGTCGGGGCCGAGACGCCGCTCGAGGGCCTGGGGCTCTCGATGGTCACCCTGAGGCCGCCGCCGGGCCTGTCGGCCCGCGAGGCGGTGGCGCGACTGAAGGCCCTGGATCCCGAGGGACAGTACGACTTCAACCACATCTATCTGGCCGCGGGCCTGGTGACGGCGGCCGCGCGGGGACCCGCGGCGAGCGGCGGCGGGTCGGGCCTGCGTATCGGCCTGGTGGACGGCGGGGTGGCCGCCCATCCCAGCCTCGGCCCGGTGGAGCAGCGGGGCTTCGCCCCCGGAGGCCTGAGGGTCAGCGCCCACGGGACGGCCGTGGCCTCGCTGATGGCGGGACGCGCCGGAGCCTTCCAGGGCGCGGCGCCCGGCGCACGCCTGCTGGTGGCCGACGTCTATGGAACCACCCCCACCGGGGGCTCGGCGGCGATCATCGCCCAGGCCCTGGCCTGGATGGCTCAGAACCGCGTCCCGGTGATCAATATCAGCCTGGTGGGGCCGCCCAACCTGGCCCTGCAGGCCGCCATCGCCGCCCTCGTGGCCCGAGGCCACCTGGTGGTGGCCGCGGTGGGCAATGACGGCCCGGCCGCCCCGCCGCTCTATCCCGCCGCCTATCGCGGCGTGATCTCGGTCACCGGGGTCGACGCGCGCCGCCGGGTGCTGCCCGAGGCCGGGCGCGGCGGCCATGTGGACTTCGCCGCCCCCGGGGCCGACATGGCCGGGGCCGCGGCGCAGGGGGGCTATGTCGCCCTGCGCGGCACCTCCTTCGCCGCGCCGCTGGTGGCCGGACGCCTGGCCCTGGCCCTGGCCCAGCCCGATCGGGCCGGCGCGGCGCGGGCGTTGGAGGGCCTTTCGCGCCAGGCGAGCGACCTGGGCGCGCGCGGCCCCGACCCCGTCTACGGCAGGGGCCTGGTGGCCTTCGACCTGCGCACCGCGCCGGGCGCGGTCGGCGCCGGCGGCCGCCTGCTCGCGGGCGAGTGATCGGAAAAAGTTGAGGTGGCCCGGGATGAAAGTCGCATCCTCGGCCGTTTGACCTCCCAGAGACGCCCCCGCGTCTCGCAAAATTGGGAGAAGAACACATGCGTAAGACCACGATCCTCGCGGCCGCGGCCGCCTCGACCCTGCTGGCCTTCGGCGCCGGCGCCCAGGCTCAGATTCTCGGCGGCGCCGTCGGCGGCGGCGGCAGTGTGGGCGGCATGGTCGGCGGCGCCGGCGGCGGCCTCATGGGCTCCGGCGGCCTGACCGGCTCCGGCTCCATCGGCGGCGTCGGCTCGACGGTTCGCGACACCGCCGGCTATGGCCGAGACACCGCCGCCAGCACGGCCGGCTACGCCCGCGACACGGCCCGCCAGGCCGCCCGCCAGGCCAAGGCCGACGCCCGCGCCGCGGCCCGCGCGGCCAAGAACAGCTCGGCCGGGGCGGTCAGCTCCATCGACGGCGCCCTGGACGCCTCGGCGGCCGGCGCCTCGGCCTCCGGCGACGCCAGCGCGGACGGCTCGGTGAACGCCTCGCGCCACGGGGCCAACGCCTCGGTGGGCGCCAACGCATCTGCTCAGGGCTCCGTCTCGCGCCCCCGCTGAGGCTTCCCTTGGAGCGGACGCTGCAGATCCCGGCGTGCCTGGAGAGGCTCGATTGAGCCGCGCCGGGACCTGACAGTGGAAAGGCCGCCGGGCGCCCCGGCGGCCTTTCGCATATGCGGACGCAGGACCACGGCCTGCGAGGTCAGTGAGACCTCGGACGCATTCGCCGGGCCTAGTTGCGGGGCGTGGTGGCCGCGCCCGCGACGCCGCCGATGGCCGCACCGGCCAGGGCGCCCTTGGCGTCGCCGCTGACCGCAGCCCCGATGGCCGCGCCCCCCAGGGCGCCGGTGGCGGCGCGTTCGGTGACGGTGGTGCCGCAGGCCGCCAGGGTCATGGCGACGAGGGCGGCGGGGGCGAGCATGAGGATCTTGCGCATGGTTTATCTCCTGATTGTGGAGACCAAACCCCCGGACGCGTGTCGGGTTCCGGACTTAGAAGGACACGCAGGCCCGCTGGCTGACCATCATCACGCTGTCCTGGCGGAAACGCTGGACATAGGCCTGCCGCACCTCTCCCAGCTTGCGCTGCGTGTGGAGGTCGGTTCTGGGAATCACCAGGACCACCACCTTGGCGGCCTCGCGGATCAGCCTGTTCTCCGGACCCGTCCATTGGCCGCCGCCGTCCAGGACCGTGAGCCCCCCCGGAAACCGGGGGGTGAGGACGTCGTCGACGAACTTGTGGAATTCAGCGTCGGAGACGCCGGGCTTGTCGCCGATATTCTGGCCGAAGAACAGCTGGGCTGTGCGCATGGGCTCCTCGCCGGCCGCGCAGCTGGGCTGCCGCAGGCTGGCGCAGCCCGCCAGGGTCATGAGCAGAATCGGGACAAGGGCCTTGCGCATCGATCTCACCTCCGCCCCCGCGTGGTCGGTCCATCTAACGTGAATCGGTGGTGTAGAAACCGTTGACGCTAGGCCCCGATCAGCTCCCGCCCAATGAGATAGCGGCGGATCTCATTGGTGCCGGCGCCGATGTCGTAGAGCTTGGCGTCGCGCAGCAGGCGCTCGGCCGGGTAGTCGCGGGTGTAGCCGGCCCCGCCCAGGGCCTGGATGGCCTCCAGGCTGACCTTCACCGCGTTCTCCGAGGCCATCAGGATGGCGCCGGCGGCGTCGAAGCGGGTGGTCTGGCCGGCGTCGCAGGCGCGGGCCACGGCATAGACATAGGCCCGGGCCGAGTTCAGGGCGACGTACATGTCGGCCACCTTGCCCTGCATGAGCTGGAAGGAACCGATCGGCTTGCCGAACTGCTTGCGCTCCCGGACATAGGGCAGGACCACGTCCAGGCAGGCCTGCATGATGCCCAGCGGCCCGCCCGAGAGCACCGTGCGCTCATAGTCCAGGCCGCTCATCAGGACGCCGACGCCGCCGTTCACCGGCCCCATGACGTTCTCTTCGGGGACTTCGCAGTCCTCGAACACCAGCTCGCCGGTGTCGGAGCCGCGCATGCCCATCTTGTCCAGCTTCTGGCCGACCGAGAACCCCTTGAAATCCTTCTCGATCAGGAAGGCGGTGATGCCCTTGCTGCTCTCGCCCGGCGCGGTCTTGGCGTAGACCACCAGGACATCGGCGTGCGGGGCGTTGGTGATCCAAAACTTGGTTCCGTTCAGGACATAGCGGTCCCCGCGGTGCTCGGCCTTCAGGCTCATGGAGACCACGTCGGAGCCGGAGCCGCTCTCGCTCATGGCCAGCGACCCGACATGCTCGCCGGAGATCAGGGCCGGCAGGTAGCGGCGCTTCTGCTCGTCGGAGCCCCAGCGGCGGATCTGGTTCACGCAGAGGTTGGAGTGGGCGCCGTAGGACAGGCCCACCGAGGCCGAGGCCCGGCTCACCTCCTCCATGGCCACCACGTGCTCGAGGTAGCCAAGGCCAAGGCCGCCGTACTCCTCCTCGACCGTCAGGCCGTGCAGGCCGAGCGCTCCCATCTGCGGCCAGAGCGCGCGCGGGAAGGTGTTGGTCGCGTCGATTTCCGCGGCGAGCGGGGCGATGCGGTCAGCGGCGAAGCGCTGGGTGGTGTCGCGGATGGCGTCGGCGGTCTCGCCAAGGCCGAAATCCAGCGAAGGTCCATGGTTCGGGATCATGGCGTGGTGTTAGCACGGGCCGAAATTCGCCGCGAGCCGCGGTTCGGACAGAAAAGGGGCCCGGCGATCCGCGCCAGGCCCCTTTCCCACTCAATCCCCCCCGGGAAGTGTCACTCGGCGTCGAGTTCGCCCTCGTCGTCGATATCGCCCCGGCCGAGCCGGTCGAGCATCAGATAGACCGCGACCCCGAAGAAGCCGATGCCGGCCAGGGCCGCCATCCAGCCCACGGTGAGCGGGTTGAACAGGCCGCCGTCGCTGTCGGGGCTGACGCTGGCCGCCCAGAACAGGCCGCCGGCGAAGAAGGCCAGGCCCACCACGGTCAGGCCCACCAGCAGGGGCAGGCTGAGCTTGGGCTGCTCCGGCTCCAGCAGGTCGAAGGCGGGATCGTATTCAAGGGTGTCGTCGATCAGGATCCGCGGGCGCTCCTCGGCGCGCGGCGGCGAGGGCAGGCCGAGCTGGTCGTTGGCCGCCGAGGTCTGGCGGTCGAACAGGGTCGGATGCGATTCGTTGGCCGCCACCGGCAGCTCCATCCGCGTGGCGGGCGCGGGGGCATCATAGACCTCCTCCGGCGGCGTCAGGACGAAGGCGCGGTCGCCCCCGGCCAGGGCGATCGGCGCGGCGGGCGGCGGCGGCGGCGCGGGCTGGGGCGCGGGTTGCGCCACGGCCTCGACGACCGGCGGGGCCGGTTCCGGCGCCGGGGCGGGCTGCTCGGCGGTGGTGTCGCGGAAGATGGTGGAGAGCCGCGAGGTGACGTTGGCCGCGGCCGCCTGGGTCGGGCTGGGCAGGTCCTCCTCGGGCGGCGCGGGCACGAACGGGGCGGCCGGTTCCGGCGCGGCCTGGGCGACCGGCTCGGGCGCGGGGGCCGGCTGGGGCGCGGCGGCCGGCTGGGGCGCGGCGGCCGGCTGGGGCGCGGCGGCCGGGACGGCCTCGCGCTCGACGATGGCCCGGGGGCCCTCCATCGGCGCCTTGAGGGCGGTGGGGGTCTGGCGCGGCACGATCCCGGCGGCGTCCATGTCCACATTGGGACGCAGGATCGGGGACGGCGCGGGCACCCAGCCGTGGGTCGGGGTCAGGAACAGGGTCTTCTCGGCCGAGCGGCGGCGGACCAGGGCGTCGATGACGATACGCTCGCCCTCGAAGTCGGCCTTGCGCCACAGCTCCATGGCGCAGGCGGCCTGCAGCAGCTGGCCCTCATTGACCCGGCGCAGGACCGAGGAGCGGCGGAAATTGTCGACGCCGATGTTGAAGGCGAAGGCGCACAGGGCGTCGAACTGGTTCTGGGTGAGCGGCGTATAGGTCCACTCGTTGACCGAGTGGGCGACGGCGATCAGGTCGTAGAGCAGCAGGGCCTCGGCGTCCTGTTCCGAGACTTCGGCGCCTTCACGAGCGGTGAGCGTGTGGCCATAGCCGATCGTCCAGCGGCCATCGGCCAACTGCGCGGACTTACGGCGGTATCCTTCGAACCGCTTGATCACATCGATCGCAGTCCGGGAGACTTGGTGACGCGGTTTCATGGCCATCTGACCCACATTGAGACAGGCGCGTGAGCGCTTGGCTCTCAACGGGCAAGATAGGCGCCGGTTACAACAGGATCACAGACGCCAGGCCGAGGAATGACAGGAAACCCATCGAGTCGGTCGCGAAGGTGACGAAGACCGACGAGGAAACCGCCGGATCGCGTCCCAGACGATCAAGGGTGAGCGGCACCAGAGTGCCGACGATCGCCGCGATGGAGACATTCACGATCAGGGCCAGAGCCACGGTGATGGACAGGCGCAGGTCGTGGAACCACAGGAAGACCGCCACCGACATCAGCGAGGCCAGGGCCGCGCCGTCGATCACGCCCACCCCCATCTCCCGCAGGAAGATGCGCATGGCGTTGGCGGCGTTCAGCTCGCGGTTGGCCAGGGCGCGCACCGCCACGGCCAGGGTCTGGGTTCCGGCGTTGCCCCCCACCCCGGCGACAATCGGCATCAGGATGGCCAGGGTGACCAGCTTGGCGATCTCGGCCTGGAAGGCGCCGATGACGCTGACGGCGGCCGTCGCGGTGAACAGGTTGAGGATCAGCCACGGCAGGCGCGAGCGGACGATGCCCAGCACGCCGGCGTCACGGCCGGCGTCGGAGACCCCGGCCAGGGCCAGGATGTCCTCTTCGCTCTCGTCCTGGATGACGCCGACGATGTCGTCGACGGTGATCTGGCCCACCAGGCGGCCGCCCGGCTCGACGACGGGCGCCGAGATCAGGTGGTACTTGTCGAAGATGTAGGCCACCTCCTCCTGGTCCATCTGGACCGGGATCTCGGAGATGGGCTCCATGATCTGCGCCAGCGGCGCATCACGGCGGGCGCGCAACAGGTGGCTGACCGGGACGGCGCCCACCGGCCTGTGGGAGGGGTCGACGACATAGACGTCGAAGAACAGCTCCGGCAGGTCGTCGCCTTCCTTCAGGAAGTGCTCGATCGTCTGGCCGACGGTCCAGAACTGGGGGGCCCAGACCACCTCGCGCTGCATCAGGCGCCCGGCGGTCTCGTCCTCATAGGCCAGGCTGGTCTCGATGGCGGTGCGCTCCATCTCCGGCATGGCCGCCAGCACCTGGGCGCGTTTGTCGTCCTCCAGGTCGTCGACGACGTCCACCGCGTCGTCGGAGTCCATCTCCCCCAGCGCCTTGGCCAGGGTCGCCGACGGAACGTGCTCCAGCACGTCCTCGCGGATCTCGGTGTCCAGTTCGGAGAGAATTTCGGCCAGGGCCTCGGGATCGAGGTGGGCCACCACCTCGGCGCGATAGTCCGAGGACAGGAAGCCCATCAGGTCGGCCACGTCGGCCGGGTGGAGGGCCGCCAGCAGCTCGCGCAGGCGTTCGGCGTCGCCACGGTCGATCGCGTCGACGACCATGGCCACGAAGTCGGGGTTTAGCGCGTAGTCCTCGCCAAGGGCGAGATCCTCGAGGTCCTCGACCTCGGCGGACGTCAGGCTCTCCCGGGAGGCTTTCAGGTCCAGAACGTCGTCTTCGCGCGGATGTTCGGTGTCGCGGCTCATGCGGACCTCCCCTCCTAACGTATGACGATGCTCTAGCTCTGCAGCTGCGAAAGACCCTGATTCACTGGTGCGGTCGAGAAGACTCGAACTTCCACGGGTTGCCCCACAGCGACCTCAACGCTGCGCGTCTACCAATTCCGCCACGACCGCTCGTGGTGAGGCGCGGCAGGTAGCAAACCCCCGAGCGTTTGTGAAGCGTTGTGGCTAGCCGCCGGCCATATAGTCGTAAACATCGGCCGCGCGGGTGACGGCGATGGAGATGCGATCCTCGTTGATCTGGATCTCTCCCCGCGCCACGGGGTGGTTGTTGGCCAGGATCCACACCTCTTCGTTGACACTGGCGTCCAGCGGGATCACCGCACCCCGGCCCATCCGCAGCAGCTGCTGCATGGGCAGGGTGGAGCGACCCAGCACCACCGAGATCTCGACATTGACGGCGTTAACCTGACCCAAAACCCCACCCATCAAAAAACGCTAAGAAATCAAAGGGGGCTTTGCGCCCCTCGATCCTTGGGCCCACATTGGCGCTGACATGCTTGACCGGTCGTTAAATGCTGAAGCTGCGGGCCCTTATTTCGCAAGGGCCGACGGCGCGCCGGCCGGCTGGGCGGTGTCGCCCGGCTATGTGGATTACGAGGCCGCCGTGGCCGCCATGGAGGCCCGCGCGGCGGCCATCGCCGAGGGCTCGGCCGGCGAGCTGGTGTGGCTGCTGGAGCACCCGCCCCTCTATACGGCCGGGGTTTCCGCCAAGTCGGCCGATCTGCTGGACCCGGACCGATTCCCGGTCTTCCCCTCGGCCCGCGGCGGGCAGTTCACCTATCACGGCCCGGGCCAGCGGGTGGCCTATGTGATGCTGGACCTCACCGCCCGGCGCCGCGACGTGCGCGCTTTCGTCGCTGGCCTGGAGGCCTGGATCATCGGGGCCCTCGCCCGGTTCAACGTGACCGGCGAGATTCGCGATGGCCGGGTGGGCGTCTGGGTGGAACGGAAGGTCTCCGGCGCCCCGATTCGGGAGGACAAGATCGCCGCCATCGGGGTGAAACTGCGCCGCTGGGTGTCCTTCCACGGCGTCTCGCTGAACGTGGAGCCCGACCTCTCGCACTTCTCCGGCATCGTTCCCTGCGGCCAGACCGAGCATGGGGTGACCAGCCTGGTGGACCTGGGGCGACCCGTCACGATGGACGAGGCCGACGCGGCGCTGATGGAGGCCTTCGCGGAGGTGTTCGGGGCGGTGGAGCGGGTCGCGGCGCCGATCTAGGCCGCCACCGTCCTCAGCGGATTGGCGCCATAGCGGTTGGTCCCCTGCTCGCCGGGCATGACCCCCAGCTCCACGGCCGCCCAGAGCAGCAGGACGGTGAGCAGGACGTCGGCGGGGTTGAGGGGCGGCTGCCAGACCGCCACCAGGGCGAACAGGATCACCGCCGCCCACCAGCCGGACTTGCCGCGGTCGTGCAGGCGCTTGGAGAGCACGCAGGCGCCGCCATAGATCAGGGCCGGATAGACGAACCACCCTGTCAGCCAGTGCAGGGTGACGCCGGCCACGGCCTCATAGATGGCCCCCAGCGCGATCAGCACCGCCGCCCCCATCAGGAAGGGCGTGCGCGCCAGCCGGCCGTCGGCGGTGAAGAACAGCGCGCCCCAGTCGGCGTTCATGCCCGGCGTCCCCGTGAATCGACGCCGCC
>JAZKBZ010000112.1:0-12839 GCA_040388315.1 Pseudomonadota bacterium | reverse complement strand
TAGGGCGGCGCGGCGATCACGCGAACTCCACCAGCACCTCGTCGGCGGCGACCGAATCACCGGCCTTGGCGCCGACGGTCTTCACGGTGCCGTCCCGCTCGGCGCGGATGATGTTCTGCATCTTCATGGCCTCCACCACGCAGACCGCCTCCCCGGCCCGGACCAGCTGACCCGGGATGACGTCCAGGGTGACCACCAGGCCCGGCATGGGCGAGAGGATCATCTTGGAGGTGTCGGCGGCCTTCTTGGCCGGCAGCTTCTCGTGCAGCTCGGCCGAGCGCGGGGTCAGGACTAGGACGCTGAGGGTGGTGGCCCGGTGGCGAACGACGAAGCCCTCGGCGGCGGGCTTGACCGCCACGGTGAAGGCCTTGCCATCCAGCACGCCGCGGAAGACGTGCTTGCCCGGCCGCCAGTCGACGTCGGTGAGGGTCAGCGCCCGGTTCTCGTTCACGTACTCCACCTGATAGGCCGCCCCGCCGTTGGAGAGGCGCACCAGCCGCTTGTCGTGGCCGGCGATGACGATCCACTCGTCGCGCAGCAGCTGGGGCGCGGAGCGGGCGGTGACGATGCGGTGCATGGCGCAGGCCACGGCCGAGACCAGGTCGCGCTGCCAGTCGGTGGGCGGGGTCCCGATGAAGCCCTCGGGGAATTCGTCCTTGATGTAGTTGGTGGAGAGCTTGCCCGACCGGAACCGCTCCTGGTCCATCACCGCGGCCAGGAAGGGGATGTTCTGCCCCAGACCCTCGATGTGGAAGTCCTCCAGGGCCCGGCCCATGGCGTCGATGGCCGCCAGCCGCTCCGGCGCCCAGGTCGACAGCTTGGAGATCATGGGATCGTAGAACATCGAGATCTCGTCGCCCTCGCGGACGCCGGCGTCGTTGCGCACGATGATGTCGCCCTTGGCGCCCTCTTCCGGCGGGTAGTAGCGCACCAGCCGGCCGATGGAGGGCAGGAAGCCGCGATAGGGGTCTTCGGCGTAGATGCGGCTCTCGATGGCCCAGCCCTTGATGGCCAGGTCCTTCTGTTCGAAGGCCAGCTTCTCGCCATAGGCCGAGCGGATCATCTGCTCGACGAGGTCCACCCCGGTGATCAGCTCGGTGACCGGGTGCTCCACCTGCAGGCGGGTGTTCATCTCCAGGAAGAAGAAGCTCTTGTCCTGGCCGGCGACGAACTCGACGGTGCCGGCCGAGTCGTAGTTCACGGCCTTGGCGAGCGCCACGGCCTGGGCGCCCATGGCCGCGCGGGTCGCCTCGTCGAGCAGGGGCGAGGGCGCCTCCTCGATGACCTTCTGGTTGCGGCGCTGAATGGAGCACTCGCGCTCGAACAGGTGGACGACGTTACCGTGCTTGTCGCCCATCACCTGGATCTCGATGTGGCGCGGGCTCTCGATGAACTTCTCGATGAAGATGCGGTCGTCGCCGAAGCTGGACTTGGCCTCGGCCTTCACCGCCGGGAAGCCCTCCTCGACGTCCTTGCGGTTCCAGGCGACCCGGATCCCCTTCCCGCCCCCGCCGGCCGAGGCCTTGATCATCACCGGATAGCCGATGTCCTCGCTGATCTTGATGGCGTGGGCGGTGTCGTCGATCTCGCCGACATGGCCAGGCACCACCGAGATCTTGGCCTTGGTGGCGAACTTCTTGCTCTCGATCTTGTCGCCCATGGCCTCGATGGCGTGGGGGTTGGGACCGATGAAGACGATGCCTTCCTTCTCCAGCCGACGGGCGAAGGACGCGTTCTCCGACAGGAAGCCGAAGCCGGGATGGATGGCCTCCGCGCCCGTCTCGCGGGCCGCGGCGACGATCTTGTCGGCCACCAGATAGCTTTCGGAGGCGGGCGCGGCCCCGATGAACACCGTCTCGTCGGCCATCTCGACGGCCATGGAGTCGGCGTCGGCCTCGGAATAGACGACCACCGTGGCGATACCCATCCGGCGGCAGGTCTTGATGATGCGGACCGCGATCTCGCCGCGGTTGGCGATCAGAATCTTTGAGAACATGGGAGCCGTCTTAGCGCAGTTTTTGGGCTGCGGGGCCTGTGGCGGAATTTCTGTGGCCGATCATGAACGTAACCTCCCCTGGGGTGCTTCCGTACTTTGGGGAGAGACCTTAGATTGGACCCCATGAGCACGCCAGAAGCCACCCTCTCCCCGTCCGGTTTCGACCTGACACCTCCCGACGCAGCGGAACGCAAGCGCCTCGAGGCCGACCTCACCCGCGAGGAGGCCGATGTGCTGCTGCATCACGGCACCGAGGCTCCCTTCTGCGGCGGCCTGCTGGATAACAAGGAGGACGGCGCCTATTGCTGCCGGCTCTGCGGCCTGCCCCTGTTCCAGGCCAAGACCAAGTTCGAGAGCGGCACCGGCTGGCCGAGCTTCTTCGCCCCCTTCGACGAGGCCCATGTGGTGGCGGTCAAGGACGTCAGCTACGGCATGATCCGCATCGAGACCCGCTGCGCCCGCTGCGACAGCCACCAGGGCCACGTCTTCCCCGACGGCCCGCCGCCGACCCGGCTGCGCTACTGCATCAATTCGATCTCGCTGGAGTTCGTCCAGAACGGCCACCCCCTGCGCGATCCGCTGCAGCGCGGCGACAACCAGCATCTGGTCGGGGTCTAAAGCCCCAGCTCCGCCGCCGCGATCTCGGCGATCTGCAGGGCGCCGGCCGGGTTGTTCCCGTCCGACAGGGTCCAGGAGGCCGAGAGGCCGGCATAGGCCAGCAGCCATTGCATCGTGCGCACCGGGTCGAGGTTCGCAGCCCGCGCCACCACCCTGGCCTGCCGTGCGATGCGGCCGGGGACGATCGCCGTGGCGAGGTCCGGATTGCACAGCAGGTTGGCGTAGTCGTAGCCCCGGTCGCCGATCAGGCCCTTGGGGTCTATGGCCAGCCAGCCCAGATCCCCGAAGTCCAGGAAGTTGCCGTGGTGGGCGTCGCCGTGCAGGACGCAGACCTCGCGGGGGTCGGCCAGCAACTGCTTCGACATGGCGTGGGACTTGGCCAGGACGCCCCCATGGAGGTTGGCCGCGGGGCCGAGCGCCCGGAACCAGTCGGGCAAGGGGTTGAGGCTCGCCGGAAGACGGCCGGGCCGGGGCGCGTGCAACCCGTCCAGGGCCGCGCAGATGATGCCGGTGGCTTCGTCATCACGGCCATTCCGGGCCATCTCGCTAAGCGAACCCGAGCCCATTGCGCGGACCATCAACAGGGCCTCGCCCTCGTGGGCCAGGACCGGGGCCGCCCCCTGCCCGTCCCACCAGGACATCAGGACGCCGCCGGCGATCTCCTCGGGCGCGTGGCTGACCTTCAGCATGGCGGGGACGCCGGCCTGCCGGACCGGCAGCAGCCGCCCCCCAAGGCTGGTGAACGGCGCCCCGTCCGGGGTCAGCCGCCAGCGGTCGATCCACTTATCGAATTCGTCTCCTGTCACACCGCCAGCCTAGAGACGGCGGCGTGAAGAGTCTTCAGCTCTCGCCTTCGGCCTGGTCGCGCAGCACGGTGTTCTCCCCAAGCGGCGCGGAGCCGCGGGCGGCTTGATCCACCCGCAGGTTGTTCTGCACGTGGGTAACCCCGGCGATGTGTTCGATGATGGCCTCGGCGTGGTGCTTGGCGCGGCGATCGCTGACCGAGCCCGACAGAGTGACCTCGCCTTCCTGCACCATGACGACGATGCCAGAGGCGTCGATGTGGGCGTCATCGGTGAGGCGGTCGTGGACGTCCTCGTTGATCCGCTGATCGCTGCGCCTGTAGCCCTTGGGCCCGAGCCCGCGGTGGCTTGCCCGGCCCGCGTCGTCGCCCGGCCACGCCGCGCCGTATTCTGCGCCGTAGGGCAGGTCGGCCGGGCCGTGGCGATCATCGGGGCGCCGATAGTCCTGCGCCGGACCCCCGCCGCCCGCCCCGCCCCGATAGACGCGGTCGCCGTAGGCGGACACCCGTCGCCCCGGATCGCTGCCGTTCTGGCCATAGCCGCCAGCCCCGTAGCGGGGTCCGGTGAACTCGCCGCCATGTTCGGGACCCGGCCAAGCGGCGCGAACGCCACGGAAGCTGCGGCCCTCGCCAGGCCTGTCGCCCGCCCCGTCGTCGGGATGTTCGCCGCGCCGCGCCTCGCGGCCGTAGCGTGCGTCGAGCGCCTCGTCCCGGTCCCACCGATCCTCGTATCTGCCGGTCATCTGCATTCTCCCGAGCTGTGAAAGTCTTGCGCTTTCAACCCGGGGGCCGACGCCTTGTTCCGGGCGACTTGGCGCGGTGGGCGATGGCGCCCCTGGGCAGGGGAGGGTCGTCGCTGTCGTTCCACATCAGGTGGTGCAGAATCTGGAACAGGAAGGCCGTGGACCAACCGATCAGCAGCATGCCGTTGATGGCCTCCAGCACCCCGACGATGCGCCAGCGCTCGGGCAGGATCGCGCCGGTCTCGCCGACCGTGGAGTAGGAACTTGTGGAGAAGTAGAGCGCCTGCTCCAGGGTCTCGAGCATGCCCATCTTCCAGTAGACCAGGGCGTAGAGCCAGATCTCCAGCCCGTGCACCACGAAGAGCCCCAGGACGATGCCCAGGGGGATGATCATGCGGTCCAGGTGAATCCAGCGGGTGAACCGCTCCAGATGCAGGCGCAGGAGCATCTGCAGGGCGTCGAGCCCCAGCAGGTGGATCACCACCGTCGCCGAGACGATGAGCGTCGAGATCAGCAACTGTTGGGCCAGGATGTCCATGCGGCCTCCAGCCCTCCCGGAGTGGGGGGCGCGGCGCCTTGATCCAGGACAAGGCGCGGCGTGTCCAGCCTAGAACCTCCCCGCCTCGGGTGAAGGCGTCCTCAGGCGCCCGGACGGCGGAAGCCTCCGAAAGCCTGTTCCAGCAAGCCCGCAAAGCCGATGGTGGTGCGATCCTCGAGGTAGCCGCCGAGGATCTGGACGCCGATGGGCAGCCCCGCCGCCGAGAGGCCGATGGGCGTCACCGTGGCCGGCAGGTTCCCCAGCGAGGCCGGCCCGGCCCAGGCGAGCTGGGCGAAGTACGGCGTCTCCGCCCCGTTGACGGTCAGGGTGCGCTCGGCGGCGGGCCGTTCCAGGTCATGCGGATAGGCCGTCGTTCCGAAGGCCGGCGCCAGCACCACGTCGAAGCGCTCGAACAGGGTCTCCCATTGGCGCCGGACCGCCAACTGACCGTCCTGCAGGGCCATCCAGTCGTGGGCGGAGATGGCGTCCGGCTGGGGTGGGCCGCCGCGCGACATGGCCGCGCCCAGCATGGCCCCATAGAGCTCATGGACCCTGGCGAGGTCCGGCAGCAGGTCGCTGCCATGGGTGACCTCCGCCCCCTCCCCGTCCAGGCGCGCGGCCAGAGCGTGCACGGCCGTGACGATCTCGTCGTCGAGGGCGGCCACGGGGTGGTGATCGAGGATCAGGATACGGTGCTCGGCCAGGCGCATATGGCGCGGCGGCGGCAGGTCGAGGCGGTAGCCCTTGGACTCCAGGCCACTGGGACCCGCCAGCACGCCCAGGGCGAGGTCCAGGTCCGAGGCCGTCCGCGCCATGGGGCCCACCACCGCCAGCTCCACCCCGGCCCCGTCGACCCCGGGCGGGGCATGGCCGCGCTGGGGGATCAGGTTGAAGCTCGGCTTGTGGCCATAGACGCCGCAGAAAGCGGCCGGTACGCGGATGGAGCCGCCGATGTCGGAGCCTAGCTCCAGGGGAACCATGCCGGCGGCCAGGGCCGCCGCCGCGCCGCCGGAGGAGCCGCCGGGGGAGCGGCCGAGGTCCCAGGGATTGCGGGTCTGGCCATAGACGGGATTGGCGGTCTGCCAGTCGCTTAAGAAGGGTGGCACGTTGGTCTTGCCCAGCACCACCGCCCCGGCCGCCTTCAGCCGCGCCACGGCCACCGAGTCCTCCGGCGCGATCCAGCCAGCGAAGGCGGGCGAGCCCCAGGTGGTGGGCAGGCCCTCGACGTTGTGGGACTCCTTGACCGTCATCGGCACGCCCAGCAGGGGCCGCCGCTCGCCGCGGGCCAGGGCCGCGTCGGCGGCCCTGGCCGACACCCGCGCCTCCTCGAAGTCGCGCACCACCACGGCGTTGATGGGCCCGTCGCGGGCCTCGATGCGGGTGATGGCCGCCTGCGTCAGCTCCACGGCGCTCACCTGGCCCGCCGCCAGGGCTCGGCTCAGCTCACCGGCCGACGCCCAGGCCAGGTCCTTCGTCAGGGTCTGCGACACCGCGACCTCCCTCGATTGTTCTTGAGGTCAGGTCACCACCGAGCCCAGCCCGAGTCCAGGTCGCGCCGCCAAGAGCGCAAGTCCGGTCCACACCCTATAGCGGGATGTTGTCGTGCTTCTTCCAGGGGTTGGTGAGCACCTTGCCCCGCAGGTTCTTCAGCGAGCGGGCGATGCGCTTGCGGGTGTTGTGGGGCTTGATGACGTCGTCGATATAGCCGCGGCTGGCGGCGATGAAGGGGTTGGCGAACCGGGTCTTGTACTCGGCCTCGCGGGCGGCGATGGCCTCGGGGTCGCCGATCTCGGCGCGGAAGATGATCTCCACGGCGCCCTTGGAGCCCATGACCGCGATCTCAGCGGTGGGCCAGGCGTAGTTCACGTCGCCGCGGATGTGCTTGGAGCTCATCACGTCATAGGCGCCGCCATAGGCCTTGCGGGTGATCAGGGTCACCTTGGGCACCGTGGCCTCGGCATAGGCGAACAGCAGCTTGGCGCCGTGGCGGATCAGGCCGCCCTGCTCCTGCTTGGTGCCCGGCATGAAGCCCGGCACGTCGACGAAGGTCACCAGCGGGATCTCGAAGGCGTCGCAGAAGCGCACGAAGCGGGCGGCCTTACGGCTTGAATCGATGTCGAGAACCCCGGCCAGCACCTGGGGCTGGTTGGCGACGACGCCGATGGTCTGGCCGTCCATGCGGGCGAAGCCGCAGATGATGTTCTTGGCGAAGTCCGGGGCGATCTCGAAGAAGTCGGCCTCGTCGACGACCTTCAGGATCAGTTCCTTCATGTCGTAGGGCTTGTTGGGATTGGCCGGCACCAGGGTGTCGAGGCTGGGCTCGTCGCGATCGACGCTGTCGAAGCTCTCGCGGACCGGCGGCTTCTCGCGGTTGGAGAGCGGCAGGAAGTCCACCAGGCGGCGGACTTGGGTCAGGGCCTCCAGGTCGTTCTCGAAGGCGCCGTCGGCGACGCCGGACTTCATGGCGTGGACCCGGTAGCCGCCCAGTTCCTCGTGGGTCACCTCCTCGTGGGTCACCGTGCGGACCACGTCGGGGCCGGTGACGTACATGTAGCTGGTGTCCTTCACCATGAAGATGAAGTCGGTGATGGCGGGGGAATAGACGTCGCCGCCGGCGCAGGGGCCCATGATCACGCTGATCTGCGGGATGACGCCGCTGGCGAGCGTGTTCTGCAGGAAGATGTCGGCATATCCGGCCAGGCCGTCGACCCCCTCCTGGATGCGGGCGCCGCCGGCGTCGAACAGGCCGATGATCGGGGCGCCGACCTTCAGGGCCTGCTGCTGCACCTTGACGATCTTCTGGGCGTGGGCGTTGGAAAGAGACCCGCCGAAGACCGTGAAATCCTTGGAGAAGACGAAGACCAGGCGGCCATTGATACTGCCCCAGCCGGTGACCACCCCGTCGCCGGGCACGCGGTTGTCGGCCATGCCGAAGTCGGTGGCGCGGTGTTCGACGAACATGTCGAACTCCTCGAAGGAGCCCTCGTCCAGCAGCAGGTCCAGGCGCTCGCGGGCCGTCAGCTTGCCCTTGGCGTGCTGGTTCTCGATGCGCCGCTCGCCCCCACCCATGCGGGCTTCGCTGCGACGCTTCTCAAGCTCCTCGATGATATGCTTCAAGGCCGGCCCCTCTTAACGCTCTGTGCTGGGAGCAAGCCCTAGTCGCGCCCGGAAGCCGGCGCAAGTTCACCGCACGTCAGCCTGGGGACGAGCACGCGCCGCTCAGAGCGCCTTGAACCAGCGCTCCAGCATCTGCGCCTCGACCATGTGGCGGGCGGTGCGTTCGGCGGCCTCGTCGTCGATCCCCCACTTCTCCTCCTGGAAGATCTCGTCCAGGCGCGACAGCTCCAGGGCCTGGATCCCGGTCATCCAGCCCCGCGACAGGCCGAAGGCCAGGACCGCCGAGCCGAACAGGGCCGTGCCGAAGGCCACGCCCGCCAGGCCGAAGTCGTCGAGGGTGAGCGCCATGGCCTTGACCTTGGCCAGGGTCTGCTCCGGCTGGGACTGGTGGACGATGCCGGCGGCGCGGACGAAGGCGACGTCGAACTCGTGCTCGGCGCGCTCCAGCACCGGCTCCCAGTGGCGCACCTGGCGCTCCAGCAACACGGCGGGATCCTGGGCGTAGTAGCAGAGCAGGTCGGAGCCCGCGTATTGGGCGATCTGGTCGGCCGTGCCCTCCCGGGCGGCGGGAATGGCGTCGAGCGCGGTGTTGGCCAGGCGGGTAGCGTGCATCAGGGCCAGCTCGATGTGGTCGCCCTGGGCGGCCCATTCCTCGGCCACCAGGTCGGCCAGGGCCTGGGTCGGCAGGACCATCAGGGCGGCCTTGGGGGTGCGCAGGTTGCGGTTGTCGAGCATGACCGCGAAACCGCCGTCGACGGGCGCGACGGCGACCTGCTTGTAGAAGCGCCGCGGCTTCTCGCCGGCCTCCTTGAATCCCTTCGCCACATGGTCCTCCAGATCGCGGCGACCGAAACGCCGCGTCGCCTGCGTGCAGATGATCGTTGGCGGGCAAATGCGCAAGCCGCAGCTCTGGCCACGGGCAAGGGCCTCGGCGATCCTGGCGGGATGGCTGAGGAGATTCTGAGCGCCCGCGACCTGAACCGCGCCCTGCTGGCCCGGCAGATGCTGCTCGAGCGCGCGCCGATGGCGCCGGTCGAGGCCCTGGACCGGCTGCTAGCCATCCAGGCTCAACTGCCCCGCACCCCCTTCATCGGCCTCTGGGCGCGGCTGGCGGGGTTCAAGCCCGAGACCCTGCGCCAGGCCATCGCCGACCGCCAGGTGGTGCGCGCCACCGCCATGCGGGGCACCCTCTATCTGATGACCGCCGCGGCCTTCTTGGCCCTGCGTGGCAGCCTGCGCACCGACGAGGCCATGACCCTGCCCGGCGGCGCCAAGACGACGGTGGCGGAGCTGGAGCCCGTCCTGGCCCTGGCGCGCGCCCATTTCGCCGAACCCAGGGCCTTCGAGAGTTTCCGAGAAGTTCTTGAAAAGGCCGGCTATTCCGACGTTCGCGTCATGGCCTATGCGGCGCGCCAGCTCCTGCCCCTGGTGCAGGCCGCCTCCGACACCGCCTACGGCTTCTCGCCGGGCGGCGAGTTCATCCTGACCCAGGCCTATCTGGGCCAGGCGGTCGGCGAGCCCGCGCCGGCCGAACTGCTGCGCCGCTACCTGGCCGCCTGGGGCCCGGCGACGCCGGCGGACTTCAGCGGATGGTCGGGGCTGAAGGGCGTCGCCCCGCTGTTCGAGGCCCTTGGCTCCGAGTTGGTCACCTTCCGCGATGCGCGCAAGCGGACCCTCTACGATCTGAAGGACGCGCCCCGCCCGGACGGCGACACCCCGGCCCCGCCGCGCCTCGCGCCGGACTTCGACGCCGTGACCCAGGGCCATCAGGACCGCGCCCGCATCCTGCCGGCCGAGCACGCGCCCAGGATCGCCAGCAAGAACCTGCAGGTGCCGCCGATGCTGCTGGTGGACGGCTTCGTGGCCGGGACCTGGAAGCTGGAGGCCAAGCGCAAGACCGCGACGGTGACGATCACGGCCTTCGAGACGCTCAGCGCCAAGGCCCGCAAGGCCATCGAGGCCGAGGCCATCGACCTGGCCAGGACCTTCGAACCGCAGGCGGAACCCGCCGTGGTCTTCGTCTAGGTGTTGGCGGCCTTGGCGAAATAGATTTCCGCCGGGCCGGGGAAACGGCGCTGGCGGACGTCGTCGGCATAGCCGGCGACGGCCTTGGAGATCTCGCCCCGCAGGTCGCCGTAGCGGCGCACGAACTTTGGCGTCCAATCGAACAGGCCGAGCATGTCGTCGGTCACCAGGATCTGGCCGTCGCAGCCGGCCGAGGCCCCGATGCCGATGGTGGGGACGGCGATGGTCTCGGTGATCTCCCGGGCCAGGCCCTCGGCCACGCCCTCGACGACCACGGCGAAGGCGCCCGCCGCGGCGGTGGCCTTCGCCTCCTCCAAGATGCGGGCGCGTTCGTCCCCGCCCCGGCCCTTGGCCTTGAAGCCGCCGTCCACCAGCACCGCCTGGGGCCGCAGGCCGACATGGCCCATCACCGGCACGCCGCGCTTGACCAGGTATTCGATGGTGTCGACCACCGTGGAGCCGCTCTCGACCTTCACGGCCGAGGCGCCGGTCTCCTTCATGATGCGGACGGCGTTGTCATAGGCGGTCTCCGGCGCGCCCTCGTAGGAGCCGAAAGGCATATCGACGACGACCATGGCCTTCCTGGAGGTCCGCATCACCGCCTGACCGTGCAGGATCATCATCTCCATGGTGACGCCGACGGTGTTGGGCAGGCCGTGGACCACCATGCCGACGCTGTCGCCCACCAGCAGCAGGTCGCAGTGCTCGTCCAGCAGTTCGGCCATCGGCGCGGTATAGGCCGTCAGGCAGACGATGGGCACGCCGCCCTTGCGCGCGGTGATATCCGGCGCGGCGAGGCGCCGGACGGTCTCCTGACGGTGGGACGACATCAGATCTCCTCGATCACGCGGGTAAGCACGAAGCCCATGGCCAGGACGGCGAGGCCGCTGGCGATCCAGACCACGGTCCAGTCGGACTGCACCATGGCGAACAAATCCATGCCCGGGCGGGCCTGGGCGATGCCGGCCTGCAGGATGCGCGAGGAGCCCTCGGAGGCGTCCTCCACCCGCTGGACGAAGTTGGACATGATCAGCTGGCTCGCGCCGATGACGCCGCCGGCCAGGCCCGCGGCGCCGATGAACCAGCGGCGCAGGTTCCAGCCATAGTTCAGCCGGCGCTCCACGCGCGCGGCGAAGGCGCTCTCGTCCGGGAAGACGGGCGCCTCGGCGAAGAGCCGCTCAAGGCGGCGTTCGAAATCGATCTCAGCCATTGCCGCGCCTCCCCTCAAGCTCCGCGCCCTCAGGCGCCAGTCGCGTTCTGAGCTTCTCCAGACCACGTTTGACATGGGATTTGACCGTTCCAAGCGGCAGATTCAAGGCGTCCGCGGCCTCGGCGTGGGAAAGGCCCGCGCCGTAGCACATGCTCACGCAGAGACGTTCCGCCGCCCCCAAACACTTCATGGCTTCATCCAGATCAATGCGGCCGGCGGCGTCGGGGTGGTGGGCGCTCTGCGCCCCCTCCTCGGCTTCCACGGCCAGGCTCGCCAGCCGCCGTTCGCGCTGCAGGCGCTTCAGGTACTGACGGGCGGCGATACGCTTGACCCAGGCGGCGAAAGTCCCCTCCCCCCGGAACTCGGTGATGCTCTCGAAGGCCGCGAGGAAGGCGTCCTGGGCCGTGTCGTCGGCCTCCGCCCCGCCCGCGCCCATCCGGCGCAGGAGGCCCCGCACGGCCGAGCCATGCCGACGGACCAGCTCGCCAAAGGCGCCCCGTTCCCCGGCGGCGGCGAGGGTCGCCAGCTCCACGTCGTGGAGGCTCGCATACCGTAGCTGTTGTGCGCCCGACATTGGGCTTGCTCCCCCTGGACCCGCTTACTTGCCGCGGCCGAAGAACGAGATGGCGATGAAGGCCAGGCCGATGAAACCCGGGAAGGCGGCCATGCCGATCAGCGGATAGAGGGCGTCCGGCTCCTCGAAGCTGATGGCGAAGCCGAAGGCGGCCAGGCCGACGGCGACGCCCAGCCAGATGATGCCGACGCGCAGGTCGCGCATGGGCGAGGCCGGGGCCTTGATCTTCACATCGCTGGTGATGGCCTCGATCACCTCGGCGGGGATCGGCTGGCCGTGTTCGATCGAGGCCTTGAGGGTGTCGTGCAGGCGCGAGCGTTCGCGGCTCTTCAGATAGCTGGGCACCAGGAACAGCGAGGCGATCGAGCCGAAAATGATGAAGACGATGAGGACGGCTTCCATGATGTGGTCTCTCCAGTGGGGGCCATTTCAGCCCGCTTCTGTAGGGAAAGAGGCGCGCTCAGGCCCCTACAGATGCAAGCGGAGCCATGAAATCTTTGTCATCATCGGAAACTCAAGACCGCCCCGAGCCGTCCGGAGGCCAGGGCCACGAACAGGGCCGCCCCGCCGAGGGCCAGACCGGCGGGCGCCAGGCCTTCCGCCAGGGCGCGCAGGGCCGGCTGCAGCACCGGCCAGAGCATGGCCAGGGCGGCGGCGCCGGCGAGGCTGGCCGCGGCGATGACCGCCAGTTCCTGCTGGAAGCGCCGGCGCGCCACCGCCTCCAGGACGCTCGCCGAAAACGCCGGGTCGCGGGCTGGCGGCAGGTCCTGGGCGAACAGGGCGGCGAGGTGATCGTCAGGCCGGATCATCGGCTATCCCCAAGGCTTGCAGCAGACGCGAACGGCCCCGCGCCACGTGCGATTTCACTGTGCCCAGCGGAAGCGCCAGAATCTGGGCGGCCTCCGCGTGGCTGAAGTCCCCGGCGAGACAGAGGGCGACCGCGGCCCTCTGTTCCACCGGCAGGTCCGCCATGGCCCGCTCCAGGGCCAGACGGTCGGCGGGATGCGGCGCGTCGGTCGTCGGCGCCGCCTCCTGGTAATCCGCCTCCCGCCGCCTGGCGCGGCGCGCCGAGCGTAGGGCGGTCAGGGTCTTGTTATAGCCGATCCCGCAGAGCCAGGCCCGGACATTGGCGTCGGGCGGCAGCTCGCCGATCTTCTCCCAGGCGGTCAGGAAGGTCTCCTGGGCCAGGTCTTCGCTCACATGCACATTGCCGCAG
>JAZKBZ010000111.1:0-21977 GCA_040388315.1 Pseudomonadota bacterium | reverse complement strand
AGGCCCGAGGCCGCGCCGTCCCTCAGGGGGGCGGTGTCGAAATGGACGCCGACGGCATGGATGTCGTGGGTGAAGACGCCGCCCAGCATGTCGTCGGCCACCTTGCCGATATAGGCCGCACGACCGCCGAAGCTGCCGACGCCGGCGACGGTGTTGCCCGCCGACCCGCCCGAGGCCTCGACCCCGGCGGCCATGGCGGCGTAGAGGGCGGCGCTCCGGGCAGCGTCGACCAGCTGCATCGAGCCGGCGGTCAGGCCCTGGGCGGTCAGGAAGGCGGGGTCGCAGGGGGCGAGGACATCGACGATGGCGTTGCCGACGGCGCAGACGTCATGGGTGGGGTTCTGGATCATGGGCCGCCCATAGCGGGACGGGCGGGGTTTGGCGAGAGGGCGTGGGCCCGGGGGCTGGTGAGGAGTGCTAGTGAGCAAGAGGTGAGCGAATCCGCGCCAGCATTGAGGCCGTCGGCTCACCCCTTGCTCACCAGCACTACTCACCAAGGGTGCGCCCGGCTATCACCAACCGCATGACCGAGATCGCCGTCCTGACCCCCGACCCCGCCGACCCGTCCTACGCCGGCCAGTGGCCCGGTGTGCTGGAGCGACTGGCCGAGGCCCTGGCCGCGGGCAGTATGACGGCGGTTCCGACGGCCTGGACCGACCATGTCGACGACGCCTCGGGCCTGATGCGGTTTCCGCTGGTCCTGCCGCTGATCGCCTGGGGCTATCACCGCGACCACGATCGCTGGATGCAGGCCTGCGCGACGTGGCAGGCCGCGGGGGTGCGGATGCTCAATCCACCGGCGGTTCTGGGCTGGAACTCCGACAAGGCCTATCTCGGCCGGCTGGCCGAACAGGGCATGGCCATCCCGGACACCGTCTGGGTCGACGGGCCGACGCAGGCCGATGCCGACGCCGCCTTCGACCGGTTCGGCGTCGATCAGATCGTGGTCAAGCCGCGCGTCTCGGGCGGGGCGTACCGGACGCTGCGGCTGACGCGCGGCGAGCGGATGGTCGGCGCCCCCGAGGGGCCGGCGATGATCCAGCCCTATCTGCCGACCATCGAGAGCGAGGGCGAGACCTCGCTGCTGTTCTTCGGCGGCAAGCTCAGCCACGCGGTCGGGAAGCGGCCGGTTCCCGGCGAGTTCCGGGTCCAGGTCCAGTACGGCGGGGGCTATGTCGCCTTGGCCGAACCGCCGGCCGGCGCGCTGGCGCTGGCGGAGCAGACCCTGTCGGCCATCGACGAGGACCTGCTGTACGCCCGCATCGACATGGCCCGCGACGCCGACGGCGGCTGGCTGCTGATGGAGGCCGAACTGATCGAACCGGACTTCTATCTGGGGTCTGCGCCTGAGGGCGGGCGAAGGTTCGCGGAGGCGGTGAAGGCCAAGCTCTGATCCCTCTCCCATTGGGAGAGGGCTTGAGCCTCCGGGAGCGAAGCGATCGGCAAGGCGAAAGGGTGTGGGTCGCGCGGCGGCATTCGGCGTAAGCCGTGTCGCTGTCAGGAGCGGCGGCTTACGCCGAGGGAAACAGCCGACCCACATCCGGCCCTTCGGGCCACCTTCTCCCAAAGGGAGAAGGAAAAGCTACACCGCCTCCCCCAGCGCCGTCAGTCCCGCCCTTGACGGGCACAGGTCCGAGATCACGCAGGCGCTGCATTTCGGCTTCCGCGCCGTGCAGACATATCGCCCATGCAGGATCAGCCAGTGGTGCGCCTTGGGCAGCCACGCCTCGGGAACCACACGGAACAGCTGGGCCTCGACCTTGTCGGGGGTCGCCGCATTGGCGAGGCCGAGGCGGTGGGAGACGCGGAAGACATGGGTGTCGACGGCGATGGCGGCCTCGATGCCCAGTTCATTGAGCACCACGCTGGCGGTCTTGCGGCCGACGCCCGGCAGGGCCTGGAGGTCCGCGCGGTTCAGCGGCACCTCGCCGCCGTGCTGTTCCAGCACGATGCGGCTCAGGGCGATGACGTTGCGCGCCTTGCCGCGATACAGGCCGATGGAGGCGATGAAGGGGACCAGCCCCTCTTCGCCCAGTTGCAGCATCTTCGCCGGGGTGTCGGCGACGGCGAACAGCCGGTCAGTGGCCTTGTTGACCGAGACGTCGGTGGCCTGGGCCGACAGGGCGACGGCGACCACGAGCGTATAGGGGCTGGAGAAGCTCAGCTCGGTCTTCGGGTCGGGCATGACGCGCGACAGACGGTCGAAGATCGCCTCGACCCGGTCCTCGTCCGGCGGCCAGCCGAGCACGGGGACCATGGCCCCGGTCATGACGGCCGGGCGTTTCGGCGCGGGTTTCGGGCGGACCTTGGGCGGCTTCATCCCGACCGGGTAGCAGACGCGGCCCGGATCCGGGAGGGCGTCAGGCCTCCCAGGACGCGGGAATGAACAGGGCGGCGGCGCCGATCACAATGCCGACCAGGCCGACAGCGAGCGGCAGGCCGAACAGGATGGTGCAGCTCAGGATCAGAAGACTGGCGGGCTGGGCGAAACGGGCGGTCAGGCGCTTCATGAGGGTCTCCGGTCGGCTTGACCGTAGATATAACCACATTCGACGAACATTGGGACGCCTTGTCATCCCTGCCGAAGCGGAGCGAAGAGCCGGGATGACAAGGGGGCCGAACCAATGTCGAAGGGGACTGGCTCTACCGCAGCGTCGCCCACGCCAGCGCGTGCACCCGGTCCTTGCCCAGCGCCGCAGCCATAGGCGGCGCCTCGAAGAGGCCCGTGATCGCCGGGTCCCGCACGTCCAGCCCGCCCGTGAACGCCCCGAAGGCCGGCAGGATCGCCCGCCGCCCGTCCGTCACGAAACACGGCCGCCGCACGCCGCGTCCATGCGCCGCGACCCGCGCCGCCGGGTGCAGGTGGCCGGCGATCTCTCCGGGTTGCACGCCCGGCTGGGGCTCATGGATCAGGCGCAACGAGCCCAGGGCCATCGTCTCCACCACCTCGCCGACGAGGTCGTCCATGGCTCCGGCGAGGGCGGCGATGTCGTGGTTGCCCTCCAGCCAGATCCAGTCCCGCCCCGTGGCCAGCCGGTCCAGCCGCGCCTTGTCGTCCGTCGCCATCCGGCCGATCGATTTCCCATCGTGGAAGCTGTCGCCGAGCAGCACTACCGCCGCCGGCGACAAAGCCTCGATCTCGGCCTCCAGCCGGTCCAGCGTCACCCGGCTGTCGTAGGGCGGCAGCATCTGGCCGCGCGCGGCGAAGGCCGAGCCCTTCTCCAGATGCAGGTCAGCCGCGATCAGGGTCCGGTGGTTCAGCACCCATAGAGCGCCAGAGCAGCGCAACACGCAGGGCTCGCCCTCGATCGAGACGCGCAGCCCCCCGCTGGGGCAGCGGGCGGGAGAGAGGGCCTGTCTGAGCGCCGCGTTCATGGCGCGGCCACACAAAGCCCTCCCCCTCGAGGGGGGAGGGTTGGGTGGGGGTGGAGGCACGACGCCTGACGGTCAGGCGCGGGAGGCTCGGTTGAAAGGTCCGGCGTCTCATGCGCCACACCTCCGGATAGCTTGCCTCCACCCCCATCCCCGACCCTTCCCCCCTCGAGGGGGAAGGGAGAAGCGACTTGTTCTCTCATCGAACGCCCTCCAGCTTTGGCCCGTCCGCCATCACCTCCGCGATCAGTTCAGCCTCGCCGAAGCCATAGGCGTTGGCGTCCAGGATCATCTCGGCCGCCTGTCCGCCGCCGACCCGCTCGCGCCCGATCTGGACCAGAACCGGCACGCAGAACGGCGAGGGCCGCTCCAACGGCACATGTTTGATCTGGCCCTTGATGCGCGCCAGCAGCTGACCCAGCCGCGCCACGTCCAGCAGGCCCGCGGCCGCGTCGGCGCGGGCGGTCTTGAGCAGCAGGTGGTCGGGCTGGTGGCGGCGCAGCACGTCGTAGATCAGGTCGGTGGAGAAGGTCACTTGCCGTCCGGACTTCTGCTGTTCGCCAGGGAATCGCCGCTCGATGAGCCCTGAGATGATCGCTCAGCCCTTGAAGGCGCGCTTCATCATGAAGCTCTCCGACAACCAGGACTCCAGGTCGTCGCCCAGCATGTCTTCTGCAAACAGTTCGTCGAAATCGAGTCCGTCCAGGGGGTTCAGGGCCCAGACCGCCACCGCATAGTCGTTGCAGACGAAGCCCAGGGGCGCTGCGCCCATCCGCTCCAGCCGCCGGGTCAGCAGCATGGCGAGCGTCGTGTGGGCCAGGCGCCCCTCGAAGGGGTAGCAGACGATGAAGTTGCGCTTCCCTCGCGGGAAGGTCTCCAGCAGCAGTTCCTCTTCCTGCACGATCAGGGAGCGGTCCTTCTGAATCTCCAGCCATTCGCGGACGTCGCTGGGCAACACCTGCCAGTGGCTCTCGTCGAACATCAGCTCGCGCACGCGCTTGGCCAGGAAGGTGGAGAGCGCGAACTTCGAGCCGCCCCAGGACGGCATCTTGGGGTCCTTGCCCATGGCCGGGCGCACCAGGACGTCGAGACCGGTCACCGCCACCAGGGACCAGACCTGGCCGGCGAAGATGAAGGTGTCGCCGGGTTCCAGCATCTCCACATAGCCCTCCTCCACCTCGCCGATCTTGCGGCCGCCCTGCAGCCGCTTGCCCATGGCGATGCGCACCGCCAGCACGGCGGGCGAGAGGATGGCGCCGACGTTCAGCCGGTGGCGCTGGGCGGTGGCCTGGTCGCGCACCCGCCAGCGGCCGTCCTGGCCCTTCACGATCCGACGGAAGCGGTCGTAGGTCTTCAGCGCGTAGCCGCCGGTGGAGACGAAATCGACCACCTGCTCGAAGTCCTCCCAGGCGAGGTCCCGATAGGGGCCGGCGGTGACGACCTCGTCGTAGAAGGCCAGCAGGTCGAAGGGCTCTGAACAGGCGCAGCCCATGACGTGCTGGGCCAGCACGTCCAGCGCCCCGGTGCGGGCCGCGTCGCCATCGAACCTGTTCTCGGCGATGGCCTCGCGGGCGGCCTGGCACTCCAGCATCTCGAAGCGGTTGGCGGGCACGAAGAGGGCGCGGGAGGGCTCGTCCAGCCGGTGGTTGGCCCGCCCGATCCGCTGCACCATGCGCGACGCGCCCTTCGGGGAGGCGAGCTGGATGACGAGGTCGACATCCCCCCAGTCGATGCCGAGGTCCAGGGTCGAGGTGCAGACCACGGCGCGCAGTTCGCCCCGCGCCATGGCCGCCTCCACCTTGCGCCTCTGCTCGGCGGCCAGGCTGCCGTGGTGCAGGGCGATGGGCAGGTCGTCGTCGTTCAGCTTCCAGAGTTCCTGGAAGGCGAACTCGGCTTGGAAGCGGGTGTTGACGAAGACCAGCGCCGTGCGGGCCGACTTGATGGCCTCATAGACCTCCGGCATGGCGTGCTGGGCGGTGTGACCGGCCCAGGGCACCCGCCCCTCTGCCAGCAGCATGTCGACGATCGGAGCCGCGCCCCCCGGACCACGCACCAGGTCGACGGCGTTCTCCGCCTCCGGGGCTGAGCAGCCCAGCCAGCGGCGGATCACGTCGGGATCGTCCACCGTCGCCGACAGTCCCACCCGCCGCATCTTGGGCGCGAAGGTCTGCAGCCGCCCCAGGTCAAGCGCCAGCAGGTCGCCGCGCTTGGAGGCGTGGATGGCGTGGATCTCGTCGACGATGACGCAGGCCAGGTCCTCGAAATAGAGGCGGGCGCCTTCCCACGCGCAGAACAGGGCCAGTTGCTCGGGGGTGGTCAGCAGGATGTCCGGTGGCTTGACCCGCTGCCGCTGGCGGCGCGCCTGGCCGGTGTCGCCGGTGCGGCTCTCGGCGACGATGGGCAGGCCCATCTGGAGGATCGGGGCCATCAGGTTGCGCTCGACGTCGACCGCCAGGGCCTTCAGCGGGGAGATGTAGAGGGTGTGGATGCCGCGCGGCGTGTTGACCGGTGGGCGCTGCGCCAGCTCGATCAGGCTGGGCAGGAAGCCCGCCAGGGTCTTGCCGCCGCCGGTCGGGGCGATCAGCAGGGCGTCGCGGCCGGCGCGGGCCTTGGCGATCATCTCCAGCTGGTGTTCGCGCGCGCTCCAGCCGCGGGCCGCAAACCAGTCCGCGAACCTCGGGGGCAGGAGGGAAGGGGCGGCGCCCGCGTCTTCGGCCATCCCTTCGTCCTATAGCATGTTCCCGTTCCGTTTCACGCGCAAAGGCGTGTCTGTCAGGGGGCGGTCGCCGGGGCCGGGGTCGCCTCGGCCCGTGCGCCGCTCAGCTGGGGCATATAGAGGCCCGTGGCGAACTTGGCGGCCATGCCCTCCACCCGCAGGCGAGAGCCGTACTGGGCGCAGGGGTCGGGCCTGGCGATCTGGCGGGACTTCACGCCTGTCGCGGTCATGGCCTTGGCGGCGTCGTCGGCGAAGGGTTCGACGAATTGCAGGGCGTCTCCGATGCGGCTCAGCGACGGGTCGTCCGTGCCGACAGCCATGGCTTCGCGGGTCCAGGTGATGGCGGCTAGCTGACGGCCGTCGCTCGCCACCATCTCGGCCTCCACGCCCAGGCCGCCCAGCGTGCCGGGCGCCCGCACCCCGATCGGGCCCGGGATGAAGAAGGCGCCGGCCGCCGAGGCCGCAGAACTGATGCGGCCTGTCGGCCGCACATGGCTGAGGATGGCGCGAACCCGGGCGTCGGAGGCCGCGTCGGGGGCTGTGATCTCATAGCGTTCGGAGAGCTCGAAGCAGAGCTGTGCGTCGACCTCCCGCAGGAGGGCGGTGCGCTCCATCGGCGTCATCCAGCCGCCGGCCGCGCTGTCGGCCAGGGCGGTGGGGGCGATGGTCACCCGGCGTACCAGGCTCAGGCCGGCTTCATCCTTGCGGTCGGAGACGCTGGCCCTCACCGCGCCCGGCTTCACCGCCAGCCCGTCATAGGTCGAGAGCATCCCGGTGGGCTGGGTGGGCGTGCTGCAGGCGACGACGAGTCCGAGCAGGGGGAGCGCGAGGATGTGTTTCATGGGAGGGATACGGGGCGCACAGACGGGCGGACGCGCAATGCCGATCATTGCCGCGTCCCCAATGCCCCAGACCGGCGCCCGTTCCCTCGCCGCCGCTCACGCCCGGGCGGGATTCTCCAGGCGGGTCAGCCAGTGGTCGGCGTCGAAGCCGGGGTCGCCGGTCAGATGCCGCCATAGCTTGATGCGGTTGACGAACTCCAGGCGGCCGGTGTCCTGCTCGAACCAGGGTTCCGACGTCATCAGGATGGACTCCACGGTCTCCGGCTGTGGGGTCTTCGCATAGAAGATCGGGCGCGCGGCGGGCTCGGCGGGCAGGGTCGCCATGTCCCACTGGCGCACCTGGGGAACGCTCGGGTTCATGCGGATCTTGAACATGGTCCGGGTGCGGTCGGCGAGGTTCACCCCGCCGCCGTGCCAGAGGCCGTTGTGCAGGAACAGCAGGGTCCCGGCCTCGCACACCATGTGCTGCTGGCCGCGGATGTTCTGATACCGCCCAAGCGCCACCTCGCTGACCTTGCGCAGGTGCGTGCCGGGGATGAAGCGGGTGCCGCCCATCTCCCGGATCACCTTGTGCGGGTAGTACATCACCTGCAGGTCGAAGCCCTGGGACGGGTCGACGGTGGAGTCCTGGTGGGTGTGCTGGGAGACGTTCTCCCCGCCGCCGGCCTCGTAGTAGGCGGGCGGGAAGGTCACGTGCAGGAAGTGATGATCGAAGACAGGATCGGGCCCGACAAGACTCTGGATCGCCCCCTTCACCAGCGGCAGGTCCAGCAGGCGGCGGACGGCGGACCCCTGCGGATAGGCGGCCGACAACGGCGTTCCGGGGGCGACCTCAGGGATCTGGGCCTGGGCCAGCAGCTCGCCGAAGGCCCGCATGACCTTGCGCCCCGGCTCGGGCTCGGCGGCCTCCCCCACCTCGGCCAGGAACTGGCGGTTGATCTCCGTAGGCACGGCGGCGTCGAAGCGCAGGAAGCCACGGGCGGCGAACCGCGCCATCTGCAGGGAGTCCAGCAGGATCGGTTGCTCGCTCATGCCGGGACCTCCACCAGCTGTTCGAAGAAGAACTCGTACTTCAGATAGGCCAGGTCGAATTCCTCGCCGCGCGGGTGGGGCAGGATCTGGGCGGCCTGGAACAGCCGCCAGCCGTCCCGCAGGGCCTCGACCCCGGTGCGATAGGGCGGGGTGTCGTTATCGCCGGCCATGGGCCGGGTCGCCCCCGTGCCGTCATAGACCGCCCAGGCGATCACGGGGGCGTCGAGGGCCGAATTGGCCAGGTAGAGCACCAGCACCTTCTGGCGTGTCATGTTTCCCCCTCGGCCCCCATGCTGTCGACGGGGTTCGGGGGGATCATGATCCAGGGCGGGCGTCTCGGCTAGACGAAGTCGGTCGGGTCGAGCGCGCCGGTGAGGCCGTTAAAGCGGATCGCGTTGGTGATGGTGTTCTGGCCGCTTCCGTCGACGAAGGCGTAGGTCCCGTCCTCGAGCCCCCCGGGCGACCCCAACACCGTCCGCACCACGATGTCCCGCGAGCCCCCGTTGATCAGCGCCGTGGCCTCGGCCAGCGCCTGAGCGTAGGAGGCCACGCCGGCGGTGGAGAAGTTAGACGCCGAGCCGGTGACCCCCAGGGACAGGGTGTCGTCCGAGCCGGTGACGGAGTCGCCGCCCACGCCGCCGCTGATGACCCCGCCGGTGGCGCTGCTGCTGGTGAGGGTGTCGGCGACGTCGCTGCCGTCCAGGATGTCGTCGCCGGCGCCGCCGTAGATCGCGTCGCCCAGGGGGCGGGAGAGGAAGTTCGCCGGGTGGGCGAGGGTGCGGCGCGGAGGTCAGGTCGCCGCGGAGGCGGTCCTCTGGCGGCTGATGGCGTCCAGTAGGGTCCCGGCGTCCACAGGCTTTGCGACCACGTCGTCCATGCCGGCGGCGCGGTAGGCCTCGGTCTCGTGGGACAGGACGCTGGCGGTCACGGCGATGATCGGGGTGCGGGGACGGTTGCGGCCGGTCTCGCCGGCGCGGATAGCGCGGGTGGCGTCCAGGCCGTCCATCCGGGGCATGCGGATGTCCATGAGGATCGCGTCCCAGTCACCGCCTTCCCAGGCCGAGAGGGCCTCCACACCGTCGTGGGCGGTGGCGGAGGCCAGGCCCATCTCCTCCAGCATGGTCTGCAGGACGAGGCGGTTGGTGGGATTGTCGTCCACCACCAGGATGCGTCCGCCATCGACCGCGGGTGTCGCCGCCGCCGGCGGGGCCGCCAGGACCTCGGCGGTCACCGGTATGGGCAGGCGGACCGTGAAGCGGGCCCCTTCGCCCAGGGTCGAGGCCAGCGAGATCTCCCCGTCCATCAGCACCGCCAGTTCGCGGCATATGGCCAGACCCAGGCCCGTGCCCCCGGCCCGCCGGGTGTTGGAGCCGTCGGCCTGGACGAACCGGTCGAAGACCTGGGCCTGGTCGGCCGGCGCGATGCCGGGACCGGTGTCGCGGACCTCGACGACGACGCCGCCGCCGTCGCCGCTGATCGCCACAGCGATCCCCCCGGTCTCGGTGAATTTCAGGGCGTTGGAGATCAGGTTGGACACGATCTGCCGCAGCCGCACCTCGTCCCCCAGCCGCTGGCCGGTGGCGGTGTCCGTCAGGGTCAGGTCGAAGGCCAGCCCCTTCTCCTGCGCGAGCACGGCGTACAGGCGCCGGACCCCGTCGGCGAACAGGTCCAACCGGAACGGAGCCGGGCTGAGCGCCATGTTCCCGGCTTCGATCTTGGAGATGTCGAGGACGTCGTTGACCACCCCCAGCAGGGTTCGGGCCGAGGCCTGGACGATCGACAGCCGCTCCCGCTGCGCCGCGTCCAGCTCGCCGCGCTCCATCACCTGGGCCATGCCCAGCACCCCGTTCAGCGGGGTGCGGATCTCGTGGCTGATGGTGGCCAGGAACTCCGACTTGGCCCGGCTGCCGGCCTGAGCCTCCACCGCCAGCCCCTTCAGGGCCTCGGTCCGCTCGGCGACCCGCTGCTCCAGGGACTGGTTGATCCGCTCGATCTCGTCGTTGCGCGCCCGCAGCTGATCCACCAGGCCGAGGTTCTCGCGGCCGAGCGCGATGGAGCGCACCAGCAGGCCGTGGTTGTTCCGGTGCCCGGCGATCATCACCCCCCAGAACACCAGGCCAAGGGCGGCCAGGACCGACTGGCCCTCCAGCATCAGCCGTCCGCAGGCCGGGACCAGCATCAGGGTCACATAGGCGCGGCCCGTCAGCTTCAGCGGCGCCAGCACCCCGGTGGCGCCGGCCGCCAGGGCCGAGACCACGATCAGGATGACGAACCGCGTCTGGGCGGTCTCCGCCGGCAACTGCGTCCAGGCCAGCAGGGCCCAGAGCCCCGCGCTGCTCAGCAACCCCACGGAATGGGCGATGGCCCAGGGGCGCAGGCGCGCGGCGTCGAGACCCGGTCGGTGGCTAAGCAATCCCTTCAGCACCTGGTCGACCGCCACCCGCGTAACGGCCACCGAGAGGGTCACGACCAGCCAGGCCAGGTACCAATCCCGCGCGTCCTCGCGTCCCACGAAGGGCATGCTGATGGCCGCCGCCACCTGCACGACCATGGTCGCCACGGCGTTCTTCTGCGCGGCGCGCAGGAGCTCGACCCAGACCTGCGAGGTCGACGGCGGAACGGTTCCGGGCGGAATGTGTGGGGCGACGGTCAATGTCTGCGGTCCAGGTGCGGATTCGAAACGTCACTTAACGCGAGTGCGGTAAATAAACATACCGCGCCAACCGAACATGTTCGATCAATACTGACGACCGTCTAAGGGCGAAGTGTCTTCGTTCGGAACAACTTGCCTGTCCAATGTAACCATTTTGAGGACATCTGCGCCCTTCTGACACGCGGTTCCGGGAGGGATCGGGATCGCGGCAGGTCGAGGGCCGTCGCCGACGGCAGGGCGGGCGAGGATCAAAACCAGAACATCGGCCGCTGACTTGGGCGCGAAAATCGGTTAGTCACAGCCGGTGAACGCGCTTGCCCCGAGTCTCGCCCTGGCCCCCGCCCTCGTCGTCCTGCCCGGTCCCCGCGCCGCGGTGGCCGACGCATCCGGCGCGCAGGCGTTGCGGGCGCCCGATGCGCGGGACCTGTTCGAGCACGGCCCGGTCCTGGTGGCCCATGCCGGCATGACCGCCAAACGGCTGGGGGTGCATACCCCCGCCCGGTCCCAGGGGCTGTTCGACGCCCTGGAGCTGTTCGCCTTCGTGCGGCCGGCCCGGTTCTGCGCCCCCTCGGCCGCGGGCCTGGCCCTGGCGCTCGGCCTGCCCGAGCCCAAGGGCGCGACGGCCCAGGCCCAGGTGCTGCGGGAGGCCTGCCACGCCCTGCTGGCGGAACTGGCCCTGACGCCCGAGCCCTCCCGCGAGGAGGCGCTGGCCATCGGTGAGACCCTGGCCCGCGCCGGCTGGGCCTGGGGAACCGCGGTGATCGGCGCCCTGCGCTCGGCCCCGGTGGGCAACGTCTTCCGCGGCTCGGGTATGGATGTCTGGACGCGCGTCGCCGAGTGGGAGGAGCAGGCGCCGCCGGGCGAGGCCGGCTCCCGCCCCATCGCGCCGGAGGCCGCCGCCCAGCGCCTGGTGGACCTGCTGCGGGAGGCGGGCCTGGACGAGGCGCGGCCCATGCAGGCCGAATTCGCCGCTGAGACCGCCTTCGCCTTCCAGCCGCGCGAGAAGGAAGGCGAGCCCCGCATGATGCTGGCGGAGGCCGGGACCGGGGTCGGCAAGACCCTGGGCTATCTGGCGCCGGCCTCGCTGTGGGCCGAGGCCAACGGGCCGGCGGTGTGGATCTCCACCTATACCCGCGCCCTGCAGCGCCAGATCGAGCGCGAGAGCCACGCCATCTATCCCGACCCCAAGGTCAGGGCGAAGAAGGCCGTGGTCCGTAAGGGACGCGAAAACTATCTCTGCCTGCTGAACTTCCAGGATCAGACCAACACCGCCCAGCTCGGCGGGGCCGACCTGATCGGTCTGGCCCTGACCGCGCGCTGGGTGCGCGCCACCCGCGACGGCGACATGACCGGCGGCGACTTCCCCGCCTGGCTGCCGACCCTGTTCGCCGTGCCCCCCGTGGCCCAGGCCAGCGCCGGCAATCTGGTGGACCGGCGCGGGGAGTGCATCCACGCCGGCTGCGCCCACTACCGCGCCTGTTTCGTGGAGAAGGCGGTGCGCGGCTCGCGCCGGGCCGACATCGTCATCGCCAACCATGCGCTCGTCCTGACCCAGGCCGCCTTCGACGGCGCCCGGGCCGCGCGGGGCTCCAAGGCCGACGGCGAGACCACCCAGCTCAAGCGCATCGTCTTCGACGAGGGCCACCACCTGTTCGACGCCGCCGACGCGGCCTTCGCCGCGGCGCTCTCGGGCGCCGAGTCCGCCGAGCTGCGTCGCTGGATCCGCGGTCCCGAGGGTCGCGGCCGCCGGGGCCGGGGCCTGGAAGCGCGGCTGATGGAGGTGCTCGGCGACCGCGACGACGCCAAGCGCGCCCTGGTGGACGCCACCCGCGCCGCCGCGGCCCTGCCCGGCGAGGGCTGGTCGGGCCGCATCGCCCCGCCCAATGGCGAGGTCAATCCGCTCGGCCCCATCGAGCACTTCCTGGTGGCGGTGATCGAACAGCTCCGCGCCCGCGCCGCCCCCTCCGAGGTGGGCATGGAGTGCGCCGCGCGGCCGGCGCTGGACCTGGTGCGGGAGACCGCGCGGGCCGCCGCCTCGGGCCTGGCCGCGGTCGAGGCGCCCCTGCTGGCCCTGGCCCGCCACCTGGAGGACGTGCTGGACGACGAGGCCGCCACCCTGCCGCCCGGCGATCGGGCCAGGATCGAGGGGGCCCTGCGCGGCCTGGACCGCCGCGCCCGCATGACCCTGCCCGCCTGGCGCTCCATGCTGCGGGCCATCGACGAGGATTCCGAGGACGATCCCGACTTCGTCGACTGGTTCGACGCCACCTTTCTCTATGGGCGGGTGGTGGACGCCGCCTGCCGCCGCCACTGGGTCGATCCCACCGAGCCGCTCACCAACACCGTCATCGCCCCGGCCCACGGGGTGCTGGTGACCAGCGCCACCCTGGCCGATAGCACCCTCGCCGATCCCTTCGCCCTGGCCGAGATGCGCACCGGCGCGGCGCGCCTGCCCGACCGGCCCAAGACCCTGCGCCTGGCCTCGCCCTTCGACTACGAGACCAATTCCCGGGCCTTCGTGGTGACGGACGTCGGCCGCGACGACCCCCGCCAGGTGGCCGCGGCCATGCGCGAGCTGTTCCTGGCCGCCGGGGGCGGGGGCGTGGGCCTGTTCACCGCCATCCGCCGGCTGCGCGCCGTCCATGAGCGGATCGCCGCGCCCCTCTCCGACAAAGGCCTGGCCCTGTATGCCCAGCACGTCGATCCCCTGGAGGTCGGCGCGCTGGTGGATATCTTCCGGGCCGAGCACGACAGCTGCCTGCTGGGCACCGACGCCGTCCGCGATGGGGTGGACGTGCCCGGTCGTTCCCTGCGGCTGCTCGTCTTCGACCGGGTGCCCTGGCCGCGCCCCGATATCCTGCACAAGGCCCGCCGGGTCCGCTTCGGCGGCAAGGCCTATGACGACAGCGTGGCGCGCAACCGCATCAGCCAGGCCTTCGGCCGCCTGATCCGCCGGGCCGACGACAAGGGGGTCTTCGTCATGCTGGACGCCGCGGCCCCGACCCGCCTGTTCTCCGGCCTGCCGGAGGGCGTGAAGATCGAGCGCGTCGGCCTGGTGGAGGCCATCGAGGCCACGACGGAATTCCTGGGGACCCCATGAGGCGACTGGTCAGTTCGGGATCGCCCCTGGAGCCGGAGATCGGCTTTTCCCGGGCGGTTCGGGTGGGGAATGTCATCGCCGTGGCCGGCACGGCGCCGATCGCGGCGGCCGGCGGAACCCACGGGGTCGGCGATGTCTATGAACAGACCCGGCGCTGCCTGGAGATCATCGTCGCGGCCCTGGAAGGCGCCGGGGCGGGGCCGCAACACGTGATCCGCACCCGGGTCATGCTCACAGATATCGCCGGATGGCGCGAGGCCGCCCGGGCCCATGGCGAGGTGTTCGGCGCGGCGCGGCCCGCCTGCACCTTCGTCCAGGTCTCCGGCTTCATCGATCCCGACTGGCTGGTGGAGCTGGAGGCCGACGCCGTGGTCGACTAGAGCACGTCAGGCGGAAGTGGACGCCGGTTCCGCCGCCCGGCGTGCTCCAATACTTTGAATCTAGACCCTGAGCGTTTCAGATGAGTCCATCTGAAACGCTCAGGGTCTAGGCCGCCTGCAGCTGCTCGAACAGGTCGGCGGGGTAGGGGGAGGCGTAGAGGGTGACGCCCGTGGCCGCGCGGATCGCCTCGGCCGGCTGGTCCCACAGCGCCTCCCAGTCCAGGCCGATCAGGGGCGGGCACTGGCGGCCGTGGGTCCAGGCGGTGAGGATCACGTCCAGGAACAGGGGCAGGGCCTCGGGCTGGTTCAGGGCCATCTTGCTGGTGACCACCCCCAGGAACATCGAGGAATAGTGGTGGCCGAACTGGGCCATCTGGAAGCCGGAGATCGCCACCTCGTGCAGGATGGTGGTCTGGTAGCCGGCCAGGATGTGCCAGAGGTCGTGGCACTGCAGGATGCGGGCGTTGAGATAGTCCAGCGGGGCCGGCAGGTCGGCCAGGCCCAGGGCCTCTCGGTCCAGCACCTCCAGATCAAAGCCGTTGTCGACAATCAGGTCGTGGAACTCCGCCCCCAGCGACCCCTTCGGGCAGCGGGCCAGGGCCTCCAGGGAGAACCTGGACGGATAGCCGACGGCGGCGGCCTCCTTGACCCCGGGATAGAGCCGCGCGGTCTCGGCGACCCGGGTCCGGAAGGCTGGGGTCATCAGGCCGGCCAGGGCCGCGGTGCGTTCGGTGATGTCGCCGGCCGAGCGCCCAGCGTCGGGATCGTCGACCAGGTCCCAGAAGGGCCCCCAGAAGGCCGGGTCGATCGCGGCGGGCGTCCCATGAGCCTCGATCATTAACCCGCGCGGGGCGACCCCCAGCCAGCCCTCGGTGGCGCCGTCATAGATCACCGCCAGCCGCTCGGGGGCGGCGATGGCGGCGTGGACGAAGAGGGCGGCCAGCTCGCCGTGACCCTCGCCGCCGGCGCGGATGGCGGCGGCCAGGCGACGGGCGTCCTCACCGTCTCCCCCGTTCGCCACTTGGGCTTCAAAGCGCGCGCGCGTCAGCTGGTCGGCCATGTCGTCTCCCTGATAACCCTATTATGAGCCAGCCTATCACTCCGATGGGGAAATCAAGCGCGGCGCCGAGACTTGCATGGTCTGACACCGGTGTCATGATGGACTCGAGACGCCAGAGAGGCTCCAGATGCATGCGACCCGCCGGGTCATCCTCGCCGCCCTCGCCGGCGCCTTCGCCCTCCCCAGGCCCGCCGCCGCCGGCGGCAGCCGCGCCGAGATCCTGACGGCCATGAGGCGGGCCACCGCCTTCATGACCGACAAGGCCGCGGTGCATGGGGGCTATGTCTGGTCCTACCTGCCCGACTTCTCCCGCCGTTGGGGGGAGCTGGAGGCCAGCCCCACCCAGGTCTGGGTGCAGCCGCCGGGGACCGGGACGGTGGGCCATCTCTTCCTCGACGCCTATCACGCCACCGGCGACGAGACCTATTACCGGGCCGCCGCCCAGGCCGCCGACTGCCTGATGGCCGGCCAGCTTCCCACCGGCGGCTGGAACTACCTGATCGACTTCGGCGGCGAGGCGGCCAAGGCGAAATGGTACGGGACCATCGGGGCCAACGCCTGGCGGATGGAGGAATTCCAGCACGACTGGGGCAACGCCACCTTCGACGACGCGGGCTCGTCCGAGGCCATGCAGTTCCTGCTGCGGATGTACCTGGAGAAGCGGGACGCCCGGTTCAAGCCGGCCCTGGACCGGGCGCTGGATTTCGTCCTGAACAGCCAATACCCCAACGGCGGCTGGCCGCAGCGCTGGCCCGTGGGGCGGCCCTTCACCAAGCACGGCGCAGACTACACCGGCTACATCACCTTCAATGACGACGTGGCCGGGGAGAACATCAAGTTCCTGGTCATGGTGGCCCAGACCCTAGGGGACCCTCGCGTGGGCCCAGCGATCCGCCGGGCCATGGACGTCTTCGTCATCACCCAGCAACCGGCGCCCCAGGCCGGCTGGGGGCTGCAGCATACCGTGGACGACCTGAAGCCGGCGGCGGCCCGCAGCTACGAGCCCAGGGCGCTCGCCACCCACACCACGGCGGCCAACATCGCCCAGCTGATGAACTTCTACGAACTCACCGGCGACCCCAGCTACCTGGCCCGCATCCCCGAGGCCCTGGACTGGCTGGCCAGGGTCGCCCTGCCGGAGGTGAGGAACGGCAAGACCCATCCCACCTTCATCGAGATCGGGACCGACCGGCCGCTCTATGTCCATCGCCGCGGGTCCAACGTGGTCAATGGGCGGTACTATGTGGACGACAGCCCGGAGAACACGCTCGCCCACTACGGCGCCTACCGGGCGATTGGGTTGGACGCCCTGCGCGCCCGTTACGCGACCCTGAAGACGACACCGCCGCACGAGGTGGCCCAAGGCTCGCCCCTGACGCACAAGGGGCCCCTGCCGCGTTTCTTCGCCAACCAGGACTTCTCCACCTCCGACCTCAATGGCGGTGGGTCGCTGGCGCCCCTGAAGGCCAGTCCGCAGGCCGCCGCCAGGCTGGTGTCGGAGCTGAACGCCGAGGGCTACTGGCCGACGCCCCTGGTGGCCACCAGCCATCCCTATTCGGGTCCCGGCCCCGCGACCCCGACGCCGGGGGACTATTCCCAGACCCATGTGGGGGACGCCTGGGACACCTCGCCCTATCCGACGGACGCCCCGGTGATGGGGATCTCCACCTCGGCCTTCATCAAGAACATGGGGGTGCTGATCAGCGTGGCGGACGGCGGCTAGACCGCCGCCTTGGAGTAGAGGTTGATCACCAGCACCCCGGCCAGGATCATCCCCATGCCGAGCACGGCGGGCAGGTCGAGGCGCTGCTTGAACAGCAGCCAGGCCAGCAGGGTGATCAGGACGATGCCGATCCCCGACCAGATGGCGTAGCCGATCCCCACCGGCACGGTGCGCATGGAGTGGGACAGGCAGAAGAAGGCCACGCCGTAACCCGCCACGGTGATGATCGACGGGACCAGGCGCGAAAAGCCGTCGGAGGCCTTCAGGGCGGTGGTGGCGATCACCTCGGCGAGGATGGCGATGCCGAGCCAGGCGTAGCCGTTCAAGGACGTCATCCCTTCAAAACTCCGTGCGAATCGACGGTGCGGCCCCACCCTAGCGCTTGCGCCGCGCGCCGCGCGGGTGAACGGTGAGTCCACCGGCGGTCACGCCCGTAAGCGGCGCGTACGCCAAATTGCGGAGGATCCGATCATGGCTCATGGCCATAACGGCTCGGTGCGCGCCATCGCCCTCGTCGGGGCGGCCGGAACCGGCAAGACGACGCTTCTCGAAGCCATGTTGTTCGCCAGCGGGACCCTCCCGCGCCAGGGCGAGGTGGGAACCACCAGCGTCGGCGACGCCAGCCCGGAGGCAAGGCAGCGAGGCCAGTCGGTGGAGCTGAACGTCGCCGGCTTTACGTTCATGGGCGATCGCTACGCCTTGATCGACGCGCCCGGCTCAACGGAGTTCTCCGCCGCCGGAGACCTGGCCCTGCCCGCCGTGGACCTTGCGGTCATTGTCGCCGACCCCCAGCCGGGCCGCGCCGCCCTGCTGGCGCCGGTCTTCAAGGAGCTGGAACGGCTCGGGGTCCCCCGGGCCGTTTTCGTCAACAAGATCGACCAGGCGCGCGGGACCCTCGACGAGGTGCTGGCCGCCCTCGCCCCGGTGAGCGCCGCGCCCCTGGTGGCCCGGCAGATCCCCCTGGTGGAGGGCGAGCATGTCACCGGCTTCGTGGATCTGGCCCTGGAGCGGGCCTTCGTCTACCGCCCCGGCCAGCCCTCGGAGCGCATCGACCTGCCCGCCGAGATCGCCAGCCTGGAGGCGCAGGCCCGCTTCCACATGCTGGAGCAGCTGGCCGACAATGACGACGCCCTGATGGAGCAGCTGCTCTCGGACCTGACCCCAAGCCAGGACGAGGTGTTCGCCGACCTGATGGCCGAGATGAACCAAGGCCAGATCGTGCCGGTCTTCTTCGGCTCGGCCCTCAATGGCTGGGGCGTGCGCCGCCTGCTCAAGGCCCTGCGCCACGAGACCCCGGAGGTGGAGCGCGCCGCCGAGCGCCTGGGCCTCACCGGGCCCTGCGCCTACGCCTTCAAGACCTCATACGCCGGCCAGGCGGGCAAGCTGACCTATGCCCGGGTCATGGGAGGTGAGCTGCACGACGGCGAGGAGCTGACCACCTCCGACGGCCAGCACGGCCGCGCTGGCGGCCTGCTGGCGCTGACCGGCGCGGCGACGAAGAAGATCGACCGCGCCGCGCCCGGCGAGGTGGCCGCCATCGCCAAGGTCGAGGCCGCCCATCCGGGGGAGGTGATCTCCATGGACGGCAAGCCGCGCCGGCCCCGGCTGACGCGGTCGGAAGCCCCCGCGCTCTACGCCCTCTCCGTCGCCGCCAAGGACCGTAAGGACGACGTGCGCCTGTCCTCGGCCCTGGCCCGGCTGGCGGAGGAGGACCCCACCCTGCAAGTGGTCCAGGACCCCGAGACCCAGGAGACCCTGCTCACCGGCCAGGGGGAGGCGCACCTGCAGGTGACCCTGGAGCGCCTGCGCCGCCGCTTCGGCCTGGAGGTCGCCGCCGGCCGCCCGAAAATCTCCTACCGGGAGTCCATCCGCAAGGGCGTCACCCAGCGCGGCCGGCACAAGAAGCAGACCGGCGGCCACGGCCAGTTCGGTGACGTGGTGCTGGAAGTCCGGCCGGGCCCGCGCGGCTCGGGCCTGAGCTTCAGCCAGAGGATCACCGGCGGGGTGGTGCCCAGGCAGTGGATTCCCGCCGTGGAGCAGGGGGTGCGCGACGCCCTGGAGCGAGGCCCCCTGGGCTTTCCGGTCACCGACGTGGAGGTGGTGCTGATCGACGGCTCCCATCACAGCGTCGACTCGTCGGAAATGGCCTTCCGCGCCGCCGGCCGCCTGGGCATGAGCGAGGCCCTGCCGCAATGCGCGCCCTACCTGCTGGAGCCGGTGGAGAAGCTGACGATCTATGCGCCGTCGGCCAGCACCTCGAAGATCACCCAGGCGGTCTCGGCCAGGCGGGGCCAGATCATGGGCTTCCAGCCCCGCGAGGGCTGGGCCGGCTGGGACGAGATCGAGGTGGGCCTGCCGCGTTCCGAACGCCTGGACCTGATCGCTGAACTGCGCGGCCTGACCCAGGGGCTGGGGACCTTCACCGCCCAGTTTGACCACATGGCCGAACTCACCGGCCGCGCCGCCGAGGAGATCGTCAGGAAGGCGGCGGCCTGATCGCGGCGATGGTCTCGGCCACCAGGCGTGCGACGCCCTCGATGTCATTGCCTGGCGCCGGCGTGATCCCCAGCCGCACCACCACCAGGCGGGCGGATGGCGCGATCACCACGTATTGCCCGTCATGGCCGCGGGCGAAGTAGGCGTCGGCGGGCATCCCCATGGCGATCCGCCGCCGGGCGCCGGCGCCCGGACCCCGGTTGGTCCAGAAGCCAGCGCCATAGCCCACCTGCTCCGCCCCCGGGGTCGGCCGCGCGGAATAGTCGGCCCAACCCGCCGGCAGGATTCGCTCGCCCTCCACCACGCCGTCGTCCAGATAAAGCTGGCCCAGCCGCGCCCAGTCCCGGGCGCTGGCCCACATGTGGGTGGCGCCCAGCGGCGTGCCGGTGGCGTCCAGCTCCAGGGTCGGATGCTCCATCCCCAGCCGGTCGAACAGCTCGCGGCGGGCGAAGGCCAGCATGGCGGCCTCGGTCCCGCCCGCCTGGTCGCGGATGATCCGCGAGGTGATGGTCGGGCTGGCGTCGGCATAGGTCCAGGTCGTCCCGGGTGCGGCGGCCAGCGGCCGGCGCTGCGCGAACCCCGCCATGTCCCGCTCGGCGAACAGCATGACGGCCGAGGGATCGAAGGCGCTCTTCAGGCTCGAATTCAGCGAGTCCCCCAAGGCCAGGCCGCTGGTCATCCGCAGCAGGTTGTCGAGGCTGATGTCGCGCCGGCCATCGCCCCTCCAGGCGGCGACCGGCGCGGGTCCGTCCACCGAGACCCTCCCTTGCTGGACCAGGACGCCCACGAGGGCGTTGGTCACCGACTTGGTGGCCGACCAGCCGGTGATCGCGGTGTCGGGGCCATAGCCCGGGGCATAGCGTTCGCCGACGATCTGACCGTCGTGCAGGATCACCACCGCCTTGGTCCGCCGCCACGGCTTGGCGGGCTCGACGAAGGCCCGGTCCAGGGCCGCCTCGATGGCCGCCGACGCCGGCGCCTTGGCCAGGGCGCGCGGCCTCGGCGCCGGGATCGGTTCGGGCGGGGCCGGTGGCGGCGCGCCATGCAGCACCAGGCAGCCCGAGGGGCCGCGATAGACCGCCCGGGTCGTCGCCAGGCCCGCCAGGCTGGCGCTCGCGGTCCGGGTCTCGCGATCCACCTTTGTCCGCATCAGCCAGCGGGACGGCCCCAGCTCCGGGTCCACCGCCTCGCGGCGGAACACCTCGGGATCGATCCTGGAGACGAAGGCGGCCGAGCAGATCTGGTGGCTGGCCAGGCCGGTGGCGACCTGGGCCGCGCCGCTGAGCGCGCCACAGCCGGCGAGGGGCAGGGTGGCCGCGATCAGCAGCCAGGGACGAAAGGATGTCATGCGAGGGCTCCAAGGAAGGTGGCCCCCTGTCTGGTCCGTCAGGCGCCGCGCCGCTCGCCGGGTTCGAACTCCGGCTGGCCGATTCCGGAATCGGCGGACGCGCGCCGGAAGTCGGTGGGGGTCATGCCGGTCTCGGCGCGGAAGGCGCGATTGAACGGCCCCAGGGAATTGAACCCGGCGTCGAGGGCGATGGTCAGGATCGGCACGGCGTCCTGGCCCCGGTCGGCCAGGGCCGCCTTGGCCTCGGCGATGCGGTAGCCATTCAGGTAGACATTGAAGTTGCGCTGCCCCAGGCCCGCATTGATCAGCCGCCTCAGGCGGTATTCCGGCGTTCTCAACCGCTCGGCCAGCTTCCCGATGGTCAGGCCCTCCTGGCGATAGGCGCGCTCGACGCGCATGGCCTGGTCGAGGGCGGCGGCCAGGCCCTGGTCCGCCGGCTCGATAGACCGCGGGGGCGCGGCGGCGTTCGCTGGCGACAGCCATCCCGCGCCGGCGACCCGCAGCAGGGCGGCGGCGACGCCCAGGGCGATGACGGCCAGGGCCAGGGCGCGGATCAGGCTGCCGGCGTCGGGGACGGTCGCGTGAGCTCCCAGCAGGTCCGACAGGGCGTTCAGCGCGATGAATCCCGCCGCGGCCCCCACCATGAAGGGTCGCGCGCGGCGCCTCGGCTCCACCAGGTCGGCGGGCCAGGAGGCCAGGGTCTGACCCGCCGCCAACAGGCCAAGCCCCAGGGACTCCAACACCAGGAACCCCCGCACGGCGATGGCGACGGGTGTCATCTCCGGTCCGAGGACCTGGGCTTCGTAGAGCCCCACCGCGACGATCCCCAGCCAGGCCGCGGCGTGCCACGCCCGTGGCCGGAAGCCGTCCTCGAACATCGCCCGCGCGAACAGCCAGAAGGCCAGGTTGCCGCCCGACATCAGGGCCAGGGCCGGCAGGGTCAGCAGTCCCAGGTGGCCGCGCAGGGCGACCGTCGAGGCCAGGGTGAAACCCACGGCGCTCAGCGCGAACAGGGCCCCGAACCGCGCCGCCGTGACCTTCCGATGGTCGCGGACCAGCAGGACGGCCACCAGGATCAGCAAGCCGCAGGCGGCGCCCCGCAGCATGAGGTCCAGGGTCGGCAGAAACTCCGGCATGCGCGCCCCCGGGCGACGAGGCTAGTGCTTGCCGCGGTCGCGACCGAAGTTGGGTTCGGCACTTTCCTGACCGGCGGCGATGATGCCGCGGCGGATCTCGCGGGTGCGGGTGAAGAGTT
>JAZKBZ010000110.1:0-1654 GCA_040388315.1 Pseudomonadota bacterium | reverse complement strand
GGATGCGCGGTTGCGCTGTGTCTCGGTCGGCTTCTGCGTGTTCAACCCCCCCTCGTGATGCGGCAGGACAGCAGGCTGCTGCGGGGCGACCAAGGGCGGCGGCGGTACGACAACGGGCGGAACCACCGAACCAGCGGGCGGGGGTGCCGTAGCCGGAGAGCCAGAGCCGGGTTGGTACTGGTTCGTGCCGCCGCCCGCGTAATACGCGCCCCACTTGCCCGCGACCCAATTGCGCTTGTCGGCCTCGGACTGTCGGCCCTGCAGACCCCGCTCCTGCTCCTGGAGGTTCGTGGCCTCGCCGAGGTAGCTGGCGCCCTTGGCGGTGAGCTGGGTCTCCTTGGTACCACCGGACGAGGTCGTCTGGGTCCCGGTGAGACCGAAGGTAGGCGCCGCGGTGGCGATCGGTGCCGCGATACCACCGGAGTTGTCGTTGACTGCGGTGCCAGCCAGCGGGACTCCAGCAGGCTGCGACTGAGTGACCTTGCCGTAGTTGGCGGCGGCGGTGCTGTCCAGGCTGGGCTCGACCGGCTGCAGTCCCAGCAGGGGCGGCGCGGTGGACGTGGTGTGAGACAGGCTCTCGGTCGCATCGGGTCGAATCGGCGGCAGGTCTGAGGCCTGGGGAAACAAGCCGTAGAGGGCTCGTTGCTTCTCCTCTTCGGTTGGGTCCCGGGGGATGCTGTCGACGAAGTCGGTGCTGTAGTCGGCCACGGGTTATCGCCCCTTCTTTCGCGACGAGGCGGCGACGGTCGAGGCCAGGGCGAGGACGAGGCGGTCGGTGTCGATCCGCTTCATGCCGTCGGGCCCGGTGATGACGAGGCTGCGGCCGATCTTGGACTTCTCCAGATCCTGGGCCATGGGACCAAAGTGGTCGCCGGGGGCGGAGCCGGAGGCGCCGGGGTCCTTGTAGCGGTAGCTGTACATCGAGGCCAGCGACTTCTTGAAGTCGGCAGCATCCTTCGGGGACACCTCCTCGATGTCGGTCTTGGCGCGGCGATCGGACGTTGCCGCTGCGGCACCAATTGAGGCACCGCCGGAGATGGTGCCCTGGATGATCTGGTTGGGGTTGATCTCCTTCTTGGCGACGCGGTCGGCGTAGTTGGAGTCGGCCTGGAGGACCTGGCCCTGGTTGGTGAGGTAGGCCTGGAGATAGGCGCGGCGCTGCTCGTCATTCATGCCGCGGTTCTTCAGCTCGGCGTCGAGGTTGGCGAGGTTGGTGCGCAGCTGGGACTCGGTGTCGAGGGCGGCGCCCTTGTTGACCTCGCCGGCATTGAACTGGGCGTTGCCGGAATCGAGCTGGGCCTGGAGCTTCGTCAGCTCGTTCTGTTGGGCGGCGTTGAACTGACCACCGGACTGGGTGATCTGGGCCTGAAGCTCCTTCATCCGGTTCTGGGCACCGGCGTAGGTCAGCCCGGTCTCCTGGGAGTAGCCGGCGTTGGTTTTCGCGACGTCGACGTCGGTGGCCCTGGTGGACTGGATGACCCCGGCCAGCTCGCCGCGGGCCTGGGCGGCCTCCTGGGCGGCGAGGATGCCGGTCTGGGCGTTGTTCTCCTGCTGGAGCCTGGCGGTGTTGCGGCCAGCGGCGCGGAGCGCGGCGGTCGAGTAGCCCTTGTGGCCGGCGGCGAGGGAGGATTGGGCGGCGATGGCCTGGGCGTTG
>JAZKBZ010000109.1:0-18848 GCA_040388315.1 Pseudomonadota bacterium | reverse complement strand
TCGGAACCTGGGCGCGCTGGGCGAGGTTGGCGGGGGCGCCCATTTCCTCGGTCACCGCGACGGCCAGGTCGCCGAAGCGCTTCTGATATTCGGCCAGGATGCGGCCGAGCACTTCCAGGCGCTCTTCGCGGCTGGTCTGGCTCCAGGCCGGGAAGGCCTTGCGGGCGGCCATGACGGCCTTGTCGACGTCAGCGGCGCTGCCGAGCGCGATCTTGCCGCAGACTTCTTCCGTCGCCGGGTTGATGACGTCGAGGGTCTTCTTCTCGGCCGGTTCGACCCACTCGCCGTTGATGTAGAACTTCAGGTACTCGCGCATGGGCGTCCTCCCGGGATTTCGTTGATGGCTCGCCGGCGGGCGTCACCGCCGGACTTCAAACAAGCATTTTAGTGATCGTTGATCACTGGGGAAGCCCCCAATGCCGCATTCCGCTAGGGCATGGGGGTGAATCTCACTGGTGTGCGTGCGGCTGGCCGGCCACCGGGCTGCGCCCCTTGAGGACGTAGCCCGCGCGGATGGAGCCGATATAGAGGTCCTTCAGATCGGGGCCACCCCAGGTGATGTTGGTGGGGTGGTTGACGATCTCGCCCGACAGATCGTGGATCACGGTGACCACTTCAAGGCTGGGCGTGATGGCCACCACCTTGTTGGCCGCCGGCAGGCAGACCCAGAGGTTTCCCTCGGCGTCCATGCCCACCCCGTCGGTGTAGCCGAGGTCGGCGGCGTCGGGCGCCGGCTGGCCGGGCTGCTGCAGCTTGCCCAGCACCGGGCCGTACCTGCGGCCGGGGCCCAGCCTGCCGCCCGGCAGCACCGGGAAGGCCATCACATCGGCGCCGCTGGTCTGGGCGCAGTAGAGGGTCTGCTCGTCGGCCGACAGCGCCATGCCGTTGGGAAACTTCAGCCCCTCGGCGACGATCTGCGTGGACCCATCCGGACGCAGGACGAAGATGAAGCCGTCGGTGCGGCCGTCCAGGGCCTGGGGCCAGGTCTCGGCGTGGGTGGAGTTGGCGCACCAGATGTTCCCGGCCCGGTCCAGCACCGGATAGTTGGCGCTGGTCAGCCGCTTGCCCCCCACCTCGGCGACGAGCGTCTCGTGCGCGCCGGTGGCGGGGTCGAAACGCTGGAGAGGCCCCTCCTTCCGGTCATAGATGCCGAAATTGGCGATCAGCAGCCGGCCCTGCGGGTCCATGTTGATGCCGTTGGGGGCGCCGCCCTTGGGGCCCAGGCGTTTGAAGGTCCCGTCGGCGAAGATCTCGGCCACGGCGCACTGGTGGTCCGAGGCGAAGACCCGGCCGTCCTTGCCGACCACCACATCCTCGGGCCGGTCGATGCCGAGCGCGATCTTGGTCAGGCTGCCGGGCGCGATGGGGGTCAGCGGCATGGGGTTTCCTCGGGCTTTTCTTTTCAGCTTGAGACCCCGGGGCGGAACGAGATCAAGTCCAACCTCGCATCCGCCGTAGCGTGTCAGGCGAAGAATCTTCAATTATAGGTCGGCGGTATGGCGAACTAGGGTGTATTGACTTATATGTTAACCGGGCTAATCGAAAAGCTTGAGGGCAAGGGGGAGCTAAAGTTATGGCGACCGCTCGACCAACAGCAATCGATACGCCGATGCCTATACCTAACCCCGACCGCCTCAGGTCAGGTCCACCAATTTGTGGGATCCGCAGGAGCAGATCGGGCAGCAGCCCTGGCTCAGGACTTGTCACGGTTCGTGATGGGGCGCCTCCTCCGGGCACCCGAGCACGTCAAGCGGCTGAAGCCGCCGTCTGGCGAGATTTGGGAGCTCCGTTCGCAGATTCCGAGGCCCGCATTTCGCTTGTTGGGAGCTTTCGTCGCTCGCGACGAGTTTGTCGTACTTCAGGCCGCAGCTCGCGCAGACTACGACGGAGGTAGGTGGGCAGGCGCAATTCGAGACGCCCAAACTGAGTGGAGACGCCTGTTTGGGGACAATCCACGACACACTGGAGTGATCCTTGGTGACTATCTCTCAAACACCGACCCCGACGGCTCAGGACCGGTTCCATGAGGATGCTCAGTTTCGCTCAGAATTGAGGAAACTGGCGCTACGTGATGACGTTTGGGAGGCCCTCGTCACCACTTATCGAGATCGTGAACGTGCGGGACTTTGCCAGACCGATTGGGCGAACGCAGCTGGAAAGTCAGCCGCCGCGATCAGTAGATTGATGAAGAAGCCGGCCAATCTTACCTTGGACAGCGTCGCGGAGCTATTGAGCGCTCTTGATGCGTATCTTTCGGTCTCTGTTGTTGATTGCAGAAAATCTGCTGGCGGAAACGGACACCCTCCAGCCCCCATCTCAGTTGCATATGGCTCTTGGCCTATTCCGTCAGTCCAGGTGTCCGGTGCCCGATTGGTGACCGCCCAGTCATGAACGACTCTGAGCTTCCGCCAGCGGGATCGGCCATCTTCTGCGACGACATCCGTCTTGAGGTTGGTGGAAAGGAGACGTTAGTCGGAGTTGTCCGAAGCGGCCTCCTGTTCCCTTCATTTCCCGCGGTCCTGCCAAAATTCTGCGTCGCGCTAAGTTATCGACAAGGGAAAAACATCCCACTCGAAAGCATAACGATAAAAATAGTCTATGAGCATGAGGGTGGCAGTGACTTTGTCCTTGTAGAAGCCGTAATGGATTTAGCCGATGCACTTCGTGGCGCACCCGAACAAGACGACCCAGTAGTACTTATGCATGCGAATGTTGTGCTATCGCCGCTGCAGATCGGAGCTCCGGGCCTGCTAAAGGCTCGAGCATATAGGGGCGACGAAGAGTTTCGGCTGGGATCGATCAGTTTCCGCAAGGGTGCCGAAGAGGCGCCGGCGGCTGGCCTGGTCAGAGGCCCGATCTTCGAACAGCCCAGAACCCGACCCTAGTAAGCCCGCGGCATTCGGGCCTTAGGAGCGCGAAATCAAGCCGGGTTACGAACCATGTTGCCCCGCCCGTCCACCCTCGCTAAAGCCGACCCCAACAACCGGAGCCCCGACCATGGTCGCCATCTACACCATCCTCGCCTTCCTCGTCGTGATCGCCGGCCTGAACCTCTTCGAGTTCGGCCGCCTCGACTGATCGATCCTCCGTGGGCGAGACCACGCGCGGCGCGGCCCTCGTCACCGGGGGCGCGCGGCGGATCGGCCGGGCCCTGGTGCTGGCCTGCGCCCGCGCCGGCTATGACGTCGCCATCCACTGCCGGACCGTCGACGACGACGCCCAGGCCGCCGCGGCCGATGTCCGCAGCCTGGGCCGCAAGGCCTATCTCCATCCCTGCGACCTGCGCCAGGAGGCGGCCGCCGCCCCGATGGTGGGCGACGTCGAGGCCGAGCTTGGCCCCGTCACCCTGTTGGTGAACTGCGCCTCGGTGTTCGAGGAGGACAGCTTGGCCAGCCTGAACCGGGCCTCCTGGGACGCGCACATGGAGACCAATCTGCGCGCGCCCCTGGTGCTGGCCCAGGCCTTCGCCCGCCGGCTGCCGGCCGACCGTAGCGGCCTGATCGTCAACATCCTCGACCAGAGGGTGCTGGCGCCGGGGGCCGACTTCTTTTCCTACACCCTGTCGAAGACCGCGCTGTGGACCGCCACCAAGATGCTGGCCCAGGCGCTGGCGCCGCGCATCCGGGTCAACGGCGTCGGGCCGGGCCCGACGCTGGCCTCCATCCACCAGGACGACGCCGCCTTCGCCGCCGAGGTGGCCGCCACGCCCCTGGCCCACGCGGTGGACCCGGCCGAGATCGGCCAGGCCCTGGCCTATCTGATTGACGCAAGGTCGGTGACGGGCCAGATGATCGCTGTCGATTCCGGTCAGCACCTGACCTGAAGGAGCGTTGCTTGGCCCTTTCGCCGATCCAGGAGATTCCCGCCGAAACTCAAGCCAATCCCGTGGCCGCCGGCCGCATCGTCATGACCAAGATCTTCGTCACCGGACTGAAGGTCGACGCCCAGATCGGCGTCTATTCCCACGAAAAGGGCAAGGCCCAGCCCCTGGTGGTCGACGTCGAACTCGACGTCCCCACCGCCGGCGCCGAGAAGCTCAGCGACACCGTCAATTACGAGATGGTCGGAGAGGCCGCGCGGTCGATCGCGGCCGAAGGCCATATCGGCCTGGTGGAGGCCTTCGCCGAGCGCCTAGCGCGCGCCTGCCTGGCCGATCCGCGGGTGACGCGGGCGCGGGTCCGGGTGGAGAAGCCCCTGGCGCTCGCCCCCCACGCCGCGGCCGCGGGCGTCGAAATCACGGTCGTCCGCGGCTAAGCCATGGCCATCTCCCACAGCGCCCGGCTCTCGCCCCTGCAGGGCGAGACCGTCTGGACGCTGGAGGACGGCGAGATCGTCGAGCGGCGGGGCAAGCACGAGCGGCGCTACAGCCTTTCCAAGCTCAAGAGCCTGCGCAGCGCCGAGGGCGGGGCGATCCTGACCTTTGCCCGCGGGCGGCTGACCATCCCGGCGATGAGCTACAGCGCCGGCCTGCGGCCGGAGAACCGCGCGACCTCCTTCAGCGCCTTCATCGGGGCGGTGGCCGGGACCGCGGCGGTGACCACACCCGGCGCGCGGTTCCGCAACGCCGGGACGCCGCTGGCCGAACCGCTGATCTGGGCCATCGGCCTGCTGGGGGCCGGCGCCGTGGCCCTGCTGCTGTTCGCCGCCACGGCCGGCGCCTGGACGCTCGGCGTGGCGCTGGCCGCCCGCCTAGTCTTCGTCCTGATCCTGGCGGCCGGCGCTCTGCCGTGGCTGGACCGGAGCCCCGGAAAGATGGACGCGAATTAAACTGGCGCGGGCCGAAAACAGGGCCACATGCTCTTCTAGAGACGAGACGAAGAGGAGCCCGTCATGAGTGATCGCGTGGAAATCGGCAGTTCCGGCCTGGCCGAGGACAAGACCCTGCCGGTGGTGTCCTATGTGCTTTACCTGCTGACCTTCGCCAGCGGGTTCACCGTGTTCATCGGGCTGATCATCGCCTATGCGAACCGCGCCACGGCCGGCCCGAAGATGGAGAGCCACTACACCTTCCTGATCCGCACCTTCTGGCTGACCATCGCCTGGGCGATCATCGGGGGCCTGCTGGTCCTGTTTGGCGGGGTGTTCTCGCTGATCCTAGTGGGGGTGCCGTTCCTGATGCTCGGCTTCTTCATCTGCGGGGCGGTGGGAATCTGGTTCGCGGTCCGCTGCGTGCTCGGCCTGATGTACCTGTCGCGGGACGAGGCCTATCCCCGCCCCCTGAACTGGCTGTTTTAGAGGCAGATTCCGCGCGCTTCGCCCAAGAAGCGCGCGGATCGGCGCCATCGCCTCCCCTGCGGGTTGCATCGCCTCGACGCCCGCCGTCCCGGGTCCCGAACCTTCACCGGTCGGCGCCTGGGGGGCGGACGGCCGGGGGAATTCGTATGCTGGGTCGGATCATCGGGATGCTGCTGGGGCTGGCGCTCGGAGGCGTCGCCTACGCCATTCTCACTCCGGGCGGGCTGGAGGGGCGGATTCCCCCGATCCCGCTGGGGGCATTTGAGTCTCTACGGACGTTCGTGGCCGCCGCCTGCGCGGGCCTGGGCGTGCTGCTGTTCATCGCCGCCCTGATGCCCAAGGGCCCGAACGGTCCCTCCGGCGGCACGAAGCGCCGCAAGGGCGGCGCGCCGGTCACCGTCGACTTCACCGCAGACCCGGCGCCCCCGCCCAGCCACGACCATGGCTCCACCCACGCCAGCCACGCGCCGGAGGTCACGCTGGTCGCCGAGGCGCCCGAGCCCGCGGCCGTGGCGGCCCCTGAACCGGAGATCCACTCCGGCGCGCCGCCCGGGGCCCCGGGAGCCTTCGCCGAGGCCAGGCGGGCGCTCCACGACCACACCAGGGCCGAACGCTGGTCAGAAGCCGCCGACATCGTCCGGCGGCTTTCGTCGTTGGCGGGGGACGATCTCGAGCGGCGAGTCGCCGCCCAGGACGCCGGGGACTTCGCCCGCGCCCAGGGCCTGTCCGACCAAGCCGCCGAGGCCTATGACGAGGCGCTGGGTCTGGCGCGCCAGATCGGCGAGCCGGCGGCGCTGGCCGACGCGCTCACCAATGTCGGCGACGTGGCCTATGAGGAGCACCGGCTGGACGGGGCGGTGGACGCCTATGAGGAGGCGCTGGCCCTGCGCCGCGGCCTCGTCGAGGCCCGGCCATCGGACGTCGGCGCCAAGCGGGCCCTGACGCTCGCCCTGGAACGCCTGGCCGACGCCCGCGAGGACCGCGGGCACCGGGTCCGGGCGCTGGATCTCTACAGGGAGAGCCTGGACATCTCCGGCGCCCTGGCCTCGGCCGACCCCGTCGCCTACGGCGAGGACCTGGCGGTCACCCGGCGCCGGCTGGCGGAGCTTGAGGCGAAGGTGATGGCCTGACCACCACTCTGCTCCGCTCATCCCGGCGAAGGCCGGGACCCAGATCGTAAGTCACGACTTGGGCCAGAAATCCTGAAAGCAGCGGATGTATCTGGGCCCCGGCCTTCGCCGGGCTGAGCGGTATCTCTTTACGCCGCCACCAGTTCGCGGCGGACCATGCGGGCGTAGTCGTCCATCAGGGTCAGGGACAGCTTGCCCGGGGTGAATTTGTACTCACCGATCTCGGAGACCGGGGTCACCTCGGCCGCCGTGCCCACCACGAAACATTCGGTAAAGGTGGAGAGCTCCTCCGGCTTGATGTGCCGCTCGACGATCTCCACGCCCTTGGAGCGGGCGAGCGCGATCACCGACTGGCGGGTGAGGCCGTTCAGGAAGCAGTCGGGGGTGGGGGTGTGGAGCACCCCGTCCTTGACGAAGAAGACGTTGGAGCCGGTGCTCTCGGCCACGTAGCCGCGATAGTCGAGCATCATGGCGTCGGTGTAGCCGGCCTTCTCCGCGGCGTGCTTGGAGATGGTGCAGATCATGTAGAGGCCCGTCGCCTTGGCGTGGACCGGCTCGGTCTCGGGCGAGGGACGCTTGTACTTGGCCCAGCACATGCGGATGCCCTTGGCGCGTTCCTCGGGCTTGAAGTAGCTCGGCCAGTCCCAGACGGCGATGGCCACGTGGATCTTGGTGTTCTGGGCCGAGACCCCGATCATCTCCGAGCCGCGCCAGGCGATGGGGCGCAGATAGGCGTCGGTGAGGCCGTTCTTGGCGCAGGTGTCCTTGCAGGCCTGATCGATCTCGGCCACCGTGAACGGGATTTCGAAGTCGAGGATCTCCGCCGACTTGAACAGACGCTCGGTATGCTCGGTCAGCTTGTAGATCTCCCCGCCGTACATCCGCTCGCCTTCGAACACCGCCGAGGCGTAATGGAGCCCATGGGTCAGTACGTGCACCTTCGCCTCGCGCCAGGGCGTGAACTGGCCGTCGAGCCAGATCCATCCGTCGCGGTCGTCGAAGGGAACGAGAGACATGGGAAGGAAACCTCCTATGGGGAACGCCTCCTTACAAACCCCCGCGCCTGCGACGTCAAACAAAATGGGACAGGCCGATGAGCTCCGTGGCCGATCCGAGACTGGTGCTGCGCGACGAGGAGCTGGACGCCGGCCTTGAGCTGATGATGCTGGCGGAGGCCTCCCTGTGGGCCGGGGTGGACGCCGGCCTGGAGGCCGAGGACGCGGGCCTGGGCCGCTCCCACTGGCGGGCGGCCTTCCTGCTGAAGCGCCGGCCGGGCCTGGGGGTGCAGGAGCTAGCTCACATCACCAGCCTGTCGAAACAGGCCGCGAGCCGGGTGCTGAGCGACCTGGAGGCCAAGGGCCTGGCGGAAAAGGCCCAGGGCGAGCTGGATGGCCGCCGCCGCGCGGTGAGCCTGACGGCGGCCGGCGCGGCCTTCGAGGGCCGCATCGCCGAGCGGCTGCGCGGCCAGCTGGCGCGGGCCTATCGCACGGGCGGACTGGACGGGGTGACCGGAACGCGGCGTATCCTGGCCGCGCTCGCCGGCGGGCGCACCAAGACGGGGACTTTGGGCTGATGGCGATGACCGAGACCCAGGCCGGAGAACGCCACCTGCTGGTGGTGGACGACGACGACCGTATCCGCGAGCTCTTGAAGGAATACCTGGCCCGGGCCGGCTTCCGGGTCACCGCCGCGCCCGGCGGGGCCGCGGCGCGCAAGCTGATGGAGACGCTCGACTTCGACCTGGCGGTCTTCGACGTGATGATGCCCGGCGAGGACGGGTTCTCTCTGACCAAGTGGCTGAGGGAGCGCAAGGGGACAGCCGGGCGCACCCCGGTGCTGATGCTGACGGCCCGGGGCCTGCCGGAGGACCGGATCGAGGGGCTGAAGCTCGGGGCCGACGACTATCTGAACAAACCCTTCGAGCCCGAGGAGCTGCTGCTGCGCATCGAGGCCATCCTGCGGCGGGCCCAGGGCCGGCCGGGGTCGACCGCCAACGGGCCGATCTCGCTGGGGCGCTGCAGTTTCGACCTGGAGCGCGGGGAGCTGTCGTGCGACGGCGCGCCGGTGCGGCTGACCGAGGCCGAGGTGGCGCTGCTCAAGCGCCTGGCCCGCAGTCCGCACGAGCCGGTGGACCGGCTGGAGCTGGCCCGCGAGACGGTGGATCCCTCCGGCCGGGCGGTGGACGTGCAGGTCACCCGCCTGCGCCGCAAGATCGAGACCGATCCCAAGACCCCGCGCTACCTGCAGACGGTGCGCGGCGTGGGCTATCTGCTGGCGCCCGACTGATGCGCCTGCGCCTCTCGCCGGTCCGGATGCAGCGGCTGATCAAGCGCAGCCTGCCCACCACCCTGTTCGGCCGCTCCCTGCTGATCATCATCCTGCCGGTGGCCCTGATGCAGGTGGCCGTGACCTGGGTGTTCTTCGACGCCCACTGGCAGGCGGTGACCAGCCGGCTGTCGGAGGGCCTGGCCGGCGACGTGGCCTGGGCGGTGGAGAGTTATCAGGATGACCCCACCCCCGAGAGCTTCGCCCGCATCGCCGACCGGGCCGAGCGGTCGATGAGCCTGTCCCTGGCCTTCCAGACCGGCCGCACCCTGCCGGTCAGCCGCCGGCCGGCCCTGTTCGCCGTGGTGGACCGCTCCCTGGAGAAGGCCCTGGCGGGCCGGATCGACGCCCCCTTCTGGTTCGATACGACCCGCTATCCGGCCTATGTCGACATCCGGGTCCAGACCCCCCAGGGGGTGATGCGGGTGCTGGCGCCGCGCGACCGGGCCATCGCCACCCAGGGCCACATCTTCGTCCTCTGGATGACCGTGGCGACCCTGTTGCTGACCGCCATCTCCATCCTGTTCATCCGCAACCAGGTGCGCGCCATCGAGCGGCTGGCCTCGGCGGCCGACGACTTCGGGCGCGGAGTGGAGGTGCCGTTCTTCAAGCCCACGGGGGCGCGTGAGGTGCGGCAGGCGGCCCAGGCCTTCCTGGCCATGAAGGCGCGCATCCAGCGGCACCTGGACCAGCGCACCGCCCTGCTGGCCTCCGTCAGCCACGACCTGCGCACCCCGCTCACCCGCCTGAAGCTGGAACTGGCGCTGGCCGAGCCCACCAAGCGGACCGGGGAGATGAAGCGCGATCTCTCCGAGATGGAGCACATGATCGACGAATACCTGGCCTTCGCCCGCGGCGAGGGCGGCGAGGGCGTGGAGAGCGTGCAGCTGCGCGGCCTGATCGAGGAGGTCAGCGAAGGCGCGGTGCGGGCCGGGGCCCAGGTCAGCGTCACGGCCGAGGCCGACCTGACCGCCAGCGCGCGGCCCAATGCCCTCAAGCGGGCGCTCTCCAACCTGGTGATGAACGCCGCCGTCCATGGGGAGCACATCGTCGTCAACGCCCAGGCCCGGACCGCTGGCGGGGTGGAGATCACGGTGGACGACGACGGGCCGGGCATCCCGGAGGACCGCTACGAGGAGGCCTTCAAGGCCTTCAGCCGCCTGGACGAGTCCCGCAACCAGAACGAAAAGGGCGTGGGCCTGGGCCTGGCCATCGCCCGCGACGTCGCCCGCGGCCATGGCGGGGACGTGACCCTGGCCCGCTCGCCCATGGGCGGGCTACGCGCCATCGTCCGGCTGCCAGGGTAGGATTGTTTAGCCCATGTTCAGGCGATCATGGTTCAGCTCGGGAAAAACGGGGACACCACTATGAAGCTCGCCCATCTCGCCTCCGCCGCCACGCTTTGCCTGCTGAGCGCCACCGCCGCCCAGGCCGCCGACCCGGTGATGGGGGACTGGCTGACCCAAGGCGGTTCGGCCAAGGTCCGAGTCGCCCCCTGCGCGGCCGACGCTGGCAAGGCCTGCGGGACCATCGTCTGGATGAAGAACCCCAAGGACAAGGCCGGAGGTCCGCAGAAGGACGCCAACAATCCCGACCCGGCCCAGCGGGCCCGCACGGTGCTGGGCCTGCAGCTGATCCGCGACTTCAAGCCGGCCGGGCCCGGCAAGTGGGCCGGGGGCAAGATCTACGATCCCGGCAGCGGCAAGACCTACGGCTCCAAGCTCAGCGCCAATCCCAACGGGACCCTGAAGGTGGAGGGCTGCATCGGCCCGATCTGCCAGGCCCAGACCTGGACGCGCTAAGTCAGGCGCCGAGCTCCCTGGAGCGGCGGACGGCTGCGGCCACCGCATCCCGCAGCAGGGGCGTGAGGCCGCCCTCCCCCATCAGGACCTCCAAGGCCGCCTGGGTGGTGCCGCCGGGCGAGGTGACTTGGCGGCGCAGCTCGGCCGGCTCCTCGCCGCTCTCCGCCAGCAGGGCCGCGGCGCCGGCGATGGTGGACCGGGCCAGGCGCTGGGCGGCCTCCGAGGGCAGACCCGCCGCCGCGCCACCGGCCTCCAGGGCCTCGATGAAGGCGTAAAGATAAGCCGGCGCCGAGCCCGACACGGCGGTGGCCGCGTGCATCAACTCCTCGTCGTCGAGGTCCACCACCGTTCCCACGGGAGCGAACAGGGCGTGCGCCCGGGCGCGCGCCTGGGCCTCGGCGGCATAGATGCTGGTGGTCCCCTGGCCGATGGCCACCGCCGTGGTGGGCATGACCCGAGCGACCTGGCGGCCGAAGGCGGCGGCGATGTCGGCCGAGCGCACTCCGGCGGCGACGGAGACGATCACCGCGTCGGGATGGAGCAGGCCGGCCACCTCGGCGGCGGTCTCGCGCCAGAGCTGCGGCTTGACCGACAGCAGCACGGTCCGGGCCTGCGCCAGGGCGGTGTCCGGCGGATTGAGCCGCGCCCCCTCGCGGGCCACGGCCTGGGCCAGCTCGGTCGGGTGAGGATCGCGCAGGATCAGGTCGGCGGGGGAAAAGGCCCCGGCCTTGCGCCAGCCCTGGATCAGGGCGCCGCCCATGCGGCCCGCGCCGAGGATGAGAATCGGGGTCATGGCGCTACTCCAGGCCGCGGGCGTCGGACCTGCCTATAGGCCGAATGACCAGGCTGAAACTAGGCCTCGCCGACCGTGTCGAACATGCAGGCGGCGATGGCCTCGGCCGGGGACTTGCCGCCGCGGGCCATGAAGTCGAAGGCCGGGTAGAAGCGGTCGGCGCCTTCCATGGCCACGTCGATCATGGCCGCGGCCTGGGCGAGCGTCGGGCGCTCGCCGGTCATCAGGGCCATGGCGTGACGGAAGACGATCTCGCCGTCGTCCCAGACCTCGAAGTGGCCGAGCCAGACGCGCTGATTGACGGTCGAGACCAGCTCAAAGGCCGCGGCGCGTTGTTCCGGCCGGACCTGGATGTCCACCGACAGGCACAGCTGCAGGCAGTCGGCCTCGGGCCGCCAGGCGAACCAGAGTTCGTAGTCCTTCCAGTCGCCGGCCAGGGTGAAGGCGAGGTCGCCCTCTTCGGTGCGGTCGAACTGGAGGTTCTCGGCTTGCAGAACATGCTCAACGACATCGAGCGGGTCGTGGGCGAGCAGGACGTCTTCGTCAGACAGAGGCGTGTCCATGAGACCCGTGGTCCTTTCGCGTACGGCGACCGGAGGAGCGAGCGCGCCCCGAATCGCCTGCGATCTTGAAACTAATCTGGTTCGCGGGCGCCCTGTCACCGGCTTCTTCCGGCGGGCGAGCCACATTCGTGTGTTCCGGTCGATTTGCCGCGGATCAGGCCTTCTTCGCGGCCTTCTTCGGCGCGCCCGCGCCCTTCAGCGTGGCGATCTCCGCGCGCAGGGCGGCGATCTCCGCCTTCAGGGCGTCGAACTCGTCGCGGCGGATCAGGTCGAGCTCGGCGACGATGCGGTCGGCCTGGGCTCGGAACGCGGCCTTGGCCTCTTCGCCGGCCGTCTGGGCGAGGCCCATGGCGGCTCCGGTCAGCTTGGCCATCTCGTCGAGGAAGGGGTTCTGGGTCTGCATACTTCCTTATATGGGATCGGAGGGGATGAAAGCCACGGGGTTTCCGTCTAAACCGCGAGGACATCCTTTCGGAGCGCCCTGGCCTTGCCCTTCCCGGACATCGACCCCGTCCTGATACAAATCGGCCCCTTCGCCATCCGCTGGTACGCCCTGGCCTATGTGGCCGGCATCCTGATCGGCTGGCGGTACATCACCGGCCTGACCAAGACCGAGCGCCTGTGGCCCCTGCGAGGGGCGCCTGCGAGCCCCGCCCAGATCGACGACCTGATCCTGTGGCTGACCCTGGGGATCATCGTCGGCGGCCGTCTGGGCCATGTTCTATTCTACACCCCGTCCATGATCACCGAAGAGCCGCTGGAGGTGTTCAAGACCTGGAAGGGCGGGATGAGCTTCCACGGCGGGGTGCTGGGCGTGCTGGTCGCGTCCCTGCTGTTCGCCCGGGTCAACAAGGTCGACGTCTTCCGCCTGGGCGACGTGATCACCGCCGCCGCCCCGATCGGCCTGTTCTTCGGACGCATCGCCAACTTCATCAATGGCGAGCTCTGGGGACGGCCCACCGACGTCCCATGGGCCGTGGTCTTCCCCGGCGCCGGGATCATGCCCCGGCACCCGAGCCAGATCTATGAGGCCCTGCTGGAGGGCCTGCTGCTGTTCGTCATCCTGCGGATCGCCACCCATCGCGGCAAGCTGCTGAACCGGCGCGGGGTCGTGGCGGGCCTGTTCTTCCTCGGCTACGCGATCTGCCGGATCGCGCTGGAGAATGTTCGCGAGCCGGACGTCGGCATGCCCGACTTCCCCTTCGGCCTGACCATGGGGATGATGCTGTCGATCCCGATGGCCCTGGCCGGCGCCTGGCTGATCTGGCGCGGGATGAGCGAGCCCCTGCCCGAGCCCGAGATCGGTCTCGAGGCGCAGGTGGAAGAGGTCGTGGAGGGCGAGCCGCCGGAGCGCGACCCGTTCAAGATCGAAGCCGATGGGCCTGCGTGACCGGCTGATCGCCCAGGTCCGCGAGAGCGGGCCGATGAGCGTGGCCCAGTACATGACCGCCTGCCTGCACGATCCGCGGGACGGCTACTACGCCACGCGGCCGGCCCTGGGGGCCGACGGCGACTTCGTCACCGCGCCCCTGGTGAGCCAGATGTTCGGCGAGCTGATCGGCCTGTGGGCGGTGGAGACCTGGGAACGGCTGGGGCGCCCCGCCCCCGTGCGGCTGGTGGAGATGGGCCCCGGCGACGGGACCCTGATGGACGACATGCTGCGGGCCGCGCGCCTGGCGCCGGCCTTCGTCGCCGCCGCCGACGTCTGGCTGGTGGAGACCTCCGAGCCGCTGGCCGCCCGCCAGCGCGAGCAGCTGGGAGACAGCGTGCGCTGGGCCAGGTCCCTCGCCGAGGTCCCGGGCGACGCGCCCCTGATCCTGATCGCCAACGAGCTGCTGGACTGCCTGCCGACGCGCCAGTTCGTGCGGACGCAGACGCGGTGGGCCGAGCGGGTGGTGGGAATCGATGACGCCGGCGCCCTCGCCTTCGGCCTCTCGGCCGCCGCCCTGGGCCAGGCCCTGCCCGAGGCCCAGGTGGGCGCGGTGCTGGAGCATTCGCCGGCCCAGGAGGCCCTGGGCTCCGAGATCGGAAGCCGGATCGCCGCCGACGGCGGGGCCGCCCTGCTGATCGACTACGGTCGCGACGCGCCCGGCTTCGGCGACACCCTGCAGGCCCTGCGCCGGCACCGGAAGGAGAGCCCGCTGGCCAACCCCGGCGAGGCCGATCTCACGGTCCATGCCGACTTCCCCGCCGTCCTGGCCGCCGCCGCGCGGGAAGGCGCGGGCGCCGCGCCGATCCTGACCCAGGGCGAGTTCCTGGTGCGGCTGGGGATCGGGGCCCGCGCCGAGGCGCTCAGCAGCGCTCGTCCCGACCGCAGCGAGGTGATCGAGCGGCAGCTCGAGCGGCTGGTGTCCCCCGACCAGATGGGCGAGCTGTTCAAGGCCGCCTGCATCCACACCCCGGGCCTCGTCCCGCCCGGCTTCGAGTCCTGACATGAACGTGCTGACCTCGCCCCTGCTGGACCTGCCCGGCGTCCGCCACGGCTTCTTCACCCGTAGGGGCGGGGTCTCCACCGGCATCTATGAGAGCCTGAACGTCGGGCGCGGCTCGGCCGACGAACCCGCCGACGTGGCGGAGAACCGGCGGCGGGCCGCCGGGCATTTCGGCCTGCCGGTCAGCGCCCTCTCCACCTGCTACCAGATTCACTCGGCCACGGCCCTGACGGCCGACCGGCCCTGGGGCGACGAGCGGCCGCAGGGGGACGCGGTGGTCACCGCCGCGCCCGGGGTGCTGTGCGGGGCCCTGGCCGCCGACTGCGCGCCCATCCTCATCGCCGATCCCCACGCCCGCGTGGTGGCCGCCGCCCACGCCGGCTGGAGGGGCGCCCTCACCGGGATCGCCGAGGCGACCGTCGCGGCCATGGCGGGCCAGGGCGCCGAGCCGTCGCGGATGGTCGCGGTGGTGGGCCCCTGCATCGGCCAGGCCTCCTACGAGGTCGGCGTGGAGTTCCTGGCCGCCTTCACGGCGAAGGACGCCACCCACGAGCGGTTCTTCGCCCCCGGCGAGACGCCGGAGAAGCGGATGTTCGACCTGCCGGGCTTCGTGGTTTCCCGGCTGCGGGCCGCCGGCGTGGGGACGGCCGAGTGGGTTGGACGCGACACCTGCGCCGAGGAGGCGCTGTTCTTCTCCAACCGCCGCGCCTTCAAACGTGGGGAATCCGACTTCGGGCGCCTGCTCTCGGCGATAAGCCTCGATTGAATCGCCGCCGGGCCTTGCCGCTGGCGGTCCGCCTGATACAAGCCCGCGCATCTGGCGAGGCATTGCGAGGATTTTGATGAAGCTGCTGGCTGGCAACTCCAATCGAACGCTTGCCGAGGCCGTCGCCTCCCACCTCGACCTGCCGCTGACCAAGGCCCAGGTGAAGCGGTTCGCCGACAACGAGGTTTGGGTGACCATCGACGAGAACGTCCGCGGCGAGGACGTCTTCGTACTGCAGTCCACCAGCTACCCGACCAACGACAACCTGATGGAGCTGCTGATCTGCATCGATGCGCTGAGACGCGCCTCGGCCAAGCGGATCACCGCGGTCATGCCCTATTTCGGCTACGCCCGACAGGACCGGAAGACCGGCGGCCGCACGCCGATCTCCGCCAAGCTGGTCTCCAACCTGATCGAGCGAGCCGGCGCCGACCGGGTGCTGACCATGGATCTGCACTCCGGCCAGATTCAGGGCTTCTTCGACATTCCCACCGACAACCTGCTCTCGGCTCCGCTGCTGGCCAACGACATCAAGGAAAACTACGAGAAGACCAACGAGCTGATGATCGTCTCCCCCGACGTGGGCGGGGTGGTCCGGGCGCTCGCCGTCGCCAGCCGCCTGAACGCCGAACTCGCCATCGTCGACAAGCGCCGCTCGGGTCCGGGCAAGAGCGAGGTGGCCAACATCATCGGCGACGTCTCGGGACGCCGCTGCATCCTGTTCGACGACATCATCGATGGCGGCGGCACCCTGTGCAACGCCGCCCAGGCCCTGGTGGACGGCGGCGCCACCGAGGTCTCGGCCTATGTCACCCATGGGGTGCTGTCGGGCGCGGCCATCGACCGGGTCAACGCCTCGATCCTCAAGGAGCTGGTGATGACCGACTCCATCGCCGCCCCCGACCGCGCCAGCGACAAGTCCAAGCTCCGCTATGTGAGCTGCGACAAGCTGCTGGGCGAGGCCATCCGTCGCATCGCCAACGAAGAGTCGGTGTCGAAACTGTTCGACTGACGGTTGTCGCCGGGCTTCAACAGCTTCCCGGCACGCGAATTGCTTTGAGACTCTGGCGAAGGCCAAGCTTGGTTAAGCGCCGTTAAGGATACGCGGTCACATTCTCGCCCGCGCATCTGTGTTAGTCTCGCGTGCTCGTATTTCTGGGGAAGCTTCAGGATGACCTCTGCCCTTCGCGTGTCCGGCACGCTGGCCGCTCTGGCGTTTGCGGCCCTGCTGTCGGCCTGTTCGCAGCCTGCGCCCCCGCCCCCGGCCCCGCCGCCGCCCGCGGTGAGCCTGTCGCCCAAGCTCATCGAGCAGGCGGCCGCCTATCGCTATTACATGAGCCACGTCAGCGCGATCACGCCGGACTTCGCCGACGGCGACAGCATCGCCAAGGCCGTGGCCGTGGGCGCCTCCTATGAGCCCAAGCAGCTCCAGCGTGGGGCCACGGCCTACGCCGCGGTCGTCGCCCTACAGGACCCCGCCTTCCTGGCCGGCGTCCGCACCTACGCCGTCAACGCCGACCAGCGCCGCGAAGTGGTGGCCGCGATCCTGAAGGACCCGGCCTATGTCGTGGCCATCTCGGGCTCGGCCAGCGCCGCGGGCCTGGTGAAGGCCGCGCTCGGGAACGAGGGCCAGCAGCTCTATGACGCCGGCAAGGCGGTCAAGCAGTCGGCCTACGACATCCAGAAGCAGAAGTGGTCGAAGTCCGACGTCCTCAACCGCGAGCTGCGCCTGTCCCAGGCCAAGACCCTGTCGGCGACCCCGGTGGTGGGCGATCTCAATGAAACCGCCCGCCTGCAGCAGGTCGCCCTGGGCGCCGCGCCGCTGGGCCTCACCGCCGAGCCGGCGACCCCGCCCTACAGCCCTATCGTGATCCGCGGCCTGGCCGTGGCGGCGCTCGCCGCCCTGGGCGAAGGCGGCGACGCCAATGTCGACACCCTGATGGCGGTGATGGCCGAGCCCAACATCGCCTTCTGCATGAACATGGCCAAGCTGAACCTCTACCAGTGCCTGGCGGTCTCCAAGCCCCACTACGAGGACGTCTTCTGCCTGGGCCAGCACATCATGATGGACACCGGGCGGTGCGTGATTAAGGCCTCGGGCAATACCGAGCCCTACGAGGCGAAGTTCATTCCGAAGATCAGGGTCGCCGAGGGCGACACGGGCTACAAGGTCACTCCGGCGAAGACGCCGATCAAGGCCGCCACCAAGAAGCGCTAAATCATCTCGTCCCGCCCGTTGCCACGGGCGGGCGATTTGTGTATTTACGCCCACCTTTCGACCCCAGGAGGGTCGTCCGTCGCCGCGCGGGACTTTCGCGCGGCGGTTTCGTTTTGAGGCAAGGCCATGGCCGATATCATTCTGAATGTTGAAGTGCGCGATCGTACGGGCACGGGTGGCGCGCGTGAAACCCGCCGTGCGGGCATGGTCCCCGGCGTGCTTTACGGCGGCGCCAAGGATCCGGTCGCCATCGCGGTGAAGGCCAACGAGTTCCGCAAGGCGCTCCACACGGGCAAGCTGCTGGGCCACCTGGTGACCCTGAAGTACGGCGACGAGACCCAGCCGGTCATCGCCAAGGCCGTCGACATGCACCCCGTCAACGACGAGCCGGTCCACTTCGACCTGTACCGCGTCGACGAGCACCAGCTCATCAAGATCAACGTGCCGGTGCACTTCAAGAATCACGAAGCCTCGCCGGGCCTCAAGAAGGGCGGCACGCTCAACATCGTGCGCCACGACGTCGAGCTGGCCTGCCCCGCCGACCACATCCCCGAAGAACTGATCTTCGACCTCACCGGTCTGGAAATCGGCGACACCATCCGCATGTCGGCCTTCACCCTGCCGGAAGGCGTCAAGCCGGGCGCCAACCGCGACTTCGTGGTGGCCACCCTGGCCGGTTCGTCCGCCTCGGCCTCGGCTGACGCCGCCACCGACGACGCCGCCGCCGCCGCGGCCACCACCACCGTCTAAGGACTGGCCGGCCCCCTTCGGGGGGCCGAGCCGCCCGGCGAGTCGCCTATGCTGATCCTCGCGGGCCAGGGCAATCCCGGCGCCCAGTACGCCAAGAACCGCCACAACATCGGCTTCATCGCCGTGGACGAGATCGCCAAGCGCTGGCGGTTCGGGCCCGAGCGCTCGAAGTTCTCCGGCCTCGCCCGCGAGGGCGAGATCGACACGCCGGCGGGACCGGTCAAGGCCCTGATCCTCAAGCCCCAGACCTTCTACAACGAGAGCGGCCGCGCCGTGGGCGCGGCCATGAAGTTCTACAAGGCGACCCCCGCCGACGTGGTGCTGTTCTATGACGAGATCGACCTGGCCCCCGGCCGCTTCCGGATGAAGACCGGCGGCGGGGCGGCGGGCAACAACGGGGTCCGGTCGGTCACCGCCCATATCGGCCCCGACTTCCGCCGCGCCCGGCTGGGCGTCGGCCACCCCGGACACCCCGAGAAGGTCCAGGGCCATGTGCTCTCGGACTTCCACAAGGTGGAGCATCCATGGGTCATCGACCTGCTGAAGGCCGTGGCCGAGGCCGCCCCCCTGCTGGCCGCCGGCGAGGACGACAAGTACCAGACCGAGGTCCTGCGCCTGGCCCCCGCCGACAAGGGCGACACCCGCCAGGCCCGCAGCCGCGGCGACGAGTGACTGGAATTGGTTTGGGGCCGACAGACGTGCTAGGTCGCGGCCTCGTTTAGGAAATCGGACTCCCCATGGCCCTGAAAGTCGCGATCGTCGGCCTGCCCAACGTCGGCAAATCGACCCTGTTCAACGCGCTGACCCAGACCGCGTCGGCCCAGGCGGCCAACT
>JAZKBZ010000108.1:0-11624 GCA_040388315.1 Pseudomonadota bacterium | reverse complement strand
GGATCTCCTCGGCGGTCAGCTTGATGTTGGGCGGGCACCCGTCCACCACGCAGCCCAGCGCCGGCCCATGGCTTTCGCCCCAGGTGGTGACACGGAACAGGTGGCCGAAGGTATTGTGCGACATGGCGGCGCTTCTAAACGCGCAGGCGGTTTCTGGCTAGGCCGCCCAGGCCGCGGCGAACCGGCGGAGCTGGGCGCGGGCGGCGGAATCCCCGGTGGCGCTGTCGGCGGCCAGGCGCAGGAAAAGGTGGCCCTGGCGGTGGCGGGCCCGCGCCGGCAGGCCCTGGCCCACCAGGCGGATCAGGCCGCGCTCGCAGGCCTTCCTGGTGATCCAGACCACCCGGCGCCCCAGCGGGGTGTCGACCCCGATGCGGCCGCCCTCGGCCAGCAGGCGCGGCTCGATCTTCACCGTGATCCAGAGGTCGTCGCCGCGCACCAGCATCTCGCCGTCGCCGCGGATGGCCACCTCCAGCTCGGCGTCGCCGGCGCGCACCGTGTCGCCGGCCCGCAGGCCGGGGGGCAGGTCGATCTTCACCCGGCGGCCGTCGGGCAGGCGGTGCTCCACCTTGCCGCCGGTCATGGCCACCAGGGGCGGGACCGACAGGGTGGGGGAGGCGGCGACCGGACGGGTCACCGTGGCCGGCGGTTGGCTGACCCGGTCGCGCGGCGCGGGCGCGATCTGCAGGATGCGATAGGCCTCCACCACCTCGCGGAAGCGTTCGGCGTCGCCGCCCTTGCGGTCGGGGTGGGCGCGCTTGGCGGCCTCGCGGAAGGCGCGGCGCAGTTCGGCGGGGCCGGCGAGGGGGCCCGCGCCCAGCACCTCGCGCGCCCGCTTCACGCTCATCGTGGTTGTGTTCGCCCCGGCCATCCCGCGCAGTCTTAGTGAAGACGCGGTCAATGGGGGGTTAAGCCCCTGACGCTGGGTCCTGCCTGCGCTATATGCCGACCATGACCGACAAGCCCGCCATCCCCGCCTCGCCGAGCGAGGACGACTACGTCCGCAGCGTCACGGAGGCGCACCCCCTGCCGCTGCTGACGGAGGAGGACCCCCTGGTCCTGTTCAACGCCTGGCTGGTCGAGGCCCTGGACAAGGAGCTGAACGACGCCAACGCCATGGCGCTCGCCACCGCCGACGCCGACGGCCTGCCCGACGTGCGCATGGTGCTGCTGAAGGAGGCCGACGAGCGCGGCTTCGTCTTCTATTCCAACGAGACGAGCGCCAAGGGCCGCGAGCTGTCGGCCAATCCCCAGGCCGCCCTGCTGTTCCACTGGAAGTCCCTGCGCCGCCAGGTCCGGGTCCGGGGCCCCGTCTCCCACGTCACCGACGCCGAGGCCGACGCCTACTGGGCCACCCGCGCCCGCCCCGCCCAGATCGGCGCGTGGGCCTCCCAGCAGTCCCAGGCCCTGCCCGACCGCCTGGCCCTGGAGAAGCGCATCGCCGAGTTCGGCCTGAAGTTCGGCATCTCCAAGGTGCCGCGCCCCCCGCACTGGCGCGGTTTCCGCATCACCCCCCACGTCATCGAGTTTTGGCGCGACCGTCCGTTCCGCCTGCACGAGCGCCTGGTCTTCCAGCGCGAGGGCTCCGGCTGGACCACGAAACGGCTCTATCCTTGACCGATGGCCGCGAAGCCGAGGTGGCGGCCTGGTTCGAGGGCCGCTCGGAGCGCGCCATCGAAACCGCCTGCGCCCGGGTCTATCTGGCCGGCGACCAGGCCTTCAAGGTCAAGCGCCACGTCGATCTCGGCTATCTCGACTACTCCACCCTGGACCTGCGCCACTGGGCCCTGGAGCGGGAGCTCAGCTTCAACCGCGCCGCGGCGTCCGACATCTACCGCGCCGTCCGTCGGGTCAGCCGCGCGGGCGACGGCGGCCTGGAGCTGGACGGCCCCGGCGAAACCGTCGAGTTCGCCCTGGAAATGCGCCGCTTCGATGAGCATGCGGTGCTGTCGGCCCAACCCTGGGCCGTCGACGGCCCCCTGGCCGACGCCCTGGGGCGCACCGTGGCCGGCTTCCACGCCGCCGCCCCCGTCCGGCCCAACGGCGGCGGCGGGGCGGCGCTGAAATACACCATCGATTCCAACGCCCACCTGCTGCGGGGCTTGGCGCCGCGCCTGGGCGCCGAGCGGGTCGAGCGCCTGGTCGCCGCCACCGACGCCGAATATTTCCGCCGCGAACCCCTGCTGGACGCCCGCCGCGCCGGGGGCTTCGGCCGCCACTGCCACGGCGACCTGCACCTGGGGAACATCCTGCTGGAGAACGGCCGGCCCATCCTCTTCGACTGCATCGAGTTCAACGACGTGCTCTCGGAGATCGACGTCCAGTACGACCTGGCCTTCCTGCTGATGGACCTGCAGTTCCGCCGGCGCTCCGACGCCGCGGTCCGCGCCCTGTCGGCCTATCTGGACGAGGCCGCCCGGGTCTGGGGGCGCGAGTTGCGCCAGGGCCTGGCCGCCCTGCCGCTGATGCTGTCGGTCCGCGCCGCGGTCCGGGCCCATGTCTGCGCCAACAGCGGCGATGACACAGGCGCCCTGGCCTATCTCGACGCCGCCATTACCCACCTGACCCCCGTGGCGCCCAGCCTGGCGGCGGTGGGCGGCCTGTCGGGGACCGGCAAGTCCACCTTCGCCCGCCTGATCGCGCCCGGCCTCGGCGCCTCACCCGGCGCGGTGGTGCTGCGCACCGACGAGGTGCGTAAGTGGCTGATGGGGGCTCCCCACGACCAGGCGCTCTCCAGCGAGGTCTATTCCCAGGCCTATTACGACCAGGTCTACGACACCCTGTTCGCCGACGCCGCCGACCTGCTGGCGGCCGGCCGGGCGGTGGTGCTGGACGCCACCTTCATCCAGCCCGACCTGCGGACCCGGGCCGAGGCCCTGGCGACGGAGGCCGGCGTCCCCTTCCACGGCGTCTGGCTGGAGGCCGCCCCGGAGATCCTGGCCGGACGCATCGAGGGCCGAACCGGCGACGCCTCGGACGCCACCCTCGCCACACTGACGATGCAGCTGGCCCGCGATGTCGGCCAGGTCGCCTGGACCCGCGTCGACGCCTCAGGCCCCGCCGAGGACTCCGCCGAGGCCTGGTCCACCCGCTACGCCCGCCCCTGACCGGCGCTGCGGACACCCCATTTTGAGGATGTGCGGGGACGTCGCACCCGAGGCCTGATTCATCGTCTGTTAGGCGTGACCCCACACGGTCTTCTGACGCAACTCGGAGATCGGTGTCATGGGCGCGCAGACGCAGACCGCGGACGTCCTGGAGGCCAGCGTCTCCAACATGGTGGGCGTCCTCTCCTGGGAAATCGAGCTGGCCGGCGCCCGCTGCATGAAACTCGACGTCCTGGTCGGCGAGCTGATGCACATCCTGCCCCAGGAGCACCGCGAGAAGCTGGTGGAGGGCATGCAGACGGTGGATCTGCTGGGCCAGCAGCTCACCAGCCTGGCCGCCTTCGCCCGTCACCTCAGCGACGAGATTTCCGACGACGTGACCGCTTCGGTGCAGGACGCGCTCGGCGACATGACCCTCGCGGCCCTGGCCGACCGGATGTTCAGCGCCCTTGGCGGCGAGGAGAAGGGTCTCAACGACGGCGACGAGGCGGGCGACCTTGACCTGTTCTGACCCGACCCGAACCCCCTACGAGCCAGAGCGGAAAGGCGAGCCCCGATGACCCTCAAGATCCAAGGCCGCAAGATCGTGATCTGCGACGCCGACCGCACCGTGCTGGAATTGCTGCAGATCCGGCTGGAGCTGGTGGGCGGCCAGACCTTCGTCGCCCGCACGGGGCCGGCGGCGCTCGAGGCCATCGAGACCGTGGGGCCCGACGCGCTTCTGCTGGACCTCAACCTCCCGGAAATGGACGGGTTCGAGGTGCTGCGCGCCCTCGATCCGCGCGGGGAGGGCATAGCCTTCCCGGTCCTGGTCATGGGAAACAAGCCCGGCGCCGCGGAAATCGAGCGCGCCCTGAGCCTCGGCGCCTGCGACGCCCTGATCAAGCCGTTCAGCGGGGCCGAGATGCTCGAACGGGTGGCCCGCCAGTTCCGCCGCGACGCCCGGGCCGCGGCGCGTTCCGCCGCCGCCTGACGGAGGCTTTCCCGGCCGCCCCGCCTCGTCCATGGTGGCGGGGTGAACATCCTCCTCGTCACCCTCGACCAGTTCCGCGGCGACGCCCTCTCGGCGGCGGGCCATGCGATCGTGCGCACGCCCAACCTCGACCGGCTGGCGGCGCAGGGGGTGCGGTTCGCCCGCCACTACAGCCAGGCCGCCCCCTGCAGCCCGGGGCGGGCCAGCCTCTACACCGGGACCTACCAGCTCAATCACCGCGTGGTGGCCAACGGCACCCCCCTCGACCGGCGGCTCGACAATGTGGCCAAGGCCGCGCGGCGGGCGGGCTACACGCCGACCCTGTTCGGCTACACCGACCAGGCGGTGGATCCCCGCGACGCCAGCGGGCCCGACGATCCCCGCTTCAGGTCCTGGGAAGGCGTGCTGCCGGGCTTCGAGGTCGGCCTTAACTTCGCCACCCACGATCCGGGCGTCTGGGTCCGCTGGCTGCGCGACCTGGGGCACGAGGTCCCCGACGACTATGAGGGCGCCGTGGGCGGCGAGCCCGGCCGGCCTGCCGAGCACAGCCTGTCAGCCTATCACACCGATGTCCTGCTGGACTGGATCTCAGCCCAGGACGGGCCCTGGTTCGCCCACCTGTCCCAGCTTCGCCCGCATCCGCCCTATGGCGCGGCGGGCCACTTCGCCACCATGTACGATCCCGCCGACATGGCCCCGCCCATCGCGCCGGCGGAGGATCGCCACCGCCTGCACGACGGCCTGCGCCGCGCCATCGGCGCCCCCGAGGACCCCGCGGAGATGGCCAGGCTGCAGGCGCAGTACTTCGGCATGGTCAGCGAGGTCGACCACCAGCTCGGCCGCCTCTGGGACGCGCTCGAGGCGTCGGGCCAGTGGGAGGACACCTTCATCGTCGTCACCGCCGACCATGGCGAGCAACTGGGCGACCACGGCCTGATCCAGAAGTCGGGCTTCTTCGAGGAGAGCTACCACATCCTCAATATCGTCCGCGATCCGCGGGCGACCGGGGCCCACGGGAGCGTGGTCGACCGCTTCACCGAGAACGTCGACATCCTGCCCACCCTCTGCGAGGCCATGGGCGTCCCGGTTCCCGACCAGTGCGACGGCCTGCCCCTGACGCCCTTCCTGAAGGGCGAGGACCCGCCGAACGGCTGGCGCGCCGCCGCCCACTGGGAGTTCGACTGGCGCGGCTCCAACATCCCCAAGGGTCCGCAGGCCTGGCCCTGGGACCGGCGGATGGAGCGGCAGAACCTGGCGGTGTTGCGGTCGGAGGCGGCCGCCTATGTCCAGTTCGGCGACGGCGACTGGCTCTGTTTCGACCTGGCCGCCGACCCCACCTGGCGCACCCCGGTCACCGACGTTCGCGTCATCCTGGCCCACGCCCAGGCCATGCTGACCTGGCGCGCCCAGCACGCCGACCGCACCCTGACCGGCCTGTTGATCGACAATGGCGGGACGGGGCGCTGGCCCGTCGCGCACGCCTGACGCAGGTGGTAACCCTAACGCCTCGCGTCTCAAGGGCGCGGCGTTGCGCTGACACGCGCGTGAAATTAGCCTATCGCGGCCCTGAAGAGGCCGAAGTTGGAGGACGCTTTCGATGCAAGGCAGGATGCAGGACTGGCCGCTGACGGTCGACCGGATACTCGACCACGCCAAGTCCTGGCACGGGGACCGCGAGATCGTCTCGCGCTCCGTCGAGGGCCCCATCGTCCGCACCACCTATGCGCAGGTTCACGCCCGGGCCAAGCGGGTGTCCAACGTCCTGCGGGGCCTGAACATCCAGCCGGGCGACCGGGTCGCGACCCTGGCCTGGAACACCGCCCGCCACATCGAGGCCTGGTACGGGATCATGGGCATGGGGGCGGTCTGCCACACCCTCAATCCACGCCTGTTCTCGGAACAGCTGGTCTACATCATCAACCATGCCGAAGATAAGGTCATCTTCACCGACCTGACCTTCCTGCCGATCCTGGCCGGCATCCGCGACCAGATCCCCACCGTCCAGCACATCATCGTCTTCACCGACGACGCCCACATGACCGGCGACCTGCCCGGCGCCCATTCCTACGAGAACCTGATCGGCCAGGTGTCGGAGGACGCGGTCTGGGGCGGCTTCGACGAGAATTCGCCGGCCGGCCTCTGCTACACCTCGGGCACCACGGGCAATCCCAAGGGCGTGCTCTACAGCCACCGCTCCAACTTCCTGCACACCCTGGTGACCATGGGCGCCGACGTGCTCGGCATCGGGGCCCTGGACACCGTCCTGCCGGTGGTGCCGATGTTCCACGCCAACGCCTGGGGCGTGGCCTTCTCGGCGCCCGCCGTGGGCGCCAAGCTGGTCATGCCGGGCGCCAAGCTGGACGGCGCCTCGATCCACGAGCTGCTGGAGAGCGAGCAGGTCACCTTCTCGGCCGCCGTGCCGACGGTCTGGCAAATGCTGCTGACCCACCTGCGCGAGACCAACGGGACCCTGAACAGCCTCAAGCGCGTGGTCATTGGCGGCTCGGCCGTGCCCGAGGCCATCGTGCGCGCTTTCCGCGACGATTACGGCGTGGCTGTCACCCATGCCTGGGGCATGACCGAAACCTCGCCGCTCGGCACCCAGGCGACGCCGAACCACAAGATCGCGGCCATGGACGACGAGGCCCAGCTGCGCTTCCAGCTCAAGCAGGGCCGCCCGCCGCTGGGCATCGACCTGCGGCTCACCGACGACGCGGGCCACGACCTGCCCCGCGATGGCCACACCTTCGGCAAGCTACTGGTGAAGGGCCCGTTCGTGGTGGGCGAGTACTTCAAGGGCGATGGCGGCGAGATCCTCGACGACCAGGGCTTCTTCGACACCGGCGACGTCGCCACCCTCGACGAGCACGGCTTCATGCAGATCACCGACCGCGCCAAGGACGTCATCAAGTCCGGCGGCGAGTGGATCAGCACCATCGAGATCGAGAACATCGCCGCCGGCCACCCCAAGGCCGAGCTCGCCGCCGTCATCGGCATGCCGCACCCCAAGTGGGACGAGCGGCCGCTGCTGCTGGTCAAGCTGCGCCCTGGCCAGACCGCCACCAAGGAGGAGTTCCTCGCCTTCCTCGAAGGTAAGATCGCCAAGTGGTGGATGCCCGACGATGTGGTCTTCGTCGACGACATCCCGCTGGGCGCCACCGGCAAGATCGACAAGAAGCTGATCCGCACGCGGATGGCCGACTATGTTCTGCCCACCGCCGTGGCGGCCACGGCCGCCGGCGCCGCCCTGGCCGCCCCGCCCGAGCCCAAGATCTATGCGCCGGAACCCGAGGGCCATGCCGCGCCCTCCGAGCCGCCGCAGATGGACCACACCGCCTGGTCCCCGGCCGCCAAGCCGGTGCAGGAGCAGGAGTATTCCGGCCTGACCGTGGTGACGCCGACCCTGGCCGAGTTCCCCGCGGCCGACGCGCCGGAGGCCACGGCGGAGGCCGGCGCCCCTTTTCCCGCTGAGCCGCGGGCCGACGCCGCGGCGCACGCCGATCTTCCCAGGCCTGAGGCAGCCCCGGAGGCGCCCCTGGCCATGCCCCTGCCGCACGAGCGCCGCAAGCCGCGCAAGCGGGGCGGGGGCTTCGCCGGCTTCTACCTGAACCTGGCCACCCTGGCGGCGCTCGCCCCGGCCCTGATGGTTGGGGCCGGCATGCTGGGCACCCGCTACGGCCTGATGGACTGGAAGACCGGCCTGGGGGTCATCGCCCTGGAATGGGCGCCCAAGGTGGCCCTGGTGGCGGTGGCCGCCGGTCTGCTCGGCGTGATCATCGCCCTGTTCGCGGGCTTCGGCCGTTTCTGGGCCCGGGCCCTGCTGGTCCTGGCCATCTGCGGCGCCACCTTCGGCGCCTATGTCTGGGCCCGCCAGGAACAGGTGACCAACCCGCCGATCAACGACGTCTCCACCGACTGGAGCATGCCGCTGACCTTCTCCGAGAAGATGATGCGCGAGCGCGGTCCCGAGGCGATCCTGGTGGAGGCCGATCCCATGACCCGCCTGGACTCCGGCGCCTATGCCGGCCGCCGCGTCGCCGACATCAACGCCGAGACCTGCGCCCAGGCCCGCCCCCTGCTGCTGCCCGCCGCCCCCGGCGCCGCCTACGCCAAGGCCAAGGCCGCGGTGGAGCAGGCGGGCCTGGCCCTGGTCACCGACGACCCGGCTAGCGGCCGCCTCGAGGCCACCGGCCGCAGCCTGGCCTTCGGCCTGAAGAACGACGTGGTGGTCCGCGTCCTGCCCGCCCCCCAGGGCGCCCGCATCGACGTCCGCGCCATCGGCCGCGTCCCCGTCGCCGACTTCGGCGCCAACTGCGCCCGGGTGACAGAGCTGATCGGGGCGATGCGGAGCTGAGGGCCAAGCCCCCTCCGTCACGCGCATATCTGCGCACGCCACCTCCCCCGAACCGCGCTGCGCGCTGGGGGAGGAACTAGAGCGTCTTGATTCCTCCCCCAGGCCGAAGGCCGGTTCGGGGGACGGAAGGGGCTAGGCCCTCTCCACCGCCCGGTACTCGCTGTCCGGCCCCGGCGTCCCGTCCGTGGTCACCAGCCCCCGCCGCACCAGGTCGATCATGTGGCCCAGCACCGAGCGCGCGGCGGCTGGATGCAGCCTGGGGTCCACGTCGGCATAGAGCACCGGCACCATGTCGCGGATTCGGCCGTGGCCCTCGGTGACCGCCTTCAGCACCTGGGCCTCGCGGGCGCGGCGGTGGGCGATATAGGCCTCGATGAAGGGGGTGACCTCGGTGATCGGCGGGCCGTGGGTCGGCCACAGGACCGAGAAGCCCCGGGCCTTCACCTTGTCCAGGCTCTCCATGTAGTCGGTCATGTCGCCGTCGGGCGGGGTGATCACCGTCGTCGACCAGCCCATGATGTGGTCGCCGGAGAACAGCGCGTTCTCTTCGCGCAGAGCGTAGCAGATGTGGTTGGAGGTGTGGCCCGGAGTGGCGACGGCCTCGATGGTCCAGCCCGGTCCCTCGATTACCTGCCCGCCGCCGCACAGGCTGACATCGGGGGCGAAGTCATGGTCGTGGCCGGCCTCCATCCGCACGCCGCTGTCGTCGGTGGGCGCGTGGGCGACGGCGCAGCCGTAGATCGGCGCGCCCGTGCGGGCCTTCAGCGGACCGGCCAGGGGCGAGTGGTCGGAGTGGTGGTGGGTGATCAGGATGTGGCTGACCGTTTCGCCGGGCTCCAGGGCGGCCAGGATCGCCTCCAGGTGGTCGGCCATGTCGGGGCCGGGGTCGATCACCGCCACCTGGCCGCGGCCGACGATGTAGGTGCCGGTCCCCAGATAGGTGAAGGGCCCCGGATTGTTGGCCACCACCCGCCGGATCAGCGGGGAGACCTGGTCGACGACGCCGTAGTCGAACTTGATCTCGCGGACATAGGGAATCATCGAGGTGCTTCCTTTCGGCGGCGCCGAGTTTGCGCTGTGAGCCTCAATTCCAGTGATGTGAGGCGGTTATGGCGGCGCAGGCGGCGATGTTTGTTTCAAAACGGCTTCAGCGGGTGGTCTTCGCCCTGATGTGTCTCATGACGGCCCAACTGGTCCTGACCATGGCCAGCTGCGAGCCCGACGAACCAGCCCTGCTGGGCGCGGTCCGCGTGCCCATCTCGATGCCGGGCTAAACCGGCAGCACCCCGGTCAGGTCGTAGCCGGCCTGTTCCCCCAGCTTCACCAGCTCGTCGCGCGAGCGCGCGCCGTCCAGCGCCTCGCCCAGCGACCAGGTGATGATCGAGCGCGTGCCCGACCGGCAGAAGGCCAGAACCGGCCCCTCGGAATTCTCCAGGATCGAGCGTTCCTGCGCCACCTGCTCCTGGGTCGGCCCGCCGCGCACCGGGACATAGGCATAGGCAAGGCCCGCAGCCTTGGCCGCGGCCTCCACCGCAGCGCTCGATGGCTGGGCCGGATCCTCGCCGTCGGGGCGGTTGTTGATCACCAGCTTGAACCCCATAGCCGCGATCCGCGGCAAGTCGTCCAGGGTGATCTGGGGGCTCACCGAGAGCTGGTCGGTGACGCGTCGAAATTCGGTCATGGTCTGACTTCACTAAGCTGGGGAGAGGCCCTTCGTTGACATCATCGGGGGGCGGTGAAACTTTCGCAACGCCCGGCCGTCAAAAGGCCTCCACGTCGAGCCCCCAAACCCCATGTTGCGTTTCATAGGCCGCCGACTTCTCGTGGCCATTCCGACGCTGTTCCTCGTCGTGACCCTGGCCTTCTTCATGATGCGGGCCGCCCCCGGCAGCCCCTTCGACATGGACCGCAAGCTCTCGCCCGAGATCGAGCGCAACGTCATGGCCAAGTACGGCATGGATAAGCCCCTGGGCGCCCAGTACGCCGACTACCTGACCGGCGTGCTGCACGGCGATTTCGGCCCGTCCCTGAAGTACAAGGACAAGACCGTCCTGCAGATTCTGCAGGAGAACTACAAGGTCAGCCTGATCCTCGGCCTCTCGGCCATCACGCTCGCCGGCGCCATCGGGGTCACCCTCGGCGTCCTGGCGGCCCTGAAGCAGAACGGCTGGGTCGACTACGGCGTCATGGGGGTGGCCATCATCGGGGTCTGCATCCCCACCTTCGTCACCGCCCCCCTGCTGGTCCTGTTGTTCGGCTCGATCCTGCAGTGGCTGCCGAACGGAGGGTGGAACGACGGGGCGATCGCCAACTTGATCCTGCCCATCACCGTGCTCGCCCTGCCGCAGATCGCCATCATCTCGCGCCTGACCCGGGCCGGCATGATCGAGGTGCTGCAGTCCAACTATGTGCGCACCGCCCGCGCCAAGGGCCTGCCGGCCCATCGAGTGGTGTTCAAGCACGCCCTGCGCGCCGCCATCCTGCCCCTGGTGAGCTATCTCGGCCCCGCCTGCGCGGGCCTGCTCACCGGCTCGCTGGTGGTGGAGAAGATCTTCAACCTGCCGGGCCTGGGGAAGTTCTTCGTCATCAGCGCCCTGCAGCGCGACTACACCGTCGTCATGGGCATGGTGATCTTCTACGCCGCCCTGATCTTGTTCCTGAACCTGGTCGCCGACCTGCTCTATGCGGTGCTCGACCCCCGCGTGAGGCTGTCGTGAGCACACCGATCCTGGCTCCCGGCTCGCGCCAAGGCGCCGCCCTCATGGAGACCGCCGTCCGCGGCCGCAGCCTGTGGGACGACGCCCGCCGTCGCCTGCTGCGCAACGGCGGCGCCGTGGGCGGCATGGTCACGCTGGCCCTGCTGGTCCTGGTGGCGGTGATCGGCCCCCACGTGGTCCCCTTCGCCTACGACCAGATCAACAAGAACGACGTCTGGGCGGCGCCGCTCACCGGCGGCCATCTGCTGGGCGCCGATTCGCTGGGCCGCGACCTGCTGGCCCGGCTGCTGATGGGCTTGCGGGTGTCCCTGGCCATCGGCCTGATCGCCACCCTGGTCTCCCTGGTCATCGGCGTGGCCTGGGGCGCGGTGGCGGGCTTCGTGGGCGGGGTCGTCGACGAGGTGATGATGCGCATCGTCGACGTGCTCTATTCCCTGCCCTTCATCTTCTTCGTCATCCTGCTGATGGTGACCTTC
>JAZKBZ010000107.1:0-2077 GCA_040388315.1 Pseudomonadota bacterium | reverse complement strand
TGGCCAAGCACGAGACCGACTGCCCCCACTACAAGCCCGCCAACGACGAAGGCCCTGCGGTCGCATCCGCAGAGCCCAGCGCCTGACCCCCGAGGGAGCCCACCTGATGACCACACTAACCGATCGACCCAACCCCGTGGCGGAGGTCGACGAGCAGCCGCTCCCGGTGCCCGACCTCGCCCTCGGCGACGTCATCACCCGCGACATCGCGAGCACCCCGGTCCGCTGGACCCTGACCTGTGACCCGACCTCATGCCGTTGCGGCTACGTCCGGGTCATGTGCAGGACGGCCGACGGGACGTGGCTGCCGCTGTCCTTCCTCCGCCGCGACATCGTGACGGTGCGGGCCCCGAACGCCCGGCACTCCCTTCGGGCGGTGAAGGCATGATCACCACTCCCGACCGCATCCAGCGTCTGGCCTCCGAGGTCGAGCAGGACCTGGCCCGCCTCGCCACCGTCAAGGCCGACGAGGACAAGGTGGCCAGGGCCCTCGCCGAGGCGATCGCCGACCACGACGCCAAGGTCCGCGCCGCACAGGGCTCGGAGAAGGCCCTGGCCGACATCCGCGACCTGATGGCCAAGACCACCGCGGACCGAATCCGCCTGGACCGTGAGGTCAAGTGCGGCCAGTTCATGCTGACCCAGGCCCACACCCAGTTCGGCCCGTTCGAGCCGCCGACCGGCGAGGCCATCGCCGACAGCATCACCCGGGGCACCATCGGGACGCTCGCGTTCCCGGCCATCCGGGCGGCCCGGCCGGTGAGTGGCGACAACGGCGCGGTGGTGTGCGGCCAGCCCGAGTGTGGCCTTGAGCTGGTCCAGCAGGACGGCACGTATATCCACACCAGCACCGGAACGCACACCTGCAACGCCGAAGCAGCTCCCGCTCTCCAGGAGGGCACGGACGGCGACCCGACCAGGCGGACCGTCCTCCCACCGCACATCGCAGCGGAGGTGCGGGCCGATGGCTAAGCGCATCAATCACCGGGACAGGGCGCTCGCCGACGTGGCCGAGGACCAGCAGCCCGCCGTGATCGCGGCGGCCGAGTTCCTCCACCGCAACGAGTCCATGCACATGCACGAGGACGTCGGCAGCAAGGATCCATGCGGCTACTGCTGGCTGCGCGCTCGATACGCCCACGTCGCGATCCAGAAGGCGGGCTTCGCCCTCATCCACCGCGAACAGCAGGACGGCGGGCAGTCCCATGGCTGAGCCCCTGCCTGACGTCATCCTCGCCTCGATCCGGAAGCGGGTCGGCCGCACTCGCCAGGTCGCTAAGGACAAGGGGCAGATCCTCACCCAGGCCGACATCGACCGGGCCCACCTCCTCGCCGAGGTCGACAGGCTGCGAGCGCGGGCCGACGACGTCCGGGCGATCCACCCCCGCGAGATCAACGCCGTCTCCATGCGGCCCGTGTGCGGTTCGTGCCGCGACTCCTCCGAAGACCCGATGCCGTGGCCCTGCCCGACCATCGCAGAGCTTGATGACCTGGACGGCACCTCGTGAGCCCCCTCGCCCTGGTCCTCGCCGCCCTCCTCGGCGGTGCCGTGTCAGCCCCCGTCGCCATCCTGACCTGGCCGCGCCGCCTCCAGATCCTCGCGCACGCCCGCTGGACCCTCCGCAAGGTCCGTCGGCGCGCCCGTCATCTCGGCCGCCGCTGGATCCTCGCGCTCATCCTGCGCCAGGACACCGGCAGGCACGCCACCCCGCGCGGCGGCACGCCCATTCCTACGGCGGCACAGATCGCCGCCACCTCGACACCCCTGGAGTTGCTCGCATGAGCGCCCTCGTGATCGTCCCCAGCCTCGCGCTCCTCGGGTGCGTCCTCTGGGCCCTCTGCGCCGAGACCCCGGCCGTCGCCCGCCACCGCGAGGTCGGCGAGGGCGAGCCCATCGGATGGGGGCCCGGCGATGAGTTCTGACCAGCTGTTCGAGATGGCCGAGGGAGATCGCCGCCCCGAGGCCGAGCCGCAGCCGAAGCTGTCCACCGACCGACGGCGCACCCTGCGGCAGGCCGCCGCCCTCGCCAAGGGCAATCACCCGCTGTCGGTCTGGTCCAAGTGCCCGATCCCGCTG
>JAZKBZ010000106.1:5820-18712 GCA_040388315.1 Pseudomonadota bacterium | reverse complement strand
AGGAATAGGTCTCCTGCGGATTGAGGCGGATGCCGTCGATCGAGCAGATGTTGATCACCTTGGCCGGCTGCTCGTGGCTGGCGGCGGCCTTGAGCGCGCCGTGCAGGGCCTGGGTCAGGAAGAAGGGCGACTTCAGGTTCAGGTTCATCACCTTGTCCCAGCCGCTCTCCGGGAACTCGTCGAAGGGCGCGCCCCAGGCGGCGCCGGCGTTGTTCACCAGGATGTCGAGCTTGGGTTCATGCTCGGAAAAGCGCTTGGCCAGAGCCTGGCAGCCCTCCACCGTAGAGACGTCCTGCGGCAGGGAGATGCAGTTCTCGCCCAGCTCGGCGGCGGTCTCGTCGCAGGCGCCGGGCTTGCGCGAGGAGATATAGACCTTGGCGCCCTGCTCGATGAAGCCGGCCGCGATCATCTTGCCGATGCCGCGCGAGCCGCCGGTGACCAGGGCCACGCGGCCCTTCAGAGAGAACAGATCCAGAGCCATCAGGCGCTTCCCTTTTTCAGCGTTGAAGCTGGGTCATAGACCCGTGTTTCCGTCACGAAAACCCTACGCACATTTGACTCGCACCGGGTCGGCGTGGCCTGTAACACGCGTTTGAATCTCTCCAGCCGCCCTGCCTAGAAGCGGCCCTGAAACGACAAGCCGAGGATGCGCCCATGACCGCCGTCAACTCCGTGACCGACCTCACGCTCGATGGCGACATCGCCGTCATCACCCTGAACTCGCCGCCGGTGAACGCCCTGTCGGCGAAGGTCCGCGAGGGCCTGTTCGAGGGCTTCAAGGCCGCCGGCGCCGATCCCGCCGCCAAGGCCATCGTGCTGATCTGCGAGGGCCGCACCTTCATCGCCGGCGCTGACATCACCGAGTTCGGCGGCGCCATGGCCGGCCCCAGCCTGACCGACGTGCAGGACATGATGGAGAACTCGCCCAAGCCGGTGATCGCCGCCATCCACGGCACGGTCCTGGGCGGCGGCCTGGAAGTGGCGCTGTGCGCCCACTTCCGCGTCGCGGTCCCGTCGGCGAAGTTTGGTCTTCCCGAAGTGAACCTGGGCCTGCTGCCGGGCGCCGGCGGCACTCAGCGCCTGCCCCGCGTGGTGGGTCCCGAGCGCGCCCTGGAGATGATGACCAGCGGCCGTCACGTGCCGGCCAAGGAGGCCCTGGCCGGCGGCCTGGCCGACGAGCTGGTGGAGGAAGGCAAGCTGCGCGAGGGGGCGCTCGCCTTCGCCCGCAAGGTGGTGGCCGAGGGCCGGCCGCTGACGCGTATCCGCGACCAGAACGCCAAGGTCGAGGCCGCCCGCGGCAAGCCCGAGATCTTCGCCGACTTCCGCAAGGCCAATGCGCGCAAGTTCCGCGGCTTCCTGGCTCCGGAATACAACATCCAGACCATCGAGGCGGCGGTGAACCTGCCCTTCGAGGAGGGGCTGGCCGTCGAGCGCAAGCTGTTTGGCGAACTGATGAGCGGCAGCCAGTCGGCCGCCCAGCGCTATTCCTTCTTCGCCGAGCGCCAGGCCCAGAAGATTCCCGGCATCGCCGACGATGTCCCGCTGATCCCCATCAAGAAGGTGGGCGTCATCGGCGCCGGCACCATGGGCGGCGGCATCGCCATGAACTTCGCCAACGCCGGCATCCCGGTGGTGATCGTCGAGCAGAAGCAGGAGCCCCTGGACAAGGGCCTTGGCATCATCCGCAAGAACTACGAGCGGACCGCCTCGCGCGGCGGCATCACGGCCGCCCAGGTCGAGGAGCGCTGCGCCCTGATCACCGGTTCGCTGTCCATGGAAGACAGCTTCAAGGACGTCGACCTGGTCATCGAGGCCGTCTTCGAGCGGATGGACATCAAGAAGGACATCTTCGCCAAGCTGGACGCCATCTGCAAACCCGGCGCGATCCTGGCCACCAACACCTCGGGCCTGAACATCGACGAGATCGCCTCGGTGACCAAGCGCCCCGAGAGCGTCATCGGTCTGCACTTCTTCTCGCCGGCCAACGTCATGAAGCTGCTGGAGATCGTCCGCGCCGACCACACCTCCGACAGCGTCATCGCCACCTCGATGAAGCTGGCCAAGCAGATCGGCAAGGTCGCGGTCCTGGTGGGCGTCTGTCCCGGCTTCGTGGGCAACCGCATCCTCGGCCAGCGCCAGCGCGAGGCCCAGAAGCTGGTGATGGAAGGGGCCATGCCCTGGGACGTCGACCGCGTGCTCTACGACTTCGGCTTCCCCATGGGCCCCTTCGCCATGAGCGACCTGGCCGGCCTGGACATCGGCTGGGTGAAGGAGAAGTCCCACGGCGAGAGCATCCGCGACGTGCTCTGCGAAGCCGACCGCCGCGGCCAGAAGACCGGCGCCGGCTACTATGACTACGACGAGAACCGCAACGCCAAGCCGAGCCCCTTCACCGAGAAGGTGATCCACGACTTCATCGTCAAGTCCGGCGCCAATCCGCGCAAGATCAGCGACGAGGAGATTCTGGAGCGCTGCATCTTCCCGATGATCAACGAGGGCGTGAAGATCCTCGAGGAAGGCAAGGCTATCCGCTCGTCGGACATCGATGTGGTCTGGCAGAACGGCTACGGCTGGCCGGTCTATCGCGGCGGCCCCATGTGGTACGGCGACCAGGTCGGCCCGGCCAAGGTGCTGGCCAAGATGAAGGAATTCCAGGCCACCATGGGCGATACGTTCAAGCCCGCGCCGCTGCTGGAAAAGCTGGTGGCCGAGGGCAAGAAGTTCTCCGACCTCTAGACATTCACCGCTCATCCCGGCGAAGGCCGGGACCCAGCTCCACCAACCGAATTCAGGACAATCGGACCAAGGCCGAGCTTTACGATCTAGGCCCCGGCCTTCGCCGGGGTGAGCGGATTTGAGGCCCGGTCTTCGACCCCCACCTCCCCAACCAAGGACACCCTCTTCATGCGTGAAGCCGTCATCGTCTCCACCGCCCGCACGCCGATCGGCAAGGCCTATCGCGGCGCGTTCAACAACACCTCCGGCGCCGAGCTGGGCGGCCACGTGATCGCCGAGGCCGTCAAGCGCGCCGGCATCGATCCGGCCACCATCGACGATGTGGTGATGGGCGCGGCCCTGCAGCAGGGCTCCACCGGCAACAACATCGCCCGCCAGGCCGCGCTGCGCGCCGGCCTGCCCAACACCGTCTCGGGCATGACGCTCGACCGCCAATGCTCCTCGGGCCTGATGGGCATCGCCACGGCCGCCAAGTACATCATCAACGATGGCGCCAATGTCGCGGTCGGCGGCGGGCTGGAAAGCATCAGCCTGGTCCAGAACGACAAGATGAACCGCTACCGCACCAGCGATAAGTGGCTCAACGAGCACGTTCCGGAAATCCACACCTCGATGCTGGAGACCGCCGAGATCGTGGCCGAACGCTACGGCGTCAGCCGCGAGGCCCAGGACGAATACGCCTTCCAGTCGCAGCAGCGCACCGCCGCGGCCCAGGCCGCCGGAGTGTTCAATGCCGAGATCGCGCCGCTGACCTCGATCATGATGGTGCAGAACAAGGAGACCGGTGAGTTCTCCGAAAAGGAAGTCACCCTCACCCAGGACGAGGGCAACCGTCCGTCGACCACCCTGGCCGACCTGCAGAAGCTGGCCCCGGTCTTCAAGGGCGGCATCTATGTCAAGGAAGGCAAGTACGTCACCGCCGGGAATGCGTCACAGCTCTCCGACGGCGCCGCCGCCGTGGTGTTGATGGAAGCCAAGGAAGCCGCCCGCCTGGGCCTCACCCCGCTGGGCGCCTATCGCGGCATGGCCGTGGCCGGCTGCGGCCCGGAGGAAATGGGCATCGGCCCGGTCTTCGCCATCCCCAAGCTGCTGGAGCGTAATGGCCTGAAGATCGACGACATCGACATGTGGGAGCTCAACGAGGCCTTCGCCTCGCAGTGCCTCTACTGCCGCGACAAGCTGGGCATCGACCCGGCCAAGTACAACATCTCCGGCGGCGCCATCTCCATCGGCCACCCCTACGGCATGACCGGCGCCCGGGCGACCGGCCACATCCTGCACGAGGGCAAGCGTCGCGGCGCCAAGTACGGCGTGGTGACCATGTGCGTCGGCGGCGGCATGGGCGCGGCCGGGCTCTTTGAGATCTTCTAAGGTCTCCGACGCCATCGAGTTCGACGAAGGGCCGTCCGCGAGGGCGGCCCTTTTTCGTGGGCGCTATCGGGAGGCGCCCCCTCTCCCGCCTGCGGGAGAGGGTAGGGTGAGGGCTCTTGCTGAGAGGCCGTTGTCGCTCACGGCGCCGAAAGTCCTCCGCTACACGGAGGCCCCCTCACCCAGCCTCTCCCCCTGAAGGGGGCGAGGAGGAGGCTCGAGGGGGCGAGGAGGAGTCTCGTCAGGCTCGGCGAATGTCCTAGACTGGCCGCTCAACGTCGGAGTTCCGCATGCAAGCCGTCCCGCTCACCGCCGTCGAGACCCTGATGGACGGCCAGATCGACATCCGCCGCCGCGAGGGGTCGCTGCAGCCGATGCGGCTGCCGGTGAAGGAGATGCCCTTCTACGACCCTTTCACCCGCTGGGTGGCCTCCTGCGCCACCGGATGCCGCCTGAGGTTCTCCACCAACAGCACCACGGTTCGGCTGACGGCCACCCAGCACCTGCTGGCACAGGCCAATGACGGGGAGAAGCGCGGCGCCTACGACCTCTATGTGGACGGCAAATTCTTCGCCCGCGGCTGGGGCGAGGGCGGCGCGGTGATGGAGGCCGACGGCAAGCTGAGCGGGGACGCAGCCCTCACCCTCGAATTCACCGGCCTGCCCGCCAAGACCAAGACCGTGGAGCTGTGGCTGCCCCAGGCCGCGACGGTGGCCATCACCGGCCTAGCCATCGATGACGGCGCCGCCCTGGAGCCCGCCGCCGAATGGCGCAAGCGCATCCTGTTCCACGGTAGCTCCATCACCCATGGCATGGAGGCCGAGGGCGCCACGGCCAACTGGCCCGCCGTGGCCAGCGGTCTGGCGAACCTGGATCACCTGAACCTGGGCTGGGCCGGCTCCTGCCTGCTGAGCGGCCAGGCGGCGCGCATCATCCGCGACCAGAGGGCCGACGCCATCGTCCTGAAGCTGGGGATCAACGTCCACACCGACGGGCAGCTGAAGGAGCGCAACTTCCTGGACGCCGCCCACGCCATGATCTCCATCATCCGCGAGAAGCACCCGACCACCCCGATCCTGGTGGTCTCGCCCATCTGGTCGCCGCCCCGGGAGACCACCGGCGAGGGGCCGAGCCTGCAGCGTATGCGCGAGCTGCTGGCGATGGTGGTGGCCGCGCGGGTTCAGAGCGGGGACGCCGCCATCGGCTATCTCGACGGCCTGGCGCTGTTCGGCCCCGCCGACGCCGCCCTGCTGCCCGACGACCTGCACCCCAACACCGAGGGCTACCGGCTGATGGGGGAGCGGTTCCACCGCCTGGCGCTCAGCGGGGCGGACGGATTGGTGAAAGCCTAACGACCCGAAATCCGCTCATCCCGGCGAAGGCCGGGATGAGCGGTGTTTCAGGCCCCGAACAGCTCGCGGAGATAGGGGTTCAGCATCTTCCCCTGCGGGTCCAGACGGCGGCGGACGGCCTGGAAGGCGGCCCAGTCGGGATAGAGCTTCGACAGCTGCGGCGCCTTGAGGCTGTGCAGCTTGCCCCAGTGGGGGCGGCCGCCGTGGGCCAGGAAGATCGGCTGGATCAGCTCGAACAGGAACTTGTAGTCGTCCTTGTAATAGCAATGGACGGCCACCGAGCCGCGCGGGCCGCCGTTGAAGGGCGAGAGCCAGGCGTCGTCGCCGGCGATGCGGCGGGCCTCGATGGGGAAGAAGACGTCCTTGCGGTGGGTCTCCAGGGCCGCCACCACCGCCTTCATCGCCGCCAGCTGGGTTTCCGGCGGCAGGTGGAACTCCATCTCGTTGAAGCGGACCGGGCGCTCGGTGGAGAGCAACTTCCAGCCCTCGTCGATGGCCTCCTCCGGTTTGGTGGAGCCCAGGAGCGCCTTGGCCGCGGCCTTGCGCAGGGGGGTGGAGAAACCCAGCAGGTTGCGCAGCTGCTTCAGCGCCTCGAGGAAGGCGTCGTCGCTGGAGGCCGCCCGCGGGGTGGCCGGCAGGTCGGTGGCGTCGTGGGTGATGTTGGCGGCCAGATCGGTGAAGGGGACGGCGTAGAACTCGTAGTTGCGGTGCTTGGCCCAGCGGGCCTCGGCCTGGGCCAGGGTCTGTTCCAGGGGCTCGATCCAGACGTGGCGATGCAGGCGGGGGTTGGGGGAGGTTCGCAGCCGCACCTGGGTGATGACGCCGAGGCCGCCGAGAGAGACCCGGGCGGCGTTGAAGACGTCGGTGTTGTGGGTCGCGTCACAGTCGAGGATCTCGCCGCCCACCGTGGCCAGGCGCAGGGCGGTGATGTCGCCATGGATGGCCTTGAAGGCTGTCCCCGTGCCGTGGGTGCCGGTGCCGATGGCGCCCCCCAGGGACTGTTTGTTGATGTCGGGCAGGTTGGGCATGGCCCGGCCCTTGGCCGCCAACGCGGGGCCCAGGGCGCCGAGCCGCGTGCCGGTCCAGACGACGGCCTCGTCTCCCTCCCAACGTTCGATCCCGGCCACCTGGTCGAGGGTCATCAGCGTGCCGGAGGTGGGGACGAGGCCGGTGAAGGAGTGGCCCGCGCCGACGGGGCGGATGGGAGCCGTGGCGGTCTTCAAGGCCTGGGCGACCTCGGTCTCGGACTTGGGCGCGCTGCGGATCGCGGGATAGGCGCTCTCGATCCCCGACCAGTTGCGCCACAGCATCCGCCCTTGCGGATTGACGCTGGGGGGCGAGGCGGGCTCGGGCTTCTCGCGGGTGGCCAGGAAGACGCCCCCGGTTCCCACGGCCACCACGCCGGCGGCGCCGGCCAGCAGGGCGTTGCGGCGGCTGATCATGACCTGTCTCCTTCGTGGCCAGCGATGAAGGCGATCAGGGCCTTGAAGTCGTCCGGCGTGCAGGCGGCGCACTGGCCGCCGGCGGGCATGGCGCGGTAGCCCTGGACCACATGGTCCAGCAGCACAGCCTCCCCCTGGCTCCACCGCGGGAACCAGGCCCGGGTGTCGTGGGTGAGCGGCGCGCCGGCGGCCGGGTTGGTGTGGCAGGCCTTGCAGGAGCCCTCATAGAGAGCGGCCAAGTGCGGGTCGGCGGGCGCCAGGCTCGCATAGTCGGCAGGCGGGCCCGCGGGCTTGGCCCCGCAGGCGGTCAGGGCCAGCAGCACGGCCGGCAGCAACAGGTGTCTCAAGCGTCCTCCCCCGGGGCGCGATGGCCCTCTTTTCGAGAAGGGGGAGCTTAGACGCGACTCGGGGGCGGCGTCAGGGGGGGATGGCCGCCCGGGCCACAGTCAGCCCAACCGGCCGATCGCCTCCACCACCTGGGCGGTCTTCTCGAGGATGACCATGTGGCCGGCCTCGGGGATGGAGACCAGTTCGGCGCCCTTGATCCCCTTCTTGAAGCCGTGGGCGTAGAAGGGCGGGACCATGCGGTCGGAGTCGCCCCAGACCACCACCGTCCTGGCCTTGATCCGGTACATCCGCTGCGAGAGGCCCCGCTCGGGGATCGGGAACAGGATGCGGCCGGCCATGCCCAGTTGGCGGGCGTTGGTCACCAGATAGGTCTGCAGGAAGTTGGGGTCCTCGACATTGCGCCCTGCCGTCAGGATGGCCGCGCCGGCCGCCGCATCGTGGAACAGGTACTGCGGCATCTCATAGGGCATCAGCGAGAACATGTCGGCCACGGGGTGGTCGTCGTTCCACATCCCCGCCGGACAGATCAGCCCCAGGCGGGTGACGTCGTTGGGGGCGATGGCGGCCATCTCGGCGGCGATCATGCCGCCCATGGAATGGCCCACCAGGATCGGATCCTTCAGGCCGAGCGCCTCCGCCACGTCCCAGGTGTGGAGGGTGAAATCCAGCATGTCGCGGATCTCGGGGCATTCCTCGCTGTCGCCGTAGCCGGGGATCAGCGGGGCGTAGACGTGGTGCTTTTCAGCCAGCGCCTTGAGGAAGGGATCCTCGGCGGTGACGCCGCCCGCGCCGTGCAAGAAGACGAGGTCGGGGCCTGAGCCGCCCTCCAGGTAGCGGACGGGGACGTGCTGGGTCTTAACGGTCTTGAGGTCCATGATCGCCTCCTTCACGCGTAGGTCTTGGCGAGTTCGGCGCTGGTGGGCGCCTCCTTGGGCAGGCTGCCCGAGGTGACCCGCTTGGCCAGCGGGCTGGTCCAGAAGCGGTTATCGTCGTCCCAGTCGGGGAACATGTTCCGCAACTTGGGCATGACCTTCTCGGCGAACAGCTTGGTGGAATACATGCACTTGTCGGCGGGCATATTCCCCACGTGCATCAGGCAGAAGATGTTGCCGACGTTCAGGCCCTTGATCAGCTCCTCCATCCGCTGGCGGACGGTCTCCGGCGAGCCGGCGATCACGTGGCCCTGCTCGGTGAGCTCCTTCCAGGTCAGCTGGGTGTAGCCGCCGCGCGGCGGGGCGTACTGCGACAGGGCGCCGGTCTGGATGGTCTTGATGGTCCGGTAGCCCGGCGCGTCGGCGAAGCCCGGATAGACGTGCAGGCAGCGATTGTAGAAATAGCTGACGTGCTCGGCATAGAGCCGCTCGGCCTCCTCGTCGGTGTCGGCCACCAGGATGGTCTGGGCGAAGCCTGCGCGGTAGGGGCTCTTGTCCACGCCGCGCTCGTCCACCCGGCGCCAGTAGCCGTCCATCAGGGCCTGGGCTCGCAGGTAGCCGGAGAAGCTGAGGTAGGAATACGAGTACGTATTGTCGATGCAGAAGTCGTAGGTCTCCACCGAACCGCCGCCGGGGATATGGACCGGCGGATGGGGTGCGTCCTGGATCGGGCGCGGCCAGATATTGACATGCCGCAGCTTGTTGTAGCGGCCGTTCCAGGCGAAGGGCTCCCGGGTGGTCCAGGCCTTGATGATCAGGTCGTGGGCCTCCTGGTACTTCTCCCGCGTGAGCGACGGAATCTGGCCGTAGCAGTAGTTGGTGTCCATTGAGGTCCCCACGGGGAACCCCGCGACAAGCCGGCCGCCGGAGATGCAGTCCAGCATGGCGAACTCCTCGGCCACGCGGATCGGCGGATTGTAGAGCGCGATGGAGTTGCCCAGGACCACGATGGCCGCGTCCTTGGTGCGCCGCGCCAGGCCGGCGGCGATGATGTTAGGGGACGGCATGATGCCGTAGCCGTTCTGGTGGTGCTCGTTCACGCCGACGCCGTCGAACCCCAGGGTGTCGGCGTATTCCAGCAGGTCCATATAGGTGTTGTAGACCTCATGGCTTTTGGCCGGGTCGAACAGCTTCTGGTCGATATCGACCCAGACCGACCGGTTCTTCTCCCGGAAATCGTCCGGCAGATAGGGCCACGGCATCAGGTTGAACCAGGTGAACTTCATGGGCTCGTTCCTCCGCGCCGCCTCTGTCGGGCGGTCATGTGAACGACGATAACCCGATGAGCCCCGGCGCCTAGCCCCCGATTGCGGCGCCGAAAATCGCGCCCTCCCCTTCCCATGGCCCCGCTCGGGCCGGGACATGAACATCTCCCCCGGTCCTGGGGAAGCCTCCCGAGCGGGTATCCACTTCAGGCTGGCGCGCTCTAGAAGTCGTGCGCCAGGGACACGCCCCACTCCATGGGCGGGCCGTAGCTGGCCTCCTTCAGGCCGAAGGCGCCGCTCGACGCATTGCCGCTGGCCTTGACCTGCTCGTCGGTGAGGTTGGTCCCGAAGGCCTCGATCCGCCAGGTCTCGTCAGCCGAGGCCCAGGTGATCCGCGCGCCCACCAGGCTGTAGGCCTTCTGGGCCAGGTCCTCATCATTGGCGATGTCGTTGTAGTACTTGCCGAAGTAGCTGACGTCGCCGCGCAGGGTGAGGGAACCGATCTGGCCCAGCTCGATGCGGTGCTGCAGCCCGGCGTTGACCGTCCACTCCGGCGACTTCACGAACTTGGTGGACAGCTTGATGGGCAGGATCTGGGTGGGGCCCAGGCCCTGGCCGACCTCGGTGTACTTGGTCTTGGTGTGGCCGACCGCCAGGTTGACGTCCCAGCCGGGGGCGGGCCGCGCGACGGCCTCGATCTCGAAGCCCTTGATCTCCCCGGCCGCGGCGTTGGCCACGAAGTTGCGCGGCGTCTGGTTCACCGTGACCTGGATGTCGTCGTACTGGCTGAAATAGGCCGCCCCGTTGAGCACCAGGCGGCGGTCGAACCAGGCGGTCTTGGCGCCCAGCTCGTAGGTCCGGATGGTCTCCGGCTGATAGGCGGTGACCTCGGTGATGTCGGTCAGGGGACGGGCGTTGAAGCCGCCGCTCTTGAAGCCTTTGCCGGCCGAGGCGTAGAGCAGGACGTCGGTGGTGGGCTTGAACTCGATCCCGACCTTCGGCGTGAAGGCCGACCAGGAGTCCGACACCGTGGTGTTGGCCACGATGAAGCCGTCGGCGATGCGCCGATGGTCGAGATAGTAGGTCTTCTCGTCCTTGTTCGCCCGTCCGCCAAGGGTGAGGCTGAGCCGGTCGGTGAGGTTGAAGGACCCCTGGGCGAAGGCCGCATAGGTGGTGGCGTCCACCACCGTATAGACATTGGCCGAGGGGGAGATGGGCGGCGGCGTGGCGGGCGGGCCGAGGCCCAGGGCCAGGTGGGCATAGCCGCGATCCGAGCCGTGTTCATTGAAGTAGTAGAGCCCCGCCACCCAGGTCAGCCGGCCGTCGAAGCTCTCGCCGTTGAACTGGAACTCCTGGCTGAACTGGCGCTGCTTGTCCCAGTTGCGGGTGTGGCGGAAGGTGAAGGGGCTGTTGTCGCCGTCGCGGGCGAACTGGGCCTTCAGATGGCGATAGGCGGTGATGGACTTGGCCTGGATCGTCCCCAGGTCCCAGTTCACCGTGCCCGAGACGCCCCAGAGGTCCAGGTCGTTGACGTTGGGGCCCGAGCCCCAGGTCGTATAGGGGTCGCCGGTGATGAAGGAGGCGTTCAGGGTCTTCTGGCCATTGGGCGCGGTGATCCCCAGGCCGGGCGCCACGAAGGTGTTGAAGTTGGTCATGAAGGGCGCGCCGGTGAAGCCGGGGCGGTTGGCCACCGCGATCAGGGTCTGGGGGGCGGAGTGCTCCCGGGCCCGGGTGTAGTCGGCCGAGAGGTCGACGGTCAGGTCCGGCGTGGCCTCCCAGCGCAGCTGCACGCGGCCGGCGTCAGCGTTGCGGTTCCCCAGGTCCTGGCCATCGGACAGGCGATGGGCGTAGCCGTCGCGATTGAGGCTGCCCCCCGAGATCCGGGCATAGAGGTTTTCCCCGAGAGGAAGGTCGAGGTGGCCCTTCAGGTCGCGGCGCTTGAAGCTGCCGACGGTTCCCTCCAGCCGCCCGGCCAGCTCGGTCCCCGGCGCCTGGGAGGTGACCAGCACCGCCCCGCCGATGGTGTTCTTGCCAAACAGCGTACCCTGGGGCCCGCGCAACACCTCGATCCGGCCGACGTCGAAGGCGTCCAGCATGCCGCCGATGGAACGGGCGAAATAGACGCCGTCCACATAGATGCCGACCCCCGGATCGGAGAAGATCGCAAAGTCGTTCTGACCGACGCCACGGATGAAGACGGTGGCGTTGTAGTTGCCGCCCGACAGCTGGGCGGCCCCGTCGAAGCGGACGTTGGGCGCGAACTTGGAGATCTCCGAGACGTTGTCCACCCCCCGGTCGGCCAGGGCCTCGGCGCCGAAGGCGGTGACGGCGACCGGGGCGTCCTGCAGCCGCTCCTCGCGCCGGCGGGCGGTGACCACCACCTCCTCGACCTGGGCGGTCGAGGCCTCGGCGCCCTGGGCCTGGGCCGGTGGGGCGAAGCCCACCAGGGACCCCGCGGCGCCGAGCGCGGCGCCGGCGGCCATCAAGCGAGCGCGCGTCCTGCCAGTCTGATGCAACATAATGTCCTCCCCATATTGTTTGTTGGACTTACAAAACATGGGTCTGCGAGATGTGGCAACAGAAATATGATGGACCACAAACAGTTAGTTAGGTAGATCGTAAGGTTCCGAACGCAATAGTTTGGACTCCAAACCAATATCCCCGCCGCCTGGGGCCTGGCGGCGCCTGTAGCTCAGGGCCGGAAATCGCCGTCGAACCCTGGCCTTGCTGACCGCCGGTCCGCGAAGGACGTCAGCCCTGGGCCAGCCAGGCCAGGACCTCGGGCCAGGACCGGTGGCCCAGGAAGCGGCCGATGCCGGGGAAGACGCGGACGGCCTCGACGTGGTCTCCCAGCCAGGCCTGGACCTCGTCCACCCCGTTCATGGGATCCTCTTCGCCGTGCCAGAGGGTGATGGGGCAGGCGAGGTCGGAGAGGTCAGGGCCACCCGGACGGGCGGCGCAGCGGATGGCGTCGGCCGCGCCGCGGGCGCTGAGCGCCACCGATTCCCGGGTGTAGTCGATGATGAAGTCCAGCAACTCGGGATTGGCCTTGAGATAGGCCGCGTCGCCGGGGGCCGAGGCCGCGGCGCGGGCGTACCGCTCGAACTGGGCGCGGCTGAGGCTGAGCCGCATCATCTCGAAGATCATGTCGGAGAGCCACGGGTTGCGGTAGATGCGCCGCCAGAACAGGGTGAGCGTGTGGCCCTTGTCCCGCTCGCGCTCGGCCTGCAGGCCAGGCGGCCGGCCGGAGACGATCAGCATTCGGGTGGCGGAGTCCCCCAGCTGCAGGGCCGCCTCCAGGGCGTAGGCCGTCCCGTCGGTGTTGGTGAAGATCTGAATCCCGTCCAGGCCGAGATGGCGGCACAGGGCCACCGAGTCGGCGGCCACATTGGCGTAGGTGAAGTCCGGGTGCGGGTCCGACCGCCCGGCCCCGGCCCGCTCGGTGACGATGGCCCGCAGGCCCAGGTCGCGGGCGAGCGCATTAGTGCCCCGGGGCAGCAGGCTGGAAG
>JAZKBZ010000106.1:0-5810 GCA_040388315.1 Pseudomonadota bacterium | reverse complement strand
CCTGGCTGCCGATCCAGATGAAGCCGTCGAGGTCCTGGGTGATCGCCAGCACCGGGCGGCCCGCGGGATCGCCATAGTCGCGCCAGGCCAGGCGGCGGCCGTCGGCGAGCTTGAACAGCTGCACCGGCGGCGCGGTCTCGGCGGCGCCGCGCTCGGTGGCGAAGATGGTGGGGGAGGCGCGCCGGGCGCCCGGGTCCTCGAAGGCCTGGGCCAGGGCCCCGAGCTGGGTCAGGGCGCGGACCAGCTCGCTCTGGCGGTTGAGGCCCATCTTGTCGAAGACGGCGCGCAGCTGGTTGCGCACGGTGTTGAGGCTGACCTCCAGGTCCTCGGCGGCCTCCTTGAGGCTCAGGCCGTCCTTCAACCGCGCCGCCAGCTTCGTCTCCGCCGGGGTCAGGCCGAAGCTCTCGCGGACGCTGGCCCACAGGCGGTCGGTGGTCTCAAGAGCCGGGAAGACGATGGCGATGTCGCCTTCCCCGCGCGGCGAAGGGGACGGCAGGGTGGCGGCGAGCGCCGGCGGCAGGGCTGCGGCGGGGGTGACATAGGCGAAGTGCGGACCCTCGTCGGCCTCGTCCAGGAACTTGACGATGACCTGGCGGCCGCGGGTCTCCCGCAGGCGCCTGCGGGCCTGGGCCAGGGCCTCGTGGTTGGAGGGGTTGAGGAAGGCCAGGCCCCGGGCCTCGATGCGTCCGAGCCGGAGCCTGAACAGGCTCTCCCCGGCCGGGTTGCAGGCCACCGCCCCGCCGGCGCCGGAGACCACGATCAGGCCGACATCGGCGCGCTCGCCGCCGCCGGCCGCGGCGCGGGCCAGGCTGGCGACCCCCTGGGTCTCCTGCTCGTCCTGGGCCGGCACGTCCAGGGCCTCGATCACCTGCTCCCAGCGCTCCGGATCGGCCGCCACGGCGTACATGGTCTCGATGACGAGAGCGACATTGGCCTTGGACTGGGCGGCGGACATGCGGGCCTTTTGGGGAGAGACCGGGAGGATCAGCTTACACGGCGCGAGGGCAAGGCGAGCCCCTTTCCTCCCCGGCGCAGCGGGTGGAAAGACGCTCAGGTGATGGCCGCCACCTTGGCCCCCAGGGCCGCCACCAGGTCCGCCGGGCCAAGCTCCGCCTGCAAGCCCCGCTGCCCGCCATTGACCAACACCCTGGGGTGGGCGAGCGCGGCCTCGTCCACCACCGTGGGGGCCGGGCGCTTCTGGCCGAAGGGGCTGACCCCGCCGACCCGGTAGCCGGTGATCCGCTCGGCGTCGGCGGGCTTCATCATCTGGGCGCTCTTGCCGCCGAACACCGCGGCCAACTTCTTCATGGCCACCTCCCGATCCGACGCCAGGACCGCGCAGACCGGCTTGCCATCCACCTGGACCATCAGGGTCTTCAGCACCCGCGCCGGATCGGCCCCCAGGCTCTGCGCGGCCTGCAGCCCCACGCGGCCGGCCTCGGGGTCGTAGTCGTAGGTGTGGAGCTCGAAGGCGACGCCGGCCTTGCGCAGCGCCAGAGTCGCGGGAGTGGTCTTGGCCATGGGCGGCAAGCTAGCTGGACGGGACGGGCTTGAGAATGCGAGACGAGGGCCATGCGCGGCCTTCCCCTGCTCCTCGTTCTCCTGGCCGGTCCCGCCACGGCGGCGGACTGGCCCGACACCCCGCTGGCCCGGCTGTCGGCGCAGGCCCAGGTCCAGGGCCTGAACGCCGAACTGCTGAGCCGCGACAGCGCCACGGCCACCCTGCAGCGCTGGTGCGACGCCCATGGCCCCGGCGGCGGGGCGAAGATCGTCGCCCGGCGGATCACCGGGGCCGACAAAACGCCGGGCGAGACCGAGCGGCGCGACCTGCGGGTCTCCGCCGAGGCGCCCGTGGCCTATCGGCGGGTGGAGCTGGCCTGTGGCGACAAGGTGCTGTCGGAGGCCGACAACTGGTATCTGCCGGACCGCCTGACCCCGGCCATGAACACAGCCCTGGACACCACCCAGACCCCCTTCGGGGTGGTGGTGCGGCCGCTGGACTTCCGCCGCCGGACCCTGGCGGCCGAGGCGCTCTTCCAGCCCCTGCCGGCGGGGTGGGAAGGCCGCCCCCTGCCCGCGGCCGGGCCGGGGGCGCTCGCCGTCCCGCACGAGATCCTGCGCCACCGCGCGGTGCTGGCGACGCCGGACGGGGCGCCCTTCAGCCTGGTGGTGGAGACCTATACCGACGCCCTGCTCATCGAACCGCGTTCCTAGACACCTTCCACGGCGCCGCTTCCCATCCTAGACTTGCGGTCCTGCAACGGGGAGTGGCGACCATGAAACGAGTGGCTTTGAGCGTTCTCGCGGCGGCGATCCTTACGAGCGGGGCTCCGGCCCAGGCGCAGGACATGAGCCACACGGAGAAGCTGAGCCTACAGCCCAAGCGGGTGAAGGGCCTGCTGTTGGGCTTCGGCTACGAGCTGGGAGAATATTCCGGCCAGGTGAAGGCGGTGAACAAGCAGACCCGCGCGCTCGGCATGTTCTCCAGCGACTATGCGAAGACCACCTTCACGGTCGCTTCGCCGCGCCTGAAGGCGCCCATGACCGTATCCTGCGAGGGCGGGCAGAACCGCTTCGGTTTCAGCTGGATCGATTTCAAGCGGAACGACCTGGCCTATGTCTGCAACTTCGCGGGCGGCCCCCCGGACGCCTCCTTCGCCCTGGTGCTGAGCGACGGCAAGTTCATGGACAAGCTGTACCAGCCGCAGAGGGCCGCGGAGATCCGCTATGGCGGCGTCACCCTGCGCGCCAAGACCCGGAAGATGCCCGGCTCCATGCCGCTGGGGGGCGGAAGCACGATGTCGTACGTGATCCTGAAGGGCGACCAGGAGGTCGGCGGCATGGTGCGCACACCGTTCAAGGGGACGGTCTATCTGCCGGTCCAGGGCTCGTCCGACCGCGACGCCGCCGCCGCCATGGCGCTCGCCCTGTTCTTCTTCACCGATCCGGGCGCGCAGACGCGCTAGCTAGCCCCTTTCCTCCCCTGGGCAGCGGGGGAGGACGCTCAGCGCTCGATCATCTCGCGGATCTTGGCGGCGAGCGGCGCCGCACTTCAGGCGTCCGCAAGCCCGGGGAATTTGGCGAGGTTGGGCTTGGGGATCGTCGAGGTGAAGGCCCCGGCGGCCTTGCACTTCTCCCGGGCGTAGTCCGACCAGGCGGCGACGAAGCCGGCGGGCTCCTTGCCGGTGGGCGTGGTGGTGACCCGGGTGAAGGTCACGGGGCGGGCCAGGGTGACGGCGGCGACCTTTTCCCACAGGTCGCGGTGCGCGACCGGCTCGCCCGTGTCGGTGACCCAGCCGGCGGCCTTCCAGGCGGCGAGGCCGGCGGCGCCGGCGATCACCAGGGCGCTGTCGGAACAGACGGTGAGGGGCGCGGCGGCGGGGGTCCCCTCCAGGTCGGCCAGGGCGCGGACCACCGCCGTCAGCTCCATGCGCGGGGTGACAGCCTGGCGCTCGCCGCCGGCGGCACCGCGAGCCTCGCCGCGCCAGGTCCGCACATAGGCCCAGCCGCCGAAGCCGCGGCTGTCGGTGCAGACGCCGTCGGTCCAAAGGGTGATGGTGTCGGTCATGGCCGCCTCTTGCCCCGGCCGCGCGTCAACCTGCAAGCCCTAAGCCTTGCGGGCCCGCCGCAAAGCGATCATCTGCTGGGCTCACGCGGCCGTTCGCGGCCCTGCCGGAACATCGAAATGCTCAAAGAAGAGATCGGCGATCGCGCCAGCGAGATCGTCTGGCGCGGCCGCCAGTGGATCGTCACCGACTTCGGCCTGGAGACCCTGGGCGACCCCTTCCCCTATGAGATCGCCGCCGTCCGGCTGAGCGAGGGTTGGCAGGGGGCCGACGAGAGCCTGCTGGCCTGGCCCATGGAGCTGGCCGGCAAGACCTGGGTCGACTACCGCGACTTCGTGACCGCCTTCCTGGTGGCGCTCGGCGTGCACCAGGAGGCCTACGCTCCGGTGGACATCGCCACCATCCGCGCCTCCCTGCGCGAAGGCGCCGCCCGCTGGGAGGCCACCAAGGCCGAGATGCTGGGCGAGTTCGACGACGACTAGGTCGGCGCTTGCGAGACGCCGACCGCCTTGCGGTGGGCGTAGCAGGCGTCCCAGTAGGGCTCGCCGCCGAGGGCCCACCTAAGCTGTACTCGCGGCCAATTGTCTCGGATATCTCTTATTATGTCGGACAAGAGACAAGATATGTGAAACAATAGATTTACCGTTGGAAAGAGTTCTTGGCGCCGACGGCAGAGAGATCTGGGCGAAAGCTCGTGCTCCCGCCGTGTGCGAAGGAGCTTTCGTCTTGCCCAGCCCCGCCGATCAGAGGCTCGCACTGGCCATGGTGGCGTCCTCCACCGCCCCGCTACTGTTGCTGGACGGCGAGTTCGCGGTAATCGCGGCCAGCGCCTCGTTCCTGGTCGCCTTCCATGTCGCCCCCCCCGCCGTTGCGGGCCGCCCGATCTTCGACCTGGGGGCCGGCGAGTGGGATGTGCCTCAGCTTCGGTCCCTGCTCGCCGCCTGCCTGTCGGGCGCCGAGGTCGACTCCTATGAGATGGACCTCAGGGCGCCGGACGGCCCCCACGCCCTGATCCTCAACGCCCGGCGGCTGGACTACGGGGACGCCGAGGCGCCGCGCCTGCTGCTCACCGTCACCGACATCACCGGCGCGCGCCTGCGCGACCGCCAGGGCGCCGACGCCCTGAAGGAGAAGGACGACCTGCTGCGGGAAAAGGCCATCCTGCTGCGGGAGGTGCAGCACCGGGTCGCCAACAGCCTGCAGATCATCGCCAGCGTGCTGCTGCAGACCGCTCGCAAGGTGCCATCGGAGGAGACCCGCGCCTATCTGAAGGACGCCCACAACCGGGTGATGTCCATCGCCACGGTGCAGCAGCAGCTCTCCGCCACCAGCCTCGACGCCGTCTTGCTGGGCCCCTACCTCGTCCGGCTGTGCGAGAGCCTGGGCGCCTCGATGATCCGCGACCCGAACCAGATCACCCTGGCGGTGACCTGCGACGACAGCCTCATCGAGGCCAATGTGTCGGTGAGCCTGGGCCTGATCGTCACCGAACTGGTGATCAACGCCCTGAAACACGGCTTCCCTGGCCATCGGCGCGGCAAGATCGGGGTGGACTACCAACGCGAGGGCGACAACTGGACCCTTTGCGTGCAGGATGACGGGGTCGGCATCCCCACGAACCTGGAGGCCGCCAAGCCGGGCCTGGGCACCAGCATCGTCGAGGCCCTGGCCAACCAGCTCTGCGCCGGGGTCAAGATCACGCAGGCCCATCCCGGGACGCGGGTCTCGATCGTCCACACGGCCGTTCCCGCCCTCGACGACGTCACCCCGGCGACGACGCGGACGGTCTAACTGACGGCCCGCCCCGGGCCGTCAGGCAAGTCGCAAGGACCACCCCATGAGAACCTATCCCAGCACGCGGCCCGCCGCCCCCAAGGGCATGAACGACCCCCGCTCCACCGGCCCCACGGCCGCCAAGCCCAAGATCGTCCAGACCACCCTGCCCAACGGCCAGCAGCGGCGCTGATCCTCGCGCGGGCGGCGTGACGTGCTAGGGTGAGGCTTCCGGAGGACGATCCCTTGGCCGACCCGACAGACGACCCGCCCGCCGAGACCCCGATCCAGAAGGCTCTGCGCCTGAAGCAGGCGGCCCTGGACGCCAAGCCCAAGCCGCCCCGCGGCGGCCGTTTCCAGCGTGAACGCGCGGCGGCGGCCTCGTCCTCGGCCAAGTCCAAGCCCTGGATGTCGCGCTAGGCGGAATCGACATTCAGCGCATCCAGATCATGGCTGCGGCGAGGTGTACGA
>JAZKBZ010000105.1:13042-21966 GCA_040388315.1 Pseudomonadota bacterium | reverse complement strand
GAGGGCGGCGGCGAGGGCCGCCACGTCCACGGCCTGCACATGATCCCCGGCGTCAACGTCGTAGGCCTCGACCTCGACATCCCCAGCCTCATCAAGGCTCGCGACGGCCTCGACCACCTCCCCCCCAGCACGGGCGACGCCGCCACCAGCTTCCTCTCCGGCGACGCCTACCGCCTGCCCTTCGCCGACGCGGCCTTCGACGTGGTGATCTGCTCGGAGGTGCTGGAGCACCTGCACGAATACGACAAGGCGCTCGCCGAGATCCGCCGCGTGCTCAAGCCCGGCGGCCGCTTCGTCCCCACCGTGCCGCGGGCCTGGCCCGAGCGCATCTGCTGGGCGCTGGCCCCCGGCGCCGGGGGCTATGCCGACCAGCCCGGCGGCCATGTGCGCATCTTCCACGAGGCCGACCTGCGGCGCTCAATCAGCGCGCTCGGCTTCGCCTATCGCGGCAAGCACTACGCCCACGCCCTCCACGCCCCCTACTGGTGGCTGAAGTGCGCCTTCTGGGACCGCCGCGATGACCATCCCCTGGTCAGGCTCTACCACCGCTTCCTGGTCTGGGACCTGATGGATCGCCCGGCCCTGACCCGCGTCCTCGAGGCGGTGACCGCGCCGCTGATGGGCAAGAGCGTGGCGCTCTATTTCCGTAAAGGCCTCGCATGAGCCTGGCCTTCGACCGCGTCGGTGGCCCGCTGGCCCCCTATGCCGGCGCCCTGGACGTCATCCTGGTCCAGCAACAGGCCAATGGCGCCATCCCCTGGTTCGACAAGGGGCCGTGGGATCCCTGGAACCACGCCGAATGCCTGATGGCGCTGGGCGCCATGGGCGAGTTCGACGCCGCCGACCGCGGCTTCGAATACCTGGCCTGGTCGCAGGAGCAGTCCGGCGCCTGGCTCGGCGAGTACGGCAACACCCTGCCCATGGCCGACCGCCTGCACATGGCCCGCACCCCGGCCGCCGCCTTCCGCGACAGCAATTTCGCCGCCTATCCCGCCGTGGCCCTCTGGCACCGCTACCGCCTCGACAACGACCTGGCCTTCGCCCGCCGCTACTGGCCCATGGTCAGGTCCGCCATCGACTTCGTGCTCACCCTGCAGCACCCGGAGGGCGACATCTCCTGGAGCCAGGAAGCCTTCGGCACGGGGGCCGATGACGCGGTGCTGGCCGGTAACGCCTCGATCCACAAGAGCCTCGACTGCGCCCTGAAGCTCGCCGACCTGGTGGGCGACCCGCAGCCGGCCTGGGCCCAAGCCAAGGACCGCCTCAGCCACGCCATCCGCAACGCCCCCCACCGTTTCGACCGCCTGCAGGACCGCTCCGACTTCGCCATGGACTGGTACTATCCGGCCCTGGCCGGGGTGCTGTCGCCGGGCGCCTCCTTCGCCAGACTGGAGGCCCGCGCGCCCCGTTTCGCCGTCCTGGGGCGCGGCTGCCGCTGCGTGGCCAGCGAGCCCTGGGTGACGGTGGCGGAGTCCTGCGAGCTGGCCATGGCCCTGCTCGGCCTCGGCGCCCGGGCCGCCGCCTGCGCCCTGCTGGATTCCCAGCTCAACCACCGCGACGCGGACGGCGCCTTCTGGATGGGCTGGCAGTTCGCCGAACAGATCGTCTGGCCCCGCGAGCGCCCCACCTGGACCCAGGCCGCCGCCATCCTGGCCTTCGACGCCCGGCTCGGGGCGTCAGCGGCGTCGGACGTGCTGATCTCGCGGCAATAAATCCCGCTCGTCCCGAGCGGTTGAGGGGCGTCAAATCCTCCTGAGGATTCGCAAGCTCTTCACCGCCGCCACCTCCTCATAGAGGTCCGAGGCCAACGCTCGCTGGTAGATCTCGAACGGCGGCCGCCCTCCGTCCGCAGGGTCGGGAAACACATCGTGGATGGCCAGGGTCCCGCCGGCCATCAGGTGCGGCGTCCAATGGCGCCAGTCCCCCAGGGCCGCCTCCATGGTGTGGCCGCCGTCGATGAACAGGAAGCTCAGCGGCGTCGCCCAGGCCTTGGCGATGAGGGCCGAGCGGCCCACCACCGGGAAGACCACCTCCTCCAGCCCCGCGCGCCTGAGGGTCGTGCGCAGGAACGGCAGGGTGTCCATGGCGCCGGCCGCCTCATCCCACAGCTCGGCGTCGTGGTATTCCCAGCCCGGCTGGTTCTCCTCCGAGCCGCGATGGTGGTCGACGGAGAACAGCACCCCGCCCGCCGCCTGGCAGGCGGTCCCCAGATAGACCGCCGACTTGCCGCAATAGGCGCCGATCTCCAGGCACGGCCCGCGGGGCGCGCAGGCCAGGGCCGCGTCGTACAGGGCCGCCCCCTCCGCCGGGTCCATGAAGCCTTTGACGCTGTCGATATCGATGGGGAGTTTCATGGCGCCTACCTAGCAGAGCCTGTTCGCAAGCGCGCGTCGGTGGCGTAACAGTCGTCGCAGGTTTTCGAAGGTCCCCCCATGCGCCCCATCCTGCTCACCGCCCTCCTCGCCTTCCCCCTGCTCACCGCCGCCGCCAAGCCGCAGCCCGAGCTGGTCCAGATCGCCAAGGAGGTTCAGCAGGCGAGGCTTCATGCCACCATCACCAAGCTGGTGGGCTTCGGCACCCGCCACACCCTGTCGGACCGCGCCTCGCCCACCCGCGGCATCGGCGCCGCCGAGCGCTGGACCGCCGCCGAGTTCGAAGCGATTTCAAAGGCCTGCGGGGGTTGCCTCACCGTGGCGGTCCCGAAACAGATCTTCACCGGCGCCCGCGTCCCCAACCCCACCGAGATCGGCGCCATCCTCGCCATCCAGAAGGGGACCACCGATCCGGACCGGGTGATCGTCATCTCCGGCCACATCGACAGCCGGGTCACCGACGTCATGAACGCCACGGCCGACGCGCCCGGCGCCAATGACGACGGCTCGGGGACCGCCGCCGTCATCGAGGCCGCCCGCGTGCTGTCCAAGCACAAGTTCCCCGCCACCCTGGTGTTCGCCGTGCTGGAGGGCGAGGAACAGGGCCTCTATGGCGGCAAGGTCCTGGCCGCCTACGCCAAGGAGCACGGCTGGCGGGTCGAGGCCGACCTCAACAACGACATCGTCGGCAACACCCATGGCATGAGCGGCGTCCACAATGACCGCCAGGTTCGCGTCTTCTCCGAGGGCACCAAGGCCGTCGAGACCCCGCAGCAGGCCAATGGCCGCCGCTACAACGGCGGTGAGGTGGACAGCCCCTCGCGCAACCTCGCCCGCTTCGCCGACGGCCTGGCGGAGACCTATCTGAAGGGCCTCGACGTGGTCATGGTCTATCGCACCGATCGCTATGGCCGTGGCGGCGACCAGGTGGAGATGCTGAACGCGGGCTTCCCCGCCATCCGGGTCACCGAGGCCGCCGAGCACTATGACCGCCAGCACCAGGACCTGCGCACGCAGAACGGTCGAGTCTATGGCGACACCATCGAGGGCGTCGATTTCCCCTATCTGGCCAAGGTCACCCAGCTCAACGTCGTGATGATGGCCGCCCTGGCCAGGGCGCCGGCCCCGCCGGAGGACGTCAAGATCGAGGGCGCGGTCTCCCCCGACACCAAGGTGACCTGGTCCGCCAGCCCCGGCGCGAGCGGCTACCGCGTCCACTGGCGCGCCACCACCGCCCCGCGCTGGGAGCACGCCAAGGACACGGCCGCCACCGCCGAGACCCTCAAGGGCGTGGTCATCGACGACTGGTTCTTCGGGGTCTCGGCCATTTCCGCCGACGGCTATGAGAGCCCGGTGGTCTTCCCCGGCGCGGCGGGGTCGTTCAGCGTCGTGAAGTAGCTGGAGCGAGAAGGCGTGGAGTCGCGAGGCCCTACGGCGCGTAGCTCGACCGCGCCTTGACGCCCCAGTGGCCGTTCTCGCGAGTGATCACATAGATTGAATCGAACCCGCCGATCACGCTGCCGTCCTTGCGGTAGCGGGTGAAGCGGGTGTCGATGTGCACCTTGTCGGCCCCGGCGTGGATCACCTCGCGGCGTTCCCAGGCCGAGTGGTCCCACTCCGCCAGCGCCCCCTTGTCGAACATGCCGGGCTTGTGGTCGCCGGCCTGGATGATCACCAGGGTCCCCGAGGCCAGCCGCACGCTCGGAAAGTTGAAGGTGGCGTCCCATCGCGCCACGTCGCGGGCGTTGAAGCCCGCCATGAACTCGTCCAGCACGCCCTGGGCGGCGGCGATCTCGGCGGCGTAGTCGGCCATGCGAACTCTCCCTCAAGACATCGGCTTTGTTCCTGCTAGCATCGCGGTCAAATCCCGGGAGGCAAGCATGAACAAGCTGATCATTGGCGGCGTCGCGGCCGCGATCGCCATGGCTGCGGCCGGCGGGGCGGTCATCGCCAAGGAACGCTCCAAGATGACCTTCTTCATCACCAGCGTCGGTCCCGGCAAGGGCGGCGACCTGGGGGGCTTGAAGGGCGCGGACGCCTGGTGCCAGAAGCTGGCGGCGCAGGCCGGCGCCGGCGACCACCAATGGCGCGCCTACCTCTCGGCCACCGACTCCAAGGGCAAGGCCATCAACGCCCGCGACCGCATCGGCAAGGGTCCCTGGTTCAACGCCAAGGGCGTCCAGATCGCCTCCAGTCTCGACGACCTGCACAGCGAGGCGGCCCTGACCGGCAAGGCCAACTCGCTCGACGAGAAGGGAAACCCTGTCAAGGGCCGAGGCGACAGCCCCAACCAGCACGACATCATGACCGGCTCGCTCACCGACGGCCGTCTGGCGCCGCCGGTGGCCATGCCCCTGCCTGCCAACGCGCCCGCCGGCACGCCCGCCCCCGTCGCCCCGCCGAACCTCACCTGCAACAACTGGACCTCGTCGGCCGAGAGCCGGACCATGGTCGGCCACCACGACCGCATCGGCGGCGGCCAGAACCCCACCTCCTGGAACTCCGCCCACCAGACCCGCAGCTGCTCCCCGCCCGACCTGGTGGCCACCGGCGGGAACGGCCTCTTCTACTGCTTCGCGATCAAGTAGCCGGCAGGCTCGTCAGGAAGGCCCGCAGGTCCTTGGCCGACTGGTCGGGGATCTGCTCCATCGGCACGTGGCCGACGCCGGGATAGGTGATCAGCTTGGCGCCGGGGATGGCGCTTGCCAGGCCGCGCCCGGCGGCCACGTCGATCACCGTGTCGGCCTCACCGTGCATCACCAGGGTCGGGACCTTGATGGTCCCGAACACCGCCTTGTCGATCCGCCGCTGCGGGCCGTCGCGGCCGGAGGTCAGGATCGCCCGGTGGCCGGGCGCCAGGGCCAACTCCACATAGCGGTCCACCAGGGTGGGCGTGACAATCGTCTCGTCCACATAGGCCGACTTCAGCCCCTTGGCCGCCAGGGGCCGGGGATTGATGTTGCGCAGGAAGGCGCGGCCCGCCGGATTGCCCAGCAGCTTGAAGACGATGGGCGGCTTCTCCTTGCCCTTTCCCTCCCGGGGCCAGCCGGCGGCGTCCACCAGCACCAGGCCGCGCAGCCGCTCGGGATGGGCCAGGGCATAGGCCCAGGCCACCCCGCCACCCATGGAGTTGCCGACGATGACGAACCTGTCGGCCTTGAGGTTGCGGGTCAGCTGGTCCACCACCGCCACATTGGTCGCCTGGGCCGCCACATAACCCTCGGGCGCCCGCGTCAGGCCATGGCCGGGCAGGTCCAGGCTGATCACCCGGTAGTCCGGCGCCAACCGCGCAACCCAGGGCTCCCAGGTCTGCAGGGAGGCCGCGAACCCGTGCACCAGCACCACGGTGGGCCCCTCGGCCCTGCCCTGGTCGCGGTAGTGGACACGCAGCGCCCCCGGCAGGTCCATGTAGTGCGAGGCCGGCCCGCCGTACTTGGCCTCCAGGGTCGGATAGGGGATGTCCTTGGCGGTCAGCGCGCAGCCGGCCAGGGCCAGGCCCGCCACGACCACCGCCAGAATTCCGACAACCCACCTCATGCCCGTCCCCCTGTTTCACGCAGGAGGTCAGACTGACCCTTGGTCAGGCAAGAGCGCGGCAGGGCCAAGTGGATACCGGTTGGCCCGACCGCCGCGCTCACACTCGAAGTGAGAGGCTCGCATGCGAGCCTCTAGCCGCACTTCACCTCTTTCACGATCCCGGTCTGGGCGTCGTAGAAGAAGTTCAGCCGGCGGGGGCTGTAGTCCATGGTCACCGGGCAGGTGGTGCAGGCCACCCGTTGCAGGGCCGGCAGCACCGGGATCGGGATCTCGGTCCGCGAGCGGCCGACATATTTCTGCGCCTCGGCCGCGCCGCACTGGTCGGCCGGCGGGGGCGGCGGGGGCGCGGGGCGATAGGGGGCCGGCGGGGGCGGCGCTGGCTGCGGCGCGTCGCTCGCGCAGGCGGCCATCAGCAGAGCCAGGCCCGCGCCCGCCAGAATCTTGAGTTTCATGCCTGCTTCTCCCAACCGCGTCCCTGCTGCTTCCAATAGGAGGCGGGCAGGCCCTTGGCCTTCACCGCGCTCCACTGGCGGCGGGCGAGCGCCACCGCCTCCTCGTCCCCGCCATCGAACAAGATCACGCACCGGGCGTAGTCGCCAAGCTCCCCGGGCTCGGCCCCGTCCACCAGGAACAGCGCGTCGGCCCCGTTGGGGTTCTCCGTCCCTGTGGTGAGCAGGATCGGCTGCCGCGCCGCGCCCGGCTCGTCGGCCGGGGCGTGGGGCAGGAAGCTCTCGTCGCGATAGGCCCACAGCCAGCCGTCCAGGTGCTCCACCCGCTGCGGACCGGCGGCGCGCACGATGGCCTTCCAGCCCCGCGCCAGGGTCTTTTCCAGCAGTTCCGGCAGGGCCTGGTCCAGGCCCGTCCGCTCCAGGTGATAGAACCACACCTCGCAGGCCATGCTCAGCCCCGCACCAGGTTGATCAAGGCCGCCGCGACCTCGGCCGGATGGGTCACCATCGCCAGGTGATGGCGGTCCAGGCGCAGGGTGGCGATGCCGTGGGCGCGCGCGACGGCGGCCTCGTCCTCATAGGTCTTGGAGAGCCGCAGATAGGCCCAGCCCACGTCGTCGGGCAGGTCCAGTTCCGGCTCGACCTCCTCCAGATAGGCCATGGGCGTGGGCGTCAGCTCGGCGAGGAAGGCCGCGCGCGCGCCGCCCTCCGGCAGCAGGGCGGCCAGGGCGCCGGCCGGAAACCACTGGTCCCAGGGTGGGGCGCAGCCGTCGCGGGCGGCCTCCCTCAGGGTGCGCACCAGGGCGTCGCCGGCGGTCTCGAACCAGCAGCGGCCGGGATTGGGCAGGATGGCGTCGACGAAGATCACCTGGCTCACCTTTCCCTGCGCGGCGGCCGTCACCGAGGTGGCCAGCGCCCCGGCCCCGGAGTGCACCACCAGCACCACCGGGTCCATGGGGGCGATCTGCGCCGCCACCTCCGCCGCCAGGGCGGGGAAATAGGGCGGCGTCACCTGGGCCAGGGCCGGCAGCCTGGGCGCGGCGGCCCAGACCCCCAGGTCGGCGAAGGCCTCGATCGTCGGCCGCCAGCAGCTGGCGCCCACCAGGGGGCTATGCAGCAGGGCGAAGCGCAAGGCGCCCGATCAGCCTTCGTACTTGTCGGCCACCATGCGGTTCAGCAGCCGCACGCCGAAGCCGGTGGCGCCCTCGGGGATGGTGGGGACGGTCGACGGCTTCTTCCAGGCGGTGCCGGCGATGTCCAGGTGGGCCCACGGCACGCCGTTGACGAAGCGCTGGATGAACATGGCCGCGGTGATGGAGCCCCCCGGCCGGCCGCCGGTGTTCTTCATGTCGGCGATCATGGAGTCGATGTTCTTGTCGTACTGGGCCGGCAGGGGCATGCGCCACAGGGGCTCACCCTCGGCGTTCGACGCCGCCAGAAGATTACCCGACAACTCATCGTTATTGCTGAACAAACCACCGACATCGTCGCCGAGCGCGATGATGATCGCACCGGTCAGGGTGGCGAGATCCACCATGAACTTCGGCTTGAAGCGCTGCTGGCAGTACCAGACGGCGTCGGCCAGGACGAGGCGGCCCTCGGCGTCGGTGTTGATGATCTCGATGGTCTGGCCCGACATGGAGGTGACCACGTCGCCCGGACGCTGGGCGTTGCCGTCGGGCATGTTCTCCACCAGGCCCAATATGCCCACCGCGTTGACCTTGGCCTTGCGGCCGGCCAGCACGTGCATCAGGCCCGAGACCGCGGCCGCGCCGCCCATGTCGGTCTTCATGTGCTCCATGTTGTCGGCGGGCTTGATGCTGATGCCGCCGGTGTCGAAGCAGACGCCCTTGCCGACAAAGGCGATGGGCTGGGCCTTCTTGTCGTCGGCGCCGTTCCACTTGAGGATCGCCAGCTGGCTCTCGCGGATGCTCCCCTGCCCCACGCCCAGCAGCGAGCCCATGCCCAGCTTCATCATCTCGGCCTCGCCGAGAATCTCGACCTCCAGGCCCAGCTCCTCCAGCTGCTTCACGCGCTTGGCGAACTCGGCGGGGTAGAGGACGTTCGGCGGCTCGGAGACCAGGTCGCGGGAGAAGCTGATGGCGTCGGCCAGGGCCGCCAGGTCGGCGAAGGCGGTGACCGCGGCGTCGGCCTCGGTGGTGACCACCTCGGTCTTGACGACGGAGGGCTTCTTCTCGGCCGCCTCCTTGGTCCGGTACTTGTCGAAGCGGTAGGCCGCCAGCCGCACGCCGAAGGCCGCGCGCGACGCCTTGATCGCGTCGGCGCCCGGCAGCACGACCCGCAGGGTGGTCAGGCCCGAGGTCTTCACCGCCCCATAGGCTGAGGCCGCCGCCGTCTCGGCGGCCATGGCGTCGAAGTCGCCGGCCTTGCCGGCGCCCACCAGCACCACGCGGGCGGCGTCGGAGCCGGCCGGGGCGAGCACGTCCAGGGTCTGGCCCTTGGCGCCCGTGAAACGGGCTCCGGCCAGGGCCTTGGCGAAGGCCCCGCCCTGGACGGAGGCGGCCTCGCCCTCGAACACGACGATCGCCAGGGCGCTCTTTTCACC
>JAZKBZ010000105.1:10341-13032 GCA_040388315.1 Pseudomonadota bacterium | reverse complement strand
CATCCAGACCTACCTCGCCAACATGAATCTGGACAATCTGGCTTCGATGCTGGAGAAAGGCCGCGGCGTCAGCCGCGACGAACTGGATATCCATGAAATTCTCTCAAACGTCTCGACCCGGCGCAGCGTGCGCCCTGAACCCTTCCCAGCCTGACCGTTCGTGCGGCGGTTGTGTGGCGGGGCGACGCATGGTTTAGAGCAGCTTCCCGTCCCGGGCGCGGCAAATATCTTGGCCTGCCCCATATTTCTTGCCGATGCGCCTGATAGATCGATACCTGCTTCGTCAGCTCTTGGGACCGACCGTCTTCGCGACGCTCGCGCTGACGGCTGTCGCGCTGCTGTCCACCAGCCTGTCGCAGCTCGACATCATCGTCAGCCAGCGCCAGAGCGCGCTGGTGTTCCTCCAGGTGACGCTGCTGGCCATGCCGCAGCTGGTCAACATGGTCATGCCCATCGCCTTGCTGGTGGCCGCCCTGGTGGCCCTCAACCGCCTGCACGTGGAGCAGGAGATCGTGGTCTGCTTCGCCGGGGGGATGAGCCGCTGGCGGGTGATCGCCCCGGCCCTGCGCCTGGCGGGCGTCGTCACCCTGATCGCGCTGTTCATGAACCTCTGGGTCCAGCCCGCAGCCTCGCGCCAGATGCGCGAGACCCTGTTCCAGGTGCGCACGGACCTGGCCTCGACCCTGGTGCGCGAGGGCGAGTTCACCGAGCCCGCCCCCGGCCTCACTGTCTACGCCCAGTCGGTGGACTCCGGCGGCCTGATCCACAATCTCTTCATCCACCAGACCAAGAGCGACGGCGGGGCCACCACCTACACCGCCGACGAGGGCCGGGTGGTCAAGCGCGGCGACAAGCCGGTGCTGCTGATGCGCAAGGGCTCCAACCAGGAGTTCAGCCGCACCGGGGTGCTGAACTTCCTGTCCTTCGACGAATACGTCTTCGACCTGTCGCGCTACCTGCAGTCCGACGAGATGGTCCACTACAAGCCGTCCGACCGCTACCTGCACGAACTGCTGTTCCCCGACCTGCAGCAGGTCTGGGAGACGCAGAACCGCGACAAGCTGCTGGCCGAGGGCGCCGCGCGCCTCTCGACCCCGCTCTACAACCTCACCTTCATGAGCTTCGCCCTGCTGGCCATCATCGGCGGCGGCTTCTCGCGCCTGGGCTATGGGCGGCGCATCGCCACCGTCGCCGGCCTGGCGGTCGCTGTCCGCATCCTGGGCTTCGTGGTCCAGGCCGGCAGCGAGTCCGAGCCCTGGCTGAACCTCGTCCAGTTCGTCGTGCCCGTGGGCGCCATGGCTCTGGCCCTGCGCGGGATCTTCAAGCAGCGGGTCAGCCGCTTCATCGACATGCGCCTGCGTCCGGCCCGCATCGCCCAGGCGGCCGCATGATCGGGACCGGCCGCCTCGAACGCTACGTCCTGGTCCGCACCTTCACCGGCGTCGGCGCGGCGCTGGCCGTCATCTCGGCGGTGATCCTGCTGGTGCAGTTCGTCGACCTGTCGCGCTCGGTGGGCGTGCGCGCCGACGTCGGCGTCGCCCAGCTCTTCGGCCTGACCCTGCTCAAGGCGCCGGCCCTGGTCCTGCTGCTGCTGCCCTTCGTCTTCCTGGCCGGCGGCATCAGCGCCTATGTGGGCCTCAACCGCTCCAGCGAGCTGGTGGCCATGCGGGCGGCCGGCATCTCGGCCTGGCGCTTCATCCTGCCCTCGGGCGTGGCGGCCTTCCTGGCCGGCGTCCTGGCGGTCACCGCCTTCAATCCCCTGGCCTCGGCGCTGAGCGCCCGGTTCGAGGCCGAGCGCGCCAGCCTGATGGAGAACTACCTCACCGACGCTCCCAAGGAGGTCTGGCTGCGCCAGGGGGACGACCGCAACCAGATCGTCATCCACGCCAAGGCCCGCGACGTGGTGGCCGGCCGGGTGCGGCTCAAGGGCGTCTCGCTCTTCGTCTACCAGAAGAACAAGGCCGGCCTGCCGGAGTTCAAGCGCCGGCTGGAGGCCGCCCAGGCCGAGCTGCTGCCGGGCTTCTGGAAGCTCACCGACGTCCGCGAGGCCACCGCCGGCGAGAGTTCGGTGCGCTCCGACTCGCTCTCGATCCGCTCCACCCTGGATTCCGAATCGGCCATGGAGCGGTTCGCCTCGCCCGACGCCATCGCCTTCTGGCGGCTGCCCGCCGCCATCCGCCTGACCGAGCAGGCCGGTTTCTCCGCCGACGGCTACCGCCTGCGCTTCCAGCAGCTGCTGGCCACGCCCCTGCTGTTTGCGGCCATGTCGGTCCTGGCGGCGGCCTTTTCCCTGCGGCTGGCCCGCCTGGGGGGCCTCGGCGGCCTGGCGGGGGCCGGGGTGGCCATCGGTTTCATCTTCTTTTTCTTCAACGAATTCTCCGGCGCGCTCGCCGATGCGGAGATCATCCCGCTCTATGCGGCCGCCTGGGCGCCGCCCTTGGTCGCGCTCCTGTCCGGGCTGACTTTGCTCTGCTACACCGAAGACGGTTGAATCGTTGGCGTTCCCGGCTATCCATCCGCCAACAACCGCCTGGAGGGGGTTTCCTAGCTTCATGAGTCGTGGTCGCCGTTCCGTCTCCGTAAAGCGCGGCCTGCTGGCGAGCGTGGCGGTCATCGTCGTGGCGATGTCCGCGCAGGCGCACGCCCAGGCGCCGGGCGACAAGGCCCCCGTCGACGGGCTCGAGCCCGGTC
>JAZKBZ010000105.1:0-10331 GCA_040388315.1 Pseudomonadota bacterium | reverse complement strand
GCTGTACATGGAGGCTGACCTCGTCATCCGCGACGACAAGAACAAGATCACCACCGCCCGCGGCGAGGCCGAGGTCCGCTACGAGGGTCGCACCCTGCGCGCCGACGAGCTGGTCTATGACGAGGCCCGCGGCGTGATGACCGCCAAGGGCCAGGTCCAGATCATCAACGCCGACGGCAGCATCGAATATGCCGACGAGCTGGTGCTGGATGAGGCCATGAAGGCCGGGGTCGCCACCGGTTTCGCCGCCCGTCTGGCCCCCAGCATCAAACTGGCCGCCGCCACCGCCGTCCGCCGCAGCGAGCGGGTCAACGAGCTGAACCGCGCGATCTACACCCCCTGCGAGATCTGCGCCGCCGACGGCTCGCCCAAGTCCCCCACCTGGTCCATCAAGGCCGACAAGGTGGTGCAGGATCGCGACCGGCAGCTGATCTATTACCGCAACGCCGTGATCCGCATCTTCGGCGCCCCGGTGCTCTATCTGCCGCTGTTCTGGCACCCCGACCCGCAGGCGGTCCGCAAGTCCGGCTTCCTGCCGCCCAAGCTCGGCGCCTCGAACCGTCGCGGCATGAGCTATGAGCAGCCCTATCTGCAGGTTCTCTCGCCGTCTTCGGATATTACGCTAAGCCCTCAAATTAACACGAAAGTTAATCCGTTCTTTAACGGGCATTACCGCAAGCGGTTCTACTCCGGCGCGATCGACGCCCGGTTCGGCTACACCTATGACGAGGACTTCGACGGCAAGGGCAATCGCTTCGGCGACGCCACCAGCCGCAGCTATGTCCTGGCCTCGGGCCAGTTCGCCATCGACGAGCGCTGGAACTGGGGCTTCACCGCCGAGCGCACCTCCGACGACCTGCTGTTCGACAAGTACGAGATCGGCGACGTCTACGCCGCCCGCGGCCCCTATATCGCCGACGACCGCCGCCTGATCTCCCAGGTCTACGCCACCCGCCAGGACCAGAGGTCCTATTTCTCCGCCGCGGCCTTCTCCATCCAGGGTTTGCGGCCCGGCGACAACGACCGCACCTTCCCCTTCGTCGGCCCCCTGATCGAGGCCCGCTGGGAGCCCGAGACCAACATCGCCGGCGGCCGCCTGCGCCTGCTGGGGTCGGCCGTGGCCCTCACCCGCGAGGAGTCGCCCCTCAGCGTCGCGCCGCAGCGCCTCCCGGGTCTCGACAGCCGCCGGGTGACCGGCGAGGTCGACTGGCGCGCCACCTTCACCGCCCCCGCCGGCATAAGGGTTTCGCCCTTCGTGAACCTGCGCGGCGACGCCTACGGCCTCGACGACCTCAACACCGTCAAGGGCGCGTCCAAGACCCTGTCGCGGGGCCTGGCCGTGGCCGGCGCCGACATCACCTGGCCCTTCGTGCGCCGGTTCTCCGACTCCACCGTGATCCTGGAGCCCATCGTCCAGATCGCCGCCTCCCCCAACGCCCGTCAGGTGGTGGTGGGAACCAGCGCCACGGGCGCCCCGGTCTACCTCAACGAGGACTCGGTCGCCTTCGAGTTCGACGAGACCAACCTCTTCCGGGCCAACAAATTCCCCGGCTACGACCTCTATGAGGACGGTGTGCGGGTGAACGCCGGCGCCCGCGCCTCGGTGTTCTGGGACGACGGGCGCCGCGCCAGCCTGCTGGTGGGCCGCAGCTTCCGCAACCAGAGCAACGACGTCTTCTCCCCCCAGAGCGGCCTGCGCCAGACCCGTTCCGACTGGATCGTCGCCGCCGACGCCCAGCCCATCAAGGGCCTGTCCTTCTTCGCCCGCACGCGTCTGGATTCCGACGACCTCACCGTCCAGCGGGCGGAAGCCGGCGCCAACCTCTCGATAAAGCGGGCCAACGGCTATTTCCGCTACCTGCGCGACCGCGCCAACGCCAACGGGGTCAAGGTGGAGAACCTCGATCTCGGCGGCGACATCTACCTCACCAAGCACTGGGGCCTGACCGCCTACGGCAACCGCGACCTGGTCCAGGACGCCTGGGTGATCCGCGACCTCGGGGTCACCTACCGCGACGACTGCACCCGCGTGGACATCATCTACCGGCGCGAAGACACCGTGGTGGGGCGCCTCGGTCCCACCGAGTCTCTCGCCATACGCCTCACCCTCGCCACATTGGGCGGACCGTTGTATGCGAACTGAAATTCGCCACCGAAATGGCCCTTCGCACCGACCTGCCCATGGCCATCCGCTCCAAGGAAACTCCCCACCCATGATGCGTGCGCGTAATGTCACGGGCCTTTCGGCGCGCGGCGCCGCCATGGCGATCGCCCTGGCCACGACGGCGATCCCTGCGGTCCTCTGGGCCCAGGAGGCCCCGCCGGCGGTCGCTGCTCCCGTCGCCCCGGCCCAGCCGGCCGGGATCAACGAGTCCGTCGCCGCCGTCGTCAACGACGACATCATCTCGACCTACGACCTGGCCCAGCGCATGCGTCTGTTGATCGCCACCTCCGGTGTGCAGCCGACGGCGCAGAACCTGCCCCAGTTCCAGCGCGAGGCCCTGATCGGTCTGGTGGACGAGAGCCTGCAGCTCCAGGAGCTGCGCCGCGTCGAGCGCGAGCAGAAAATGGACATCGTCGCCACCGACGACGAGGTCACCGAGGAGCTGGCCGAGATGGCCAAGGGCAACAACATGTCCCTTGAGCAGTTCCTCGGGAACCTCAAGGCCCAGGGCATCGGCGAGGAGACCCTTCGCCAGGAGGTCCGCGCCAACACCAGCTGGCAGCGCTGGATCCGCGGCCGCTACGGCTCGCGGCTGCGCATCGGCGACGATCAGGTCAAGGCCGTGCAGCAGCGCCTGGCCGCCGCCGCCTCCAAGCCCCAGTACCAGATCAGCGAAGTCTTCATCGACGCCAACCGCGTCGGCGGCATGGACACCGCCATGACCGGCGCCGGCCAGCTCATCACCCAGATGCAGCAGGGGGCGCCCTTCCCCGCCGTGGCCCGCCAGTTCTCCGCCGCCGCCACCGCCGCGGCCGGGGGCGACGCCGGCTGGATCACCGCCGGCGAGATGGCTCCCGAGATCGACGCGGCCCTGGAGCAGATGCGCCCGGGCCAGCTGTCGCGCCCGATCCAGGTCAAGGACGGGGTCTACATCATCTACCTGCGTGACAAGAGGGCCGGCGCCGGCGGCATGATGGTCAGCCTCAAGCAGGCCGCCATCGGCCTGCCCCAGACCGCCGACCAGAGCGCCGTGGAAGCCGCCAACGCCAAGCTGGTGGCCCTGCGCGCCCAGGTGACCGGCTGCGGCGATCTGGAGGCCCAGGCCGCCAAGACGCCCGGCGTCATCGCCGGCGACCTGGGCGAGGCCGAGATCAAGGACCTGGCGCCCGCCTTCCGCGAGGCCGCCGAGAGCCTCGAGGCCGGACAGCTCTCGCAGCCGATCCGCACCAGCGCCGGCCTTCACCTGTTGGCGGTCTGCGCCAAGCGCGCCAGCGGCGGCGAGGGCCAGACCCGGGAGCAGATCGAAAACCGTCTGTTCGGTCAGCAACTCAGCATGATCGCCCGGCGTTACATGCGCGACCTCAGGAACTCGGCGACCATCGAGACCAAGTGAAGACAGGCCCACTCGCCCTGACGCTCGGCGACCCCGCCGGCATCGGACCGGAGATCATCGTCAAGGCTTGGGCGCAGCTGCGCCAGTCGGGACCAGCCTTCCTTGTCGTCGGCGACAGCCAGTCCCTCGCCTCGGCGTCGGGGTCCGGCGCCTCCATCGTCCGCCGGGTCATCTCGCCCGACGACGCCGTCCGGGTCTTTCCCGACGCCATTCCCGTCCTCGACATCCCCTTGCGCGCGCCGGTGGTTTCGGGCCAGCCGACGGCGGCGGCGGCCAAGTCGGTGATCCAGTGGATCGAGACCGGGGTGGGCCTGGCCCTCTCCGGCCAGGTCTGCGGCCTGGTCACCGCTCCCATCGCCAAGGCCCCCCTCTACGAGGCCGGCTTCGCCTTCCCGGGCCACACCGAGTTCCTGGGCGAGCTCACCCAGTCCACCCGCTACGACGGCGCACGAGGGCCCATCATGATGCTGGCCGTTCCCGGCCTGCGCACCACCCTCGTCACCGTCCACGAGCCCATCGCCAAGGTTTCGGCCGCGCTGAGCATCGAGAAGGTGGTCAATGCCGGCCTGGTCACCGCCCAGGCCCTGCGCCGCGACTTCGGGATCGAGATTCCCCGCCTGGCCGTGGCCGGCCTCAACCCCCACGCCGGGGAGAGCGGCTCCATCGGGCGCGAGGAGCACGACATCATCATCCCCGCCATTCGCGCCCTGCGCGACCTGGGCGTCGACGCCACGGGACCGACCCCGGCCGACAGCCTCTTCCCCGAAGAGATGCGCGCCCGCTACGACGCCGCGCTCTGCATGTATCACGATCAGGCGCTCATCCCCGTGAAAATGCTCGACTTCTGGGGCGGCGTTAATGTGACCCTGGGCCTGCCGATCGTGCGCACCTCTCCCGATCACGGCACGGCCTTCGACATCGCCGGCCGGGGCCTCGCTCGCGCCGACAGCCTGGTGGCCGCCATCCGCATGGCCGACGAGATCGCCACCCGCCGCGCGGGCGGATAGGCGGGGTCATGACCCTCGACGACCTCCCGCCCCTGCGCGACACCCTCGACGCGCACGGCCTGATCGCCAAGAAGAGCTTCGGCCAGCACTTCCTCTTCGACCTCAACATCACCCGCAAGATCGCCCGCCTGGCCGGGGTCGGCGCGGGCGATCACGTCATCGAGGTGGGGCCCGGCCCCGGCGGCCTGACCCGGGCCCTGCTGGAGACCGGGGCGCAGGTCACCGCCATCGAGAAGGACCCCCGCTTCCTGCCCCTCTTGCAGGAGCTGGCCCAGGCCAGCGGCGGCGCCCTCACCGTCCTGCTGGACGACGCCCTGACCGCCGACGAGACGGCGCTCGCCGCCGGCCGTCCGACGGCGGTCGTCTCCAACCTGCCGTACAATGTCGGCACGCCCCTGCTCATCAAGTGGCTGACCGGGCGCTTCACCCCGTCCTCCCTGACCCTGATGTTCCAGAAGGAAGTGGCCGAGCGGATCGTCGCCGCGCCCGGGTCCGACGCCTATGGTCGGCTGGCGGTCATCGCCCAGGCTGCCGCCGAGGCCAAGCTGGTGATGGAGGTCTCGCCCAGGGCCTTCACCCCGCCGCCGAAGGTCATCTCGGCGGTGGTCCATCTGATCCCCCACGCCGCGCGCCTGGACCAGGCCCTGCTGGACGCCCTGCAGACAATCACCGCCGCGGCCTTCGGTCAGCGCCGCAAGATGCTCCGCTCCAGCCTCAAGCAGCTGGGGGGCGAGAGCCTCTGTGAAAAGGCCGGCATCGATCCCTCCCGCCGGGCCGAGACCCTGGACGTCGAGGAATTCCTGAACCTGGCCCGCGCGATCTAGCGGGGGTCGAGGGGCGGCGCGCCAAGCGCGCAGGCGCCCTGGCCGCGACCGTCATGCCAGCTCGGGCCGCGACGCCCCACGCAGGAGGACTCCGGATCGGTCGCCGCGCCGCTGGAGGAATAGGACAGCCCGATCGACTGCCGGTCCCCGGCGCCATAGCCGCCGTAACCGCCATAGCCGTACCCGCCGAACCGGTCGTTGCGGCTCTCGCTGACGGCGATGGCCAGGGTTCCGGTCTCGCCGATGGGGATCAGGCTCATGGCGTAGGCGCTGCGATAGCCGCCGGTGCCGACTGCGATCCCCACCTCGCCGTGCGCCTGGCGCTTGCCCTCGCCCGGGGTGATCCCGTCCACGCCCTCGTCCTCGAGGCTGGGCAGGGGCGCGGACCTGATGAACTGGTCGATCTGGGCGGCGGTCGAGAGCTCCGCCGCCGGGGCCGGGGTCGCCGAGGCCGTGGCCACCGCCTCCTCCGCCCGCGCCGAGGTCGCCCCCATCAGGGCCGCGAGGGCCAGGCCGGCGGTCCAGGATCGTGGCGTCATGGGAAAAGCTCCTTCGTCCCCAAGCTCGCCCGCGATTGCGGCGCGCTGAGGGCCCGACGGTTTCAGTCCTATCCCAAAAGCGAGATCGCGCCATCCCAGGCCAGCTTGCCCCCCACCCCGATCAGCAGCAGGTAGATCACCCGGTAGAAGGCGGCGCCCGGCACGCGCCGCACCAGCCACACCCCCGCCCAGGTCGAGGCGATGGCCAGGGGCAGCAGGGCGGCCGAGGTGGTCAGGCTCTGGTGGGTGAACTGGCCAAGCGCCAGATAGGCCGGGACCTTCATCCAGTTCACCACCGCGAAGAAGATGGCGCTCGTGCCGATGAAGACGTCGCGCTCCAGCTTCTTGGGCAGGACATACATCTGGAAGGGCGGCCCGCCGGCATGGCTGATCTGGCTGGTGAAGCCCGCGGCGATTCCCGCCAGCACGCCGCGCCAGGGCAGCCCCTCGGCGCGCGCCTCGGCCGCCGGCGCGCTGGCCCGTTCCAGCCACAGCCGCTGCATGGCGAAGACCACCGAGACCGCCCCCACCGCCAGCTCCACCGCCCCGGGCTTGACGAAGGCGGCCAGGGCGAAGCCTGCGAAGATCCCCACCGCCGCGCTGGGCAGCATCAGGATCAGGATCTTCCGGTCCCAGGTCCTCCGGAACGCCCAGACGCTGACCACGTCCTGGACGATCAGGATTGGCAGGGTGATGGAGGCGGCCAGCACCGGCGAGACCGACAGCGCCATCAGCGGCACCGCGATCACCCCGATCCCGGCGAAGCCGCCCTTGGCCAGGCCCAGGATGATCACCGCCGGAACCGCCAGGACGTAGAACCACGGGTCGGTGATCACCGGCGCCGGCCGCTCTGGTCGGACCCCGTCACGATGTCCGTCCCGGGTCCCCCGTCGCGGATGGTCTTGTCCCGATAGATCACCGCCCCGATCAGATTGGGCGTCCGGCGGATGGCCGCGCAGAAGTCGCCCCAGTGTTCGCTCGGAACCCACAGGCAGGGGCTGCGCGGATCCTCGTCGATGGCCAGGTCCACCAGGTCCTTGACGCCCATCATCCCAGGGCGGCCACGCGGGCGGCGAGCGCGACGTTCACCGCCTCATAGGCCGGGGCGAAGTCGCGGGCGATCTGGGTCTTGGAGAAGGTGAGCGGGATCAGGCCCCTCAGGTCCTCGCCGTGCAGCAGCCGCGTGCCGCGGCCCTCCGGGGACAAGGTGAAATGATGCCGCCCCCTGAACAGCAGGGGGACCGACCCCGCCCAGGCCAGGGCCTTGCCCGGCTCGCAGGCCACCAGGGTCACGGTCTGGGAGATCGTCGCGCCCGGCGTCTTCGAGGCCAGGTTGCGGAACACCATGGGGATCTTCGCCCCCAGGACCGCGCTCCCGTGGGCCTCCAGGTTCAACGGGTTCCATTCGGCGTAGCGTTCGAAATCGGCCAGCACCGCCCACACCGCCTCGGGCGCCGCCGGGATCAGGGCCTGCGTGCGGATCAGGTGGGCCATCAGCGCTTCTTCCCCAACTCCGCGGCGATGTCCTTCACCATCATGCCCACCTTGCGGTAGGCGCTGATGATCTGGTCGTGGGTCACGCCCCAGCGCTTGGCCCAGTATTCCACCTGGTGCCGCTCCTTGGGATCGAGCCGCGGCGAGTCGCGGAAGTCCCGCTTGCCCTTGGGTTCGGCCATGTCAGCTCCTTGCATCCGAGCCCCTGGATTGTCACCCTCACAGGTCTTGGGCAAGTCCCGCCGACACCCCTTGGCGCCAGGCGTCCGCCAGGGTCTAGACTGGAATCAGGCACAGCGGAGACGCCCGCCATGGTCGCGCTTGGACTCATCTTGGCCCTCCTGACGGCGCCGGCCGAGGCGCCCACCCCCGTCGGCGTCTGGCAGGACACCAACCAGCGCACCCGGGTGGAGATCGCCCCCTGCGGTGACCGGCTGTGCGGCGTGATCGTCTGGTTCCAGTGGCCCAACAACGCCCAGGGCCTACCCCTGGTGGACCTGAAGAACACCGATCCCGCCCTGCGCGGCCGCCCCCTGCTGGGCCTGCAGATCCTCTACGGCCTGCGCAGCGCCGACGGGCGCACCTGGAAGGACGGCCGCATCTACAATCCCGACGACGGGGTGAACTATCGGGCCACCATGACCCTCGACGACGACGGCGCCCTGCGGGTGCGGGCCTATGTGCTGCATCCCCTGCTGGGCAAGACCCGGGTCTTCGTCCGCGCGCCGGCGCCCGAGGATGCGCCCTGATCCAAGCTTGACCAGGATCAATCCCAGCGCGCGCCATCCGAGGCATAACCCTCCCAAGTTGTCCGACCTGATTGCGGAGCAACGATGAAGGCCCACGCCTTCGCAGGGTGAGGAGACCCGCCATGATCCGTGTTCTGAGCGCCGCCCTGGCGCTGTCCCTTCTGAGCGGCGCCGCCGTCGCCCAGCCCTACGACCCCTACAACCGGAGCAACGATCCGCAGAACCGCTACCAGTACCAGCGCACCCCCGGCGGCTATCAGTACGGCCCCCGCTGGTCGCGGGGCGACCGCCTGCCCAGCCAGTACCGGCAGAACGACGACATCGTCCGCGACTGGCGTCAGCTCGGCCTGCGGGCCCCGCCCCGCGGCTATCGCTGGTACCGTTACGACAGCCACAACTACTTCCTGGTGGCCACCTCCAGCGGCCTGATCGCCGAGACCGTCTATCGTGACGACCGCGACCAGCGCTGGAACCAACGCTACACCCGCACCTACACCTATCAGGACGACAGCTATTACCAGCAGTGCACGACAAGCCCGATCCGGCCGGCGTCCTGATCGGCGCCATCATCGGCGGCCTGCTGGGCCAGTCCGTGGGCGGCGACAACCGGACCGCAACCACCGTCACCGGGGTCATCGTCGGCGGCGCGATGGGGGCGGCCCTGACCGGAAATCTCGACTGCGAGGACCGCAGCTACGCCTACCGGACCTATTACGACGGCTTCAATTCCGGCCGCGCGGGCAGCCGCTACCAGTGGCGCAACCCCAGCAACGACCACCGCGGCACCTTCCAGGTCGGCCAATACTACAACGACGCCGGCGGCTTCCGCTGCACCACCTACAGCCAGACCATCTACATCCAGGGCCGCGCCCAGCAGGCCCGCGGCCACGCCTGCCGACAGCCGGACGGCTCCTGGACCGTCGTCGACTAGCTTCGCCTCCTAGGTTTGGCTCGCCGCTCCGCTCCAGCCGGGGCGGCGGGTCAGGCCGGCGGGCAGGCCAGGCCCAGCCGCACGCCCTTCAGATAGCCCCGCCGCGCCGTGGCCGCCAGGATCGCCAGCCGCAGCTCGCGATCCAGCTTGCCGGCCTGGGTCATCCAGCGCAGCACCCAGCGATAGGGGATGGCCCCGCGCACCGCGCCCGTGATCGCCCGGTCGGCCGCCCGTCCCATGGCGTCGGAGCGGGTCTCCACCGCCGCCAGCACATCGACGTCGGGACCCAGCAGATCGTCGAGCTGGAGGATCTCGCGGGCCATGGCCGCGCAGTCGGGGGGACTTGGCAGGGCGTAGGGCGCGGCCGCCACCGCCTTCAGTTCCGGCGGCGTCACCGCCCCGGTGATGCCCAGCCCGCTCTCCCCGCCCCGCACCATGGCGCCGGACCTCTGGGTGGCGGCGGCCGGCGCGCCTTCCGACGCGGCGCCGTCGCGCGTCGAGGCGCAGCCTCCCGCCCCCAGGCCAAGGACCAGGACGGTGGCGAGGGCGGCGCGCGGGAAGGATCTGGTCATCGCTGTCATGGTCTCAACCCAAGGTGTGTCGGAGCTTGGCCGCATAGACCATCCCGCGACCTGATTCAGATCAAGGCCCCGCGAGGTTCCGTGCCGAGGATCGCGGCCGCCTTGACCGCGCGCGGTCCTTGCCGCCTGACTGGAGCGTGTCAGGCGGAAGTGGGCGCCGGTTCGGCCGCCACGTGAGGAGACGCCTATCGAAAACGACCTTCTGCTGCGCCTGGGCCTGGCCCTGGCCATCGGCCTCATCGTCGGCATCGAGCGCGGCTGGCGCTGGCGCGACGCCCCGGAGGGCGCCCGCACCGCCGGGGTGCGCACCTTCACCCTCATCGGCCTGCTGGGGGGACTCTGCGGCGCCCTGTCGATCCAGGCCGAAAGCTTCGTCCCCTGGGTCGCGGGCCTGGCCGTCCTGACCGCCGCCTTCGCCGTCTTCAGCTACCGGGAAAGCACCGCCGAATCCGACTTCAGCGTCACCAATGTGGTGGCGGCCATGACCGTCTTCGTGCTCGGCGTCCTGGCGGCCATGGGCGACATCCGCGCCGCCGCCGCCGGCGGGGTGGCCACCGCCGGCCTGCTGGCCAGCCGCGAGACCCTGCACCGCGCCGTGGCCCGCCTCAGCTGGATCGAGCTGCGCGCGGCCCTGCTGCTGCTGGCCATG
>JAZKBZ010000104.1:0-25968 GCA_040388315.1 Pseudomonadota bacterium | reverse complement strand
TCCCCGAGCTTCCCGGTCTTGAGAGAGATGGGCTTGAAGACCTGATGGCCGTCCTCGAGGCGGGCCAGCAGCAGGGTGTCGGCCGCCGGCCCGAGACCGACCACCGTGGGCTCATCCAGGGGCGCGGTCTCGGCGAGCACCGGATACCATTTGGGCCCGACCCGGACGAGCAGCCGCCAGTCCCCGTCCTTGCGGTCATACTCCGTCTTGGCGATCGCGGCGCCAGAGCCGTCCAACACCCAGTCGGTGGAGATGTCGCCGATGCTCGGTCCCGAATCCAGAAGACGCGTGGGACCACCGGCGACGTCCACCCGGTAGAGGCTCTGAAGGCTGTCCACGCCGCTGATTCTCAGGCCGACCGCATAGATGCTCGGCACGCCCTCGGCCACGCCCACGTCGACACCGCCATTGGTGAAGTTGCCGACGCCCGGGGTCTTGTCGAGGACGAGCTGGAAGGTCCGCTTCTCGAGGTCGTAGACGCGGGTCTGCAAGATTTCGCTGCGGCCGGTGAACTCCACCGACGAGCTGTTGCTGCGGATCCTGGAGGTCGTGGAGGTGGAGAAGGCGATGCGTCCGTCGCCCACCCAGAACAAATCCCGCAGCTTCTCGGAGCCGACACCGACGGCTGCCAGCGTCTTTCCGTCCACCAGGCTCTGCACCATGATCTTGCGGCTCTCGCCCTCCGGCCGGACATAGGCGAGCTTCGTGCCGTCGGGCGAGACCTCCACCTGCTCCAGGGTGGGGAGGCGGCCAAAGACCTCCAGCGGCGGGGCCGCGGCGGCAGGCAAGGCGAACAGGACCGCACACAGCGCGGCCACGACCATTCGAAACATCAGAGTTCCCCCCGGAACCGAAACGCCACCAACGACCTCAGGTGGTCACGCTATATTCCCGGCGCACGCCCACCGGGCAAGTCTCAATTGTGAAGCTTGCGGACTCTACCGACGGTTTTCGGCCGCGGCGCGGACGCGGGCGTTGGAGGCGGCCATCCAGGCGTCGATGTTGGAGGGTAGCAGGCTGGCCGCCGGGTTGGGCGGCGGGCGGGCGTCGTCGGCCGGCAGGCGGATCGTCGCGCGCTGGGTTTCCAGCTCGCGCAGACGCGCTTCGGTCTGCTGGCGGGCCTCCAGGGCGTTGAGCTGGTTCTCCAGCGCCACCGCTCGCTGATTGGCCAGCTGCTGCTGCTGCCAGAGATCGAAGTCCCGGGCGGCCCAGCCGGTGTCCTGGGCCGGCACGGCCGTGACGCAGGCGGCCGAGAGAACGAAAACTGAAGCCAGGAGACGCATACCCATCATAACGCGCGGGACCCCGGCCGGGTCCCGGCCCCTACCGCCGGGAGACGCTGAAACGGGTGAGCTGCTCGCGGGGGGCGGCCCATTCGGGCTGCATCTCCAGAGCCTTCTGATAGTCGAAATAGGCCGACTTGGCGTCATCCAGGCCCTCATAGGCGAGCGCGCGATTGTAGTAGGCCTTGGCCGGTTCCTGCACCCCTAGCTCCAGCCCCCTGTTGATGTCGGGCAGGCTCTCGGCATAGCGCCGCTGGCCGATGGAGGCCGCGCCGCGGTTCACATAGGCCTCCCCCATGTCGGATTTGAGCCTCACGGCCTGGTCGAAGTCGCGGGTGGCCTCGGGATAGGCGCCGCGCCGCAGCTTCAGGACCCCGCGGTTGATCAGGGTTCCGGCCCGGTCGCGGGCGTTCAGGAACTCGGTGTCCAGGGCCTCGGTGCAGAGCTGCTGGAACTTGACGTCGCTCTCGCCGCCGATCGCGGCCTGCGAGCAGGCCTGGGCCAGGCCTCCGCCGATCACGGTGACCGCGGCCTGTGCCGAGCCCGCCGCACAGGCTAGCGCCAGGGCGCCCGCCATCGATACTGTCCTGAACATGCCTGGCCTCCATCGCCTGGAGCCGACCCGGAGCGCGCGAGGCCCTCGCGGAACCTGACTTCAAGCCAGACTCTTCCCGTAACAAGCGGCTGTCAACGCAGGCTTTCTGCAAGCCGCGGGCGGTCAGGTGCGGCGGAAGCGGCGGGTCTCGCGCAGCAGGATGTAGACGCTGCTGCCGGCCACCACGAGGGCGCCGGCCAGGGTCGCGAGCCTGGGGGTCTCGTCCCAGACCAGGAAGCCGATGAGGCTAGCCCAGACCAGCTGGGTGTAGTCGAAGGGCGCCACCACGGCCACCGGCGCCCGACGGATCGCCTCGGTCAGGAACAGCTGCCCCACCCCGCCCAGCAGGCCCGCGAGGATCAGCAGGCCCAGGGTCTGCAGGTCCGGGATCACCCAGCCGAAGGGCAGGCTCGCCAGCCCCAGCACCATGCCCGCCAGGGTGAAGTAGAAGACGATCGTGGCGCCGGGCTCGGTGCGGCCAATCTCGCGGATGGCGATCATGGCGCCGGCCGAGCCGACGGCGGCCACCAGGGCGAAGATTGTCCCCTTCACCGCCATGTGGGCCGGATCGGGGTGGATCATGATCAACACCCCCGCCAGGCCGACGATGACGGCTCCCCAACGATGTAGGCCCACCGTCTCCTTGAGGATCAGCGCAGACAGCGCCGTCATGAACAGGGGGGCCGAGAAGGAGAGCGCCGTGGATTCCGTCAGCGGCAGCAGGCTGACCGCCGTGAACCCGCAGACCATGCCGGTCAGGCCGACGGTGGAGCGCATCAGGTGGCCCAGCGGCCGCTTGGTCCTCAGCACCGAGAAGCCGCTGGTGCGGGAGATGTAGAGCAGGACCGGGACGAAGGCGAAGGCGTTGCGGAAGAAGATGATCTCCAGAACCGGCACGCCGCGGCTGGAGCACCACTTCACCAGCGCCGCCAGGCCCGCCATGCAGACCATCGCCGCCACCCGCAGGGCGATCCCCAGGCCATTGCGCTGGACGGTCATGTGCGCGGGCGGGGGGCTGGCGGTCATGACCCAGGCCATATGCGGTTCGGCTTGGCCGCGCCATCCCGTGCGACGACGGGACGCCCGATCGCATCAGGGCCAGGGGCGGAAGGGCGCAACCACCAGGCCCGCCGCGGCCAGGTCGTTCACAAAGGCCTGGGTCATGGCGAAGGTCTGCACCACCCCGCGCTTGAAGTCCTCGCGGGCGTGGACCTCGGCGGGCACCACCAGGCCGCGATCGGGGCTCCGCCAGCAGATTCCGGCGTTGATGAGCCTGTGCGCGTGGCGGCGGGCGGTCTCGTAGGGCAGGCTCAGCTCGCGGGCCAGCTTGCTGATGCTGACGGTCTTCCTCAGCGCGTCGGGGGGGATCTCGTCGACGCCGCTGAAGGTCGCGGCCAGGGTCGGGTCGCGGGTCACATGCAGGGTGTTGGCCCGGACGATGGCCAGGAACATCAGGCCCTCCACCAGCTGCAGGTCCATGTTGGTCATCAGCAGTTCGACGGCGTCGAGAAAATAGGCGCTCGACAGCCTCACCACTTCGCGCGGCAGGTAGGCCATCTTTTCGGCGGCTCCGGGCGCGGGGCCGCAGGTGGGCGTCATCCCCGCATCGGCCAGGGCCTGGACGAAGGGCAGCGTCGCCTCGAAATTGGTCCGCACCGCGGCGCGGATGTCCTCGCGGTCGTTCACCTCGGCCGGGACGACGACCCCGCCGTCGCCGCCCCGGACGCACAGACCGGCCGCCAGCAGCTTGCCGATATGGCGCCGCGCGGTCTCGTAGGGCAGGTGCAGCTCCCGGGCGATGGCGTAGACGCTGACCGGCCGCCGCAGCGCCTCGGGCGGCAGGCGCCCGGGCTCGAAATAGACCGCCGCCAGGCCCGGCTCCTCCAGCAGGTGCCGCACATTGGCCCGCACGGTGGCCAGGAAGATCATGCCGGTCACCAGATCGGAGTCGATGGAGGTGGTGATGATCTGGCTGGCGTTCACGAAGAAATCGCCGCCAAGACGCATGACATGGCGGCTGACGTCGCTGGGAGGGGCGTCCGGGTCGGGCATCTAGGTCCTGATTACGCGCCTTGGCTCGCGGACCGAGGCTATCGAGATTCCTGACGTTACGTAAAACCAGGCTCCGCGGATGCTCTGCCCCGCGCGCCGGAAAAGAGAATTGTCGTGCTCGGCGCCGACAGATTCAGTCATGCGCCCGCCACAAGCCGGCGCTATGGTGCCTTTCATGTTCCCGCCGAGACACTATCCCACGCCCGCCGCCAAGTGCGCCGACCTGGTCGTGCATGTCGCCGGCCTGACCTTCGCCCTCATCGGGGGCGGCGTCCTGCTGGGACTTTCGGTGAAGATCGGCACCCTGGGCCAGGTGGCCGCGGTGGGAGTCTACAGCTTGGCGATGGTGGCCATGCTGGCCCTGTCGACGGCCTACAACTTCGCCAAGCCCGCCTGGCGGCCCCTGCTGCGCCGCTTCGATCACGCCGGCATCTTCCTGATGATCGCCGGCTCCTACACTCCCTTCACCACCCAGAACCTGACCGGCGCCTGGTCCATCGCCATGACCACGGCGGTCTGGAGCCTAGCGGCGCTGGGCATCTTCGGAAAGCTGTTCCTGCCGGGCCTGGGCCGCCGCTTCTGGGTCGGGCTCTACCTGGCCTTGGGCTGGCTGGTGCTGGTGGCCATCAAGCCGATGGTGGACGGCCTGTCCTGGGTGGCCCTGCTCCTGCTGGCCCTGGGCGGCGCCATCTATTCCACCGGCGCGGTCTTCTATCTGCTCGAGCGTCTGAAGTTCCGACGCGCCATCTGGCACGGCCATGTGGTGGGCGGCGCGGTCCTGCAGTACGTCGCCGTGCTGATGGGCGTGGTCCTGGCTCAGCACTAGGTTCCTAGGACGCGGCGCCGTTCACGATCCGCACGGTGATCGGCTCCCCCGTCACCGCCTTGGCCCGCCAGCTCTCGCCGGACGGCAGCGCCGTGCAATAGGAGAAGGGGACGGCGCGGGGCTTGGCCTGTTTCAGGCACACCCGCTCCCCCCTCAGGGTCCACTTGCCGCTGGACGACGTCCGGTGACGCCCCTTGGCGTCGTAGGTCCCATCCCGCTTGAGCCAGAGCAGACCCGTCCGGCCGTCCGGATAGGTGGACACCACCGTGTTTCCAAAGGCCCGCGCCAAGGGCGAGGCCTGGGCGGCGAGCGTGGCCACGGGGGCGGCCGCCAGGTTGAGGGCGGCGAGGGCGATCAAGGATTTCATCTGGGCGTCAAGACCGCAAAAGCCGACGGAAGGGCGGCGAGCGGAGAATTCCCCGCCGCGACGCCGGTTCCCTGACGACCTCTCTCGCCGAAGTGACCGTGTCCGAATTCGGCCAGACGCGCGCCCCGCCCCACCCCATGTTCCGACCTCGTTCCAAACACCGATCGAGAGCTCCAGCCATGGCCACCGTCCACAAGGAAGTCATCATCAACGCCCCGGCCGACAAGGTCTGGGCCGCGATCGCCGACGTCGGCGCCCTGCACACCCGGCTGGTTCCGGGCTTCGTCATCGACACCGTGCTGGAGGGCGATGTCCGCACCGTCACCTTCGGCGCCGGCATGACCGCGCGGGAGACCATCATCGACATCGACCACACCGAGCGGCGCTTCGCCTACAGCGTCGCCAGCCCCCGGCTCACCCAGCACAGCGCCTCGAACCAGGTGTTCCCGGCCGGTGAGGGCCGTTGCCGGTTCGTCTGGATCGCCGACATGCTGCCCCACGCCGCCGCCGACGTCATGGGGCCGATGATGGCCCAGGGCGCGGAAGTCCTGAAGGCGACCCTCGAGGCCGCCTGACGTTGGGTCATGCTTTTCGGCCGCGCCTGACGGGTCCATGCTCGCGCAGGTTGGGTCCGCAGGCGCGGCCGTGAATGACGTCTGCGTGGAACCTCGACGGAGGGCGGACGATGCATGATCTGGTGATCCGTAACGGGCGCGTGGTGGACGGCGCCGAGACCCCGGCCTTCACGGCCGACATCGCCATCGACAACGGCAGGATCACAGCCATTGGAAAGATCACTCAGGCGGGCCGACGCGAGATCGACGCCGCGGGCCTGATCGTCACGCCGGGCTGGGTCGACATCCACACCCACTATGACGGCCAGGTGACCTGGGACCCCTATCTGGCGCCGTCGAGTTGGCACGGGGTCACCACGGCGGTGATGGGCAATTGCGGCGTGGGCTTCGCGCCAGTCCGTCCCGACCGCCACGCCTGGCTCATCGAGCTGATGGAGGGTGTCGAGGACATTCCCGGCGCAGCCCTCTCCGAAGGCATCAAGTGGACCTGGGAGACCTTCCCGCAATATCTCGACAGCCTGGAGGGCCAGCCCCGGGTGATCGATGTGGCCACCCAGGTGCCGCACGGCGCGGTGCGGGCCTATGTCATGGGGGAGCGCGGCGCCCGCAACGAGCCCGCCACCGCCGCCGACATCGCCGAGATGTCGCGCATCGTGGGTGAAGGCGTGGCGGCTGGGGCGCTCGGCTTCTCCACCTCGCGCACCATGCTGCACCTGGCCAAGGACGGCGAACCGGTCCCCGGCACCTTCGCCGCCGAGGACGAACTGCTGGGCATCGGCCGGGCGATGGGCCTGGCCGGCCACGGCGTTTTCGAGATGGCCTCGGACATGGCGCCGGCCGAGGACGAGTTCAACTGGATGCGATCCCTCTCGGCCGAGACCGGCGTGCCGGTGACCTACGGCCTGCTGCAGTCGCCGGTGAAGGCCGACGGCTGGCGCCGCCTGCTGCAACTGACCGAGGAGGCCCGGGCGCAGGGCGCCCAGATCACCGCCCAGATCGCCTGCCGCCCCACCGGCATGGTGCTGGGCTGGCAGAGCACGGTGCATCCCTTCATCGGCCGCGAGACCTACCGCAAGCTGGCCGCCCTGCCCTTCGCCGAGCGGATCGTGCAGCTGGCCGACCCCGCCATCCGCGCCCAGATCCTGTCCGAGCCGTCCAGGCCAATGGGCGCCATCGGCATGATCCTGACCCAGGGTTTCGACCGGATGTTCCGCCTGGAGCACGCCAGCGGCCTGGACTACGAGCCCCGCGCCGAGGACTCCATCGCCGCCCTGGCCCGGACCACTGGCCAGTCGCCCGACGTCATCGTCTACGACATGCTCATGGAGAAGGACGGCCGCGGCTACATCTACCTGCCGCTGCTGAACTATGCGGAGTTCAACTTCGACCACATCCACGAGATGATGAACCACCCCAACACGGTGCTCAGCCTGTCGGACGGCGGCGCCCACTGCGGGGTGATCTGCGACGCCAGCTTCCCTACCTACATGCTCACCCACTGGGTCCGCGACCGCTCGCGCGGCGAACGCCTGTCGCTGGAGAAGGTGGTCTCCATGCAGACCCGCGACACCGCCCGGCTCTACGGCCTGAATGACCGCGGCACGCTGGCGCCCGGCATGAAGGCCGACCTCAACCTCATCGACTTCGAGAAGCTGGCGATCCTGGCGCCGGAGATGGCCTTCGACCTGCCGGCGCAGGGCCGCCGCCTGATCCAGCGCGCCCAGGGATATGTCGCCACCATCGTCGGCGGCGTGGTCACCTTCGAGAACGGCGAGGCCACCGGCGAGATGCCCGGCAAGCTGATCCGCGGCCCGCAACACGAGCCCATGGCCCACGCGGCCGAGTAGGCCAGGCGGACTGCGCCCGCCACCCCGTTAACGGCCATTCAACGCCGCTTCGCTCTATTGGGCCGCCCGCCCGACTGGAGTGATGACCAATGGCGCTTGCCGAGACCTCATTGACGCTGGAGGGCGACCGCCGCGCCATCATGGGGCGCGCCGCCATCGTCCTTGGCCTCCTGGTCTATGCCGCCCTGCTGGGCGCGGCCTGGTGGGCGGTGGTCAACCTGCTCCCCGACCAGATCACCCTGCAGGCCCTCGGCAAGTCCAAGACGATCAGCGACGTCCACAACCGCATCGTCACTGGCATCGGCTTGGTGGCCGCCATCCTGCCCACCGCGCTCTGGATCGAGTGCCTGGCGGTGGGCTGGGAACGCAGCTCAACCCGCCGCCTGATCCTTGGCCCCACCCCGTCGATGCGCACCGACCTCACGGTCTTGGTGCTGGGCCAGGGCCATGTGCTGGAGCTGGCGGGCAAGGTGATGATGCTGGGCGCCTCGATGATCTCGGGCATCGCCATCCGCGACTGGATCCAGGCCCGGACCGGCTTCGCGGTCGATCCCAGCGGCCTGCCGCTGGCGCTTCAGGTGCTGATCTACTTCTACGTCTACACCTTCTTCGACTACTGGACCCACCGGCTGGACCACAGCCGGTTCTTCTGGCCCCTGCATCGCTATCATCACTCCGCGGAGGACTTCTGCGTCGTCACCTCGGCGCGGCAGCATCCGGCCGCCTTCAGCGCCATCTTCGTGATCAACCTGCCCCTGGCGATCCTGGGGGCGACTCCGGCTGTGATGATCTTCGTCAGCGTGGTGGTGACCACGGTGGGCTTTCTGATCCACTCGCAACTGCAGTCAGACTGGGGTTGGGTCGGCCGCTGGGTGATCCAGTCGCCCCTGCATCACCGCCTCCACCACAAGCTCGACATGACCCACCCCACCGGCCACTTCGCCATGGCCCCGATCTGGGACCGTCTGTTCGGCACCTGGTACGGCGGGGCGGAGCCCGACCTGGTGATCGGCGTCAGCCAGCCCTATCGCCACGGCTTCTGGATCGTCCCCGACCTGCTGCGCGACTACTGGCATTTCTGGTCGGGTTTCGTCGTGCGGCGCAGCGAGTAGCTCGCCGACCGCCTAGGTCGGCCTGCGCCAGACTACGGAGCGCCGCTTTCCTGGCCGGCCGCATCATAGCATGCTAGCGCAAGTTCTATCCTCGGCCCGGCGCGGGTCCGGATCGGCGCGTCGTGCGACCAGGAGATTTATAGGACCGATGGTTCACAGAACGGCGATCAGCAACGCCAAGCGGTTCCACGACGCCTATCTCGCGCCGCTGGGGGATGTGTCCATCGTCGAGATTGGATCCCAGGACATCAACGGTGGCATTCGAGGGTCCCTGGGCCCGAACAACCGCTACACCGGGGTCGACTTCGTGGCGGCGCCCGGCGTCGATGTGGTGCTGGAGGACCCGTACAAGCTGCCGTTTCCGGACGCCAGCGCGGACGTGGTGGTCTCAAGCTCCTGCTACGAGCACTCCGAATTCTTCTGGCTGAGCTTCCTCGAGGTGATCCGCATCCTGCGGCCCGGCGGTCTGTTCTACCTGAACGCGCCGTCGAATGGTCCGGTGCACGGCTATCCGGTCGACTGCTGGCGCTTCTATCCCGACAGCGGGCGCGCGCTCGCGCGCTGGGCGGTCCATCAAGGCTACGACGTGGTGCTGTTGGAATCCTATACGTCCGAACAGGAAGAGGGCTATTTCAACGATTTCGTGGCGGTCTTCTTGAAGGACAGCACTCAGGTCGAGAAACACCCCAACCGCATCTTGACCACATTTAAGGCCATGGGGAACGGCTACGTCTATGGCAACGCCGATGTCCTGAACAAGCAGCAGGTCACCGAGGATCAGAGGGCGTTGCAGGCGCTGCAACGCTATCTGCAGAACCGCCTGAAGCCCGTCTGAAACGCCGTACGATCAGACCTTGAAGTAGCGCGACATCTCGAAATCCTTGAGGATTTCGAGCCCGTTCAACGGCCTATTCGTAGCCCAATATGCCTCGAACTCAGCCGGGCCCAGGGCCACCGCGTGGTAGCGGTCGACGATCTCAAAATAGCGGTCTTCGAGCACGGTCGATGTCGGGTCGAGATTGGAGATGCCCATGCTGCCCGTCGGCCGGACATCAACCGGCACGACCCGCAGATCGGGCCGGTACTCGCGCAAGATGCTGACCACTTTCCAGACGTCACCGGTCCACCACTCGGCGATCTCGCGGTCGACGCGGGCTGCGGGGTTGTGGAGACGCTCGGTCATCTCGATGTTGATCGGAAGGCAGTCGTCGAGCAGCACGAGCGAGTTTCGCCCGCAGTGCTTCTCGGTGTTGATGAAATCTCGCAACAGATACTCGAACTGATGCAGACCATCGAGAAACGCCACGTCCACAGCTGCGCCAAAGATCCGCGTGGGATCGTGCTCAGCGAAGAATTCGTCGCTGGTCATCTGGAACAGGTGAAGGGCGCGCTTCTTGCCCATCGGGTTACGGTCGAAGATGAAGTTCGGATCGATCCCTATGGCAGGGCACTCGACCCCGGCCAGGCAGAGACCCGCGCGCACGCCCACTTCCATATAGTTGCGGGCGTTCCGCTTGCGGAGCAGGTCGTGGATATAGGCGATGTAGGTTGGCCCAATAAGGGATTTGCGCTTAGGCGTCGGCGGACTGCTGCTGATCTCTTCGCTCATGATCCTTGCTGCTCGATTCCCTCGCCCGTTGATGGGGTCTCATACCATACCCGGGAGATGTTCGAGCGTACTTCCAGGCTCTAACGGTAGGGCGATCAAGTGTGGCGCGCCGTTGCCCGACCCCGCCAAAGTCTTCTAGACTTCCACGGCGCGGCAAGGGGGCGCCGTCCGCCCTGGGGTGTCCATGTTCTTTCAGCTACTCGCCGGTCGCACGCCGCTGACCGTCCGGCGGCTGGCCTTTGTCGGACCCGGCCGCGAGGGCTTTGCGGACGACTACCTGGCCCGCAACCCACAGGCGACCTTCGCCGGACAAGGCGAATCCGTCGAGGTCCTGGTCCTGGCCGATCTTGACGCGGCGACGCCGCGGGATGTCCTCTCCGCCGCCGAGACGATCGAAACTGGCGGCTATCTGGTGGCGGCCTCGCGATCCGGGCCCCACGTGGCGGCGGTGCTGGCGGCCCTGGGGGATGGCTTCCGGATCGCCAAGCTGCAGGTCCTGGTCCCCGGCGAGGATCACTTCAACGACCTCGCCCCGCGCCGCGACCCGGCCACCATCGGCCAGGTCTCCGACCGCGACCTGTTGCTGGTGGTCCAGAAACGCGACGCCGGTCCCCCGCCGCCCGAGCCCCTGGTGGTGCAGAGCGCCGCCTTCGCCCCGCGCCTGATGGACATCCGCACCCGCCTGCCGGCCCATGGCCTGCGCAGCGATCCAGAGTTGATCGTGGCCTATGGCGTGGCGCCGGTTCAGCTCCTGCCCCTGCCTCCCGAGACCCCCAAGATCCTGGTGCTGCAACGCCCGGCCCTGCCGTCCGTGGAGACCTGGCGCGCGGCCACCGCCAACAGCATCCGCCGCGGCTGGGTCCCCGTGCTGGAGGTCGATGACCATCCGGCGCTGCTGGCCGCCGTCGCGGGCCGCAAGCTGACGTCCTCCGACTGGCTGACCTACGGCTTTCCCCACGCCATCCAGACGTCCACCGAGCGGCTGGCCAAGGCTTTTTCCAGGTACAATCCGGTGGTCAAGGTCTTCCCCAACGTCGTGTTCGACCTGCACCCCTTCCCCACCGCCGCGGCCCCGCGGCGGGTATTCTACGGCGCCCTCTCGCGCGGTCGGTTCGCGGCTCGCGTCGCCGCCTCGCTGGGACCGGTGTCTGAGGCGTTCCCAGAGGTCGAGTTTGTCGTGGTGGGCGACCGCGACGTCTTCGAGGCCCTGCCCAGCGCCAACAAGGCCTTCCACGATCACATGCCCTACGAGGCCTATCTCGACCTGATGGCGACCTGCGCGGTCTCCCTCTCGCCGGTGGAGGGACGGCTCTACGAGGACACCAAGAGCGACGCCAAGTTCCTGGACGCCGCGGCCCGGGGCGTGGTGACCCTGGGCTCCCCCACCATCTATGCTGAGACCATCGTCCATGGTCTGACCGGCCTGATCGCTCACCGGTTGACGGACTGGGCGCCCCTGCTGGCCGGAGCCCTGCGCGACGAGACCGCCCGCCAGGCCATGGCGCGGCGGGCTTGGGACTATGTCCGCGCCGAACGCAGGTTCGCCCACCAGGCCGCCGACCGCCGCGCCTGGTATCGCGAGCTCTGGGATCGTCGGGAAGAGTTGAACGCCGGGGTTATCGCCCGCCTCCCCGGCCTAGCCCAGGCCTTGGCCTGAATCTGTCTCATTGGCAGAGCAAATGAGCGACCTGATTTTCCTTAGATTTCCACCCATCCCCGCACATCGGCGGACGGGTTAATGGTGCCCCAGGTCGGACTCGAACCAACACGCCTCTCGGCAACAGATTTTGAGTCTGCCGCGTCTACCATTTCGCCACTGGGGCCCCAGGAGCGGCGGGCAATGTAGCGGCGGGACTCTTCGCCGCAAGCGGCTATTCCAACGCACTCTCGACGTAATCATGTCCGAATGATAATCACTCGCAACGAGTGAGGGCGTCCGCATGAACAATCTGTCGATGGACCGAGTGGCTATGGCCGACGGGACCCCCGAGGTCGGGATCACCGTGCGCCTGAGCGACGCCTCCGTGGGCGACCGCGGGGTGATCGTCGACGTGCGCGCCGACCTGGACGGCAAGGACCACGGGGTCGATGTCGAGGAGCTGCAGCGCCGGCTGCTGGAGTTCGGCTTCGTCGAGGGCGCGCGGATCGAGGTGATCCACGAGGGCGCCATCGGCCACGATCCCATCGCCGTGCGCCTGGACGACATGCGGGTGGCCCTGCGCCGCCGCGACGCCGGTGAGGTCGTCGTCCTGTTGGACCGCCCATGAGCCAGGCAGCCCTGTCGCCGGCCCGGGTCGCCCTGGTCGGCAATCCCAATTCCGGCAAGACCGCCCTCTTCAACGCCCTGACCGGCGGCCGCGCCAAGGTGGCCAACTATGCCGGGGTCACCGTGGAGCGGAAGGAAGGCGTGGTCACCACCGTGACCGGCCGCACCATTCATGTGCTGGACCTGCCCGGCACCTATTCCCTGCGCGCCCGCAGCCCTGACGAAGTGGTCACCCGCGATGCGGTCCTGGGCCAACTGGCCGGGGAAACCCCGCCCGATGTCATCGTCTGCGTGGCCGACGCCACCAACCTGCGGCTGGTGCTGCGGCTGATCCTGGAGCTGAAGAAGGTGGGCCGCCCGCTGGTGCTCGCGCTGAACATGTTCGACATCGCCCAGCGCCAGGGCCTGCGCATCGATCTGGAGGGCCTGTCCCGCGAGATCGGCGCCCCCATCGTCACCACCGTGGCCACCCGCAAGCGCGGCATCGAGGAGCTGGTGGCCCAGATCGACGCCACCACGCTCGCCGCCGCGACCCTGGACGCCCAGACCTGGCGCGAGCCCGACGCCGGCGAGATCCGCGACGCCCATCGCGAGGCCCAGCGCCTGATGAAAGCCTATGTCCGGCCGCCGGAGCGGCCCGACACCCTGACCGGCAAGGTCGACAGCGTGCTGCTGCACCCGGTCTGGGGCCTGGCGATCCTGCTGGGCCTGCTGCTGGTGATGTTCCAGGCGGTGTTCACCGGGGCGACCCCCCTGATGGACCTGATCGACGCGGCCATGACCGGGCTTGGCGGCCTGGTGGCCCAGGTCCTGCCGGAGGGCCTGCTGCGCAGCCTGATCGTCGACGGGATCATCGCCGGGGTCGGCAGCGTGCTGGTCTTCCTGCCGCAGATCCTGATCCTGTTCTTCTTCATCATCATGCTGGAGGACTCCGGCTACATGGCCCGGGCCGCCTTCCTGATGGACAAGATCATGGGCGGGGCGGGCCTGCACGGACGGGCCTTCATCCCCCTGCTCTCCTCCTTCGCCTGCGCCATCCCCGGGATCATGTCGACGCGAGTGATCGACAACAAGCGCGACCGGCTGACCACCATCCTGGTGGCCCCCCTGATGACCTGCTCGGCCCGCATTCCGGTCTACACCCTGATCATCGGGGCGGTGATTCCCCACCGCACCGTGGGCGGAATCTTCAGCCTGCAGGGCCTGGTGATGTTCGGCCTCTATGCGGCGGGCATCCTCTCGGCGCTCGGCGTCTCCTTCGTCATGCGGCGCTTCTTCTGGCGGGGCATGAGCGAGCCGTTCATGATGGAGCTGCCCACCTACAAGAAGCCCGACCCCACCAATGTCGCCCGTAACCTGCTGATGCGGGGCCAGATCTTCATGAGCCGGGCAGGTCGGATCATCCTGCCGCTGATGGTGCTGGTCTGGTTCCTCTCGACCTTCCCCTATGCGCCGGCCGGCGCGACGGGACCGGCCATCGACTATAGTTTCGCCGGCATGATCGGCCACTTCATCCAGCCGGCCCTGGCCCCCATCGGCTTCAACTGGCAGATGTCGGTGGCCCTGGTGCCGGGCATGGCGGCCCGCGAGGTGGCGGTGGCCGCACTCGGCACCGTCTACGCCGTCGGCGACGCAGAGGCCGCCACCGGCGGCCTCTCGGCCCGCCTGGCGGCCCAGTGGTCCCTGGCCTCGGGTCTGTCCTTCCTGGCTTGGTACGTCTTCGCCCCGCAGTGCGTGGCGACGCTCGGGGTGGTGAAGCGCGAGACCAACAGCTGGCTGTGGCCGGCCGTCATGTTCGGCTACATGATCACCCTGGCCTATCTCGCCGCCCTGATCGTCTACCAAGTCACGGTGGCCCTGGGCGGCGGGTAAAACAGTACGAACACAAGTTAAGCTTGAGCTTTAACGACGCGATAAACGGCCTGAGCGCAACCTGCACTGGTGGGAGGCGTGATCATGGAAAAGATCCAGACCGAACGGCGGCGGAAGCCGCGCCCTAAGACCAGCGCCGAGGCCGTGGCCGAGCGCATCCGCCAGACCTTGCTGCTCTTCGGCGGCGAGGCGCACCGGCGAGAGGTCATAATGCAGATGGCCCGCGACGCCGGCCACGACGTCCGTCATATCCCCGAGGACCTCGAAGCTAGCGTCATTACCAGCTTCGAGGAGGTCTGGCGCGACGAGGCCCGGCGCGAGAGCCTCGGCTTCACCCTGCGCTTCGGCGAGGGGTCGCACCGTTGGGGCGTACGGATGCCGGAGACGGCACACTAGCCTTGGGCGGCGCGTCGCCCGCCAAGGCGACCGCGGCCGTCTGCAGACGATTGAGCAGGCGCTTGAGCAGCGCCACCTCGTCGGGGGCCAGGCCCGCGATCAAGGCCGCCTCATAGGCGAGCGCCAGGGGCGCGATCTCCGCGTGCAGCCGCGACCCTTCCAGCGTCAGCGCCAGGACGTGGGAGCGGCCGTCGGCATGGTGCTCGGACCGCACCAGCAACCGGCGCTTGGAAAGCCCCTGGGCGGCCCGGCTCACCGTCACCTTGTCCATGCCGGTGCGCGCCACGATCGCCCCCTGGGTCAGGCCGCCATCCTCAGCCAGCACGCAGATCAGCCGCCACTGCGGGATGGTCAGGCCAAAGCGGTCCTCGTAGGCCCGGGCGATCAAGCCCGAGACGGCGTTGGAGGCCACCGACAGTCGATAGGGCAGATAGGCGTCCAGCTTCAGGCCCGCCGGGGCGGCGGTGTCCGTGGGCTGGGACGGAACGGTCATCTCGCCAAGACCTCCTGCTCGATGGCGCCGAAGATGGAGTGGCGGCGCGCGTCGCGCATTTCAACCCGCACCCGATCGCCCGCCTTGAGGAAGGGAGTCCTGGGCGCGCCATGGGCAAGGGTTTCGACGGTCCGCAACTCTGCGAGGCAGGAATATCCAACACCACCTTCGGCTACAGATTTCCCTGGACCGCCATCGGGCCCTCGATTCGAGACGGTGCCGGACCCGATGATCGTCCCGGCCCCGAGGTCGCGGGTCTTGGCCGCGTGCGCGATCAGGGTCCCGAAATCGAAGGTCATGTCGACCCCGGCGTCGGCCTCGCCCAATGGCTTGCCGTTCAACTCCACCTCAAGGGCGCCGGAGAGCCGGCCGTCCTTCCAGGCGTCGCCAAGGCTGTCGGGGGTCACCGCCACCGGCGAGAAGGCCGAGGCCGGCTTGGACTGGAAGAAGCCGAAGTTCTTGGCCAGTTCGTCGGGGATCAGGTTCCGGAGGCTGACGTCGTTGGCCAGCATCACCAGGCGGATGGCGGCCAGACCCTCCTCGCGGCTCGCGCCCTGGGGCACGTCGCCGGTGATCACCGCGATCTCGCCCTCCATGTCGCAACCCCAGGCCTCGTCGGCCAACGGAATGGGGTCGCGCGGCGCCAGGAAGCCGTCGGAGCCGCCCTGGTACATCAGGGGGTCGGTCCAGAAGCTGGCGGGCATCTCCGCCCCGCGCGCCTTCCGCACCAGTTCGACGTGGTTCACATAGGCCGAGCCGTCCGCCCACTGATAGGCGCGCGGCAGGGGGCTCTCGGCATTGTGCTCGTGGAAGCGCACGCGGGGGATCGAGCCATGCTCCAGGCTCTCGGCCAGGCCGCGCAGCAGGGGCTCGCACCGCTCCCAGTCATCGAGGGCCGCCTGCAGGGTGGGGGCGACGTTGTTGGCCTCGACGCACCAGGCCAGGTCGTTGGAGACCACCACGAGGCGCCCGTCGCGCCCCCACTTCTTTGAAGCGAGCTTCATTCCTGGTCTCCTGTCATGTGTTGTTCGAATGGAGCCTGGCGCGGGATCGTCCGGCTCAGGCGGACGCCGCGCTCATAGGCCTCGGGCTGGTAGACCACGACCTCGACGACGATGTCGCCCTTGGGCTCAAGCTCCCAAAGGTAGTTTCGCTCGAAACAGGCGGAGCGGCCGGCCGGGGTGAAGCCTTCGTAGGTGTCGCCCCAGGGGGTGACCTGGGAGAGGTCCCGCCAGCCGAGGTCGCAAGCCCTTGCCAGTTCTTCCTCGGCGGCGTCCGCCAAATCCATCTGGCGGTCGACGCTGGGCATTCAGATGCGCACGTCCATGGGGACGGTGGCGGCCGAGCGCTTCTTGCGATCGAGGGGGATGGTCACCTAGGCGGTCTTCCAGCTGTCGACATAGGCGGCATTCTCAACCGTCGCGGCGGCCTCGCCAACCTCCAAGGGGTCGCGGGTGTCGATCATCACGGCATATTCATCGGTGGCGGGCTTGGGCTGGCTGAGCATGTTCTTCAGCGCCTTGGGGTGCGGCCCGTGGGTGAAGCCCGACGGATGGAAGGTCATCATCCCCGCGTCGATGCCGTCGCGGCTGAAGAAGTCGCCGGCGTGGTAGAAGAGCACTTCCTCGTAGTCGTCATTGTTGTGGAAGAACGGCACCTTCAACGCCCCCGGATCGGTCTCGAAGGGACGCGGGGCGAAGGTGCAGACCACGAAGCGGTCGGAGACGAAGGTGGTGTGGACGCTGGGGGGCAGGTGGTAGCGGTGGCTGACCACCGGCCGCAGGTCGCGTACGTTGAGGCGCACCGGCGCCAGGTCGCCGTGCCAGCCCACCGCGTCGAGGGGATTGTAGGGATAGGTCACCGTCGAGACCTGGCCGCGCTTCTTGATCTCCACCCTGAATTCACCGGCCAGGGCCTGATGGGCGCGGAAGGCCTCGTCCATGGCCGGCGTGTCCAGCATGGCCGGATCGAACAGGGCGTGGCCCCCCAGCATGCCCTTGTCGGGCAGGGTGAAGTGGCTGTTGGTGGCCTGGATCATCAGCGCCGCCGTCGGCGCCGAGGGCGTCAGCCGCCACATGGTCCCGCGCGGAAGATAGAGGTAGTCCCCGGCCTCATAGGCGATGCGGCCATAGTCGCAGAAGAGGTCGCCGGCGCCTTCGTGGACGAACAGCAGCTGGTCGCCGTCGGCGTTGCGGGCCAGGGCCGGCATGGGATCGGCCAGCTTCCAGAAGCGCATCTCCACGGCGGCGTTGTGCAGCACGACAGGTGCGGCCCAGGGCGAGCCGGCCGCCTCGTTCAGCCGGGCCAGGTCGAAGGCCCGGGGCCGCAACGGACCCTCGAAATTCGTCCAGCCGGTGGGCGGGCGCGGATGGTGCAGGAAGGCGGCGGGGCCGAAGAAGCCCTCCTTGGAGACCTCCCGCTCATAGGTGCCGGCGGGCATGTCGGCGTGGGCCTGACGAGAGTGGGTTCCCTGCGCCCCGCGGACCGGGATCCAGTTTCGAGCCATCAGAATTCGTCCTTGTAGATGTGCACGGTCACGGGCTGGCCCTCGGCCGTCCGGGCCCGGTACATGCCCGAGGTGTTGTAGCTCCAGGCCAGTTGGCCGTCGGGGGCCACCGCGATGACCCCGCCGTCGCCGCCCATGGCGGTGAGACGCTTCTGGATCACCTCGTCGCAAGCCTGCTGCAGGCCCATACCCTTCAGCTCCACCAGGGCCGAGATGTCGCGCGCCACGGTCAGGCGGATGAAGAACTCGCCGGTCCCGGTGGCCGAGACCGCGCAGCCGGCGTTCGACGCGTAGGTCCCCGCCCCGATCAGGGGCGAGTCCCCCACCCGGCCCCAGCGCTTGCCGGTCGTGCCGCCGGTGGAGGTGGCCGCGGCCACGTCGCCGCGGACATCCAGGGCCACGACGCCCACCGTGCCGTGCTTGCCCTCGTCATGGGCCAGGCCCAGGGCGGGATCGGGCCGGTCGGCGCCCACCGGCTCGGGCGGGATCGGCAGGTTCTCGGCCTTGAGGAAGTTGGTCAGGCTGCGCCAGCGCCGGGCGGTGTGGAAGTGGAAGGGCTCCACCAGCTCTTCGCCCTGGTCGGCGGCGAAATCGTCGGCGCCCTGGCCGATCAGCATGACATGGCCCGAGCGCTCCATGACCGCGCGGGCCAGGGAGACGGGATGCCGGGCGCGGGTGACGCCGGCCACGGCGCCGGCGGCCAGGGTCCGGCCCTCCATGATGGCGGCGTCCAGTTCGTTGCGGCCCTGCGCGGTGAAGACCGCCCCCCGGCCGGCGTTGAACAACGGATCGTCCTCCAGGAGGCGGACGGCGGTTTCACAGGCGTCCAGGGCCAGGCCGCCGGACTTCAGCACCTCGGCGCCGGCCTCCGTCACCTTGGCCATGGCGGCGCGATAGGCCTGCTCCTGCTCGGGCTTGAGGTGGGCGCGTTCGATCACCCCCGCCCCACCGTGCACGACGATCGCCCACTTCGGCGCCAATCAGCCCTCCTTGGCGGGCAGCACCCCGCGGCGCACCTGATCGAGCTCGATGGACTCGAACAGGGCCTTGAAGTTGCCCTCGCCGAAGCCCTCGTTGCCCTTGCGCTGGATCAGCTCGAAGAAGATCGGACCGACCATGTTCTCGGTGAAGATCTGCAGCAGCAGACCCTGGCCCTGCGTCGGGGCCCCGTCCATCAGGATCTGGTCGGCGCGCAGGCGCTGCAGGTTCTCGCCGTGGCCGGGGACGCGGTCCGGGAGCTGCTCGTAATAGGTCTCGGGCACGCTCTGGAAGCGGACCTCGCGCTCCCGCATGGTCTCCACCGCGTGGTAGATGTCGCCGGTCCCGAGCGCCACGTGCTGGATGCCCTCGCCGTGGTAGTCCTTGAGGAACTCCTCGATCTGCGAATGGTCGTCCCGGCTCTCGTTCAGCGGGATGCGGATCTTGCCGCAGGGGCTGGTCATGGCCTTGGAGATCAGGCCGGTCTGCTGGCCCTCGATGTCGAAATAGCGGATCTCGCGGAAGTTGAAGATGGTCTCGTAGAACTCCGCCCACCTGGCCATCTGGCCGCGGAAGACGTTGTGGGTCAGGTGGTCGAGATAGGTCAGGCCGACGCTGTTCCTGGCCTCCGCCTCCGCCGCGCCGGGGATGGGCAGGAAGTCTACGTCGTAGATCTCCTGGGCCCCGTAGCGGTCCACCAGATAGAGGTTGGAGCCGCCGATTCCCTCGATGGCCGGGATGTTCAGCTCCATGGGCCCCACCGGACCCTGGACCTGCTTGGCGCCGCGCTCCAGGGCCAGCTTCAGGGCCTTGGCCGCGTCCTTGACCCGGAAGGCCATGGCGTTGGCCGAGGGGCCGTGGATCTGGCGGAAGTCGGCCGGCTGGCCGCTGGGCTCCATGTTCAGCAGGAAGTTGATGTCGCCCTGACGGAAGCGGAGGACGTTCTTCGAGCGGTGCCTGCTGACCGCGGTGAAGCCCATCTTCTCGAACAGGCCCTTGAGTTGCTCGGGCTCGGGGGCGGTGAACTCGACGAACTCGAAGCCGTCGGTCCCCAGGGGATTGTCGAACAGGTCGCGGGTGGGGGCTTGGGCGTTCATGCGCGCGCTCCTTCCAGGGGAATAGTATCAGATGAAACCAATTGCCCGATCCCAGCCGACGAGACAAGTCCTGCCCCGCCTGCTAGCAAACGTGTGAACTCTCACCTCGGATCGCCATGCTTCGCAAAATGTACGACTGGGTCATGGGCCTGGCCGGATCTCGTCATGCGCCCCTGATGCTGTGCGGCGTGTCCTTCGCCGAGAGCTCGTTCTTCCCCATTCCGCCGGACGTCATGCTGGCGCCCATGGTGCTGGCCCGGCCCGACCGCGCCTTTGTCTATGCAGGACTCTGCACCGCCTCCTCGGTGCTGGGGGGCTGCCTGGGCTATTTCATCGGCTACCACCTGGGAGACCTGGGCCACTGGCTGCTGGCCCTGATGGGGCACGCCGACGGCGAGGCCGCCTTCCGCGCCTGGTTCGACCAGTGGGGCCTGTGGGTGATCCTCATCAAGGGCGCGACGCCGATCCCCTACAAGCTGGTGACCATCGCCGCGGGCCTGGCCCAATTTTCGTTCGTAACGTTCCTCTGGGCTTCGGTCCTGACCCGGGGCGCGCGGTTCTTCATGACCGCCACCCTGCTGAAATATTTCGGGCCGGCGGTGCGCGAGCAGGTGGAGAAGCGCCTGACCCTCTACACCGTCATCGGGCTGACGGTTCTGGTCGGCGGGATCGTCGCGCTGAAAGTCTTGGGCTGAGGCGCATTTTGCGCTCATATCGCGCGCCATGATGCAGCTCATCCGCGCCGTCCTCGACCGCTGGGCCCTCTGGGCGCTCGGCGCCTCCGCCCTGATGCTGGCGGCGGCCCACGCCTTCGAGACCTTCGGCGGCTACGCCCCCTGCACGCTCTGCCTGCGTCAGCGGGAGGTCTACTGGGTCGCCGGGACCATCGCGCTGGTCTCCATCCTGGTCACCAAGCTGCCGCGGGGCCTGCGCTGGCGCTGGCTGTTCGACCTGGCGCTCGCCCTGGTCTTCGCCGTGGGGGTCGCCGTCGCCACCTGGCACGCCGGGGCCGAATGGAAGTGGTGGCCCGGCCCGTCCACCTGCGCCTCCACCGGCGCCGGGGTCAGCGCCGACGCCATGGCCGACCTGCTCGGCGGCGCCAAGATCCGTCCCCCCGCCTGCGACGAGGCGGCCTGGCGGTTCCTGGGCCTCTCCATGGCCGGCTGGAACGTGCTGATCTCCCTGAAGCTGGTGGCCTATAGCGTCATGGCCATCTTCCACGACAGGCGCCGGCCATGAGCGACAAGCCCGTTCCCCCCCGTCCCGGCCAGGGCGCCGGCGGCGCCCGTCTGGCCGAGATCCTGCGGGTCGACCACGCCGGCGAGATGGCGGCGGTGCAGATCTATCGCGGCCAGCGCGCGGTGCTCGGCGCAGCCCGCGGCCACGAGCGCATCACCGGCCAGCTCGCCGAAATGGAGGCCGACGAGGCCGTCCACCTGGCCCGCTTCGACGAACTGCTCACCCAGCACGGGGTGCGTCCCACCGCCATGACCCCCTTCTGGCGGGTGGCGGCCTTCGCGCTCGGCGCCGGCACCGCCCTGCTGGGGGACAAGGCGGCGCACGCCTGCACCGAGGCCGTCGAGGACGTGATCGAGCAGCACTATGCCGGCCAGATCGCCGAGCTGGAGGGCCGCGATCCGGCCTTGGCCGCCGAGCTGTCCAAATTCCGCGACGAGGAGCTGGCCCACCGCGACAAGGCCCTGGAGGAAGGGGCCCGCGAGGCGCTGGGCTATCCGGTCCTGGCCGCGATGATCCGCGCCGGCTGCAAGGCCGCCATCAAGATCAGCGAGAAACTATGACCGAAGCCGAGATCGAGACCCTGCGCCGGAGCGCCGAGGCGCCGGTGACCGCCGGAGCCGCCGACATCGCCGCGGTGGCCGAGGACCTCAGCGCCGCCTTTCGCACCGACCCGCAGTTCTGCTGGTTCCTGCGGGACGACGCCCGGCGCGAGGCCGCCCGCCTGGCCTTCATGAAGATGATCCTCAAGGAGATCGCCCTGCCCACCGGCGAGGTGACCCGCCCGGCCGCCGGCGGCGCCGTCTCCATCTGGATCCCCTCCTCCCAGCTCGGACCCAACAGCCTGATCCAGGAACTGCGGGTCCTGCCGACCATCCTGGCGGCCACCGGGTTCGGGCGGCTGGGCCGGCTGTCGGCCATGCGGAAGGTGATGGACGAGCTCCACCCGACCGAACCCCACGCCTATCTCTGGTTCCTCGGCGTGCGGCCGGAGGCGCAGGGTCTTGGCGTCGGCTCGCGGATGCTGAAGGCGGGCCTGGCCAAGGTCGACGCCCAGGGCCTGCCCGCCTACCTGGAATCCTCCAACGCCGCCAATGTGCCCCTCTATCGCCGCTATGGCTTCGAGGTGACGCATGAGTTCCGCGCCCGGCCCGACGCCCCGCCCCTCTGGGCCATGTGGCGCGAGCCCCAGGCGGTGTGACCGGCCCTGCCCGCACCCTGCTGCTGACCCGCGGCGTCCGCGCCTTCGGGGACGGCTTCGTCGCATTGCTGCTGCCGGTCTATCTGATCGCCCTCGGCTTCTCGCCCCTGCAGGTCGGGGTGCTCACCACCGCCACCCTGCTGGGGTCGGCGGCTCTAACCCTGGCCGTCGGTTCCGTCGCCCACCGGGTCAGCACGCGCCGGCTGCTGATCGCGGTCTCGGGTCTGATGGTCCTGACCGGCCTGGCCTTCGCGGGGCTGGGCGGGTTCTGGCCCCTGGTGGTGGTGGGCTGCGTCGGCACGCTGAATCCCTCCGGCGGCGACGTGAGCCCCTTCCTGCCCCTGGAGCAGTCGATGCTGGCCCACAGCACGACGGACGCCGCGCGGACCAGCCTGTTCGCCCGCTACAGCCTGACCGGCTCCCTCAGCGTCGCGGCCGGCGCCCTGGCGGTGGGGGTGGCCGAGCAGGTGGGGCGGGCGCTGGACTGGGCCAGCCTCGACATCGCGCGCGCCATGTTCGTGCTCTACGGCCTGCTGGGCCTGATCGTCATGGCCCTCTACCGGGGCTTGCCGGCGGTGGAGAGCGACGCCGAGAAGGCCCGCCAGCCCCTGGGGCCCTCTCGCAATCGGGTCTATCTGCTGGCCGGCCTGTTCAGCATCGACAGCTTCGGGGGCGGCTTCCTGGTCCAGTCCCTGCTGGCGCTCTATCTCTTCCAGCACTACGGCCTGTCGTTGACCACCGCCTCGGCCCTGTTCTTCTGGATGGGGGTGCTGACCGCCTTCTCGCAACTCGCCTCGGGGAGGCTGGCCCAGAAGATCGGCCTGGTGAACACCATGGTCTTCACCCACATCCCGGCCAATCTGTGCCTGATGCTGGTGGCCTTCGCCCCAAGCCTGCCGGTGGCTATGGCCCTGCTGCTGGTGCGCTCGACCCTGTCGGCCATGGATGTGCCGGCGCGGACCTCCTACGTCATGGCCATCGTCACCCCGCCCGAGCGGGCGGCCGCCGCCAGCCTGACCAACGTGCCCCGCAGCCTGGCCTCGGCGCTCAGCCCCTCCATCGCCGGCCTGCTGTTGACGCTGAGCCCCTTCGCCTGGCCCCTGCTGATCGGCGGGGGCCTGAAGATCGGCTACGACCTGCTGCTGCTGCTGATGTTCCGGACGGTGAAGCCGCCGGAGGAGATGGGCTAAACCCGCTCCCCCAGCGTCCGGCGGCCGAGCGCCAGCAGGACCAGCAGCACCGTCTCGATCACCATCGGCTGGACCATGGTCGAGTCGAGGCCCTCCACGGCCACGGTGATGATCCGGCCAGACAGCGCCAGGCCGATCAGCAGCAGGGGGGCGGTGAGCAGGCGGCGGTCGTCGCGGATCGCGGCGGCCAGGGCAAAGATCCCCGCCCCGCCGAAGAAGCCGGCCACGTCGGCCCGCAGGGTGGCCAAGCCCAGGCCGTTCTGGGCCATCAGGCCCAGCAGGGCGGCCGGCTGGACCGGGGCGAACCAGAGCCTCAGGGCCAGCAACAGGGCGAGCGCGCCGATCAGGCCGACGAGCAGGCGAAGGACGAGGCGGACCATGGAGGCTCCGTGAGCTTTGGATTGATTATGGCGTGGTCCATGCCACTATTTGCGCGCAACGCAAAATCAGGCCCCCGGGGCCACCGCCAGGACCAACCACATGACGCTCAGCTACGACCTCTACTGGTCCTTCCGGTCGCCCTATTCCTACATGATCATGCCCCGGCTGAGGTTGCTCGAGCGCGACTACGACGTCACCTGCAATGTGCGGCCGGTCTATCCCCTGGCGGTGCGGACCCCGGAGTTCTTCGAGACCCGCGACCCGCTGTGGTTCAGCTACTTCATGGTCGACATCCACCGCGAGGCGGCCTTCCTCGGCCTGCCCTTCCGCTGGCCCCGGCCCGATCCGGTGCTGATGGACTTCGCCACCCGGACCTATCCCAAGGACCAGCCGCACATCCATCGCCTGACCCGGATGGGGGCCGCCGCCGCCGAGCGCGGCAAGGGCCTGGCCTTCCTCGAGGAGGTCAGCAAGACGATCTGGAGCGGGACCGTCGACGACTGGCACCTGGGGGACCACATCGCCCAGGCGACGGCGCGGGCGGGCCTGGACCCGGCGGAGATCGCCGCGGCCTCCGACGATGAGGCCGAGCGTCTGCACGCGGTGATCGAGGCCTCCCAGGTCGCCCAGCGCGAGGCCGGCCACTACGGCGTGCCGATGATCGCCTTCAACGGCGAGCCCTTCTTCGGCCAGGACCGCTTCGACCAGTTCAAGTGGCGGCTGGAGCAGCAGGGGCTGAAGGCCCGCTAAGCCTCCAGCTCGATGTCCCAGTAGAGGTAGTCCAGCCAGCTCTGGTGCAGGTGATGGGGCGGGAACTTGCGGCCGCGTTCCTGCAGCTCATGGGCCGTGGGCCGCCGCGCCTTGTGGCGCGGGAACATGTGCGCCTCCTGCGGGGTGCGGCCGCCCTTGGTCAGGTTGCAGCGGGCGCAGGCCGTGACGATGTTCTCCCACGTCGTGCGACCGCCACGGGAACGTGGCACCACATGGTCGAAGGTCAGGTCCGCCCCGGAGCGGCAGTACTGGCAGGTGAAGGAGTCGCGCAGGAACAGGTTGAACCGCGTGAAGGCCGGCGGCCGGTCCTGGGCCACGTACTGCTTGAGCGAGACGACGCTGGGCAGCTTCATGGCGAAGGAGGGGGAGTGGATCTCCTGATCGTAGGTGGAGACCACGTCGACCCGGTCGAGGAAAACGGCCTTGATCACGTCCTGCCAGGGCCACAGCGACAGGGGATAGTAGCTCAAGGGACGGAAGTCCGCGTTGAGCACGAGACAGGGCCAGCCGGACGGCGGGTGGGTGAGCACCTTCATCGCCGGGCATCCCGGTGCGCTACGGCGCCAGATGGGTACGCGTGGAAACTGAAGACGGAGCCCTCATTCTCAACCGCGCTATCGGCGAATCGGCTGGAACCTTGAGGCCCCTGATTCCCGACGCACGGGAATTATAGGGGAGATTTCGAGACATCTCCATGACCGCATGGTTGCGGCTGTCCCCGCTCGCACCCCCTGGGGGTTCAGGCGAGCGGGGCGCTGCCGGAAGGCATTAGGCGCTGACGAGGGCGGTGGCGCCGGCGAGCGTCAGGCTGAGCACGGTGAAGGCGACCACGACGGCGACATCGAAGAAGCGGGCGAAGCGGTGGTCGGTGTTGGCGAACATGATGATTTTCCCTTTGATATGGCCGGTAGCCCCGGCCGGCCTGTTCATTTGAACAATGCTAAGATAGCAACAATCTGAACAATGTACAGATGCAATTTACGGCGTACGCTATGCATTTATGAATAGGCTGCCCGCCGGGGTTCGGCGCAGCAAAAAGGGGCCCCGGAGGGCCCCTTGCGATCAAGGATCGACTTTTCGGCTCAGGCGCCGACCACTGCCGTGGCGGCGGCGACCGTGAGGCCCAGAACCAGCAGGACGGCCGGGGCGATGCGATCGAAGAACCGTTCGAAGTTTGCGAGAGACATGACACACACCTTTTGAGTTTGAACCCGCGGGGAGGCGGGGCGTTTGTTATTTGAACAATGCTAAGATAGCACCCATCTGAACGCCGTCAAGATGATCTTTACGGCGTCCAGATATACTTTTACAGTGA
>JAZKBZ010000103.1:47342-52399 GCA_040388315.1 Pseudomonadota bacterium | reverse complement strand
TCCTCGTGCGGCACGGTGACCTTGCCGTCCTGGTGACCGCACTGCTTTTCGTCGGAGACCTGGTTTTCGATCTGCAGGGCGCAGGCGCCAGCTTCGATCATCTTCTTGGCCAACAGGTAGGTGGCTTCGGCGTTGCCGAAACCGGCGTCGATGTCGGCGATCACCGGCACGACGTGGGTCTGATAGTTGTCGACGGCGTCGAGGATGGCCTTTTCCTTGGCCTTGTCGCCGGCCGCGCGGGCGGCGTCGAGGTCGCGGAACATGCCGCCCAACTCGCGGGCGTCAGCCTGGCGCAGGAAGGTGTAAAGCTCTTCGATCAGGGCCGGCACCGAGGTCTTCTCGTGCATCGACTGGTCGGGCAGGGGGCCGAACTCGGAGCGCAGGGCGGCGACCATCCAGCCCGACAGGTAGAGGTAGCGGCGGTCGGTGGTGCCGAAGTGCTTCTTGATGGAGATCAGCTTCTGCTGGCCGATGAAGCCGTGCCAGCAGCCCAGGGACTGGGTGTACTGCGAGGAGTCGGCGTCATAGGCCGCCATGTCCTTGCGCATGATGCCGGCGGTGTAGCGGGCGATTTCCAGGCCGGTCTTGAAGCGGTTCTGGACGCGCATGCGGGCCACCGACTCCGCGTCGATGGCGGCCCAGGGGCCCTTCTTGGAGTCGATGAGCTGGCTCATCTGGATGATGTGGTCTTGGTACGCCATGGGAGCCTCGGTGCGAGAGGTGAAGTTGAGCGGGCCGTACCAAGCCGCCTTGCCCCTGTGGAGTCGCTCCGAGGTCTAGCTGTCAATCTTTACAGGAAATGCTTGTCATGATGTAATGTCATGACAACAGGACTTGTAATTAACATGGCCGCCGAACGCCGCCTCTATGTCGGCCCGAGCCTGCGCCGCCTGCGCCGGGACCTTGGCCTGACCCAGGCCGACATGGCCAGCGACCTGGAGGTCTCGGCCTCCTATGTCGCCCTGCTGGAGCGCAATCACCGGCCGCTCAGCGCCGAGATGCTGCTGCGCCTGGCCCAGACCTACAAGCTGGACATGAGCACGCTGGTGGGCAGCAGCGGCGCCGACGAGACCGCCCGTCTGCAGGCGGTGCTGAAGGACCCGATGTTCGCCGACATCGACCTGCCGGCCCTGGAGACCTCCGACCTGGCCGGCAACTTCCCCGGCATCACCGAGGCCCTGCTGCGGCTCTACACGACCTATCGCGAGGAGCAGCTGGCCCTGGCCGACCGGGGCGCCGAGACCCACGAGACCGGCGGCGAGGGCTCCGACGCCACCGACCCGGTGGCGGAGTCGCGCCGCTTCCTGGCCGCCCGCCGCAACAGCTTCCCCAGCCTGGACGACGCCGCCGAACGCATCGCCCAGGCCGTCGCCGGCCATGACAACCTGGTGGGCTATCTGAAGGCGCGGCACGGGCTGAAGGTGCGGCGCCTGCCGTCCAGCGTGATGGTCGGCTCGATCCGCCGGCTGGATTGGCACCGCAAGGAGATCCTGCTGGACGATGGTCTGGATACGGCCAGCCAGATGTTCCAGCTGGCCCTGCAGCTGGCCTACCTTGAGATGCGCGAGGAGGTGGACGCGGTCCTGGCCGAGGGGACCTTCGTCACCGACAGCGGCGAGCGCCTGACCCGCCGGGCCTTGGCCAGCTATGCGGCCGCGGCGGTGATCATGCCCTATTCGGCCTTCGCCCGGGCGGTGGAGGCGCGGCGCTACGACGTCGAGGCCCTGGCCCGCCAGTTCGGCGCCAGTTTCGAGCAGACCGCCCACCGGCTCACCACCCTGCAGAAGCCGGGACAGGAGCGGGTGCCGTTCTTCTTCATCCGGGTCGACCCCGCCGGCAACGTCTCCAAGCGCCTGGACGGGGCGGGGTTCCCCTTCGCGCGCCACGGCGGTGGCTGTCCGCTGTGGTCCGTGCACCAGGTGTTCAAGACGCCGCGCGAGATCGTCACCCAGTGGCTGGAACTGCCCGACGGCCAGCGGTTCTTCTCCATCGCCCGCACCGTGACAGCGGGCGGCGGGTCCTTCGGCAGCCCCCGGGTGGAGCGGGCCATCGCACTCGGCTGCGCCGCCGAGCACGCCGGCAAGCTGGTCTACACCCAGGACCAGCCGGGGTTCGGAGCCGAGGCCGCCACCCCCATCGGGGTCACCTGCCGCCTGTGCCACCGCACCGAATGCACCGCCCGATCGGCGCCCCCCATCGGCCGCCAGATCCTGCCCGACGACATCCGGCGCACCAGCCTGCCCTTCGGCTTCTCCGACAGCTGAACTTTCAATTGGGGGCTTCAAAGCCGCGCGCTTCCGTGCAGTAAAGCGCCCGACGAAAATGGTCCGCCGCCGGCGCGACGGATCTCTGGCCGCCTATTTGAGAGCTCGGTACGCAAATGGACATCAGCAACGCCCTGGCCGTCGACGACATCCTGCACGCCTTCGTGGAGCAGGAGCTCCTGCCCGGGACCGGCCTGGCGCCCGACGCCTTCTGGGCGGCCCTCGAGACCATCCTGGCCGATTTCACCCCGCGCAACGCGGATCTTCTGGCCCGCCGCGACGCCTTGCAGGCCAAGATCGACGCCTGGTGGCGCGACCGCAAGGGCAAGGCCTTCGACGTCGCCGAGGAGACCGCCTTCCTGCGCGAGATCGGCTACCTGCTGCCCGAGCCCGCGCCCTTCGAGATCGCCACCGTCAATGTCGATCCGGAGATCGCCAAGGTCGCGGGCCCCCAGCTGGTGGTGCCGGTTTCGAACGGGCGGTTTGCGCTGAACGCCGCCAACGCCCGCTGGGGCAGCCTCTATGACGCCCTCTACGGCACTGACGCCCTGGAGCCGCCGACCGGCGCCAAGGGCTATGACCCGGTGCGCGGCGGCAAGGTGGTGGCCTTCGCGCGGGGCCTGCTGGACCGCGTGGCGCCCCTGGCCAAGGGCTCGCATAGCGACGTGACCGGCTATGCGGTGAAGGACGGCGCCCTGGCGGTCAGCCTGAAGGATGGCTCGACGACCGGGCTGAAGGACGCCGCTCAGTTCGCCGGCTGGCGTGGGACCGCCGAGGCGCCCGAGGGCGTGCTGCTAGCCCACAACAGCCTGCACCTGGAGATCCAGATCGACCGCGCCCACAACATCGGCAAGGACGACGCAGCCGGCGTTTCGGACGTTCTGGTGGAGGCCGCGCTCACCGCCATCCAGGACTGCGAGGACTCCGTCGCCGCCGTGGACGCCGAGGACAAGGCGAACGTCTACCGCAACTGGCTGGGCCTGATGCGCGGCGACCTCTCGGCCAGCTTCGTCAAGGGCGGCCAGACCGAGACCCGGCGGCTGGACGCCGACCGCACCTATTCGTCGGCCAAGGGCGGGGAACTGACCCTGCGCGGCCGCAGCCTGATGCTGGTGCGCAATGTCGGCCATCACATGCTCACCGACATGGTCCGGCTGAACGGCCAGCCGGTGTTCGAGACCGTGGTGGACGCGCTGATCACGGTCACCGCCGCCCTGCACGACATCAAGGGCGCCCGCCGCAACAGCCCGGCGGGCTCGGTCTATGTGGTGAAGCCAAAGATGCACGGCCCCGACGAGGTCGCCCTGGCCGTGCGCCTGTTCGACCTGGTGGAGGACGCGCTCGGCCTGGCGCGCAACACCGTCAAGCTGGGCATCATGGATGAGGAGCGCCGCACCAGCGCCAACCTGGCCGCCTGCATCCACGCCGCCCGCGAGCGGATCGTCTTCATCAACACCGGCTTCCTCGACCGCACCGGCGACGAGATCCACACCGCCATGGAAGCCGGCCCCGTGGTCCGCAAGGACGCCATCAAGGCCGAGCCCTGGCTGCCGGCCTATGAGAAGCGCAATGTCGAGATCGGCCTGGCCACCGGCTTCCCCGGCAAGGCCCAGATCGGCAAGGGGATGTGGGCGGCCCCCGACCAGATGGCCAACATGCTAGCGACCAAGGTCGGCCACCCGAAGGCCGGCGCCAACACCGCCTGGGTGCCGTCACCCACCGCGGCGGTGCTGCATGCCCTGCACTACCACGAGGTGGACGTGCCGGCCCTGCAGGCCACCATGAGCGCGGCCAAGTCAGTGACCGGCCTGGACGATCTGCTCACCCCGCCTCTGGCGCGCTCCAACTGGAACGCCGAGGACATCGCCCAGGAACTGGACAACAACGCCCAGGGTATCCTCGGCTACGTGGTCCGCTGGATCGATCAGGGGGTCGGCTGCTCCAAGGTGCCCGACATCCACGATGTGGGCCTGATGGAGGACCGCGCCACCCTGCGGATCTCCAGCCAGCACATCGCCAACTGGCTCCACCACGGGGTCTGCACGCAGGAGCAGGTCCGCGAGACCTTCGCCCGCATGGCCAAGGTGGTGGACGGCCAGAACGCCGGCGACGCCCTCTATCAGCCGATGGCCGGCAATCCCGACAGTGTGGCCTACCAGGCGGCCCTGGAGCTGGTCTTCGAGGGCCGCGCTCAGCCCAACGGCTATACCGAGCACATCCTCACCCGCCGCCGCCGCGAGCGTAAGACCCAGCTCGCCGTAGGCTAGGCCAGCCCGAGCGCGCGCTTCATGGCCTTGATGTTGCCGCGGCAGAACTTGGTGAGCGCCTCGGTGGCCTCGGCCAGCTTGTCGGGGTCCTTGGGCGTGAACTTCACCCTCAGTTCGAGGGTGGAGCTGTCGGGCCCCGTCGGCTTGACCGAGACGGTGGAGAAATAGGCGTCCATGTCGGGGCGATCGAGGGTGTAGGTGTAGTGGTGTGGCCCCTCGTCGGTGAGCAGCTCCTTCACGATGCGGCCGCCCGGCATGGTCAGGGTCCGGACTTGGCCCTGGGGCGTGACCTCGGTGCTCTCGGCCTCCACCACGGTGGCCCACTTGCGGATGCCGGAGAAGTCTCCCACCACCCCCCATACGGCTTCGGCGCTCATCGGCAGGTCTTCGCTGGCGTTGACGTCATGCATGGCGGGGTCCTCAGGGGTCGGGGCGGGGCCGCGAGGCCCCAGGCTGGCGCAGAGACTTTACCTCGGCCGGCGTTCCGTCAACGATCCACCCCCGCCGTCCCGCCCCGGGGCGGGTG
>JAZKBZ010000103.1:20625-47332 GCA_040388315.1 Pseudomonadota bacterium | reverse complement strand
ACAGGCCCGACATGTCCCCGCCCGCCCCGCTTCCGCAGACCATCGACACCGTCATCATCGGCGGCGGTCAGTCGGGGCTGGCGGTGAGCTGGCATCTGGGCCGGCTGGGCCGCGAGCACGTGATCCTGGAGCGCGCCCGGGTGGCCGAGCGCTGGCGCAGCGAGCGCTGGGACAGCCTGGCCTTCCAGTTTCCCAACTGGCTGCTGCAGCTGCCGGGCTTCTCCTATGGGGGCCCGGACCCGGAGGGGTTCGCCTCCCGGGACGAGGTGGTGGCGTTCATCGAGGCCTATGCGGCGAGCTTCGACGCGCCCCTGCGGTGCGGGGTGTCGGTGGAGGCCCTCGCCCAGGCCGGGGCGGGCGGCTTCCGGCTCCAGACGTCGCAGGGCGAGCTGTCGGCGGCCAATGTGGTGATCGCCACCGGCCCCTATCAGCGGCCGGCGATCCCGGCGGCCCTGGCCGAGGCGGTGGGCGAGGTCTTCCAGGTCCACGCGGCGGCCTATCGTAATCCGGGCGCCCTGCCGGAGGGGGCGGTGCTGGTGGTGGGGGCCGGCGCCTCGGGCGCCCAGAACGCCGAGGACCTGCTGCGGGCCGGGCGGCGGGTCTATTTGGCGGTGGGAGCCCATCGGCGGGCGCCGCGCCGCTACCGGGGCCGCGACTTCGCCTTCTGGGAATTCGCCATCGGGGCCTTCGACCAGGGCGTGGATCAGCGGGCGCCGGGGACCGTGCCGCCGCTGCTGACCGGGATCGACGGCGGTCGCGACATGGACCTGCGCCAGCTTGGCCGCCAGGGTGTGACCCTGCTGGGGCGGTTGACCGGCGGGGCCGGGGGACGCCTGACCTTCGCCGACGACCTGGCGGCCAGCCTGGCCAAGGGCGAGGCGGAGTACGCCGCCTTCATCGCCGCGGCCGACGCCCATGCCCGGGCCACGGGTCTGGACCTCCCCGAGGAGACGGTGACGCTGCGGGGCGACGACCTGCCGGCGCCCGCGCGGGAGCTCGACCTGGCGGCGGCCAGCGTCCGGACCGTGATCTGGGCCACCGGCTACCGCTACGACTTCGGCTGGGTCGACCTGCCGATCTTCGCCGATCCCCGAACCCGGGCCTCGCCCGCCCACCGGCGCGGCGTGACCGCGGTCCCCGGCGCCTATTTCATCGGCCTGCCCTGGCTGTCGAAGCGCAAGTCCTCCCTGATGGCCGGCATGGGCGAAGACGCCGCCTTCGTGGCTGAACACCTGGCGAGCCGGGGCTAGGCGCCCGCGTCAGATGGCTCTCGAGCGGCCTTCCCAGTAGGGCGCGCGGACCTTGTTGCGCTGGATCTTGCCGGCCTCGCTGCGAGGCAGGGCCTCGACGAAATCGACGGCGCGCGGGACCTTGAACTTGGCGACCATCTGGGCGGCGTAGTCCAGGATCTCGCGCTTCAGCGTCTCAGTCGCCTCGAAGCCGGGCTTGAGCTGGATGACCGCCCGGACCTCCTCGCCCCACTCCTCGTGAGGCACGCCGACCGTGCAGCTGTCCTCCACCGCCGGGTGTTTGATCAGCTCGTTGTCGATCTCCTGGGGGTAGATGTTCACCCCGCCGGCGATGATGGTCTCGGCGCTCCGCCCGGTGAGGAAGAGCCAGTCGTCCTCGTCCAGGTAGCCGACATCGCCCATGGTGAAATAGCCGTCCTTGCGGTTGGCCTCGGTCTTGGTGTCGTCCTTGTAGTAACTGAAGCCGCCCTGGTCGCTGAGGCTCATATAGATGGCGCCGGGGACGCCGGGCGGACACTCCTGGCCGGCCTCGTCGAGGATCTTGGCGGCGTCCTTGTGCGGTCGCCGTCCGACGGTTCCCGGACGCTTCAGCCAGTCTTCGGAACTGACGGTGAAGCCCACGCCACCCTCGGAGCCGGCGTAGTATTCGAACAGCTTGGGCCCGATCCACTCGATCATGGCGCGCTTCACCTCCGGCGGACAGGGCGCCGCGCCATGGGTGATGCGCTTGAGCGAGCTGAGGTCGTACCTGGCGCGCACCTCTTCGGGCAGGGCCAGCATCCGCTGGAACATGATCGGCACGAAGTGGCCGCGGGTGACCTTCTGCTCCTGGATGGTGCGTAGCACCTGTTCGGTGTCCCACCTGTCGATCAGGACGGTGGGGACGCCGTTGTTCAGGGCCCTGCGGATGTCTCCGGCCAAGGGGGAGGCGTGATAGGCCGGGCCAGTGCAGATGTGCTTGTCCACGGCGCGGTCATAGATCGCGTCATAGCCCCCGACCGCCTGGGCGTTGGGCTTGTAGACCCCCTTCGGCCGACCGGTTGTGCCCGAACTGTAGAGCATGGTGGAGCCCCGCACCGCATCGGTGAGATCCTCGCCCGGCAGGTCGTCGATGGCCTCATAGGCCAGGAACCCTGGCAGGTCGCCGCCGATGGAGACCTTCAGACGGAGCTGGGGACATTGGGAGGCGGCCTCGAGGGCGCCCGGCACGCGGGTGTCGGCGAACAGCGCCCGGGCCTCGCAGTTGTCGATCACATAGGCGATCTCGTCGGGCTTCAGGTGCCAGTTCACGGGGGTCATCCGAAAGCCGCCGCGCAGGGCGGCGAACAGGACGTCGGCGAACTCCATCCGGTTGGTGCAGAGCAGGGCGATGGCGTCGCCCGCCTGCAGGCCGTGGGCGCGCATCAGCCGCACCAGCCGATTGGCGTTGGCGTTGAGCTTGCCAAAGGTGCGGGTGCGGCCCGACAGCTCGTGGACCGCGATCTTGTCCGGGTGGACCTGGGCCCACACCGCGGTGGCCATGCCGAACTCGACGGCCTGGTCCACGCGGGTCTTGATGTCGTCGACGACGGCCGCGTCTGTCATGACAACGCCTCCTCTAGGTCAGGGCGAGTTCAGCCCCACAGGGGCGAGGAGGCCTTCATCGCGCGGATCATGAAGGTGACGCTGGCGACGTCCTTGCCGCTGGCGGCGTCGGCGATGTCGACGTCGTACCAGGCGTTCTCCGTGCGCGGGCTCTCGGTGATCTTACGCATGGTGGTGCGGCCCACATAGTCCCGGTCGGCGAGCACCGGACCTGTCAGGTGGCGAACCTCCAGGGCGCCGAACAGGCCGACATAGGGCGCCTTCGACTTGGCGAGCACGAAGGGTCGGCTCAGGTGCGCCAGGCGGACGACATGGGCCGGGGACAGCACCCCCTTCTCGTCATAGATCGCCAGCCGCTCGGTAATGCGCTCGAGGGAGGCGTCGTAGCTCTCCCGGCTGACCTTCATCGGGATGTCGCGGGTGGTGTCGCCCACCTTGAGGTCGGCGTAGATGCGCAAGACGGCCGGGTCGGCCGGCGTCTGCTCGGCCATGCGGCGCGTGATCTCCGAGCCTGAGTCGGGCGCATGGGCCGAGGCGGTGCCGACGCAGACCTGCTGGCCGGCGCGGTTGAACATCTGCAGGCGGGCCCGCTGCGCGCCCGGATGAACCACCGCCTGGACCTCCTCCTTGTCCACCGTCGCCTGGGCGAAGTGCAGGGAGATGTCGCCGGTCTCGAACCAGGCCTCGCCATAGAGGTCCAGCAGCATGGGTGTGAACTGGTCCATGTGCACCGAGCCCGGGACGGTGCCGCCCTTGAAGCCCAGCTTGGAGGCCACCTCGTCGTTGTGGATCGAGCCGGGGGCGGCCTGGAAGCCGTTGTGCGGCGCGCGGAAGGGGCCGGTGATCTGATCTTGGGTGGTCGCGTCGGTCATGGACGTGTTCCTTTGCGGAGGCGGCGTCAGAGCCCGCCCATCATCTCTTCGAAATTGGCGCGGTAGAAGGCGTCGCGGTCGGCCTCGCCGAGGTCTCCGAAGGTCCGCTCGAACCTGCCGATGGGGTCGTTGGTCCCCTCCGGGTGCGGGTAGTCGCTGGAGAACATGTAGAGGTCGGCACCGCTGTCGCGGATCAGGTAGCCCGCATCCTCCCCGGGGAAGGGGGTGAACTTCACTTGCCGGCGGATGATCTCGGAGGGTTTGGCCGACAGGGCCTGCAGGTAGGGGTCGGTGCGGCCGAACGATCGCGCGCCCATGTCCATCTGCCGCAGGAAGCCCGGAACCCAGTAGGCGCCGTATTCGATCGCCCCGCCCTTGAGCTCCGGTTGCCGGTCCAAGAGGCCGTCATAGACCAGGGCGCCGAGGAACATCTCGGCCGAGTGGGGCAGGGCGACATAGTCCTTGAAGCGCAGGTTCTCGCCCCCGCCGTGCAGGTCGGGGGACCTGGCCTTGCCGTTGTTGACATATTCCTGCGGCAGGGTGCGCGAGCCTGCGCCGATGTGCAGGACGAAGGGGATCTCCTTGGACGCGAGCAGGGCCCAGAAGGGATCGAGGTCGGGGTGGCCCGGCGACTTGTCGCCGGCCGCCGTCGAGGGAACCCAGATCGCCTTGCAGCCCAGGCGGATGGCCTCCTGGGCCTCCTCGAGCGCACGGGCCGGATTGTCCAGCGGGACGTAGCCGACTCCCAGCAGGCGCGGGTCGGCGCAGAAGGCCGCCATGGCGCGGTTGGCGGCGCGGGCGCCGGCATAGAGGATCGCCTCGTCCTTGCTGGTCCGGAAGGGCCGCAGGGCGGAGGTGGGGAACACCAGTTGGCTCGCGAAGCCCAGCTCCTCGATGGCCCGCACCCGCTCGGCGGGATCACAGGAGCCATAGGCCAGGCGCCCCTTGGGGCCGGCGATCAGGCCCTCGATCACTTTCTCCTTCGGCGCCTCCACGGGCGGCCGGGTCGAGGGCGGATCGCGGCGCAGCAGGCGGTCCTTCATCGATCCCTCGGCGAAGGGCACGAGCCAGTCCGCCGGCTCCATGACGTGACTGTCGGCGTCGTGGAACACGCGTCCCGCAGCATAGGGCATGCCGGCTCCTCCCTGTCTTCTGATGCCCGAAGCATGGCGCCGGCGGTGCGGTCAGACAACCGCTTTAATGACATTCGCACTATCATCGCGGCGATTGGGCGCGTCCTGAACCGGGCGCCTCATCGGTCCCGGTGGCGCTAGACTGGGGCTCGACGGTCGAATCGGAACGGCGGCGGACCCATGAACGATCACTCGACAGTTCGGCGGGCGCGCGCTTGGCCGTGACCTCCAAGCGACCGCGAAGGGGACTCCGGCTGCCGCCGCGGGAACGACGGGACCTCCTGCTGGACGTCGCAGCCGAGCGGGTCCTGGAGCAGGGCGTCCTGCCGATCGCCGTCGAGGATCTGGCCCAGGCGGCCAAGGTCAGCAAGGCGCTGGTCTATCGCTATTTCCCGCAGAGCCGCGACCTCTACAACGCCCTGCTGGAACGCGCCCTGGATCAGGTCGCCGGGGCCCTGGACGCCGCGGCTGAGGCGCCGGATCTGGCGTCGGCGGCGGGGGACGTGGCCGAGGTCTATTATCGCCACGTGGCGCGGACCGGGCCGCTGATCCAGATCATCCTGCGGGACCGCTTCATGGCGGGGCATGTCTCGCGCCGCGCCGCCGCCATCCGGGGCCGGGTGGCGCGGCGCCTGGCGCGCAAGGCGCGCAACGCCTTGGGCCTGGACCTGCGGGAGGCTGTGGCCTGCGTCAGCATCGGCATGACCATGCCCGAGGAGTGCGGGCGTCTCGCCTTCCAGGGGGAGCTTGATCTCGAGCGCGGCGCCCTGCTCTGCCGCGAGCTGGTCCTAGGCGTCCTCGACGTCGCCGGCCGAAGGGGCCTGGAAGCGGGCGGCTAGCCTGCGGTTGCCCGCCTCGACGATGTCGGCGGCCAGGATCTCCGCCAGCGGCAGGTCCAGCCGTCCGCGCGCCAGGATGCGGCCGGTGCGGAGCACCGCGCTGGTGAGCACCGTCGTCGCCGCCCGTGCGACGTCGGCGGGGATGTGATGGCTTTCGCTGAAGCGGCTGGCGACGACATTGGTGTTGTCAGCCCGGATCGCGCGCTGCTCGCCGCGTAGGGCGCGCCGCACGCCCGGCGCGTTCTGCAGGGTCTGCAGCAGGACCCCCCGCTCGGCCACCTGGCGCAGATAGGTCACGGTGGAGAGGCGCAGGCGCTCGGCCGGCCGCTCGGCGGTGTTGATGCGGTGGGTTCGGGCCGCCCGGATGGCCTCCAGCTCCCGGCGGGCCAAGGCCGCCATGAGGTCATCGACGGTGGGGAAGAAGTGGTAGGCGCGCGGCGCGGTGAGCCCGGCGTCCCTGGCCAACCGCTTGATGGTCAGGGCGTGCAAGCCGTCCTGCACGATGATCCGCGCGGCGACCTCCAGCAGCTGCTGGCGGCGATCCTCCGGCGACAGGCGCACGGGGGTGCGGCGTGCGATGGGTTGGCCCGGCGTGATGAGAATCTGCTGGCTCACCCCCGCGGGCGCCGGGGGCAGGGCGGGGGTCGGGGCGGCGCGGCCGGCCCGGGCCTTCGCCCAGTGGCCCCGGGTCGGATAGGGGATCGCGATCCGGTCGCAGAGTTTCGCCAGGCCGCTGGCGCTCAGGCCCAGGTCCGCCGCCACCGACGAGAGGGGCTCGCGCCACAGACGCTGGAAGAGCTGCGAGCGGGTAAGCTCAGTGGGCGTCGAGGGGCGCATGTTTCCAGACCAGGCCAACGGCCGCACCATAACCGCCGCGCCTGATCTTTCATAACGCCGCGGAGCCGCCTCGACGGAGGATGTTGCTGACGTTCGCACTAATTGATAGTCCGGAGGTCCGCCCCGCCGTCCGAAAGGCTCGATCCCATGCCGGCCACCCCGTCGCACTCCGCCTCGTTGGAGACCTTCCGGGCCGAGGCGCGGGCCTGGCTGGACGCCAACTTCCCCAAGGCCCTGGCCGGAAAGCAGGCCCAGATGGAGGCGGCCGATCTGGGCGGGCAGGACCTCGCCGACTGGAAGCGGGCCCTGTGCGGCAAGGGCTGGGGCACGCCCACCTGGCCCAGCGCCTATGGCGGTGGCGGTCTGACGCCGGCGCAGGCGCGGGTGCTGCGCGAGGAGATCCGGCGGGCGGGCGCCTGGAACCCCATCGGCTGGGGCATGGGGGTCCGCATGCTGGGCCCCACCCTGCTGGAATATGGCACGGAGGCGCAGAAGCAGCGGCACATCCCGCCCATCTGCCGCGGCGAGACCCGCTGGTGCCAGGGCTATTCGGAACCGGGCGCCGGCTCTGATCTCGCCTCACTGCAGACCAAGGCCGAGGACCGTGGCGACCACTTCGTGGTCAATGGTCAGAAGCTGTGGACCAGTGGCGCCCAGTACGCCGACTGGTGCTTCTGCCTAGTCCGCACCGACCCCACCCGCAAGCACGACGGGATATCCTTCCTGCTGATCGACATGCGCTCGCCAGGGGTGCGGGTGAATCCGATCCAGCTGATCTCAGGCCGTTCGCCCTTCTGCGAGACCTTCTTCACCGACGTGGAGGTACCCAAGGCCAATCTTGTGGGTCCCCTCAACGGCGGCTGGACCGTCGGCAAGCGCCTGCTGCAGTACGAGCGCCAGCGCAACGAGGACGCCCCGGCTCGCGCCACCGAGCAGCGCGCCATCGAGGCGGTGGCCGCCGAACAACTGGGCCGCGATGCCCAGGGGCGGATCGCCGATTCCGACTACCGCAGCCGGCTCACCCGCCACCTGATGGACCGTAGGGCCTTCAACCTGACCCTGCAGCGGTCCATCGTGGAGGCCGGCGGTGGCGGCCCGACCGCGGCGACCTCGATCCTCAAGAACGTATCCTCGCTGCTCGTCCAGGAGCGGTCAGAACTGCTGGTGGAGGCGATGGGCCAGGGGGTCGGCTGGGAGGGCGAGTCTTTCGCGCCGGCCGAGCTCGCCTATGTCCGCGAGTGGCTCTCGGGCAAGGCCAACACCATCTTCGCCGGCTCCTACGAGATCCAGAACAACATCATCGCCAAGCGGATCCTCGGCCTGCCGGACCCGAAATGAGCTTTCCGTCAGGGGCGCAAGATCCCTCTCAGGCGCTCATGCCGCCGTCGACCACCAGCATGCTGCCGGTGGTGAAGCTCGAGTCGTCCGAGGCGAGGAACAACACGGTCCGGGCGATCTCCTCTGGCAGGGCATGGCGGCCCAGCGGGATGAGGTCGTCGAAGAAGCGGCCGGCGTCGCGGCCAAGCACCTTGCCGAGGTGATCTTCGATGTCGGCCTGGAAGCTGTTCTGGGTCGGGCCAGGGTGGACGGTATTGACCCGAATGCGCCGGGGCGCGGCTTCCTTGGCGACGCACCGCATCAGTCCGATCTGGGCGTGCTTGGCGGTGATGTAGCCATACGGACCCGGGTCCCCGCGCAGACCCGCCACGCTCGAGGTGATGATGACGCTGCCGCCGTCGTTCATCTGGGGAATGCCGTACTTGCAGGCCAGGAACGCGCCTTTGACATGCACGCGCAGGACGTCGTCGAAGGCGTCTTCCGGGTAGTCGGCCAGGGGGGCGATGGCGCCGGCGTTGCCGGCGTTGCTGAACAGGACATCGATTTTGCCCCACCGGTCCACGGCCGCGGCGATATAGGCTTTCGTGTCGGCGGCCTCGCCGACGTCTGCGGCCTGGAAGGCTACCTGGGGCGAGGCCAGGGCCTCGGCGGCCCGCCGAAGATCGTCCTCCCGTCGGTCCACCATCATGACCCGCGCGCCTTCGGCGACAAACTGCCTCACGCTGGCCAGTCCGATGCTGCCGGCGGCGCCGGTGACCACGCAGACCTTACCGTTCAGCCGACCTGCCCGTCCGCCGCCGGAACCTTCCGCCGTCGCCATTCTACGCTCCCCCCATGCCGCGAAGACTAAAAGCCGTTTCCCGCCATCAGAAGGGGTAGTGAACCGCTTCGGTGTCGATGGTGATCCAGCGGAGGTCGGTGAACTCGGCGATCCCCGCCTTGCCGCCGAAGCGGCCATAGCCCGACGCCTTCATGCCGCCGAAGGGCATCTGGGCTTCGTCGTGCACAGTCGGGCCGTTGATGTGGCACATGCCGGCGTCGATGTGCTTGGCCACCTTCAGGGCCCGGCGGATGGTCTCGCTGAACACCGCCGAGGTCAGCCCGTATTCGGTGTCGTTCGCCGTGGCGATCGCTTCGGCGTCGTCCCGGACCCGGATCACGCAGACGACGGGGCCGAAGGATTCCTCGGTATAGACCCGCATGTCGCGCGTCACCTTGTCGAGCACGGTGGCCGACATGACGGTGCCGTGGGTTTCGCCGGCCACGACGACCGTGGCGCCCTTCGAAACCGCGTCATCGATCATTTCCTTGACCCGGGTGACCACCTCGGGACCGACCACGGACCCGAGCACGACGGGGCCGGACCGCGGGTCACCGGCGGGCAGGGCGGCGGCCTTGGCGGCGAATTTCTTGACGAAGGCGTCGCCGATGGCGCCCTGGACGATGATCCGCTCCGTCGACATGCAGATCTGACCTTGGTTCATGAAGGCGCCGAAGGCCGCGGCGTTGACGGCTTCCTCGAGATTGGCGTCGTCCAGGATCACGAGGGGCGCCTTGCCGCCAAGTTCGAGCAGAACCGGCTTGAGCTGCCGCGCGGCGGCTTCGGCGATGATCCGGCCCACCTTCGTCGAGCCGGTGAAATTGATGCGCCGCACGGCCGGGTGGGAGATCAACGCGTCCACCACCGCGGCGGCGTCCTGCGGCGCATTGGTGACGACATTGACCACCCCGGCCGGAAGACCGGCCTCACGCATCACCGCGCCGATCAGGTGGTGTGTCGCGGGGCAGAGTTCCGAGGCCTTCAGAACCACCGTGTTTCCGCAGGCGAGCGGCGTTGCGATCGCGCGCACGCCCAGGATCACCGGAGCGTTCCACGGCGCGATGCCAAGAACCACGCCGGCGGGTTGGCGTATGGACATGGCCACGCAACCCGGCCGGTCGGAGGGGATCACCTCGCCCGACACCTGGGTGGTGAGGGAGGCGGCTTCGCGCAGCATGTCCGAGGCCAGCATCACGTTGAATCCGGCCCAGCCGGGGGTGGCGCCGATCTCGTTGATCATCGCCTCGGTGAACTCGGCGGCGCGCTTCTGCAGGACATCGGCCGCACGCAGGAGCAGGCCCCGGCGCTCCCCCGGGCCCATTTCCGACCAGGCCGGGAAGGCCGCCTTCGCCGCGTCGGCCGCGGCGATCGCGTCGGCGACCGTGGCGGCGGCGGCCCGGGTGACGGACGAGCCGGCCAGGGGACCGCGCCGCTCGAAGGTCGCGTCGCCGCGGGCGGCCAGGTCCTTTCCGCCGATCAGGAGATTTACGTCCATGGCGTTTTCCTTCGTCGCTGAGAGGGCGGCGCCGCTGTCGGGCGCCGCTTTTGGCTTCGATCGCGCGCCCTTGTTAGAGAACAGGCGCCGCAACGGGTCCAGGATCATCGACAACCACCTCCAATAGGATCGGATCACGCGACTGGAAGGCGGCGACCAGCGCCGCGTCCAGGTCCTCCGGGCGCGCGACCCGGACGGCCTGCAATCCTTGAGCGCGCGCTAGGCCGCAGAAGTCGATCTGCGGCAGACTCGTCCCCACGGTCTGCGGGAGCCCGAAGTGTCGGGCGAATTCGTGAAGCGCCTCGTAGCCGCCATTGTTGACGATGACGAAGGTGATCGGCAGGTCGAGCTGGGCCGCCGACCACAGGCCCTGGATGGAATACATCGCCGAGCCGTCGCCCAGGATCGCGATGACCCTTTCCCCCGGACGGCCCAGGGCCACGCCGACGGCGGCCGGAAGGCCGTGGCCGAGGCCCCCGCTGGCGCAGGTGTAGAAGCCGTTCTCCTCGATGATCGGCAGGTGGTCGTGCATCGCCCCGCGGCTGCTGGGCGCCTCCTCGACGATGACGGACTCCGCCGGCCGCAGCGCGGCGATCTGCTGCATCAGATAGCTGTCGGTCAAGCGATCCCCGGTCAGCCGGGGCGCGCGGAGCGTCGGATCCGGGGCGCGTCGTGGGTTTGGCGCGGGCCCGGCCAGCAGCGCCTGCACGCCAGGCTTCAAGCCGGTGACGATGGAGACGCCGACCGGCGCCCAGGCCGCCATGCTCGGATCCTCGGTCAGCTGCACCAGCTGCGCCCCCTCGGGAATGAACGGGCCTGATCCCTCGACGTGGTAGGTGAAGACCGGCGCCCCCAGGGCCAGGATGAGGTCGTGGCCCTCGAGGCTGGCGACGATCTTGGCCCGGTCGGCGGCCAGGAAGCCTGCGAACAGGGGATGGTCCTCGGGAAAGGCGTTTCGTCCCGACATCGGGCTCACCCACACCGGCGCCTGGTGGCGTTCGGCCAGGGAGATGGTCTCGGCCCAGGCCTGGTCGCGCGCCAAGGCGGCGCCGACGACGATCACGGGGCGCTTGGCCGCGTCCAGCATCCGGGCGGCCTGGGTCAGCAGCTCGGGATCGCCAAGCCCCGTCTGGCTGACCGTGCGGGCCGCCAGCGGCGCGCAGGGCCGGTCCCAGTCGTCGACCGGAATCGAGACAAAGGTCGGGCCGCGCGGCGCCTGCATGGCCACATAGTAGGCGCGCGCGATCGCCAGGGGGACGTCCTCGGCCCGGGCGGGCTGGCAGCTCCACTTCACATAGGGCTTTGGAAACGCCGCCGCGTCCTCGGCGAAGAGGAAGGGCTCGAAGGGCAGCATGGAACGCGCCTGCTGACCGGCGGTGATGATCAGCGGGGTCTGGTTCTTGTAGGCCGTGAAGATGTTGCCCAGCGCGTGTCCGACACCGGCGGCCGAGTGCAGGTTGACCAGGGCGGCGCCCTGGGTGGCCTGCGCATAGCCATCGGCCATGCCGACGACCACGGATTCCTGCAGGCCCAGAACATAGCGGAAATCGGCGGGGAAATCGCGGAACATCGGCAGTTCTGTCGACCCCGGATTCCCGAAGATCGTCTTCAAGCCGAAGGCCCGGAACAGATCGAAGGTCGCCTCCCGCACGCTGACCTGCGCCGCCGACGCGATCATCGCGCGCTTTTCGGTCGGTTCGGACAGTATCGGGGTGAGCATTACCCAGCTTCCTCGGTATTCTATAGGCGATCGGGACCACTCTATCCTCTCCTAAGCCATGAGGAGCGGCTATTGCAGATGCGGGCCCAAGTCATAGGGTTTCAGTATGTCTTGGGCGGGCCGGCCCGGTCACCGGTTTCACCGGAAGAGCGTCTCGACATAGGCGGCGCCGATGCCGACCTTGTCGTAGTGCTCGCGGGCCGCGGCGATATAGTCGTGGACGTCGTAGTGGCCGATGCTCTCGCCCGCCTCGTCGAGCCAGATCAGCGGCCCCTGCACCACGAAGAAGACCCGCATCGGCTCGCCGCTGTCATAGGCGACGAGGGTGTGGCCCTCGCCCGGCGGCTCGTAGACGAAGTCGCCGGCGGTGGCCGTCCAGGAATGCTCAAGATAGCCCCACTTGCCTGAGATCGTGTAGGCGAACACCTGGTGGGGGTGATAGTGCCGGTTCACCAGTCCCGCGGACTTGGCCATGAGCACATCGGCCCACATGTTCTGCTGGGGCGATATCCAGACCGGTTTCGAAAACACGGTCTCGCTGATGGGCACGAAATAACGCTCGTCACCCTCGGCGATCTTGGCCCGATAGACCTCCGGGAGCGCGTCGGGCTTGAACACCTTCTCGATCGGCTTGAGGCCCCGCCAAAACTCACCTGCTGCTGCTTCCGGCATGATCTCACTCCCTATGGGCCGAAGACGTCCGACCCTCATCCGACTCTGGTCGACGCGACCGGTGACGAGTCATTTCGAGCCCGTCTTGCGCAGAGGCCAGAAGCCCAGAAGATCAGCCAGGAAGACGATCAGCGGGAAGGTCACCGACAGCATGGCGGAGGCCAGCCAAAGCTCCAGTTGGTAGGTCGGGGCGCCGGAGGCCAACGTCTCCCCCGTGATGATCGGGGCGGCCGAGACATAGAGCCAGGACATGGCGGCGCTCGCCGCGACGGCCGCCACGCTCGACAGCAGGCCGCCGAGCGGCTGGGACAGGCCGGCGAAGGGGAACTTCTGCATCAGGCTGAGCACGATGAAAAAGCCGAAGATGAAGGGCACGGGGACCGTCACCAGGAACCGCACGAGATCCATCTGGAGGACCACCGTCCCGCAGTAGAAGGCCGCGGAGGCCAGGGCCAGGACATAGAGCGAGGCGAGCAGCGAGAAGGCGGGCCCACCGGGCTTGCGGAGCAGGCTGACGGGCCAGAAATCCCACAGCACCGCGAAGGTGATCGCCGCGACGGAGGTCACGCCGAACACCAGGGGCTGCCACGCCACGAACAGGCCGTGGGGATCGATCGCCTCGGAATAGAAGGGCGCGCCCTGGAGGAAGGAGAAGTCGAACAGAAGTTCGAACAGCCCGTAGGCGATGAGATAGCAGAATCCGACGCCGAGCAGGCCTGACAGGGTTGGCGGGATGGGGAGGGCCGAGATCGGCCAGGCGCCCCAGACCACCACGAACCAGAAGGTCACGACGATGCTGAGGATCGTGAACATGACCAGCGGCGGGGTCGGCGGGGCGATGCCGCCGCCGACGAACCGGAAGGACAGGAACGCCACGAGCGCGCCCACCGCAACGCAAAGCAGCAGGAAGGCGAGCCCCCTCAGCGGCTGAGGCAGGCGCGTGAAGGGCGCCGGATGCTCGCAATGCCAGACAAGGCCGCAAACGATCTGGGTGGGGATGATCGTCATGGCGAGGAACGCCACCCAGGAGTTCAGCACGTCGGCCTGGAAGCACGCCATCACGCCAAACGAGACGACGAGGACAAGGGCCAGGGCCGCCAGGCCCAGCAGAGGCTGTCCAAGGCCGGCGACCGGCGGGTTGGCTGGACGATCCGTCATGGTCGAACCTCATGCATGGACGTTCTCGTGTCGCAGGGTCCCGAGGCGGCGCGGCGCCGTCTCCCGCAATCCCAGGGCAAGCAGGCACGCGACCACCGGCAGCGCGGCCATGATCCAGAGCGGCGCCTGTAGCCCGAAGCGGTCGGCGGCGGCGCCGGCGAGGGTCGGGGAGAGGACGCCGCCCACCCCCTCGCCCACGCCCATGATCAGGCCGAGAACCGTGGCGGTGTGTCGGGGATCGATGGTCTCGGAGGGGATCGTCGCCATGAACAGCGGGAAGGTTCCGATCGCTGTCCAGCCGGCGAAGAACAGGGCGGCCAGGGTCCAGTCGGAGCCTTGGAAATAGAGGGCGCTCAACGGCGCCGCCATGCCGAACAGCGGCGCCAGCACCATGGCGGGCTTGCGCCCGACCCAGTCGGATATGCCGGGCACGACGAAGCCCGCGACCCCTGCCGAGACGCCGAGCGTGCCGATCATCCAGCTCATGGATTGAGGATCCAGCTTGCGCACCTGGATCAGGTAGAGGGGCATGAAGGCGAAGCAGATCACCAGCAGCGACACCATCACGATCGAGATCAGCACGCAGATGAGGACATTGCGCTGGGCCAGGGCCTGGCGGAGCGTGAGCCGTTCGGTCCGCTCGCCCGAGGCGTTGAGCTCGCGGGCGGGTTCCCGGATGAAGCGCCACATCAGCAGGGCGCTCGCCACCGCCGGGATCGCCGCGAGATAGAAGGCGTTACGCCAGCCGAACCGACTGGCGATGCTGACCAGGATCAGCGAGGCGGCGGTCGAGCCCAGCACGTTGGAGCCGAAATTCTGCATGAAGCCCATGGCCAGGCCACGGCGTCCGGGCGCCACCTCGAGCACGGTGAGCGCCTGGCTGACGGGCAGGACTCCCCCCTCCAGGACCCCCATGAGCAAGCGTGTGATGAACAGGGCGGCGAAGGTCGCGGCGAGGCCGGAAAACACCGAGCAGGCGGCGAAGCCGAAGGTCACGACGATCAGGATCGGTTTTCTCATGCCGGTCCGGTCCGACACGTTTCCGATCACCAGGCCCGCGATCGCCCAGGTGAGAGAAAACACCGAGGCGATGAGCCCGATCTGGGTGTTGGTCAGCCCGAGGTCGGGCGCCACGAACGGCATCAGGAAGTTGAGCGCGTTGCGGTCGAAGAACAGGATGCCAAAGTTGAGGCTCAGCAGCCCGATCAGCAGGGGCTCATAGAAGCGTGGGCGCTGCCTGGGCATGGACCGCATCCTTGTCGGGCTTGTCGGGCGAGATGAAAGCGGCGGCTGGGCGGCGACGCCGCCGCCCAGCCCGGTCTCAGAAGTTCATCTTGCCCTGGACGCCCCACTCCGGCCGGCCATTGTTGGGGACGCAGTAGTAGGAGCCCGAGACGCCACGCAGGTCCTGCAGCTCGGTGCAGTACTTCGCCCCGGTCAGGTTGTTGCCATAGACGGAGAGCTCGTACTGACGCGAGTCGCCGAAGGTGTAGGCGGCGTGCGCGTTGAGCTCGGAGCGCGCCCTGTATTCATCGATGGGCTGCTGCGGGCTGAACTTCGACTTCGAGGTGGACTGGTGGCGGAAGTCCGCGCCGAGGGACAGCTGGTTGTCGCCGATGTCGATGGTCCGCGAGATCGAGGCGTTCAGGCTCATCTTCGGCGCCAGGGGCAGCTCGTGGCCCTTCTGGTAGTCGCCCTGATGCAGGGCGAAGTCCAAGCCGGTCACATCGGTGAGTTCGGTGTGCAGCAGGCCGAGGCCGCCATTGACCAGCCAATGGGAGGCGGGGACCCAGGTGAGTTCGAACTCGGCGCCGTAGATGCGCGACTCCGGCAGGTTGTTGAACTCAGGTCCGTTTACGCCGACGTTGAACACCTGCTGGTTCTTCCAGATGTTGTAGAAGAAGGCGGCGTTGAAGACGACGGAGCGGTCGGCCAGGGTCGACTTGAAGCCCAGTTCGTAGGCGTCGAGGGTCTCGGGCTTGAGCGAGCGCTGCGGGAACGGCGTGTCGTTGGTGTGCAGGAACTCGAGGTCGAACTTCCCGGACTTGAAGCCGCGGGAATAGCTCCCGTAGGCCATGATGTCGGGGGTGAAGTGGTACTGCAGCCCGATCTTGCCGCCCAACTCGCCCTTCTTGAGGGGCGCGCGGTTCGTGATGTCGTCGGAGCAATTGCTCTGGAACGGCGCGCTCAGGCCCTGCGCGAACAGACAGGGCGAGGCGACACGGTGGGCCAGCAGGAAGGCCTTGTCGTAGTAGGTCGATGACGGAATGCCGAGTTTGCTGAAGGCGCCCGCCAGGAAGTGGGGGTTGGTCTTGTCGTCGTGGGTGTAGCGCAGGCCCACGGTCATGCTCAGCTTGTCGTTGAACTTGTAGTCGGCCTGGCCGTAACCCGAGAGGCTGCGGTCGTGCAGTTCGGAGATGCTGAACGACAGGGTGTTGGCGTAGGGATTGGGGATGACGTCGAAGAGGCCCGGAGGCGTGATCCCGTTGGCCGAGGGATGGGCGCCTGGGAAGCCATTGGTCCCGAAGCGCACACTCTGCGCCAGGTCCGAGCTCTCGTTCAGGTAATAGAGGCCGGCGATCCAGCGCAACGCTGACCCGTCGTCCGTCGAGGTGAGCCGGAGTTCCTGGGTGATCTGCTTGTAGAACTGGTCCATGTCGATGACCAGGGTGTCGTGATTGAGGCCGGCCGGACCGTTGACCGTGCCTGTATTGTCTTCCTCGTACAGGGCGTGGGTCTCGTCATACGAGGTGATCGAGGTCAGCGAGAAGCCGTTGAAGTCGTGTTTGATCTTCAGATAGGCGCCGTTGACATCCAGCTGCTGGACCTGCCCGCCGCCCGAATAGACATCGTTCCAGCGGAAGGTGGTGTGATTGATGCCCTCCACATTGACCAGGCCCGCGGTCAGGCTCGGGTTTTTCCAGTCGATATTGCTGGTGAACCCGACCGTGTCGTTCATCCGCAGCGGCGGATTGTTCGCCATCGAGCCGGTGACCTTCTGCGGCGAGGCCTCGCTGTCGTCGTGGGAGCGGTGAGCGCTGAAGGTGACGTGGGTCTCGTCGCTTGGCTCCCAGACGAGGGTCCCGCGCAGGGCGTAGCGATCCTCGTCGCCGTAGTGATGGTCGCCGTCGGAGAGGTTGTTCCAGATGCCGTCGCGGTGGTGGACCTTTCCGGAAACGCGCATCGCGGCCTGGTCCCCGAGCGGGGCCGTCAGGGCGCCCTCGGCCTCCATCAGGTTGTCCCGGCCATAGGTCAGGGAGGCGTAGCCGCCCATCGAGTCGCCGACCGCCGGCATCTTGGAGATGTAGTTGACCGCGCCGCCGGTGGTGTTGCGGCCGAACAGGCTGTTCTGCGGGCCGCGCAGGACTTCGATGCGCTCCATGTCGAACAGGCCGAGCGTGCTCATATAGGATGAGTTCAGCGTCACCTCGTCCATGTAGATGCCCACGGACGAGGGCGCGTTACCGAAGAATTCGTTGGTGCCGACGCCGCGGATGACCACGTGCTGGCTCAGCGCGTTCTGCTCGACGAGATTGAGGTTGGGCGCGAGCCGCATCACGTCCGTCAGCTTGGTGACCCCGGCGTTCGCCAGCTGATCGGCGGTGTAGGCCTGAACCGCGATTGGGACCGACTGGAGATTCTCCGAGCGCTTCTCGGCGGTGACGATGACTTCCTCGACCTGGTTCCAGTTCCGGGGCTCGGCGGGCGGGGCGGTCTGCGCGTGGGCTGGCGTGAACGCGAGGACGCCCAGCCCCGACAGGACAAGCGTAGATGCTCTCGCGAGCAGCACAAATTTCTGGCGTGACCAGTTGCGTTGCATAGTTTCCTCCCCATGTTGCGCCGCGTCCTTTTGTATTGATGGCGGACGCGCCACATTTATTTCTAATCGCACCAAGGCCGGTCCGGTGACGTCTCGAAGACTTCGGAGCAACAGAAATCGATCACCCGTTTTCTCGCTTTCGCGAGCGGGACGATTGGGATCAACTTTTCCATCTTTCCAGATTGCTTCGGACGTTCCCCCAGTCTGGTTATGATTATTTAATCACAAACTTGACGTAAGCTGGCGCAGGCGACAATTGCCGATGCGGGCGCAAGCCATAAGGATTCGGTATGAGTCTAGACCCTCGTCACCTGAGAGCTTTTCTCGCCGTCGTCGACGCGGGAAGCCTCGGCCGGGCCGCCGAGGCGCTGCATCTGAGCGAGCCCGCGGTCAGCCGGATCGTTAAACGCCTGGAGGCCCAGCTTCACGTCCAGCTCTTCGAGCGCCGCACGACGGGGATGGAGCTGACCAGCTTCGGCCAGGCGCTTCTGCCCTATGCGAACCTGCTCAACACCGAGGCTCTTCACGCCGTCGACGAGATCAACGCCCTGCGCGGTCTCGATCGTGGCTCGCTGCGGATCGGCGCCGTCGCCAGCGCGGCGATCATGATCCTTCCCTCCGTCCTCGAGGGCCTCCTGGCCCGGTGGCCCGGACTGCAGGTGCAGATCACCGAGGCCGTCGAGGACAGGTTGGCCGCGGCCCTGGTCAGCAACACGCTCGACGTCGTGATCTCTGGAGCCATCGCCGACGACAACGACATCGTGAAGGTCACCGAGCCCAGGTTCAGCGATCGCTACAGCGTGATCGCATCAACGACGCACCCGCTGACCGGGCGGCAGAATCTCTCGATGCGCGATCTGGCAGGCATGCAGTGGGTGATGCCGCCCGAGGACGCCGCCCCCCGCAGACTCTTTCACGCGGTGATCGAGGAGCTCGGCGTCCCGCCGCCCGTGATCCGCGTGGAGACCCGGTCGCCGGCCGCCATCAAGTCCCTGGTCGCCGGGAGTCAGTTCCTGGGCTGGCTGCCGGAGCCCCTCTTCGCCGCCGAGCAGGCCGCCGGCCTGATCGCCCCGCTCGCCGTGAAGGAACTGAGCTTGGCGCGGCGCTTCTACGTCTATCGTCGCCGCCAGACCTTCGTGGCGCCCCCTGTGCTGCGGTTCCTCGAGGAACTGCGGAGTGTCGGGCCGCCGGCGTGACCCCGGGGGTCTCAGCGCCGCGCTGACGAAGGCCTAGGGCCGGGCGGGACGAGCCGCCACAGCATCAGCGCGTAGACGAACAGCGCCGCGTAAGCGCTCGTGAACGCCCACATGGGCAGGGGCCAGTAGATGAGGCGGTTGATCACCCGCATGATCAGCGGGTCCTGCCGCCCGCCTCCGGTGAGCACGTCCTGCCATAGCGTCAGGAGGCAGGCCCGGCCAAACAGCGCCTGCAAGACCACAATGGCCATGGACGCCAGATGCAGCGCGCGCCACCAGCGCACACGCACGAACCCCCAGCCGCGCCAAGCGCCGAGCGGGACGATGATCAGGCCGAAGAGGTTGAAGGCGATCACCCCAAGGTGCGTCGCCAGCACCGCCTGCCCGAGGATTGCGGTGGTCGAGGAGTCCATGGCTTATCCTATGGCCGATGGCGTCCGGCTCCATGCGTTTCCTCTGCGACGAGATGCTCGCCCGCCTCGCCCGGCTGTTGCGGGCGGCGGGCTATGACACCGTGCTGTCGCAGGGCGGCGCGTCGGACGACGCGCTGGTGCGACAGGCCGGGGCGGAACGCCGGATCATTCTGACCCGCGATCGCGAGCTTGCTGCATTGGCCGGGCCCAAGGGCCTGCTGGTCTCGGGCCAGGGCGCCATGGGGGAGGCGCATGCTCTGACCCGCGCCCTGTCCGTGGACTGGGCGCTGGCCCCCTTCACCCGCTGCGTCATGGACAATTCCGATCTCCGCGAGGCGGGCCCCGAGGAGATCGCGCGGATGCCGGAAAGCGCCCGCGAGGGGCCGGGCCCGTTCCGCGTCTGTCCCGTCTGCGGGCGGCTCTACTGGCCGGGCAGTCACACCCGGCGGATCCGCGAACGGCTGACGGCGCTTGAGAGGTCGGGCGGAAACCCCTGAGCCCCGCGGACGCCCTTCAAGCGGGCGGCGCGTCTTCCCATAGCGCCCTCAGGCGACCGGACTGCGCCGACCCGAAGGTCACGCCGAAGGGGCGGCTCTCCCGTGTCAACGTCTCCCGCAGCCAGTCGGTCTCCTCGACGGCGGCGCGGTTCAGCTTGAGACGCCGTATCGCCAGCGGGGTGAGGACGAGGTCCAGCAGGGCGCCGGTGTGGGGGTCCAGGTCGACGAAGTACATCGCGACGAGCTCGCCCCGGAATTCTTCGTAGCCGCGGATCCCCTCATAGTCGTTCAGGAAGTCCCCGCAGCCGTAGAGAATGAGCCGCTCCCGGTAGACCTCGATCGGCCGCGGGTGGTGCGACGAGTGGCCGTGGACGATGGCGACCTGGCCCGTGTCGATGAGGGCGTGGGCGAAGCGCCGGTGCGCCTCGGGAACCTGATACCCCCAGTTCGAACCCCAGTGGATCGACGCCACGGCCACGTCGCCGGGTCTTCGCGCCCCGGCGATCCGCTCGGCGAGCTCCCGGGCGGACCGTTCGCTGGGGTCCACCAGGTTGACGCCGGGCCGTTGGGGCCCTGCGCGCCAGGCGGGCGGCACGCCGCTGTCCTCGAACGCCGCGGCCACGAGGATCACGCGTGCGGCCTTCCCGGGGACCGGAATGACGACCGGCGCGCCGGCCTCGCCGAGGGTCCGCCCGGCCCCCGCCGTTTGCATGCCCAGGCTCCTCAGCGTGCCGAGCGTCTCCGCCAGTCCGCTGGGGCCGAAGTCGAGCACGTGGTTGTTGGCCAGGCTGCAGGCGTCAATTCCTGCGGTCGCCAGGCACGCGGCGTTCCCCGGCGCCATCCGGTAGTTGATCCCCTTCGGCGCGAAGCTGTCGCTCCGCGTGATCGCGGTCTCCAGGTTGATGAGGCGCACGTCCGGCGCCGCCCGCCGCCACTCGGCCAGGGCCGCGCCCCAGACCTCTTCGGGGGTCGCCGGCCGGGGGATCGGTCCGCTGGCGCGCTCGGCGAGGTCTACATAGGTGAGCGCCGAACGGACATGGGCCTCACGGAGTTCGGGATCGCCCGGATGGGGCAGCACCTGGTCCACGCCGCGGCCCGTCATGACGTCGCCGCACAGGAAGACGCGGACGCGTTCCGCCCCGCTCCGCCTTGGTCCGCTGGCGCTGTTGTTCCTTGTCAGAGCAGAATCCATGGTCGCGGCGCCGCCTCACCCCAGTCTACTCTTACTCATTCCGTCCCGAGCGGGAACGGGGGCTGTCGGTCGGAAGCCGGTCCCTGAAGCTCAAGGACGTCGATCCCTCCGCATCAAGCTGGCCGGGCTCAGGCATTGATGGCGTGATGGAGGGGCCTCCTGGATCATTTGCCCGGAACACTCGACCAATTCCGCCCGGCGCCTGACGCGCATCCGGCGGTGTGTCGGGGGCCCCGTGGCCGCCCGTCGTTTCCCGCCCGGGGGCTTCCGTATGGGCATGATTGACAGGGTCTTCCGGCGCGGACACGGGAGTCTCGAGGCCGCCCGCGCCTCCGAGAAAGCGGGCCATCGTCGATGTCCAGGGAGCCCGCGCCGTGACCTATCCGATCCCCAATGTTTCTACCGACCTGACGGGCCAGACGGCGCTGGTGACGGGCGCCTCCTCGGGGCTGGGGGTGCGCTTCGCCAAGACCCTCGCCCGCTGCGGCGCCAAGGTCGCGCTGACCGCCCGGCGGCGGGATCGGCTGGAGGCGCTCGCCGGGGAGATCCGCGCCGACGGCGGCGAGGCCGTCGCCCTCGAGCTCGACGTGACCGACGCTGACCAGCTGCTCGCGGTGGTGGGCAAGGCCGAAGAGGTGTTGGGGCCGGTGACCATCCTGGTCAACAATGCCGGCATCCCCGACGCCCAGCGGGCGGTGAAGATGTCGGTCGACCTCATCGACCGGGTGATCGGCGTCAATCTGCGCGCGCCCTACATCCTATCCTGCGAGGTGGCGCGCCGGCTGATGGCGGCCAAGCGGCCAGGCCGGATCGTGAACATCGCCTCGGTGGCGGCCTTCGAATACAGCGGCAATGGCGCGGCGCTCTACTCGATCACCAAGTCGGCTGTGGTCCGCATGACCGAGGCCCTGGCCGTCGAGTGGGCGAGCGCCAATATCAACGTCAACGCCATCGCCCCGGGCGCCTTCGCCTCGGAAATGATGGACGGAATGCTCGCGCGGGTTGGAGACATCTCGCAGCACTTCCCGCGCAAGCGGCTGGGCGACCCGGCCCAGCTCGACAGCACGCTGCTGTTCCTGGTCTCGCCGGCGTCGGACTTCGTCACGGGCGCCTGCATCCGGGTCGATGATGGCCAGAGCGGCCGCTAGAGCCTTCGACGGTTCACTTGGACCGTCGAAGGCTCATACGTTTTTAGAGTTAGGCCATATAAGGAACCTGTCCGTTTCAGATGACTCCATCTGAAAAGGACAGGCTCTAGGTCGGGAGGGTCAGCACCACCTTGACGCAGTCGCCATGGTGCTGCGCGTCGATGGCCGTGTTGATCTGGTCGAACGGGAAAGCCCGAACCAGCTTCTCCAAGGGAAGTCGTCCCTCCCGCCAAAGGTTGATCAGCTCCAGGATGAAGACATCAGGATCGCTGTCGCCTTCGATGATGCCGCGCACCGTCTGACCGAAGGTCAGCAGGGCGCCCAGGTCGCCGGGCATCGGCGTGCCCGGCGCCGGAATGCCCACGATGCCCAGCACGCCCTTCGGCGCCAGAGCGCCCATGATGGCGGTGAGCGTGTCGCCGCGGCCGGTGGTGTCGAAGGCGTAGTCGACGCCTTGCGCGGCGATGGCCCGCACAGTCGCGGTCAGGTCCGGACTCGCCGCGGGATCGATCACGTGGGTCGCGCCCAACTCCATCGCCAGGGCGCGACGCGCCGCGTGCGGCTCGACGACGATAATTGTCCGGCATTCCCGGATCACGGCGCCCATCACCGCCGACAGGCCCACCGCTCCGCCGCCGGTGATCAGCAGCGATGACCCTTTCGGACAGGCCAGGGCGAGCATGACGCCGCCCGCGCCGGTTTGCACGCCGCAGCCCAGGGGCGCGGCGATCTCGAAGGGAATGTCGTCGGGGAGCTTCAGCGTATTGCGCTCATAGGCGAGGCAGTAGGTGGCGAAGGACGACTGGCCGAAGAAGTTCGACGAGACAGCGGTCTCGCCCTGCTTCAGCGCCTTGGTCCCGTCTGGGCGCATGCCGATATAGTTCAGCGCCGGCATCGAATAGCAGTAGGCGGGGTCGCCGCTCATGCAGCGGTCGCACTGGCCGCAGGACCGGAAGGTGAGCGCCACGCGATCGCCCACGGCCACCTTGGTGACAGCCGCGCCCACCTTCTCCACAACCCCCGCGCCCTCATGGCCCAGGACGGCCGGCATGGAGAAGGGCATGGCTCCCGCTCGGGCCACGAGGTCGGTGTGGCAGACCCCGACCGCCGCGATGCGAACGAGGATTTCGTCCGGTCGCGGATCGTCCAGCTCCACGGTCTCGAGCGTGAAGTCTTGGCCCGGCGCACGGGCGACGGCGGCGGTTACCTGCATGGACATGGATCCCTCCCTCCAGAACACTGTCGGTCCAGTTCTGGGCGGTCGCGCCGTCGAGGTCGAGCGCGAACGCCGGTGTGTCGTCGGTTTCGAAACGCACCAAAGGCAGGTCGTCGACCTGCCCTGACTGTCTGGCGGTGGGCGCTGTCCTGCGTCGAGTTGTCTCCGGCTGGCCGGTGGCTGTCAGCGACCGCCGGCCCTTCCTTCCAAAGGAGCCCAACAGAAGTTTGTCAGTCCAAATGTTCCCGTGTTGTTCTTGTCGTTTCGAGATTGAATGGGATGATTTGAGCCTCGTGAGGCGATGCGATGGTGTGCTCGCCCAATTGATCCGACATGACAGGAATTGGAATGGCTGGACGTCAATGGACGGCCGCGGCCGCTGGATGGACAATGTCTTCATCGAGCGGCTGTGGCGCAGCCTCAAGTACGAGTGCGTCTACATCCACGCCTTCGAGACCGGATCGGAGCTGAGGACCGGCCTCGCCAAGTGGATCGGATACTACAACACCAACCGGCCTCACTCGGCCCTTGCCGGGGCCACCTCATGCCGCCCGGTCCAGATTCCTCCGGTCAGATCGCGCTCAGAATCGCAGTTCCAGGCCCATCCCCACGGTGATCGGCCTCTGGGGTGTGATCTGGCGGGTCGCGCCCTGGGCGAAGGGATTGCCATAGGCGAAGGTGTCGCCTCGGCTGTTGGCGGGATTGTCGACGAACACCGATACGCGCCACCGGTCGGTATAGAGGGCCGCCGCCGCCCGTCCTGCGCCATAGTCGCCCATGCTCGGGGCCGCGACCGCATGAAACGTCAGGCGCGAGGGCCCGACATAGGCATAGCGCGCGTCAAACGCGCTGGTGAGGCCGTCCTTCAGCGGGTGCTCGTAGTGGATCTCGACGCCGCCGGACACCCGCGACACGCCATCGAGCGGGCTGTCGGAGGGGCCCTCCACCCCGGCCGCCGCCGATGTCCGCTCAGGATCGTTGAGCGTCAACTGGGCGCCGAGATGGAGGCGTCCCGTGCCGTAGATCGCCTCAAGCTCCAGGCCCTTGTTGCGTCCCCGGCCGAGATTGTCGGTGTAGGGCAGGCCGACGCCCAGGAACTCGTCGGTCTGGACATTGACCCACTTGGCTTGAAAGAGCGCGGCCCGGGCGACCAAGCGACCCTCCAGCCAACTGGTCTTGACGCCGGCTTCATAGCTCCAAAGCTCATCACCCTCGAACTTGCGGTAGGGCCTTGGCCCGGAGCCCGGGCCGCCAAACACCTGGCCATTGGCCCCGCTGGTGTTGAATCCTCCGGAGCGATACCCCTCCGCCGCCTGCAGGTAGAAGAGGGTGCGGGCGGTGGGATGGAAGGCCAGGACCGCCTTTGGCGCCCAGCGGGTGTCGGCGAGCTTGCCCGAGAAGGTCGCGCGTGCGCCTGGGGCCGGAGAGAGGACGACGGCTTGAGCCGCAATCCTCGTCCGCGCGACCCGCCCGCCGAACGTGAAATCCAAGGACCGCGACAGCGGCCAGGTCAGTTCGCCGTAGATCGCCAGCTCATCCTGCTTGTCGATTCGGGTCTCGTCGTAGACGACCGAACCGGGACCGGAGGGCGAGGCGCTGAGGAGGAGCCGGACGTCCTGTTCGCCCTGCGCCACGAAGAGACCAGCCAGCCAATCCACCTTCGATGTATCGGGCGAGGTCAGGGTCAACTCGTGGATGACCGCTTCAATCCGGTTGTCATCGTCCAGCGCCGCGGCGCCAACGGCGCCGCCGGTGATGGCCGGCAGGGCCCGGGACGCGTCATATCGGCTGATGATCTCGTGGCGAACGAGGGCGCTGGTCCATTTCAAACGCCCCCAGTCGAACCGCCCTTCAAGCGAGACGAAGGCCTGGGTGAAGTCATTGTCGTGAGGCTCGCGAACCTGATTCGAGCGCGTGAAGGGCGCCAGGCCGCCCTGGGCGTATTGGGTGTCGTCGGAGTCATTCCGCTGATCGGTGAGGCCGGCGTCGAGACGCCAGTTGTCCGTCAGCCGGGCCCGCGCCTGGACGCGCCATCCTTTCCGAACGCTGTGATTGACGTTGCTGAGAGCCAGGCCCACGTCATCGATATAGCCGCCGTCGGTCTCCTTGTAGGCGACCGCGCGAACCGCCAATCGACCGCCAATGAGCGGCACATTGACCATGCCCTCGACGACGCTGCTCCCGTCTCCGCCCTGGGTGGTCGCGGCGCTCGTGAACAGCCACCCCGCCGACTGCTCGAGGTCTGGAGCCTTGGTGACGATCCGGAACACGCCCCCCATGGAACCGGCGCCGTAGAGCGAACCCTGGGGGCCACGGAGAATCTCCACGCGCTCGACGTCCACCAGGCGCAGATCGGGGTCCGGGGCGTTGTAGGTTAGCCGGACATCGTCGAGCTGGACCGAGACCATAGACTGGGCGCGCCCGGTCAGAGGGCCATCGGAGAGCCCCCGAATGAAGATCTTGTTGCGCCCCGGCCCTAGGTTGGTGACCGTCACCGCCGGGCTCATAAGGGCGATCTCCGACGCGCCGCGCGCATCGGCTCCCTCAATGGTCTCGCCGGAAATGACGCTCACCGAATAGGGTAACTTGCCCGCCGAGGCCGTGCGCTTGGTCGCCGTCACCACGAGTTCGTTCACCAGGACGGGCGCGGTGTCCGGGGGCGAGACCCTGGCTTCGGGGGGGTGGAGCGGCTGGGCGCGTGGCGGCGCTCGCAGGATCTCGATCGTTTCCGGATCAATAATCCGGAAGCTGCAGCCCGTCCCCGCCAGCAGGCGGGTCAGGCCATCGGAGAGGTTGAAGTGCCCGACAAGCGGATTGCCGGTGGGGCGGCAATTGGCGGCGGCTCCTGTGCTGATCGACACCTTGGCCTGGATTGCAAAGGTCACCAGTGCGGCCTTCAGCCCTGTGGCGGGAATTTTGAACGCCACCTTGGGCGCCGCCGCCTGGGAGGCCGCGGGCATCGCCGCGATCGCGCAGACCATCCCGGCGATCGACCAACCCGTCGCGCGCCTTCCTGCGGGGACCTGGCGTGTCACGTCAGCGGCGGTCGGGCTTGGACGCGATCGTGATTTGGCGTTCGCCGTGACGCACGTTGATGGGAAGAAACTCGGACAGTTGCGCCAAGACGGCCTCCTGATCTCGCAGCTCGATCACGCCTGAGAACCTGAAGTCTGCCGCAGTCGTGTCCGCGAACGTGACTTGCATTCCGAAGCGGCGATTCAGGTCAGCGACGATCTCACCTAGACGTCGCTCATCGCAGACAAGACGCCCCTGCGTCCAGGCGAAAGCCGCATCCGGATCGACCTTCGAGCGTTGCGAGACGCGCGTTCCCTCCGTATGGCGCAGGGTGTCTCCCACCCTCAGGCGGGCGATGGGCGTCGGGCCCAGGGCGGGCTGGCGAACCTCCACCACGCCGCGGCGGACGCTCACCACCACGGTCTGGTCATAGTGAGCGATGATGAACTCGGTGCCGGGCGCGGAGACAATGTCGAGCGCACCGGTGATGTC
>JAZKBZ010000103.1:0-20615 GCA_040388315.1 Pseudomonadota bacterium | reverse complement strand
GGACAGCCTTGGCCGCGCATGTGTCGGGCTGGCCGGGCTCTGGCGGGGTCCGCGCCATCCACTTGTTGAATTCGGCGTAGTCGTACCCGTCGACCGCCATCGGGATCAGGATGAAGGGCCGGTTCGGGTCCTTGGCGACGCCGAAGGCCGCTTCGGCCTGCGCCATCTCCACCCGCCGGGTGCGCCATCCAAGCCGCACGCTCATTCGGGAGCCCCCGTTCAAGCGGATATGGCTACCGTCGGAGAGGGCGATCTCACGGGTCTGGCCGACGTCGGTCTGGTAGACCGTCTCAGTCCCCTGAGACGCCCGCCAGACCAGAGGCGAGACCACCAGCACCGCCGCGGCGGCGGCAAGCGCCGCGATGAAGCCCCCTCGTCGCGGGCCGTCACGGCGCGGACGAAAGGCGAGAACCTCTCCCGTACTCGGCGCCAGGCGCGGCGCGATCTCGCCGGCCCGGTCGCTGATCTCGGCGGCCAGGCTCTCGACGGCCTCAAAGGCGACCTGATGATCCTCTGACACCTCCAGCCAGGCCGTGAGCGCGACCCAGTCCTCGCCGGTGGCGGTGTCCGACTGGACGCGCACAAGCCAGGCGACCGCCTCGTCGCACAGGGCGTCGGTCGCGCTCCGGTCGGTGCGGACGCTCATTTCCGGTTTGGCTTCCTGGTGGTGTTCATCATGGTTCTCGCCCCAAAGACGCCACAAAAGCCCAGGCGCCTCCAATAAATCTTCGAGCTCATCGTCCCACCTTGGTCAGGATGCGCTTGAGGCTGGCCATGATGTGCTTCTCGACGCTGGATCGGGAGATCTTCATGGCCGCGGCGGTCTCGGCGTGGCTGAGACCCTCCAGCTTGTGCAGGCGGAACGCTTCCCGCACCTGGGGCGGCAGTTGGTTGACGGTCTCGATGATCTGGTCGAGGCGCTGGCGGGCGGCCAGGGCCTCGTCGGCCGGCGGGGTCTCGGAGATGTCCTCTCCGCCGGTCGCGCTGGTGTGGACGTCGCGCCAGGCCGCGTCCCGGTGACCGGCGCGCCGAGCCTGCTTGATGCGGTCGAGCATGAGGTTCGTGCCCAGCCGGTAGAGGTAGGCGGCCGGATTGCCGATGTCCTCCTGCGCGCGTCCTGAGATCTTCAGATAGATGTCCTGGACCAAGTCCTCAGCGGCCTCCTCCGAGCGCAGCCGGACGCGGAAATAGCGCACCAGCTCGGCGCGCCGCTCCAGGTAGGCGGCCAACAGGGGATCGCGATCGTCCAAGGCGGGCTGACATCCTTCGACCTGAGGGCTGGCGCGCGCGACGGCGAATTCGGCGTGCGCCGGCGATCTTCCCCATGCCGCCGCACCGCGCAATCCAAAACTTGAGAGGCGGTTTGGAGGGCGCGTCGTCAGTACCGGTTGAAGGGCCTTGGCGCGCCTACCGGAGGCGAACCGCGGAAGAGGTTTCAGCGACCCACCTGTTGCTGCAACAGTTCGCCCCGAAGCTGACCCGGCGCTAGTCGTTGCGAGGCGCCCTGAAGGATTCCGCGCGCGCCGAGGACTTGCGCTCCACCAATCGTCAGGGGGTCAGGCGCTCGTTGTTGGCATTCTCGTTGGTGGAATTTACTCCGTAGAATTCAACCTGCTGAAACTGCCAGCGAAAATCAGACCATTCGTGTGCTGCCGGGCCCACCAGCGCGCTTCCGGGGACGTCTACGGACATTCCGGCGGCGCGCGCCGCGCGGCGATGGGCTGGAAGCCTCGAGATCGAGCGCCGGCCGCTCCGGACCTGTCCGCCCGAGCCGCACTTACGATTCCATTGAGGTGCTTTCCGGAGCCCGTCGTCATTTCCATCGAGGACGCGCAAGAGGCGCAATCCCACGATAGCGAGATAGGGAGACGACATGTCCGCCAACATCAACGATCGCGAAGACGACGCCAACGACACGGTACACACGGTTCGCACCGGGTCTGTCGCCAGCCAAGCGAATGACCACAGCGGCGATGACTCGCATGGAACGGCCAGCGGAACCGATGACCACTCGACCACGATCGACGGTTCGGCGGGCGATGACGCCCTGGAGGGCTCGGCGTTGAGCGACCACATCAACGGCGGCGATGGCGAGAACCACCTGAACGGCAACGACGGCGCCGACGATATCCTCGGCGGATCGGGGACCGATCACATCAATGGTGGGATCGGTAACGACACGGTGCGGGGCGGCGACGGCGAAAATCATCTGCGCGGCGACGACGGCGACGACGCGATCGCAGGCGGCGCCGGGTTCGACGACATCAACGGCAATGTCGGAAGCGACACCGCGCACGGCGGCGAGGGCGACGACTGGGTGGTGGGCGGCAAGGACAATGACGCGGTCTACGGCGACGCCGGCGCCGACATTGTCTATGGCAATCTCGGCGATGATACGGTTGCTGGCGGCGCGGGCGCCGATTTGATCCGCGGCGGACAGGGCGACGATAATGTGTCCGGCGGCGATGGTGATGACTGGATGTCGGGAGACCGCGGCGGCGACACCCTCAGCGGTGGTGCGGGCGCCGACACCTTCCACTTCTTCAGCGGCGCCGGTGTGGATATCGTGACCGACTTCTCGGCCGCCGAAGGCGACCACGTGCAGCTCGATCCGGGGACAATCTACACCGTTCACCAGACCGGCGCCGATGTGACCATCGACCTGGCGGGCGGCGCCGATCACATGGTCCTGCAGAACGTCCAGCTTTCGAGCTTGCCGGACGGCTGGATCTCCGCCTAGCAGGCTGTTGAAATATTGCCTTATTCTGCGGATCAGCCGCCTCCCGTTGAATGGGTATCAGCGAGCTGGTCCGCAAAGTGTTCCGATGTCACCGTGGCTTGGACGTGAGCGCTGCATCGCCGCCCGCTCATTCCTCGCGGTTGCGGAGGAGCCACCCAGCTCCAAATCGCTTGCAGTCCATCCGCGAGGCGATGGGTCTACGGCTACATCCGAGAGTATTATTAGGCCCTTGAAGCCAAAAGCCGGGTGAGGGCAGGGAGCTCCAAGGTGGCCGGCGGAGGGGAAGGCTCTTTGATTGCCGGGCCGCGAAGCTATCGCGCCGGTGACATTACTAAATGGCGGCTACACGCGGTGGTCCGCTATATAAGCTCTGCCGCTGTTATTGCCCCTGTTCTCAGGGCAAACCGTCGCGAAAATCTGGCGCGGAGACTTCGGGCATTTGCGGGCCCATTTCGGCTGAAACCGTCGTCTGACTTGTGGGGGCTGTGACGGAAATGGTCGCCACTTCGTCCGCGAATTCCGCGGCATGCGTCCGCTCGGCTCCACAGAGACCTTTTGCGCGGACTGTCTGGCGGCCCGGGAGGGACTCGAACCCCCGACCTTCGCTTTAGGAAAGCGCTGCTCTATCCTGCTGAGCTACCGGGCCAGACGGTGGGTGATAGCGCACCGCCGGGCCGCGGTGAAAGGGGAGATGCGCATGGGGGCTCTACGCTATTTTCGGGTGCTCTATGTGCAGGTGCTCATCGGCATCGCCCTGGGCATCCTCGTGGGCTGGCTTTGGCCCGATGTCGGCGTGGCGCTGAAGCCGCTGGGCGACGGCTTCATCAAGCTGATCAAGATGGCCATTGCCCCGGTGATCTTCTGCACCATCGCCGCCGGCATGGCGCGGATGAGCGACCTCAAGGCCTTCGGCCGGCTGGGCGCCAAGACTCTCATCTATTTTGAGATCGTCTCCACCTTCGCCCTGGTGATCGGCCTGGTGGTGGGCAAGGTCATCCAGCCGGGCCGGGGCTTCAATGTCGACCCCGCCACCCTCGATCCCAAGATCGCCGCGGACTATCTGGAGAAGGCCCACCATAGCCCCAGCCTGGCCGAGTACCTGCTCAACCTGATCCCCGACACCTTCTTCGGCGCCTTCGCCGAGGGCCAGCTGCTGCAGGTTCTGGTGATCGCGGTGATCACCGGCCTGGCCTGCACCCGGATGGGCGCCTTCGGCGACAAGGTGGCCGGCGCCCTGGAGGAGATCTCCAAGGTCTTCTTCTCGATCATCCAGGTGGTGGTGCGCCTGGCGCCTATCGGCGCCTTCGGGGCCATGGGCTTCACCATCGGCAAGTACGGGATCGCGGCCCTGGTGAAGCTGGCGGCCCTGGTGGGGACCTTCTACCTCACCAGCCTGCTCTTCGTGCTGGTGGTGCTTGGGCTGATCGCCTGGCTCTCCGGCTTCTCGATCCTGAAGTTCCTGGCCTATATCCGCGAGGAACTGCTGATCGTCCTGGGCACCTCCTCCTCGGAGTCGGTGCTGCCGCAGATGATCGACAAGATGCAGCGCCTGGGGGCCGGCAAGACCACTGCGGGCCTAGTGATCCCGACGGGCTACAGCTTCAATCTCGACGGCACCAACATCTACATGACGCTCGCCACCCTGTTCCTGGCCCAGGCCACCAACACCCACATCACCCTGACCCAGGAGCTGACCCTGCTGGGGGTGGCAATGCTGACCTCCAAGGGCGCCAGCGGCGTCACCGGGGCGGGCTTCATCACCCTGGCCGCCACCCTGGCGGTGATCCCCGACATCCCCATCGCGGCCCTCGCCCTGCTGGTGGGGGTGGACCGGTTCATGAGCGAGTGCCGGGCCCTGACCAATCTGGTGGGCAATGGCGTGGCCACGCTGGTGGTCGCCCGCTGGGACGGCGACCTCGACCGGGAGGCCCTGGCCCGCGAGCTGGCGCGGGGGCCCCGCGCCATGACCATCGAACCCACCCCGGCGGCGGCCGACTAGAGCACGTCAGGCCGTGGATAGAGATGTATCCGCCGCGCACCGCTCGGCGCTCCCCCTGGGCGATCCGGCGGTGGAGGTGGCGGCGGATGGTCTCCCGCGGCCGCCCGGTTAGCCCGGTGCGAGCGCGGGCTCCGGCGGCGCGGCGGGCGGCGGCGCGGCCCGGATCGGCAGCATGACGCCAACGCCGATCAAGGTGGCGTGCAAATGCCGGACATTGGCTGCGGTGCGGCCCAGGCTGGCGGCGATCCGCGTCGGATTGAACCGCGCCTCGGTGAAGATGAACCCGCCCGGCACGGCGCGGCAGACGCCAAGTCCGATCAGCTTGTGCAGATGCCGGCGGGTGGTTTCGCGCGGCAGCCCGATCTCCCCGGCCAGGGCGACGGCGGTGATCGGCTGTCGCACGCTGTCGGGAATGGTGCGGATCGGGCCCACCAGTTCGGTCGCCGACTCCGCGAGCCTGCGGATATTGGCCCCCTCCAGGGCGCAGGCTGTCAGGCCCAGCATCAGGTCGCCCGCCGAGAGCGCCATCACGTTTTCCAGGAAGCGCAGGCAGAAGGTGTTGGTGGCCCGGCCGATGGCGCGGTGCAGCGGCTCGTCCAGGTCGGCGGACGCCGGCCGGTCGATGGGGACGGCGCCGGCGCGCTGCAGCCTCAGGCAGAAATCGCGCGCCAGCTCGGTGTTGGCGATCACCGTGGCGATTACCCGCGGCTGGAGCATCGCCTCGGCGCGGATGATGACCCCGTCGGGGGTTTCCTCGATATAGCCCTCCGCCTTCAGACCATTGAGCTTGCGCCGCAGGGTCTCGCGGGGAAGGCTGAGGGCGGCGGCGGCTGCATGGGCCGTGATCGGACGGCGCAGATCGTCCGGCGCTGGCTTCTGGAGGGTTCCCCAGGCCCGGGTCCCCTCGGGCCGCTGATCGAGATAGGCGGTGTTGGCCTGGGTGATGGTGGCGAAGATGATCGCCGTGGTGATGTCGCCGAAAAGGGCGGTCGACTGCCGGATCCAGCGCAGCACGTAATCGGAGGAAAGTTGGCCCACCAAGCGTCGGTTCATGATGACCCTCCCGCGGGACCTCCCATGTTCGCCACCCGCCTCCAGGCGGGCCTTCGGCACCGAGCCCTGTGTCTTAAGTTGTCATTGGCAAACAACTTGGCGTGCTCGATATGAGTATATCGAACCGAAATGCTGTACAAGAGAAACACCTCACGTGTGGTTATTTGGGTCTCTAGAGCGATCTCGGTGGCTAATACCCAATGTCAGGTGCGCAAACTCCGCAGTTCAAGATCGCGCTTACGCTCTTCGCCCAAATCAGCCCAGCGCCGCGCCGGCCACCCCGCAGACCTTGGAGGGGGACCCCGGCGGAGATCGCCGATGTCCTGGCGCTGAGCTTCGAAGCCCAGCCAGCCCTGCGAACCTCTAGTCCTCGCCGCCTTGCGTCGGACGCCGGCCTCGACGGCGCGGCACTTCCCGTTCCAGGGCGACGGCGGCGAACAACTCGCCCTCGGGGGTGAGCAGGGGGAACACATCGATGGCGCACCGGTAGGGTTCGCCGGACTTGCGATAATTCACCAGGGTCGTGCTGTGGCGCTGTCCGGCGCGCAGGGCCTTGGACAACCGCTTTCTGGCCGCCAGGCTGGTGGCGGGGCCCTGCAGAATCCGCGGGCTCGCCCCGATCAGCTCCTGGCTCGCATAGCCCGTCAGTCGCTCGAAGGCCGCGTTCACGTAGCGGATGTGCGGCCCCGAGGCCAGCAGCAGGCCGTCGGTCACCACAACCGCAAGTTCACTGTCGCCGGCGAGGGCGGAAATCAGTTGGGTCAAGGGCATGACGGCGGGGGGCTCGAAGGCCAGCGTCGCCGGCCGAAGGGGGAGCACTCGTCTACAGTGTGTCCCATCGGCGCGCAATTCACCGTTCGTTAACCACGACCCGCTCGCAGCGGCTTCCTACGCCAGCAGGGTTTCTGCTTGGGGCCCGCGCGGGCGTCATGGGCCTTCGTCTCGCAATTAGAGTTCTGTTAGCGGTTCCGATGCGACGAAGTGACCAGCTGGTGGGTGTGGAAGGCGGAGGCGGGAGATATGGTTTTTGGCATGCGAGTGAAGGCGAAGGGGCCAGACGCGCAACAGGTTCGGGAGCTTGAGGCCCAGATCGCGGCGATGGAGCGGTCCCAGGCGGTGATCGAGTTCAAGCTCGATGGCACGATCCTGCGGGCCAACGCCAACTTCCTCGATGCGCTGGGCTACACGGCCGCCGAGATCGAGGGCCGGCACCACAGCATGTTCGTGCCGGCCGACCAGAGGGACGGCGCCGCCTATCGGGACTTCTGGCGCGACCTCAACAAGGGCGAATTCGTCGCCGCCAAGTTCGAGCGCGTGGGCAAGGGCGGCAAGACCTGCTGGATACAGGCCTCCTACAACCCCGTGCTCGACGAGACTGGACGCCCCTACAAGGTGATCAAGTTCGCCACCGACGTCACCGAGGTCGAGCTGGAGCGGGCGCGAAACGAGGCGGAGCGGCGCCAGGCCGCCGAGACCCAGGGGGCGGTGGTCGCCACCCTGGCCGAGAGCCTGAGGCGCCTCTCCGACGGCGACCTCACCGGCGTGATCACCGCCGACTTCACCGGTGACTACCGTCAGATCAAGGACGATTTCAACCGGGCCATCGGGACCCTAGGCGACGCGATCACCAGCATCGCCGCCTCCACCAACGGCGTGCGCGGCGGCTCCGACGAGATCGCCAGCGCCTCCGACGACCTGTCGCGCCGCACCGAGCAGCAGGCCGCCAGCCTGGAAGAGACCGCCGCGGCCCTGGACGAGATCACCGCCACGGTGAAGCGCAGCGCCGAGGGGGCCCGCCAAGCCTCGGCGGCGGCCTCCACCGCCAAGGCCGACGCCCAGCGCTCCGGCGAGGTGGTGCGTCAGGCCGTCGCCGCCATGGGAGAGATCGAACAATCCTCGACCCAGATCAGCCAGATCATCGGGGTCATCGACGAGATCGCCTTCCAGACCAACCTGCTGGCGCTCAACGCCGGGGTCGAGGCGGCTCGCGCGGGTGAGGCGGGCCGCGGCTTCGCGGTCGTCGCGTCCGAGGTCCGGGCGCTCGCCCAGCGTTCCGCCGACGCGGCCAAGGAGATCAAGACCCTGATCAGCGCCTCCACCGCCCAGGTGAGTTCCGGCGTGCGCCTGGTGGGGGAGACGGGCCAGGCCCTGGTGGGGATCGTCGAACGGGTCGGCGAGATCGACGGCCTGATCTCCGAGATCGCACTCTCCTCCCAGGAGCAGGCCACCGGCCTCAACCAGGTCAATACGGCGGTCAACCAAATGGACCAGGTCACTCAGCAGAACGCCGCCATGGTGGAGGAGGCTACCGCCGCGGCGGCCAACCTGCGCAGCGAGGCCGTGGAACTGGCCCGCCTGGTCAGCCGGTTCCAGACCGGGGCCGCGGCGCGGACGCCGGGCCTGGAGGTGGCGCGTCCGGAGCGCCAGGCCCGCAATCCCGTCGCCCAGGACCGCGCTCGGCTGACCGCTGCCTTCGGCGGCGGCGGTCGCGCCGCGGCGGCGGCCTCGACCGATTGGGAGGAGTTCTAGAGCGTGACAGCCTGAAGTGGCGCCGGTTCAGGCGCCCGTCACGCTCTAAACCTGAGACGGCAAGTCTAGGCGGCGGCGCTGGGGCGGGCCTTGACCCGCTCCATCCAGCCCTTGATCCACTTGGCCTCGTCGGGGACCGGCTGGCCCACCGTCGCCCCGAAGGTCAGGAACCCGTAGAGCAGGATGTCGGCCAGGGTGAAGCGGCCGCCACAGACGAAGTCGCCCTTCATCTGGCCGTCCAGCCAGAGCAGGCGGTCCTTGGCGATGGCCTTCAGGTCGGCCGCGCCTTCCGCGCCCACCAGCTTCATGCGGCTCTCGAACAGGCGGCGGCCCTCGGCGGCGCGGAAACCGTTGGCCATGGGCTCGCAGATGTTGAGGTCGATGCGGCGGGTCCACATGCGGGTTTCGGCCCGCTCCTCGGCATTGGTCCCGATCAGCGGCGGATTGGGCTGGATCTCCTCCAGGTACTCGCAGATCGGCAGGATTTCGCAGACCTTGTGGCCGTTATCGAGCTCCAGGGCCGGAATCTGGCCGGCGGCGTTGATCTGCTCGGTATAGGGCGGCTTGCGGTTCTCGCCCCCCATCAGATCGACGGTCTGGGTCGGGATGGTCATGCCCTTCTCGGCGATGAACATGCGCACCACGTGCGGGTTGGGTCCCATAGAGTCGTAGAGTTTCATGACGCATCGCTCCCTTAAGTCGTTGGCGCGACCTTTTCGGCGGGAACCTGGTCCGTCAAGCGCGACCCGACGTCAAGCCAGGCGGGAATTGATCTCCCCCTTGATCGCCCGCCAGGCCGGGGCGGTCGGATCGATCAGCTCGAAGTGGCCCGCGCCCTCCAGATCCAGCACGGTCACGGCGTCGCCCTTGGCCTTGGCCGCCGCGCCATAGGCCGCGCCGAACCGAGAGGGGACGATGGGGTCCAGGGCGCCGGATATCACCGCGTGGGGAAGGGCCAGGGGCAGAAGGGCGAGCGGCGAGGTGTCGGCATAGACGTCCTGGCCGGGGCGCTCGCCCGCCCCCACCAGGGCGTCGATGGTGCCGGGGCCGCCGCATGCGTCCGGGCCGGTGGCGTGATAGGCGGCCAGGTCGATGATCCCGGCCAGGCTGACCGCGCCCTTGGGCAGGAAGGGGTCGGGCCCGCGCAGGGGACCCCGCGCGCTGCTCCACAGCGCCAGGTGTCCGCCCGCCGAATGACCCGCGATGATCACCCGCGCCAGGTCCAGCGGGTGGGTCCTGGCCAGACCCCGCACATGGTTCACCCCGGTGGCGACATCCTGGAAGGTGCCCGGATAGCCGCCGCCCGCGTGGCCGATGCGGCGGTACTCCAGGTTCCAGACCGCGACGCCGCCGGCCCGCAGGTCGGCGCAGGCCTGGTCCATCAGCTCCAATCCCGGCAACTCGGCCAGCCAGCAGCCGCCATGGATCATCACCACCAGGGGATGGGGGCCAGGGCCCTCGGGCAGCCACAGCTCGCCGAATTGTAGGGCAAGGGGCCCATAGGCGATCCTCGCGTCGGCCTTCTCCCGCGGCCGGGCCAGCAGGTCGCTGAAACTGATGGGCGCCCTGGTCTCCACGCTCGCTCCTTGCCCGCCGCGACGTCAGGGGGTGAGGATGCCCGAAAACACGATCCAGGGAGAGAGATCATGGCCGAAGACCCCATCCTGCTCACCGACGATCCCGTCCCCCATGTCCGGCGCATCACCCTCAACCGGCCCGCCAAGCGCAACGCGCTCTCCAACGCCCTGCGCGGCGAGATCTTCCAGGCTTTGGAGGCGGGCGACCGCGATCCGGAGGTCCGGGTGATGATCCTGCGTGGCGCCGGGACCTGCTTCTCCTCCGGCTATGACCTCGCAGGCCTAGGGGAGCTGCCCTATTACACCGCCGGCGGCCAGGGGCAGTGGGCGCGCCACGTGGTGGAGGGCTGCTTCCGCATCTGGGACCTGGCCAAGCCGGTGATCGCCCAGGTCCACGGCTGGTGCCTGGCCGGCGGCTCGGAGCTCGCGGTGGCCTGCGACCTGGTCTATGTCGCCGAGGACGCCCAGATCGGCTATCCAGCGGTGCGCACCATGAGCCCGCCCGACAACCAGTACCACGCCTGGTTCATGGGCATGCGCGCGGCCATGGAGCTGATGCTGACCGGGGACTCGGTGAGCGGCCTGGAAGCCGTCCGCCTGGGCTTCGCCAACCGCGCCCATCCGGCGGGCGACCTGGAGGCCGAGGTGCTGGCGATGGCGCAGCGGATCGCCAAGGTCGATCCGGAACTGGCCCAGCTCAACAAGCGCCTGGTCCATCGCCAGATGGAGGCCATGGGACTCCGCGCCGGGCTGCGCGCGGGCACCGACCTCCACGCCCTGGGTTGGCACACGCCCGCCAGCCGCGACTACATGGCCCAGATGCGCCAGGGGGTGACCCAGGCCCTGACCGCCCGGGACAAGACCTTCGGCGACTACCGCACCGGCGGGGACAACAAGTGACCCTGCCGGAGATCGAGGTCCTGGCGGCCCGCTTCTTCGACGCCATCGAGGCGGGCGACATCGCCATGGTGGGCGACTGTTACGCCGCGAACGCCACCATCTGGCACAACACCGACGGCCTGGAGATCACGCCAGCCGAGAACCTGGCGGTGCTGGAGAATTTCATCCGCCAGATTCCCGAGCGCCGCTACGCCGAGCGCCGCCTGACCACCTATCCCGGCGGCTTTGTTCAGCAACACCGGCTGATGGCCAAGCGCCGCGATGGACTGCCAGTGGAACTCACCGCCTGCATCGTCTGCGCGGTGGCGGGCGGCAAGATCATCCGGCTCGACGAGTATTTCGATAGCGCCCAGGTGGCGGCCTGGTCGCGGGCGGCCTGACACGAAAACGCCCGGTCCTTGCGGGCCGGGCGTCTCGAAGATCAGTGGAGAGTCGAAGCCCTAGGCGGCTACGGCCTTGATCAGGTTCTTGTTGAGGATGCCGATGGCGGCATCGCGGTCGATGCGTTCGATGGCGGCGACCTCGCGGGCCATGCGGTCGAGCGCCGACTCATAGAGCTGGCGTTCGGAATAGGATTGCTCCGGCTGGTTCTCGGCGCGGTGCAGGTCGCGGACGACCTCGGCGATGGAGATCAGGTCGCCGGAATTGATCTTGGCCTCGTATTCCTGGGCGCGGCGCGACCACATGGTGCGCTTCACGCGGGCGCGGCCCTTCAGGGTGATCAGCGCTTGGCTGACGACATTGCCCTCGGCCAGCGAACGCAGGCCGGCGGTGCGGGCCTTGGCGGTCGGCACGCGCAGGGTCATTTTCTCGTGGTCGAAGGTGATCACATAGACTTCGAGCGAATAGCCGGCCACTTCCTGAGTTTCGATCCCCTGCACCTGACCCACCCCGTGGGCCGGATAGACGACGTGATCGCCAACCCCGAAATCCAGACCAGTCTTGCTCATCAGCTAAGTCCCTTCGACCTCGTCCAATCCCACCGGCGCATCCAGGTTTTCCGAGAGCTCAAAGCGAAAGAAGTCCCTCCGCGAAATCGCGCGGCGAACAACATTCATGAGAACGGAATAGACCTCTAAGACACCCTTCGCCTCTTCGAGGCGCATACGGCCGGGGACGGCTCTTCTTCAGAAACGACGCGGCAGGCGCAAAAGCCAATCTCCGCGTCAATTAAATGTGTAACATAAAAATCAGCCGAAAGAAAGGCTTGCGCCCTGGTGGCCGGGCCCCGTCAGGAGCCTTTCCCGGGCTTCTCGCTGAAGTACTTTTCGAACTTTCCGGTCTCGCGCTCGAAGGCCTCGGCGTCGGCCGGAGGCTCGCCCTTCACCGTGATGTTGGGCCAGATCTTGGCGTAGTCGGTATTGATCTTCAGCCACTTGGAATCGGGCTCGTCCTCGGTGTCCGGCTTGATGGCGTCCACCGGGCACTCGGGTTCGCAGACGCCGCAGTCGATGCATTCGTCCGGGCTGATCACCAGGAAGTTCTCGCCTTCGTAGAAGCAGTCCACCGGACACACCTCCACGCAGTCCATGAACTTACATTTGATGCAGGCGTCGGTGACGATGTAGGTCATCGCGAACTTGGAGCTCCGGGGAGGGTCTAGGCCGCGGGTTTTCCCGGTCAGACCCCCGATTGTCAATGCCAGGAACGCCCAGGATATCTGGTAGCGCCGATAGGCCTCACCGCGCCGGCGTCAGCGAGATCACCGTTTCGGTCGCCGCCTCCACCGCGCGCCGCGAATAGAGCAGGGGCACGTAGTCGCCTTTCACCCATTTCGGGAACAGGTCGCGGTAGTGCGGGCTCTCCGGATTCCCCGACTGGCCGGGGGTGTTGATGGTCATGCTGTTGTCCCAGGCGCCCACGTCCAGGACCATGCGGAACGACGCCCCCGCGATCACCCGGAAGTCGTCCGGCCGCCAGGTGGCCGCCATGGGTGACAGGCTGGTCCCGGCCATGGGGGTCGGTCCCGCCGCCAAGCTCGGCCGCACCGAGGGATCGGCCAGCGGCGTCAGGGCGTGCTCGAATCGGGCCTGGTGAAGTTTGCCCCACGCCCAGTCCTTGGGATCGGGGCCGAGCCGGGCCGACAGCTCGTCGGCGGCGGCCAGCAGGCTGGCCTTCAAGACCGCGTCGCGGGCGGCGGCGGGCAGGCTGGCGTCGGGATGCTCCAGCAGCTCCAGGACCGCGGCCAGGTCGCCATTGCCGATGATCGCCCGGACCTCCTTGGGCGTGGTGGCCGCCACGACCGCGCGGCCCAGGTGCTTGCCGGTCCAGACCTCGAACAGGGCCGCGGCGGGGCTGTTCACCGCCGTCCGGTGGTTCCAGCGGCGCAGCATGTCCAGGGCGCCGGCCAGGCGCGGCTCGTCGGAGGTCAGGGGCGCCAGCAGGGCGACCAGCCGGCGCGAGGTGATGTCGTAGGGATCGGTCTGCAGGGCCATGGCGTCGGCCACGGTCAGCTTCGGCTTGACGGCCAGCACCTCATTGACCCGCAGGAACCGCGCGGCGTTGGACCATTCGAACCCGACCTTCCGCTCGGCATAGGGGTAGGCCTTGGGCAGGTTCATCTGGTTGGCCGAGGCGAACCAGCCCTGTTTCGGATCGGCCTGGCTGGGCAGGTCGTCGGGCGCGAGAAAGCCCTTCCACTCATAGCGTCCGTCCCCGGGGACCGGCAGCAGGCCGTCCCAGTTGGGCCGGGCTGGAACCATGCCGGCGGCCACCCAGCCGATGTGGCCCGAGGTGTCGGCATAGGCCTGGTTCTCGGACGGCGCCCCCCAGCCGGCCAGGGCCTGCTTGAACCCCTTCCAGTCCTGGGCCTGCATGTAGCCGGTGGAGCCGAAATAGGCCGAGGTTCCCGGCTGGCTCCAGACTGTGCGGATGGCGAAGGCCTTGCCGTCGGTGGCCTTCAACACCGGGCCGTGGCGAGTGAAGCGCAGCTCCACGGGGCGCGGGGCCGCCTCGCCCTTCACGGGGATGGCCTCCTTCACCACGGTCATGGCCTCCCAGCCATCGCCGTAGCGGTATTGGTCGCGATCGCCGGGCTTGGTCTCGTAGACGTAGAGATCCTCCTGATCGACCGGGAAGATGGTCAGGCCAAAGGCGATCTTGTCGTTGTGGCCGATGGAGACCCCGGGCAGGGCCGGCTCCCCGGCGCCGATCACCGAGAAGCCCGGGGCGTTCAGGTGGACGATGTAGCGCAGGGACGGGGCCCCGTGCTCCCGGTGCGGATCGTTGGCCAGGATCGGACGGCCGCTCGCCGTGCGCGATCCGGAGACCGTCCAGTTGTTGGAGCCGATGGCCTCGGGCGGGACCTCCAGGGCCGCGCGCTGTTCCGGCGGCCCTGAGAACTTCACCCCGGAGCCGGCCAGTTGGTAGTCGGCCAGGACGTCGGCGGGGACGGCGCACGGATCAAGGCCCTCGGGGACCTTGGTCGTCCATTTCGGCTCGATGAAGCGGTAGAGGCGGGCGGCGGCCAGGCCCGCCTTGCAGGCGATCTGGGCGCGGCCGACCTCGTTGGGGACGTTGCGGGTCAGGCCGTGGCTGCGGATGCGCACCACGTCCTCAGGGCTCCAGCGGTCCGGCGCGCTGCCGGCGATCTTGAACTCCAGCGGCAGGGGACGCTTGCCGGCGGCGATCTCGTCGACGAAAGCGTTGACGCCGGCCACCCAGGCGGCGGTGTTGGCCTGGGCTCCGGGCCCATAGGCGGCCCACTCCTTGTCCATGTCGCCGCGATAGAGGAACAGGCGCGCCGCGCGGTCCTGAGCCACGTAGGTCGGGCCGAAGTCCTTGGCCAGCAGCCCTAGGCCCCGCTTGCGCCACAGGTCGATCTGCCAGAGCCGGTCGCGGGCGACATTGTAGCCCTGCAGGAAAAAGGCGTCGCGGACGCTGCCGGCATAGATGTGGGGGATGCCCCAGGTGTCGACGCGAATCTCGGCCGGCGCCGCGAGGCCCGCGACGGCGCGGCTTTCCCGGGCCGGCGCGGCCAGGGCGGTCAGGCTGGAAAGGCTGAGCAGGGCCCCGAGCAGGGGGGCGAGAACCTTGGGCATCTGCATTTCCTCCGGGGCCGGACGGAGGAGGCTAGGGCAAGACGACGGCGCCGACTACCGCGACAGGCGGCTTAGGCGCCGGTCCACGAGCGCACGCGCGCCACGTCCACATGCACGAAGTTGGAACTCGGATAGAAGCCGACGCCGCCCGCCGAGACGCTGAGGGCGGCCTTTTGCAGGTTGCGCAGGTCGACGCCCTGAATGCGCACGTCGGCCGCCTTGCCCAGCATGTGCTGGCTCTTGGAGGCCACCCCCGAACTGCGCGCATGCAGCATGGCGTTGGTCTTCGGCGACCGATAGCCGGAGATGATCTGGAAGGGCCGGTTGGTCCCGAGCTTGGCGTTGATGGCGTGCAGGGCGTCGAACAGGCGCGGATCCATCACGTGCTCCTCGCCGTTGCGCCAGTCGCGGAGCACCCGCATCGCCTGGGCCAGGGCCTGGGGCACGTAGCGGCCGCCTTCGAAATAGACCTCGTTGAAGGTGTCGCCGGTGTGCAGGTTGTGTAGCACGGCGCGGCGGACCTGGGCGCCGGGCAGGGGCGTGACAGCGGCCCAGGCGGCGGCCGGCGCGGTGGCGGCCAGGGCGGCGCCGGTTCCAAGGCGCATGAGGTCGCGCCGTCCCAGTGTAATGCTCATGTGGCCGGTCGCCCCTCTGCGTTGGAGCCCGCCGAGTGCCATCGGGTTTGGGCTGGAATGAGGCGATCGGGGCGCCTGCGACAGCCTGCCGCAACCGCGCGCGACCGAGTCGCCGAGCGCCGCGACAGCTCGCGCGCGGGCCGCTAAGCTCTCCGGTGTCCAAGGGGGGAAGCCATGGAAGCCCGATCGAACCGCCCGTGGGCGGCGCTCACCGTCCTGACTGGCGTGGCGGCGCTGGGTCTCACCTTCGCCTTCCAGATGCTGCCGGAGGTGGCCGCCGCAGGGTCCTGCTGGGCGCCGGGCAAGGTGGTGGCGTTCGAACTGGCCCGAACCCTGACCCAGCTGCTGGCGGTGTTCGGCCCGCCCACCGACGCCTGCCGGGCGCCGATCGTGACGGCCATGGACGCGGTGAACCACCTCGACGTGAAGGCCTATGTCCCGACCTACACCGCCTTTGCGATCTGCGCGGCGGTGTTCCTGGGCGGGCGCTTCAAGCGTCCCCTGGTGCTGGGCGCCATCGGCGTGGCGCTCGTGGCCTTGGCCGGGGACTATCTGGAGACGATCACCCTGCTGCAGATCACCCGGGCCGTGGATGGCTCGGCCGACCTGCTGTTCCGCTCCAGCCTGGGCGCCTGGATCAAGTTCGGAGGCCTGGCCCTGCACGCCTTCCTGTTGTCGCGGATCTGCATGGCGGGCGAGAGCCGGCGGCCGATCCTGGCCATGCTGCTGCTGCTGCCCATGGCCGGCACGGCCTTCGCCGCCATCGACAATAGCCGGGCCTATCTGATGACGGGGGCGCTTGCCCTGAGCTGGGTCCCGGTGATGCTGGTGGCCCTGCGGGACGCGGTGCGGCGAGGCAGGTAATCACCTCCGCCGCTCCCGAAGAGACGCGGGAGGCGAGGGGCTATCCCAGCGTGGAATACAGCGCCCGGGCCTCGGCCGGCGGGCCCCGGCGTTCCCCCAGCCCCTCCACCGACACGGCGATGAGCCGACCGCCGACGGCGAAGACCAGTTGATCGCCGACCTTCAGGGCGCGCGCGCACTTGTCGATGCGGGTCTCGGCGCCGGCGCGGGTGAGGCGGACCTTGCCCTCGTCCAGGAACTTGGCGGCCAGCGAGCGGGTCTTGAAGAACCGCGCCCGCCACAGCCAGACATCGGCGCGGCAGCCCGTCTCGCTCATGGATTGGCGGCCTTCGCTTTTCGGCGACGGCGCGGGCGGCGGGCGGGCGCGGGCTTGTCCTTCAGGGCGGCAAGGGCCGAGAAGGGCGAGTTGGGCGAAGGGGCGATCGGGCGCAGGTCCGGCTTTTCGCTCCGCCGGCGCCAAACCATGGCCTCGCCGGCCTTGGGCTTGGTGGTGGGGGCGAATCCCAAGGCGCGCAGGATGTCCTTGGTCTCCTGCTCGCTCCAGCCCAGGGCCTCGCGGTCGGCGTCGGTGAGCTGGCCGGGCTTGGCGGCGCGCATCAGGTCGTCCATCCGCTCCAGGGCCTCCACCGGCACGGCGTGGCGGCCGACGGCGCGCAGACCGAAGGCGGCGAGCGCCGTTGGGCTGGGGGCCGGCTCGGGCAGGCGGCTGATCACCTGGGTCGGCGGGCGCCAGGCCTTGTCGGCGAATCCCTGGACGAAGCTGAGGGCCGCTGGGTTCAGCATGGCTGGGAGGTAGAGGGTGAAGTGGCCAAGTCGCACGCCCAGGCCCTTGAGCATGCGGCGCTCCACCTGGCTGAGCGCCTTGGTCTCGGCCTGGACCGTGGTGCGGTCGAGCACGCCGCCGGCCTCGATGAGGCGGTAGGCGAGGCCCCGGGCCAGGCCCTTGATCTTGCCCTCCGAGACGGCGGTCTCGAGCCTGCGCAGGGCGCCCAGCCGGCGGACCGCCTCGGCGGCGAGGAAGGCCTCCAGCCGGCGTGCGGCGCGCTCGCGGGCGGCGGGATTGCCCAGCTCCCCCAGCAGCCGCACGCGGGGCGCGAAGGGGGCGCCGCCGGAGATGGCGCCGGCCGCCTGGCCCCGCCACAGGACCAGGCCGTCGGGAGGCAGGCTGAAGGCCTCGTCGGCCTCGCCGGCCAGCTGGCCCAGGCGCTTGGCGATCTCGGGACCCACCGCCATCGTGGCGGCGGCGCGCAGGGCCTTCTCCTCCAGGATCGAGGCGCCGTGCTCGGCCTCGAAGGTGACGCCGCGCAGCTTGCCGACCTAGTGACCCACGACGGTCACCGTGCCGTCCTCGGCCACGCCGGCCAGCATGTCGTCGCGGACTCGCAGGCCACGCATCAGGGCGCTGGTCCGGCGGTCCACGAAGCGGGCCATCAGCTTCTCGTGCAGGGTGTCGGAGAGCTTGTCCTCCAGCACCCGGGTCCTGGCCTGCCAGCCCTGGGCGTCGGCCAGCCAGTCGGGGCGGTTGGCGACATAGGCCAGCGTCCGGACGCTGGCCAGGCGGGCCGACAGGGTGTCGATCTCGCCGTCGGTGCGGTCCAGGTGGCGGTACTGTCCGGCGATCCAGTCCTCGGGGATCCGGCGGTCGCGGCGGGTGAGGTGGTGGAAGAACTCGCGGGTCAGCCGCAGGTGCTCCTCGTGGCTCTGCTTGCGGAAGTCCGGGGTCTGGCAGACATCCCACAGGCGCATCAGGGAGGGCCGGTCGCGGCAGCGGTCGGCGATGTCAGGGTCGCCGGCCAACTGGCGCAGGGTGACCTCGTCGAGGCTCTCGGCCGAGGCCTTCAGCACCTCGAAGGTGGGGGGTGCGGCCAGGGAGGTCATCAGGGCGTTGAGCGAGGTGAAGTCGAGCTTGGCGTTGCGCCACTCGGCGGCGGCCACCGGCTGGAAGCGGTGCTCCTGCACGGCCTCCACCAGGTCGGCGTCCATGTCCTCGCACTCGCCGGTGACGCCGAAGGTCCCGTCGGTGCGGAAGCGACCGGCGCGGCCGGCGATCTGGCCCACCTCCTGGGGATGCAGGTAGCGCGTGCGCTTGCCGTCGAACTTGCGCAGGCCGGCGAAGGCCACGTGGTCGACGTCCATGTTCAGGCCCATGCCGATGGCGTCGGTGGCCACCAGGAAGTCGACCTCGCCCGACTGATAGAGCGCCACCTGGGCGTTGCGGGTGCGGGGGCTCAAGCTGCCCATGACCACGGCGGCCCCGCCGCGCTGGCGGCGGATCAGTTCGGCGATGGCGTAGACCTGGTCGGCGGAGAAGGCGACGACGGCCGAGCGGCGCGGCAGGCGGGTCAGCTTCCTGGGCCCCGCATAGGTCAGGCTGGAGAACCGCTCGCGGGTGACGATCTCGGCGTTCGGCAGCAGGCGTCGGATCAGGGGCGCCATGGTGCCGGCGCCCATCAGCATGGTCTCGTAGGTCCCGCGCGCGTGCAACAGGCGGTGGGTGAAGACGTGGCCGCGCTCGGGGTCGGCGCAGAGTTGGATCTCGTCGACGGCCAGGAACTCGACCTCGCGGCTGAGCGGCATGGCCTCGACGGTGCAGACGAAATAGACGGCGCGGGGCGGGACGATCTTCTCCTCGCCGGTGATCAGGGCCACGCAGCGGGCGCCGCGCGCCTTGACGATGCGGTCGTAAATCTCGCGCGCCAGCAGCCGCAGGGGCAGGCCGATCATGCCCGAGGCGTGGCCCAGCATCCGCTCGACGGCGAGGTGGGTCTTGCCGGTGTTGGTCGGGCCCAGCACCGCCACAAGTCTGGGCGGCGGCGCGCCGGTCGGGCGGTGGCTCATGCCTCACAAGTTGGGGTGGGAATCACGGTGCGGCAAGGGTGACCTTGCCGCACCGTGCGTGCGAAGCCCCCTAACGTCTGGCGTCGGCGATGTAGTTGTCGATCACCCGGTCGAGCACCGTCAGCGGCGTGCCGCCGGCCAGCAGGCCCGCGTCGTGGAACTTGCGGATGTCGAAGCGGCGGCCCAGGGCCTTGCGGGCCCGCTCGCGGGCGCGCAGCCAGGTGATCTTGCCCACCATGTAGCTGGAGGCCTGGCCCGGCCAGACGCAGTAGCGCTCGATCTCGGTGATGGCGGCGGCCTCGTTGTCGCCGATGTTGTCGACGAAGTACTTCAGGGCCTGCTCGCGGCTCCAGCGCTTGGAGTGCATGCCGCTGTCCACCACCAGGCGCACGGCGCGGAACATGGCGTCGTGGATCATGCCGATGTGGCCAAGCGGATCGTTGGCGTACATGCCCATCTCGACGGCCAGCTGCTCGGCATAGAGGGCCCAACCCTCGCTGTAGCCGGAGAAGCCGATCACCTTGCGGATCAGCGGCAGGTCGCCGGCCTCGTTGTTGAGGGCCAGCTGCAGGTGGTGGCCGGGAATCCCCTCGTGATAGGTCAGGGTCGGCAGGGTCCAGCTGGGCACCTCGGCGGTGTCGCGCAGGTTGATCCAGTAGATCCCGGGCCGCGAGCCGTCGAGGGAGGGCTGATTGGAGTAGCCGCCGGGGGCGCCGGCCTCGATGGCGGCGGGGACGCGCTTGATCTCCAGGGGGGCCTTGGGCAGCTGGCCGAACCACTGGGGCAGTTTCCGGGAGATCACCTTCACCTGCTCGTTCAGGTGGGCCAGCAGTTCCTCCTTACCGGCGTCGGTGTTGGGATAGAGCTGCTTGGGATCCTCGGCCATGGCGCGGAAGCGCGCGCCGACGCTGCCCTTGGTGTAGCCGGCCTTCCTCATCAGGACGTCGACCTCGGCGCCCAGGCTGGCGACCAGGTCCAGGCCGGTCCTGTGGACCTCCTCGGGCGAGATGGCGGCGGTGGTGTACTGCTTGAGGGAGGTGGCGTAGTAGGCCTCGCCGTCCGGCAGGCGCCAGCAGCCGGCGTCGTGGGTGGCCTTGGCGCGCAGGGCGGTCACCAGGTCGGCCTGGCGGGCCAGGGCGGGGCGGACCTTCTCGGCGTAGAGACCCTGCGCCTGGGTCGCCCAGGCGCCGGGAATCTTCTTCTGCCCGGTGCGGCGCACCAGGCTCTCGACGATCGGAGCCTTGTCCGGCGCGCTGGCCAGGAAGGCGTTGAGCTGGGTGAGCGCCTTGTCGAGGGCGAAGTCGGGGGCGAAGACGCCGAGGCCCTCGTCGTGGCGGGCCAACTCCACCTCCTGGTCCAGCAGCCGGCCGAAGGCCTCCATCCGCGCCAGATAGGCGTCGGCGTCGTCCTTGGTCTCGATGACGTGCTGGTTGTCGAGGA
>JAZKBZ010000102.1:18568-28604 GCA_040388315.1 Pseudomonadota bacterium | reverse complement strand
CAGAAGATCCGCGTCAGTTCGGCCGGCTCGGCGGTGTTGATCAGGTCGGCGGCGGTGGGGCCCTCGGCCCCCATGCGCATGTCCAGCGGCCCGTCGCGCATGAAGGAGAAGCCGCGGTCGGCCTCGTCGAGCTGCATGGAGGAGACCCCGAGGTCCAGGGCGACGCCGTCGACGGAGCCCTCGCCAAGCCGTTCGTCCATCTCCGAGAAGCAGGCCTCGATCAGCTGGAAACGCTCCCCCAGGCCCTCGGCGAACCGGCGGGCGGTGGGGTCGCGGTCGAAGGCGATGACCTCGGCCCCCGTGGCCAGCAGGGCGCGCGAATAGCCCCCGGCCCCGAAGGTGCCGTCAACGATCCGCTGGCCGGGACCCGGTTTGAGGGCCTCGATCACCTCGGCCATCAGGACGGGGACGTGGGGGCTGCTCATGAACCGGCCCCGGCGCGGGCGGCGCGCTGGGCGCCGCGCAGCTGGGCCAGGCCCTCACGGGCGATCTCGCGCTGGGCGGCGCGGTGAGCCTGGAACGCCTCGCGCTCCCAGATCTGGAACCGGTCGCCAAGGCCCACGACCACGACCCAGTCGCTGAGGCCGAACATGTCGCAGAGCCCCTCGGGCAGGGTCACGCGGCCGGCGGTGTCGAAGCTCATCTTGGCCAGGCCGCCGAGGATCGAGGTCTCCAGGGCCGAACGCAGGGGGTCGCCGAAATCCATCTCGTCGATCACGCCTAGGTAACGGTCCAACAGGGCTTTGCCGCCACCTTCGATGCAGTCGGCCTCGATGGAAGGGAAGCAGATGATTCCGTCGAAGGGGCCAGAGGCGAGAGCGCGGAATTCCTGCGGCACAACGATGCGCCGCTTCGCGTCCAGCTGCTTCTCGAACGTCGAGACGAACATCCCGCCGCGCCCCAGTTTCTCGCCCCCGATCGGGCCGCCCTCACTCCGCCTTGAGGACCCAAACCGACGCGGCCCCAGCACCCAGCGAACAAGAATTGGGTTAACACGGGCTCAACTGGGCGACAATGCCTCTGAATGACTATTTAGCGCGGATTCAAAGATGTCGCGGCTAGTTATGGTTAACGCCCGTAAACAATCCACAGAACATACAGAGAACTCGTTAAATATAGCGGCGGAACGTCGCATAGGTTGTGGATAACTAGAGTCGCGCGCAAAGGCTGAGATATCGCCCTTGCTCTACGCGTCTCACCTGCCGGAAATGATGGACCAGACGGCCTGTAAGCCGGGTTCTGTGCCGCCCGCCGAGGCGGGCATTGGCGATCATTCCTCTGGACCGCCCATCGCTGGACGGTTCTCGCGACCTACCCGGGTGTCTCGGGTCTACGACAACCCTACCGGCGAACCGGCGCGACACCCCTATTCGGTCTTGCTCCTGGCGGGGCTTGCCATGCCGTCCCCATTGCTGGGTCCGCGGTGCGCTCTTACCGCACCCTTTCACCCTTACCGGCGCCGAAGCTCCGGCGGTCTGCTCTCTGTGGCGCTATCCCTAGGGTCACCCCCGGTGGGCGTTACCCACCGCCATGTCGTCGTGGAGCCCGGACTTTCCTCGCCTGCCGAAACAGGCGCGACCGCCCAGCCATCTGGTCCGCGCGTTAGATGGGCGCAGACGCCTCCGGGGTCAATCGGCCAGCCGACCGTAGATCAGCTGGTCCCAGTAGCGGCCTTTCCAGTGGGCATGGTCGCGCAGGGTCCCCTCCAGGGAAAAGCCGTGCCGCTCCAGCAGGGCGCAGGACCGGGCGTTGCCCAGGGTCACCATGGCCTCGATGCGCCGGAGCGACAGGTCGTGGAAGCCGAAGGCCAGGACGTGGGGCAGGATCTGGCTCATCACCCCCCGCCCCCAGTCGGCGCGGCGCAGGTCGTAGGCCACCTCGCCGCGCCGGGCGCGATCGAACACGAGGTTGTTGAAGCCCACCGTGCCGATCAGGGCCGGATCGCCGGCCCGCCGGATCGTCCAGCGCACCCCGCCGTCCACGGCCGCCAGCTCCGTCCCCCAGTCGACGATATCCTGGGCCTGCGCCAGGGTGGTGAGGGGGGCGATGTCCATGTACTCGGCCACCAAAGGGTCACCGAACAACTCAAGCAGCCCCGCGGCGTCATCGCGTTGCAGGGGCGCGAGCCGGTAGTCGCCGACGATCAGGGCGCAGGTGGCGAGCCCGAGGCTCACAGATCCCGCATCCGCCGGCCGATGGGGTGGTCGGCCAGGGCGGCCATGACCCCGGCCCGGTCGGCGGCCGCCTTGTTCTGGGAGAGCTTGTTGGTCCCCTCCAGGCGGCTCACCGTCATCCGCGCGCCGACGATGCCCCCCAGCAAGCCGTCGAACTTGCCCGGGCTCATCTTGTGGCGCGTCCAGGGCGCCTTGGGCAGGAGGCGGGCCTCCTCCATCGCCGAGATGTCGTCCAGCAGGGCGATGGTCCCGGCCGTGTCCAGGGCCGCGACCAGCCCCTCCGCCTCGACGGCGACGTAGTTCCAGGTGGGGACGGAGTCCTTGTCCTCGTACCAGTCGGGGCTGACATAGGCCTCGCAGGCCAGGCTGACCGCCACGGCGGAAAAGCCCTGGGATACCGCCGAGGCCAGCGCATTGCCCCGCGACAGGTGGAAGTCGACCACCAGCCCGGCGGCCGTCGGCCGCGCGATCACCGGGGCGTGGGCCACCCTCACCCGGCCCTCGACGCCGGCGGCGATGGTGGCGAACGGAAAGGCCGCCAGATGGGCCAGCAGGGCAGCCTCGTCGCTCAGCTTGAACAGGGCCGAGGGGTGCATCAGGCGCCGATCCGCAGCAGGGCGATCAGCCGGGCCCGGGTCTCCCCGTCGGCGATCCCGTCCACCACCTCGGGCCGCCAGTGCCGCTGGAAGGCGGTGACGACGGCGGTGGTGTGGGCGTCGAACTTGCCCGAGGGCGCGCAGTCATAGCCCAGCCGCGTGAACCCGGCCTGCAGGGCGAAGACCGCGGCCCCCTCCTCGCCCTCGCCCAAGGGCAGGCCCGGGGCGGCGGCGGGTTCGGCCCACAGGCCGTGGCCGGCCTGCGCCAACTGCTTCCAGGGGAACAGCTCGCCGGGGTCCTGCTTGCGGTCGGGGGCGACGTCGGAATGGCCGACGATGGCGCCGTCCTCGATGGTCCAGCGGGTGCGGATCTCGCTCACCAGGGCGATCACCGCGGCGATCTGCGCGTCGGGGAAGGGGCGGTAGCCGAATTCGTGGCCGGGATTGACGATCTCCACGCCGACGGAGCGGCCGTTGATGTCGCGCTCGCCCTTCCAGGAGGAGACCCCTGCGTGCCAGGCCCGCCGCTCCTCGGCCACCAGGGTGAAGACCCGGCCGTCCTCCTCCACCACATAGTGGGCCGAGACCTTGGCTTCGGGATCACGCAGGCGCGCGATAGCTCCCTCGCCGGTCGGCATGCCGGTATAGTGCAGGACGATCATGTCCGGCGGGGTCTTGCGAACGTCGAAATTGGGCGAAGGCGCCGGGATCGGTGTCATGGGCCGAAGGTTATTGCGAGCGGTTGCGCAAGGCCACCAGCAAAGCCACCGCCTGGCTGGGCCGCAGGGCGATCACCAGCACGCCCACCAAGGCCACGGCCGTGCCGAAGGCCATCCTCGGACCGAACTCGTCGTGGGTGAAGATCACCCCCATGACGATGGTGGCCAGCGGGGTCATCAGGGTCAGGGGCGAGATCAGGTTGGCCTCATACTTCTGGATCAGGCTGTAATAGAGGGTGTGGGCCAGGACCGAGACCACCAGGCCCGAGAACAGGGCCGAGGCCACGAAGGGCCAGCCGGCGTCGATCCCCGCCTGCACCTGGCCGGGCTCCAGGGCCGCGCTCAGCGCCACCATGGGCACGAGGGACGACAACCCCACCCAGGCCTGCAGGCGCAGGGGCTTCACCCCCTCCATCTGCTTCATCATCACCGCCCCCAGGCCGCCGAGGAAGGAGGCGGCCACGATGAACAGCAGGCCGCCGGAGATCTTGAAGCCGTGCGGGTCCCACATCACCGCCAGCACGCCGGTCAGCGTCAGGACCATGCCGGCGATCCGCCGCCCGGTGAGCCGTTCGCCGAGGATCAGGAAGGACAGCAGGGTGGTGATCGGCACCCCCACCTGGCTGACGATGGCCACGGCCGAGGGGCTGGCGGTCTTCAGGCCGATGAACACGAGGGCGAAGGTGCCCGCCCCCATCAGCACACCCACCACCAGCATCCGCCAGCGCGGACGCGGCATGGGCAGCAGCCAGGGGAAGACCGCGATCAGCACCACGGCGAAGCGCACCGCGGCGTAGAACATCGGCGGCACGCCCAGATGGGCGACCACGAACTTCGACACGATATTGTTGGCCGCCCAGACGACGCAGACGAAGGCCAGCAGGGCGAAATCCCGAAGCGACATGATCCGGGCTTAGAGCGTGTTTGCGACAGCCTGCAAACCGTTGTCGGCCTCAGGGACTGAAAGACGCACGGCCTGCCCTATCTGCGTCGCGTGAACCGCAGGGCCGTGAGGGTGTCGGAGAAGCCGACGACCTTGGAGTCCGTCAGGCCGTGGGCCTTGGCCGCGGCCATCACCTCCACGTCCTTGAGCGCAGCCGCCTTGCCCTTGCGCGAGACGATCCACAGGGCGCCCTTGTCGGCCAGGGCCGGGATCAGGTCGGGGATGCGCGCCAGTTCGGCGGCGCTGTCGGCGGCGTAGAATAGGAGGTCGAGAGCGGTGAGATCGCTGATGGGCGCGGCGTCCCGCTGCGCCAACTCATCGGCCAGTGCGTCGTCGGCGACGTTCAGCACGGCCACGCGCAGACCGGGCTTCACCCCCAGCTTGTCCAGCCGTCCCTTGGGATTGAGGATGGCGTCGGCCCAGCTCGCGGCGGCCTTTTCGCCCAGGGAAAACCGCGACCCGTCGGCCAGGACCAGGTCCCCGGCCTCGGCGCGGACGCCCTTGAGCTCATCGCCCTGGAACACCCGGCGCGCGGCGCCGCGGAACAGCAGTTTGGGCGCCTCGTATTGCAGCCTGCCGGCGTCCTCGCCATCGGCGAACCGCGCGCGCACCTGTGCGTCCTTGCCCATGGGATCCTCCCGCCTGCGCCGATGTGAACCGACGCAGCGGGAAGAGACAAGCCCAGCGCTAGAGCTGTTCCCGTTTCGAATGAATCGAAACGGGGCTCTAGATTCCTGACTTGGTCGCTCTTCCTGATCGCCTGACTTGATCCAAGTCAGGCCGGAAACGCTCTAGCCCTTGGACTTGGCGCCGCGGCCCTTGGGCTCGGGCGGCGGTTTGCCGTGATTGCGCCGCGCGGGCGCGGACAGGTTGCCGAGGAAGGCGAAGGACAACAGGGCGTGGTCCATCTTCGTCACAGTCATTTGGCGTCTCCTTGACCAGCTGGTCGAGCCAGAAAGAGACGCGAAGCGGCTTCCAGGGGCTCGCACCCTCCTAGTCGTCAGCGCGTCGGAGACAGAGGATGCGCCAGCGCCCGAAAGTTGCAAGAAAAACATCCGCCTACGGACTAAATCAGTCTACGGAATATCGACTAACTAGCTGTTTTTGCTTGATATGACTCGAATGCTACCTCGCACATTGCGACGAGGTGTCACGCTCGCGACACACCGTCCCAAGCCCCGATTCACGCCTGAATCGGGGCTTGGGACGGAGGTCTGGAATAATCCGTATACGGCCTATATTCGCGGGCGCGGCGCGAGCGGCTCCTCCCCCCCGAACGGGGAGAAGGAGCGCTTGAGTCCTAGGCCGCCTTGCCCAGGGACAGGGTCTCGTAGCGGGCCAGGTGATGATCGGTGGAGCCGAAGGCGCCCTCGATCATGGTGGCGCGCTTGAAGTAGTGGCCGATGGCCATCTCGTCGGTCATGCCCATGCCGCCGTGGATCTGGATGGCGTTCTGGCCGACGAACTTGCAGGCCTTGCCGATCTGCACCTTGGCGCCGGACACGCCCTTGGCGCGCTCGACGGCCGGCTCGCTGAGCTTGATGTCGGCCATGTAGGTCATGGAGATCGACTGTTCGAGCTGGATGAACATGTCCACCATCCGGTGCTGCAGCACCTGGAAGCTGGAGATCGGCTGGCCGAACTGCTTGCGCTGGCGGGCGTATTCCACCGTGCCCTCGTGCAGCTGGCGCAGCACGCCGCAGGCTTCGGCGCAGGTGGCGGCGATGGCCTCGTCGATCACCTGCTCCACCAGGGGCAGGGCCTGGCCCTCGGGGCCGACGATGGCGTCGGCGCCCACGGCCACGTTCTCGAAATAGACCTCCGAGGCGCGGAAGCCGTCCACGGTGGGATAGTCCCGGGTGGTGACGCCCTTGGCGGCCTTGGGCACGATGAACACCGAGACGCCTTGCGCCTCGCGCTGACCGCCGCCGGTGCGGGCGGTGACGATCAGGTGGGTGGCGTAGGGGGCGCCGATCACCACGGCCTTGTGGCCGTTGATGACGTAGCCCGCGCCGTCCTTCTTGGCCGTGGTCTTCAGGTCGCTCCAGGTGTAGCGGCCCTGCGGCTCGGCATGGGCGAAGGCGAAGATGGCGTCGCCGCTGATGATCTTGCCGATCAGCTCGTCGGCCGCCGCCGGCTTGCCGTGCTTCAGGAAGCCGCCGCCGATCACCACCGTGGGCAGGTAGGGCTCCACCACCAGAGCCTTACCCAGCTCCTCCATGATCACCATGTTGTCGGTGGTCCCGCCGCCCAGCCCGCCCTGCTCTTCCGAGAAGGAAGCCCCCTGCGGCCGCCAGCCGGCCTCGGTATTCAGCGCCGCGCGGCGCTGGTCGAAGCTGTAGTTGTCGGCCAGGTAGCTGGCGATCGTGTCGCGCAGCATCGACTGTTCTTCGGTGAAGCTGAAATCCATCGTTCGTCCCCAGGGGTAGGGGCCGCCGGTGTCCTCCCTGGCGGCCTGTCAGTGTTCTTTGCGGCGGTCGGTTAGAGGCCCAGCACCATCTTGGCGATGATGTTGCGCTGGATCTCGTTGGAGCCACCATAGATCGAGGTCTTGCGGCCGTTGAAGTAGTCGCCCGCGGTGTCGATGGAATGCAGGGGGCCGACGCCGGAATTGTGCCCGCCCTCCCCCAGGAACGGCGCGCCATAGTGGCCCGCGGCCTCCAGGGCCAGTTCCTGCAGGCGCTGCTGGATCTCGGTGCCCTTGATCTTCAGGATCGAGCTTTCCGGGCCGGGGCCCTTGCCGCTGCTCTCCCCAGCCAGGGTCCGCAGTTCGGTGAACTCCAGCGCCGTCAGGTCGATCTCCAGCTCGGCCACCTTGCGCTTGAAGAAGGGGTCGGCGATCAGGGCGCCGCCGGCGTCCGACAGCTCGGTCGAGGCCATCTCGCGCACCCGCTCCAGGCCGCGCTTGGAGCGCGCCACCCCGGCGATGCCGGACCGCTCGTGGGCCAGCAGGGCCTTGGCGCAGGTCCAGCCCTGGTTCTCATGGAAGACGCGGTTCTCCACCGGCACCTTCACGTTGTCGAGGAAGACGTCGTTGACCTCATGACCACCCTCCAGGGTCGTGATGCGGCGCACCTCGATGCCCGGAGTCTTCATGTCGATCAGCAGGAAGGAGATGCCCGACTGCGGCTTGGAATTGGGATCGGTGCGCACCAGGAAGAAGCCCCAGTCGGCGTGCTGACCCAGCGTCGTCCACGTCTTCTGGCCATTGACCAGGTAGTATTCCTTGCCGTCGTCCCCGGTGATCCGCTCGGCGCGGGTCTTCAGCGAGGCGAGGTCGGAGCCGGCGCCGGGCTCGGAATAGCCCTGGCACCACCAGATCTTGCCGTCGCGGATGTCGGGCAGGAACTTCTCTTTCTGCTCCTGGGTGCCGAAGGTGTAGAGCACCGGCGCCAGCATGGCGACGCCGAAGGGCAGGATGCCGATGGTGTCGGCCCGGGCCTGTTCCTCCGACCAGATGTACTTCTGGGTGGGGGTCCAGTCGGTTCCGCCGAACTCCTTGGGCCAGGACGGCGCCGACCAGCCCTTCTTGGCCAGGATGCGGTGCCAGGAGAGATAGTCCTCCTTGCCCAGGGTCTCGCCGCGCGCCTGTTTCTCGCGCAGCGCCTTGGGGTAGTTGTCGGCGATGAAGGCGCGGGCCTCCTCACGGAAGGCGTTATCTTCGGGCGAGAAATCGAGGTTCATCACAAGGCTCCCTGGCGCTTCCGCTTACAGCGTATTGCGTGCGGCCGGAACATACGCAAACGCCCCCGCCTTGGGAAGATGACGCTGACGTCAGCGTCAACCAAAACCCTCGGACGGCGTCAGCTTCGGGCCACGTAAGCGTCCACCTCCGCCACCCTGGCCGCGATCTCGTCGGGCGCAAGGAACGACCCCGTGAAGCTGTTGCGGGCGAGCGTCGCCAGTTCGTCGCGGGTGAGCCCCAGGGCCTGGGTGGTGTCGATCCAGTTCCGCGCCAGATAGCCGCCGAAATAGGCGGGGTCGTCGGAATTGATCGTCGCCTTCAGCCCCAGGTCCAGCATGCGCTTCAGCGGGTGGTTCCTCAGGTCGTCGACGACGCAGAGCTTCAGGTTCGACAGCGGGCAGACGGTGAGCGTCATGCCGTCGGCGACCAGACGCTTCACCAGGGCCGGATCCTCCAGGGACCGGTTGCCATGGTCGATGCGGTCGACGGCCAGGCCGTCCAGCGCCTCCCAGACATAGGCCGGCGGGCCTTCCTCGCCCGCATGGGCCGACAGCTTCAGGCCCCGTTCGCGGGACGCCTTGAACACGCGGGCGAACTTGCTGGGCGGATGGCCCAGCTCCGAGGAGTCCAGCCCCACCCCCACCATGCGGTCCAGATAGGGTTCGGCCTGTTTCAGGGTCTCGAAAGCGGCCTCCTCCGACAGGTGCCGCAGATAGCTGAGGATCAGCTTGGAGGTGACGCCCAGCTCGGCCTGCGCCTGGGCCATCCCGGCCAGCAGCCCCTCGGCGGCCACGGCGAAGGGGATGCCACGGTCGGTGTGGGTCTGGGGATCGAAGAAGATTTCGGCGTGGACCGCGCCGTCCGCCGCCACCCGCCGGAAATAGGCCAGGGCCAGGTCGCGGAAATCCTCCTCCGTCTGCAGCACGCCCGCCCCCTGGTAATAGATGTCCAGGAAATCCTGCAGGTTGGAGAAGGCGTAGGCGGCTCGGACCTCCTCCACGCTCTTGAACGGCAGGTCGATGCGGTTGCGGCGGGCGAATTCGAACATCTGCTCGGGTTCGAGGCTGCCCTCGATGTGCAGGTGGAGTTCGGCCTTGGGCAGGCCCGCGATGAAGTCGGCGGTCGGTTGCATGGCCGCTATCTCCGGGCGCGGGCCGCCCCTCGTCAAGGCAGCTTGAACTTCATCTGGATGACGATCGCGCCGTTCTTCACCCGCCGGTCGTGGGGCTGGATGCGATAGGCCTTCACCAGCTTGAGGGCGAAGGCGCCGACATTGGCCCCGGCCGGGGTTTCGGAGACCACCACGCAGGCGCGCAGGGCGCCGGCCGCGGTCACCTGGCACCGCACCACCGCCAGGCCCTGGCGCTCGGGCGCATGGGGCGCCGCGCTCAAGGCCGCGGCCAGGGCGATCCAGATCATGTTCGGTCTCCAGGCGATCGACCGTCCGCGACAAGAACCATCGCCGCGCGCCAGTCGTTGGTCATCTTGCCTCGACGGCGCGAGGCGCGCATCCCTGGGCCATGCCGCGAATCCTTACCTACAACGTCCACCGCTGCGTCGGCGCCGACCGCCGACTTGATGTGGGCCGGATCGCCGACGTCATCGCTAGCCTGAAGCCCGACATCGTGGCCCTGCAGGAGCTCGACGTCGGCCGTCTGCGCACCAACCATGTGGACCAGGCCCACGAGATCGCCCAGCGCCTGGACATGGCCTTCCATTTCCACGCCGCCATGCAGGTGGAGGAGGAGCTCTATGGCGACGCCATCCTCACCACCTATCCCGAGCACCTGGTCCAGGTCGGCCCCCTGCCCGGCTACGGCCGCATCCCGCAGCTGGAGCCCCGGGGCGCCCTGTGGATTCAGGTGGAGATCGATGGCGCGCCGGTGCTGTGCTCGGAGACATGCGCGCTGGACGCGATC
>JAZKBZ010000102.1:16237-18558 GCA_040388315.1 Pseudomonadota bacterium | reverse complement strand
CAGATCATCAACACCCACCTGGGCCTGGTGTGGCAGGAACAGCAGGCCCAGGCCGCCTGCATCGCCGGACCCGACTGGCTGAGCCATCCCCGCTGCCAGGGGCCGACCATCCTGCTGGGGGACTTCAACGCCACGGCGACCTCGGTGGTCTACCGGACTCTCGCGGCCAAGCTCGAACCGGCCCGTCCGCTGTCGCCGCGCAGGACGCCGACCGCGACCTTCCCCTCGGCCCTGCCGGTGCTGCGCATCGACCATCTGTTCGTCAGCCCGCAGATCAAGGTGACCGATGTCTTCGCTCCCTATGCTCCGCTGACGCGGGCGGCGTCGGATCACCTGCCCCTGGTCATGGATTTCGAGGTCGTGGCGGCGGCGGCTGACCCGCCGCGGTGAACAGGCCCCGCTGTCCCAGGGACCGGGCTTCGGCATAAAGGCGCTCCCGCCGCCGGCCCGGCCGCCAGGAGTCGCTGACGTTCACCGGGTCGCCCAGGTGGTAGGCGGCGACGAACTCGCCGAAGTGGGTCATCTTCATGGGCAGGATCGGCGACAGCCGGCCCTCCCGGTTGAGCGCGTCGATGGCGCCGATCAGCCCGCCGCGCTCCTGCCGGGCCTTGGCCACGGCGTCCCCCGTATAGCCCAGGAAGTGGCCCACGGCGCGGTCGCGGAAGGCCGCGATGTTCAGCCTGGCCCGCTCGGTGGTGGCCTCGATGGCCAGCTCAAGCTCGGTGTCGAATCCGCCGGAGCGGTTGTTCAGGTTCGCTGAGCCCACCCGGGCCAGGGTGTCGTCGATGACCGTGGTCTTGGAGTGGACGATGATCTTCGTCCCGGCCGGAGTGACCGGGTAATAGGCCCGGAAGCGGCCGAACACGTCGGCCGAGCGCAGGCGCCACAGCATGTTGGACCGGGCGCGGTCCATGGTCAGCTGGTCGAACCAGCTGGGGCTCGCCCCGGTGGAGACCAGCACGATCTCCGGCCCGTCGGGCTCGGCCAGCCGCGTGGCCAGGGCCTCGGCGATCAGGGGCGAGGTGAAGTACTGGTTCTCCAGATAGATGATCTTCCGCGCCGAGGCGATGGAGGCCTGGGTCAGGTGGCGTATCTCCTCCACCGAGGGCTCGTGACGCCAGTTGGGCATGGTCCGCGCGATGCCGACATCCATGTCCAGGATGTGGGCCGGAACGTGGGCCGGCCAGGGATCGCCCTCCAGCTCGGCCGGCGGCGACAGGGCCTGCTTGGTGGCCCGCAGCCAGCGCTCCCGCGCCAGCTCCCCCAGCGCCTTGGCCACGGGCCCGTCGACCATCATCATCACTTCGTGGCGCGGCGGGTGGTGTTCCTGGTCGGGCATGATCCGCCGCGGTTCGTGATCGCGGTGGCCCGGCGTGTCCCAGCGGTCGACGCTGATGTCGCCGCTGGCGCAGATCGCCAGCTTGTCGTCCACCACCAGCAGCTTCTGGTGATGGCAGGCGCCCAGGGGCACGGCGTCGTCCAGGCGGAAATGCACCCCGGTGCCCTCGAACCACTTGCGGGCCTTGTGGGGAAAGAACTCCTGGCTGGCGGCGATCGGCAGGGCCGACTTCCAGATCAGCAGCCGGATGTCGAGGTCGGGACGGGCGCGCGACAGCTCCACCAGGACGCGACCGGCCTCGTCGGGATCGTCGGGGCTTTCCTGACCATCGGGGAACAGCCGCGTGCGCGGATCGAAGCCCCAGCCCAGCAGCAGGACGGAGCGCTTGGCCTTGCGCAGGGCCTCGAACACCGCGGCGTAATAGGCCTCGGTGTCCACCAGGAAGGCCGCGCGGTTGGCTCGGGCGACACGCCACACCGTGTCGTCGGGGATCAGTACGCTCATCGCCCGTTCGAAACCCCACTACCCGGCACTCTGCAGGAAAGCCTGCGCCTTGGTCGGGTTCCCGTCGAGTCCGCGCAAGAGTCCGCGCGCCGGACTCCGCAAAAAGAACGCGCGCCCGGCGTGGGGGGCCGGACGCGCTCAGGGATCAAGGACTGGTTGGGTCGGAAGCTAGCCCTTGAAGGCTTGGCAGGGGCCGCTGAGCTCGGCGGCCAGGCGGGCCTTGCGTTCGGGATTGGTGGTCTTGGCCTCGCGGCGGGCGGCGTCCTGGACATTGGCGCCCTTGGCCAGGACCGAGGAGTCGCGGCTGCGGCTGGCGGCCTTCAGCCAGGCGTCCAGATCGGTGGTGTCGGGCGCGGAGACGGCGGCGATGCCGCGGCAGCGGCTGGCCTTCAGATAGTCCACATCGGTCACCGAGCCGGCGGCCAGGGCGGATCCGGCGCTCATCAGGGCGACGGCGGCGAGCGTGAGAGTGGCGAGA
>JAZKBZ010000102.1:8304-16227 GCA_040388315.1 Pseudomonadota bacterium | reverse complement strand
CGAAGAACGGCTTGTTCTGCGTCGACAGCGCGAGGCCGATCACCGGCGTGCCGGAAGCGGCAGCACCACCAGCGGTCGACGAAGCGGCCGGTGTGGAGTCGCCCGGGCCCTGCTGCGAGCAGGCCGCGAGCAGCGTTGCCGCTGCCGCGGCGAGGAATGTGACTTTACGCATGGTGTATTTCCCTCGAACTAAGATGGCGGGAAACTGCTCTCGGGACCGTGACGCTTCAAATGAATTCGCAGCAACATTGAGTATTGATAGATTACGGATTCTTAATCGTCGAACGTCGTTACTTGCGTAACATAAACATCTTGTAATGTTACGCGACCTTCGGCAGAAGATGGATATGGCCCAGCCCGACCTCAAGCTCGACGTCGCCGGCGTGAACGCCCTGATGGCGCGCGCCTTTCCCGACGCGTCGCCTCAGGCCCTGCCCCAGGTGACCGAGCTCGCCCCCGGCCGCGCCCATATCGTGCGGCCCTACGGCCCGGGCATGCTGCGCCCCGGCGGGGTGATCGCCGGCCCCAACCTGATGAGCTTGGCCGACAGCGCCGCCTACGCCCTGATCCTGGCCCACATCGGCGACCAGCTGATGGCGGTGACCAGTTCGCTGTTGATGAACTTCCTGCGCGGCGCGGTTCCCGGCGACCTCCATGCCGAGGCCAGCTTCCTGCGGCTGGGCCGCCGCATCGCCGTCTGCGACGTGCGCCTTTGGACCGAAAGCGAGGACCGGCTGGCGGCCCAGGCCACGGTGACCTACGCTATCCCCTCATGAGCGACGCGCCCCTCCGCCCCCCCGCCCCGATCAAGACCCCCTGCATCAAGGTCTGCGTCATCGACGGTGAAACCGGCCTCTGCATGGGCTGCTACCGCGAGCTGACCGAGGTCGCCGCCTGGCAGAAGCTCAGCGACGAGGACCGCGCCCGGATCATGACCGAGCTGCCGACGCGGCGGTCAAGGATCCGCCCCGAAAAGCTGGCCATGTTCAGCTAGGGCGGACCGGAATTAAGCCTCCGGATTCACCGGTTGCAAACACCCGCCCTTGTAACCTGCCCGTTCAACAGGACCGGGAACGGTCGCGAACGCCGGGTGGCGAGGGTGTCAGGTATGATCAAGTTGGCCGCCATGGCCCTGATCGGCGCGGTGTCGGCCGTGGGCGCGGCCCAGGCCGTGGTCAGCCTTGACCCGACGACGCGCTCCGATGGCCTGCGCGCCGCGGTCGCCTCGCTCAATCCGCAACCGCAGCCCGCGCCGGCCGTCGGCGGCGCGGCCTCCATCGCCAAGGCCAGCGACGGTCACTACTGGGCTCAGGCCGACGTCAACGGCTCCAGCGTGCGCTTCCTGGTGGACACCGGGGCCAGCGCCGTGGCGCTCACCGCCGCCGACGCCCAGCGACTGGGCTTCGATCCCGACAAGCTGAACTATGCCTATAAGGTGATGACCGCCAACGGCGAGGCCAAGGCCGCGGCCGTCAAGCTGGCCTCGGTCTCGGTGGCCGGCGCCAAGCTGGCCGATGTCGACGCCCTGGTGCTCGACAAGGGCCTCGACGCCTCCCTGCTGGGCATGACCTATCTAGGCCGCCTCTCCAGCTTCCAGGCCACGCGGACCGCGCTGATCCTTCAGCCCTGAGACGGCCGCGAGCGCGGCGTCCACGACCTCCAGGCCCGCACCGGGCTTCACGCTCTCCACGGTGAGAATACGCCGCCAGGTCCGCGCCCCGGGCGCGCCGTGGAACAGGCCCAGCATGTGGCGGGTGATCCCGGCCAGGTGGACGCCGCGGGCCAACTGGCTGGCGATGTAGGGCTTGTAGAATTCGACGGCCTCGAAGGGATCGACGTCGGCCGCCGCGCCGAAGATGCGCCGGTCCACCTGCCCCAGGATGCCGGGCGTGTGATAGGCCGCCCGACCCAGCATCACCCCATCGACGAACGGAAGCTGGGCTTCGGCCTCGTCGAGGGACCCGATGCCCCCGTTGATCTCGACGCTCAGGTGCGGCCGCTCGCGCTTCAGCCGGTGGACGAGGCCGTAGTCCAAGGGCGGCACGTCCCGGTTCTCCTTGGGCGACAGCCCCTTCAGCCAGGCCTTGCGGGCGTGGACGATAAAGGTGCTCACCCCGGCCTGCGCGCAGAGATCCACCAGGGTGAAGAGGCTCTCCTCCGGATCCTGGTCGTCCACCCCGATGCGACACTTCACCGTGGCCGGGATCGAGACCGCCGCGCCGATCGCCGCCATGCCCTCGGCCACCAGCTCCGGCTCGCGCATCAGGCAGGCGCCGAACCGGCCGCTCTGCACGCGGTCGGACGGGCAGCCGACATTGAGGTTGATCTCGTCATAGCCGAGGTCGGCCCCGATCCTGGCCGCCGCCGCCAGGTCGGCGGGCTCCGAGCCGCCGAGCTGCAGGGCCACAGGATGCTCCACCGCGTCGAAGCCCAGCAGCCGCTCGCGGTCGCCGTGCAGCACCGCGCCCGTGGTCACCATCTCGGTATAGAGCAAGGCTTCCCGCGTCAGCACCCGGTGGAAGGCCCGGCAATGCCGGTCGGTCCAGTCCATCATGGGCGCGACCGACAGGCGGTGGGAGCGGGCGGGCTGCATTTTTCGGTGTCTAGCCGACCGCCGCCAGCTCCGCCAGCGACGGGTAGTCGGTGTAGCCCTCCGCGCCTGGACTGTAGAAGGTCTCCGGGACCCACTTGTTCAGGGGCGCGTCGGCGCGCAGGCGCTCCACCAGGTCGGGATTGGCGAGGTAGACCTTGCCCCAGGCCACCGCGTCGGCCCAGCCGGCGTCCAGGGCCGCCTGGGCGCTCTGCTTGGTGAACTTCTCATTGGCGATATAGACCCCGCCGAAGGCCTGTTTCAGGCGCGGCCCCAGGCTGTCGGGGCCAACCGCTTCGCGGGCGCAAATAAAGGCGAGCTTGCGCTTGCCCAACTCGGTGGCGACATGGGTGAAGGTGGCCGCCAGGTCGCTGTCGCCGACGCTGTGGGCGTCGCCGCGCGGCGCCAGGTGCATGCCCACCCGGTCAGATCCCCAGACGGAGACGGCGGCGTCGGCGCATTCCAGCATCAGCCGGGCGCGGTTGGCGATGGAGCCGCCGTACTGGTCGGTGCGCTGGTTGGCGCTGTCCTGCAGGAACTGATCGAGCAGGTAGCCATTGGCGCCGTGCAGCTCCACCCCGTCGAAGCCGGCCTTCTGGGCGTTCTGGGCCCCGAGTCGGAAGGCCTCCACCACGTCCTGGACCTCATGGGTCTCCAGGGCGCGCGGGGTCGGATAGGGCCGCTCGGGCCGCACAAGGCTGACATGGCCCTTGGCGGCGATGGCGCTGGGCGCCACCGGCGCGCGGCCGTCCAGGAACATCGGATCGGAGATGCGTCCGACGTGCCAAATCTGCATGAAGATGCGGCCGCCGGCGGCCTTCACCCGGGCGGTGACCTGTTTCCAGCCTTCGGTCTGCTCATCGGACCAGATCCCGGGCACGCCGGCGTAGCCGACCCCCATGGGGTCGACCGGCACGCCCTCGGAGATGATCAGGCCGGCGGTGGCGCGTTGTTCGTAGTACTGCGCCATCAGGGCGTTGGGGATGCGGCTGTCGCCCGCCCGGCTGCGGGTCAGGGGCGCCATGATCACCCGGTTGGGCAGGGTCAGGTCGCCGATGACGAGCGGATCGAAGAGCGAGGGCATGGGCGGTCCTGGGGCTGGCGCGCGGATCGGCGGCCCCTCCACATAGGCGCCCCGCCCGCCCCTGCCCAGGGGACGGCGCGGCTTTCGCCGTCCCCACCCGCGCCTTCGCCTCAAGCCGCCCTGGCCGCGGGCCGGCGGGTGCGCCAGACGGAGTAGCCGATCCCCCCCGCCAGCAGGGCCGCGGTGACCCCCAGGGACACCGGGGCCGGGAACTTCTCCCACCCCATGGCCTCGGCCACGAAGACCTTGCCGCCGATGAACACCAGCAGGGCGGCCAGGGCCTGCTTCAGATAGGCAAAGCGGTCCACCACCGCGCCCAGGGCGAAGTAGAGCGCCCGCAGGCCCAGGATGGCGAAGATGTTGGAGGTGTAGACGAGGTAGGGGTCGGTGGTGATGGCGAAGATCGCCGGCACGGAGTCGACGGCGAAGATCACATCCGCCAGCTCGATGGTCACCAGCACCATCAGCAGGGGGGTAGCGAACAGCATCGGCCGGCTGCCCGGCCCCGGCTCGCGCACCACGAAGCGCGACCCGCGGAAACCATCGGTCAGCCGCAGGTGGGAGGCGGCCCAGCGATAGAGGACGTTGTCCCGCGGGTCCTTGGCCTCCCCCTTGGCCAGGAACATCTTGGCGCCCATCAGCACCAGGAAGCCGGCGAAGATCAGCAGCACCCAGTCGAAGCGCGCCACAAGGGCCGCGCCGAACCCGATCATCACGCCCCGCAGCAGGATCACCCCCAGCACGCCCCAGAACAGCACCCGATGCTGATAGGCCGTGGGCACGGCGAAGGCGGCGAAGATGCTGGCGATGACGAAGACATTGTCCAGGGCCAGGCTTTTTTCCACCAGGAATCCCGTCAGGTACTCAACCCCGGCCTGGGGGCCCAGCTCTCCCCAGACCCAGACCCCGAAGCCCAGGCCCATCAAGAGGTAGCCTGCCGACAGGGCGAGGCTCTCGCGTACCCCGATCGTCCTCTGTTTCCGGTGCAGCACGCCCAGGTCCAGCACCAGCAGGACCGTGACGACGGCGGCGAAGATCAGCCACATCCAGAGCGGCTTGCCCAGCAAGGGCGAGAGAAGCGTGTCCAAGATCGTGTTCCCCGGAACAGGGGCGCGCAGCGCGCCCCAGGGCGGTCCGACATCACGATCAGCACGATCGTCAGAGGGGCCCGGTCCGCTCAAGGATTGATGGGTCGCCGGCGCATGTCGCCACGCGCCGGCGTAAGGAAGTCGTGTCGGCCCGCGGTGGCCCTAGCTCGTCCGCCTCAGACGCGGATGTCCAGGGTGTGGCCGGTGGCCCGGCGCGGCGCCAGGTTGGAAGCCACCGGCGCGGGTCCCTCCACCGGCCGATCGGTGGGAGAACTGGCGTGGGAGGCCGCCAAGGTGCTGGCCTGGGCCAGGACCAGGGGCTCCAGCCGTCGCCAGGTCACCGGGGCCGCAAAGGTCGAGACCCTCATCGCCGGCCCCTGGCGGCCACCAGGTCGAAGGCGTCGGCCTCCAGGTCCAGAAGGTCGCAGATCCGCAGGATCGCCGCCCGCTCCTCGGCGTCGAAGCCTCCGTCGGCGGCGGCGATCGAGCACGCCGCGGCCACCAGCAGGTAGGCGGGACCGGGCCGCCCGCGCAGCCGCAAGATCGCCGCCTCGGCCACCGTCTCACCGTCGTCGGGATCCCGGTCGAAGCGATCGATCAGGGCCTCGAAGGCCTGCACCGCCTCATCCACACCGAACAGTCCCAGGGCTGGAAGGCCCTGAACCCGGGCCACCAGGCGCCGTCGTTCCTCGGCGGTCACCCAGCCGTCGGCATGGGCCACCAGGGCGCAGGCCCCCACCAGGGCGTCCAGCTGCAGGCTGTCGCCCGGGGTCCAGGCCTCGGTCTTCAGGCTGGCGCTCGTGGGCCGCCTGTTGGAGAGTTTGTGGGACATGTCGCATACCTCCTCTGTTGGGAGGATGCGCCCGGCGCCGGGGGCTGGAGATGGACCCGGCATCGGGCGCACCCGATGCGGTCCGACATCACGATCACGGCGATCGTCAGAGGGGCCCGGCCCGCGCCAGGGATATGGGACGGCGCGCGACGGTCTCAAGTCCCGCGGCGATGATTTCTGCAAAATGCCTGGGATCGTATTCTCAGGTCGGCCTCGACCGACCCGCAGCGGCGCGTCAACCGCCGCCGACGCGCGACGCCAGGTCCGCCACCAGGTCTTCCAGCTGGTCCAGGCCGGAGTTGGTTCCCGCCTCGAAGCCGCCGCCGATGTGCATCCTCGCCATCTCCAGAGAGGCGAACAGCGTGTGCATGGTCAGCGTCGTCTTCCCGTTGGCCTCATCGAAGGTGACGGTGACCACCATCATCTTCTCGAAGTTGAAGCCGTTGTCGTAGACGATCTTCTTGCCTGGAACGATCTCCAGATAGGTCCCACCGAAGGGGGCGTTCTGCACCCCGCTAGGCCCGGTCATGGCGAACTTGAACGTGCCGCCGACCCGGAAGTCGATCTCGGCCAGGGTGACGGGCCAGCCGACCGGTCCGAACCACTTCATGATGTGCTCGGGCCGCGAATAGGCCTCGAACAGCAGGGACGCCGGGGCGTCGATGACGCGGGTGATGGTGAGCTCGCGCTCGGTGACGGGTTCGATGGAACTCATGAGGGCTCTCCCTTGGCCTGCAGGCCTTTCACATAGGATTCCAGCTGGTCGAGGCTCTCGTCCCAGAAGCGGCGGTAGTCGCCGATCCAGCGGGCCGCCTCGGCCAGCGGCTTGGCGTTCAGCCGCACCGGCCGGAACTGGGCGTTGCGGCCCCGGGAGACCAGCCCCGCCCCCTCCAGGACCTTCAGATGCTTGGAGATGGTCGGCTGGCTGAGGCTGAAGGGCGCGACCAGCTCGTTCACCGTCGCCTCCCCCTGCGCCAACCGCGCCAGGATCGCCCGCCGAGTCGGGTCGGCGAGCGCCCCGAACACCAAGTCCATCTGCACCGCCTGCATATATCGTCATCCAGCTATATTGCTGATTATCTATATTCGGATGGGCCAGCGCGTCAAGCGTTCCCCTGCATGGAGGGACAAGCTCAACAAGCGCGCGGTTTCTTCCCGCCTGGCCCGGGGCTGTCACCGCGCCATTGCAGCAGGTTCCCACGCGCCTAGCCTTCGACGCCGCGGTGGTGAAGCTGAACCTCTAGGATCAGAAGTCCGGCTTGGACGTCATCAGCCAGAGGATGGTCAGCACGGCGCCGAAGGCGGGGAACCCACAGGCGAACCACAGCCGCCAGAGCCGATGATAGGCGGGACCGAGTGGCTCGCCTGCGCCGGCCGCGGCGCGCGCCAGATCGCGCAGGCGCAGCTGAATCCAGACCACCGGCGCCCAGAAGGCTCCGGTCAGAACATAGAGGAAGAGGCTGGCGGCGATCCAACCTTCGGTCAGGCTGTAACCGGCGATGCGGGCGAGCGCGATCCCCGTGAGAGGCTGCAACACCACCGCCGTGGCGGTGAAGATCGTGTCGGCGATCACGACGACGCTTGCCGTATGGGCGATCAGCCGGGCGTCCCCCGTGCGGTGAGCCATCAACAGGAAGAAGGCGATGCCAGCGCCCGTACCGAACAGCACCGTGGCGCCAACGATGTGGGCGAGCTTGAGCAGCAGATAGAGGCTCATCGTTCGTCCATCATGGCCAGGGCCGCCAGGGCCAGGACGGCGGCCGGGATCGTCTTGACCAGCGGCCCCAGGGGATCGCCCCAGAGATCGGGCCGCCACAGGGTGGCGCCCAGCAGGTAGGCGAGCGTCACCGCCACCATCCCCTTCAACGCCCAGGGCGCGGTGCGGCGCGCGCAGACCAGCAGACCGAGCGCCAGGTCCGCCACGCCCCCGACGAGGACAAACCCGTGAGCAAGCCGTCCATCCACGCCGGCCTCCGTCAGCACACGGGCCGCCGTCCCGGCCCGCGCCAGGCCAATCGCTCCAGACAGGCTCCAGAACGCGGCGAGTGTCGCCAGCGCCAGGGGCTTCACGAAGTACAGCCGCCCGTACCACCGCTCCTGCACCCCTGCGGGCCAGCCTGCGAGAATCGCATCGAGACCGCGCGGCGCAAAGCCGAGCAGGCGCGGCCCGTCGCCGGCCTCGGCTTTCACGCCGGCCACAAGCTCGGCCACCGCCGTGCTGCGCATCGGACTACGCCAGCCCAGCCAGGCCAGGCCATCGGCGGCCAGGGCGGCGAGCCGCGCGAAGCCGGGCGGCAAGGGCGTCGTCGGCGCCGGCGGCAGGCCAAGC
>JAZKBZ010000102.1:0-8294 GCA_040388315.1 Pseudomonadota bacterium | reverse complement strand
GGTGAGCACCTGCGCCAGCGTCGTCGTTTCCGGAGCGGCCAGGTCGACACAGACTTTCCGCGGTCCGTCGGGGGCGAGGGCCCGCGCGACGCCCTCGGCGACATCCTCGACCGAGACCACCTGCACGGTCGCCGCCGCATGGCTCAGAGGGATCAGGCCCGGGAAGGCCGCCAATCCCCGCAACAATCCGCTGCCGCCATAGGCCGCCGGCGCCAGGACCAGTCCCGGTCGCAGGATCACCCAGTCGAGGTCCCGCGCCCGCAGAGCCGCCTCGCCTTCCCGCTTGGTGCGCCGGAAGGCGCCCTCCCCCTGCTCGACCCCCGCCGCCGAGATCTGCACGAAACGCCGCACGCCCGCCGCCACGCAGGCGTCGGCCAGGTGCGCCAGGCCGCTCACATGGACGGACGAGAGATCGTCGCGGGGACTGTCCTGCAGGGCCCCGGCGCAGTTCACCACCGCGTCCACGCCGGCCAGCAGCGGCGCCCAGCCGTCGCCATCCAGGCGCCCGAGGTCGGCGCGGACCCAATGCGCCTTCGGCGTTCGCCGCGCCGCGGCGGTCACGTCGCGGCCCGCGGCCACCACCTCGTGACCATCGGACAACAGGCGCGCGGTCACATACCCGCCGATCAGGCCATAGGCTCCGATAACCAGGACTCGCATGCTCGCTCCGCCGCCGTCCGCCCAACCTGACCCGGATCGGCCTTGCGCGCTACGATGGGCTAGTCCCGCCGCCGCGCCGCGGCCACCAGGGCTTCGATCGCCCAGGACGTCACGGCCTGGGCCTCGGCGTCATCGACCCGCAGCACGTCCTTGAACACCACCATGGCCTCGGTGCCGACGATGAGGGCGAGCGCCGCCTCCAGCCGGGCGAGGGCCACGGGGTCGAACTGGTCCCGGGCCGGCGCCAGGGCGGCCTGGATCAGGGGCGTGCGGCGGTTCTGGCGGGCCGGGGTGTCGGCGTCGCTCTCCCGCAGGGATCGCTCCAGGGCGTTGATCAGCATCATCCGCAACGGCCCCTCATTGGCCGCCATCATCTGGTGCAGCGCCTGGTTGACCCGCTCGACGCGGGCCACCGGCCCCTCCCCCTCCGCGCCCTGGAACAGGACCTCGGGCTCGGGGGTGACGACGTCGAGGGCCGCCTCCACCAGCAGGGCCTCCACCCCGGGGAAGTAACGATAGGCCGTGGCCCGCGAGACCTGGGCCTCGGCGGCGATCTCCTCCAGGTCGGGCTTGCGGCCGGCCGCCATCAGCCGGGCGGCGGCCTGCAGCAGGTCCTTTCGCGTGCGGTTTCGCTGGTTGGGACGGCCGGTCTTGGCGGGGGCGGTCATCCTCAGTCCTGCGGCAGTTGCTGGAAGATGGCGCCCATGTCGAGCCAGACGTTCTCGCGCTTGATCTCGCCGCCGCCCGCGAACTCGATCACGTGCAGCAGACGGAAGGCCAGCGGCCGGCCGCGCCCCTCCAGGCCGAAGGGCCGCCCCACCGCCCGCCCCGACCACAGGGACTCGTCCACCAGGAAGTCCTCGCCATAGAGCCGCTTGAGCACCTTGATCTGGCCGTCGGCCAGGTCGGCGAACAGTTCCTCATAGAAGGGCCGCGCCCCCTCCGGACCATGGGTCGGGCCGGTCGGCCAGCCGACGATGTCGTGCTCCACGTCGGGCGCCAGGGTGGAGAGCACCCCCTCCACATCGTCGGTCGCCTCGAAGGCGAAGTGTTCGTCGATCTTCCGATCCATCTCCTGACGGGTCAGCGCCATCTCTCGTGCTCCTTGCTTAGCGATCTTGCGGCGACCCTTAATGAGACTTCAATCTCATTGCAAGATTACAATCTCGACACGAGGCGCGAAGCGGCTGGCTCCGCGCGACGATCGTAAGGACTTAGGCGGCGCGGGCCGCGCGGTCGGCGCGGGCCAGTTGCCGGAAGGAGATCAGCCGCTCGCTGGCCTCGTCCCACAGCGACAGCGGGATAGCCCGCAGGCTCTGGGGAACGCTCAGCCGGCTGACCTTGCTCAGCTCCGGATGGTCCCGCAGCACGGCGGGCAGCCGGTAAAAGGGGATGCGGCTGGCGATATGATGCACGTGGTGCACCCCGATATTGGCGGTCATCCAGCGCAGGGGCGCCGGCAGGTGATAGTGCGAGGCCCCCTTCAGCGCCGCCTCGGTCAGATCCCACTCGCCGCGGCGGGCCCAGTAGGTGCCCTCGAACTGATGCTGCACATAGAACAGCCAGACCCCGATCGAGGCGGCGATCAGCAGGGTCGGCAGATTCACCAGCAGCAGGGCCTGCCAGCCGGCCAGCAGGCCCACCACCAGCAGGAAGACGGCGATGGCCAGGTTGGTGCCCATGGCGCTGAGCCAGGGCCGCCAGCCGCCCTTCATCAGGCCGCTGGGCAGGCGCTGCTCCAGCAGGAAGACATAGGCCGGGCCGACCCCGAACAGCACCACAGGATTGCGGTAGAGGCGGTAGCCGAGCCTGCGCCAGAACGGCAGGGCGCGGTACTCCGCCACGGTCAGGGTCATGATGTCCCCCAGGCCCCGGCGGTCGAGGTCGCCGGAGGTGGCATGGTGGATGGCGTGGGTCTGGCGCCAGCAGTCGTAGGGCGTCACGGTCAGGACCCCGATCACCCGACCGATCCAGTCATTGGCGTGCCGGTTGCGGAAGAAGGACCTGTGGCTGCAGTCATGCTGCACCATGAACAGCCGCACCAGGAAGCCCGCGGCCGGAACCGCCAGCAGCAGGGCCAGCCACCACAGGCCAAACGCCGCCGCCACCCAGGCGCAGCCCCAGATCGCCGCCAGGGGGGCGGCGCTCAGGACGATCTCGAGGATGGAGCGGGAGGCGCTCGGCTGCTGATAGGGCGCCAGGCGGTTGCGCCAGGGGCGCGTGTCGGGAGAGGACATTGAGTCTCGCAAAGTCTGCCATCCAACATAGCACGCCGATTGAGTCGGAACCGAGACCCTACCCCGCGTCGGCCGCCGCCCGCATCGCCGACAGGTCCAGCCTGGTCATCTGCAGCATGGCCTGGGTGGCCCGCTGCGCCCGGCCGGGATCGGGATCGCCGATCAGGCTGTGCAACTCGGCCGGGACCACCTGCCAGGAGACCCCGAACCGGTCCTTCAGCCAGCCGCACTGCCCCGGCTCGCCGCCGTCGGCGGTGAGCGCCGCCCAATAGCGGTCCACCTCCGCCTGGTCCTTGCAGTCGATCACGAAGGAGATGGACTCATTGAACTTGAACAGCGGCCCGCCGTTCAGGGCGGTGAACTTCAGGCCGTCGATGTCGAAGGTGACGGTCATCACCTTGCCCGCCTGCCCCATCCCGCCCTCGCCATAGCGGGCGACCTTGCCGACATGGGCGTTGTCGAACACCGAGACGTAGAAGTTCACGGCCTCTTCGGCCTGGTCGTCGAACCACAGAAACGGACTGATCTGGCTCATGGGAGGGTCCTCCTTGGGGGCGTTTCCCCAAGGACGAACCGATCGGTCGCGCCCCGACAAGCCGCCTGCGGAAAATCCGTCAGGTCGACTGGGTGGTGTCGGGCAGGTTGAGGATGCGCTTGGAGATGATGTTGTTCTGGATCTCGGAGGAGCCGCCATAGATCGACATGGCCTTGCCGCCCAGCCAGCTGCGCACGGTCTCGATCTCCTCGACCGTGAAGTCGTCGCCGCTCCAGCCCAGGCCCTGGTGGCCCATGATCTCCAGGGTCAGTTCGGCCCGGGTCTGGGACACCGCCGTGGCGGAGTTCTTCAGCACCGAGGCGCCGTTGGTGGCGCCCGAGGCCTCCTTGGACTCCGCCATCACGCGCGCCAGGGTCAGGCCGTGGATCTTGGCGTCCATCAGGTGGCGGGTCAGGCGGGTGCGCAGGTCGCTGTCGGCCAGGCGGCCGGCGGCGTCGACACCGACATAGCGCTTGGCGATGTCCTGCAGCGGGGTGGCCCGGCCGCCGTTGGAGGCGCCGGTCTGGCTGGCGCGCTCGTGCTGCAGCAGGCGCTTGCCCACCGTCCAGCCGCCGTTCAGCGGGCCCAGCAGCCCGTCCTTCTCGGCCCGCGCGTCGGTGAAGAAGGTCTCGCAGAAGGGCGAGGCCCCGGCGATCAGGGCGATGGGTCGCGGATCGATGGCCTTCTGGTGCATGTCGATCAGCATGAAGCTGATCCCCTCATGCTTCTTGGCCGAGAAGTCGGTGCGCACCAGGGCGCCGCACCAGTCGGAGTACTGGGCCCCGCTGGTCCACGTCTTCTGGCCGTTGATGACGTAGTGGTCGCCGACGTCCTCACACTTCATCTGCAGGGAGGCCAGGTCCGACCCGGCGCCGGGCTCGGAATAGCCGACGCACCACTGGACCTCTCCGCGCACGATGGGCGGGATGTGCTGCTTCTTCTGGGCTTCGGTGCCGTAGTCCAGGATCGTCGGGCCGATCATGGTCACGCCCATCCCGAACATCAGCGGATTGAAGGCGCCGATCTTGCCCATCTCCTGGGTCAGGACCCGGGCTTGTTGCGGCGACAGACCGCCGCCGCCGTATTCCGCCGGCCAGGTGGGCGTGGCCCAACCCTTCAGGCCAATGGCCTTGCGCCAAGCCTTGAGCTCGGCGTTGGTGGTTGTCACCTCGGTCGCAGCAAGAGAGGCCTTGCCCTTCAGCGAGGCGGGGAAGTTGGCCTCAAGCCAGGCGCGCGCCTGGCCGCGGAATTCCTCAAGCTCGAGGTCGCCTCCGAAATCGGCCATGTCGGTTCCTCCCGTGGGTCTCAGTTCACCCCAGTCTAAGCCTCGTGGCGGACAGGCCAAGTGTGACGTGGCGGCAGGGGCGCGTCCAAACGAAAGCCGCCGGCGCTGGAGACAGCGCCGGCGGCTCGAAGACTTGGAGGTGTCTGGTCCTAGCGCGAGGCGACCTGGGTCGGACGCTCGACCTGGGCCAGTTGGCGCAGCTGGAACTTCGCCGAGCGCACCGCGCCGGTGACGCAGGCGCGGTAGTCGGGGGCCGAGTCGTTGGTGGCCTTGCAGACGGTGTCGGCCGCGGCGTTGATGTCGGCTTCGATCTGGGCGGGCGAGCGGCCCACCAGGGCGACGCGGACGGTGGCCACGGCGGCGCGGCCGTCCTCGAGCTTGGCGGTGCGGGCCGGGGCCTCGGCCGCCGCGCGCTTGCGGGTGATGGCGTTGAACTGGGCGTTGGCCTTGCGGATCGAGGTCGTCACGCAGTCGCCGGCGGTCTCGCCGCACACCGTTGCGGCGGCGTCGCGGATCTCGGCGCGGACCTGGGCGTCGGTCTTGCCCACCAGCGAGATGCGGACGGTCTGGACGTCCACATGCGAGGCGTCAGCGGCCAGGGCGGGGGAGATGCCGAAGGCGGAGACGGTGGCGGCGAGGGCGAGAGCGGCGAACTTGTTCATGAGAGAATTCTTCCCGGCTGAATTTGTGTTTTGTTTAGGTTGAAACTTGCGAGACGGGTTTTCTCATCTTGCCCTTAAAGTCGAGTTCATCTTCACGGTGAATAAGGTCTTAATTGTATCTGTATTTCATTATACTCTAATTAGACTTTGAACGCTGGCCGGATTGACCTGAATGCGGCCAGGACAAGGCGGGATAGGTCCCGGCGTGCTTAATCCCGCCCCAGGCGTGAACGTCCCCGCCCGTTGGTGGCGCGATGTATGTCGATTTCAGACGGCGGGGCGATCGTCCTCGGGCGCCGTCCGGCTGATCCTGCGGCTAGGGCGCCGCTAGTCCTCGCAGTGGGCGCCCACCGACACATTGAGGTCGGTCAGCAGGCCGTTCTCGAGGGAATAGACCAGGCCGTGCACGCACAGGCTCTGGCCGCGGGCCCAGGCGTCCTGGACGAAGACGTCGGTGGCTACGTTCTGGACCTGGCGGATGACGTTCAGCTCGCACAGCCGGTCCAGCTTTTCGGCCTGGCCCGGCAGCTTGTCGAGTTCGCAGCGATGCGCCTCGTGGACCTCGCGTATGGGGTGCAGCCAGTGATCCACCAGGCCACGCCTCTGGCCGTCCACCGCCGCGGCCACGCCGCCGCAGCCATAGTGACCCACCACCATGATGTGCTTCACCTTCAGCACGTCGACGGCGAACTGCAGCACCGACAGGTAGTTGGCGTCCTGCGGCGGGGCGAGGTTGGCGACGTTGCGGTGGACGAAGAGCTCGCCCGGATCGAGATCGACGATCTCGTTGGCCGGGACCCGGCTGTCGGAGCAGCCGATCCACAGATAATCCGGCGCCTGCTGGCCCTTCAGCCGCTTGAAGAACCCCGGGTCGGCCGCCACCTTGCGGGCGGCCCAGGCCATGTTGTTCGCCTTCAGGTCATCGAGCATGGCCGCGCCATACCCCCGCGAGGACGCCGCCGCAACCCCGTCTCAGGCTTCCCGGGGACCGGGCCAGACCGGTCTGGCGCCCCGCGCGACCAACGACATGCCCACCCCTTCGCTGGCCCGCACGGGCAGGCCAGAAGGATCGAAGCCGTCCAGGCAGTAGACATTCACCTCATAGAGGTCCGGCGAGGCCCGCTTGCGGTGGAAGACATAGATCCCGCAGACCCGGCAGAAATGGTGCCGCGCCCGGTGCGTGTTCCACTCATAGGCGCCAAGTTGGTCATCCCCCGACAGGACCGTCAGGTCCTGCGCGCGCACCCGCACCATCCGCGCGTTCCTCTTCACGCACAGCGAGCAGTCACAGGCGGTGAGGTGGTCGATCTCCGCCTCGAGGACGAAGGTCACCGCGCCGCAATGGCAGGATCCGGGATGGCGAGTCATGCCGCCTTCTCGGCCGTGGCCTCCCGCCCCGTCAAGGGCCGGAGAAGCCGGCTAGGCCGCCCAGCCCATCAGGGCGACGAACATCATCGCGGTGCCCACGAACCCCACCGCCCAGGCCAGGGGACGCACCATCGGCACGCCGAGGACATAGAGGACCGCGTGCGCCACGCGGGAATAGAAGAACAGCTGGGCGCCCAGCACCGTGGTCCCGTTGGACACCCCCACCACGGCGGCGATCAGGACCAGGGGCGCGAACATCGTCAGCCCCTCGCGATGATTGTCCACCACCCGCTTCATCCGGGCATGGAAGCCGCTGGGCGGCGGGAGGTCGTCGCGGGAATTGGCCAGGGGAACCGCGCCCTGGGCCCGGATGCCCGCCAGGGCCTGGATGAAGACCAGTACGAAAAGCAGGCCGACCGCATAGGCCAGCATCGTCATTTCCACGCTCATGTTCCGCCCCTATCGCTTCTTGCTGAAGCTTCGCCTTGGAGGTTCAGGCCGGGGGCGGGCGGCGTCAACCTTGACGGCGGGTCATGGCGCCTGTGCTAGGACTGAACCGTGCGCGAACCTGCGCATTAGGGCAGGGTTCGGGATCAGGGAGACCTCCATGCGTTCGATGTTGCTGGCGACCGCCTTCGTCACCCTCGGCCTGACGGCCTGCAGCCAGGGGGCGGCGGGTCCCTTCGTGGGCTTCGGGCCCAAGCCTGACCTGCCGACCCCGACCAAGAGCGCCCTGCCCACGGTGAACGTCGCCAAGTTCGTCGGCTGGCCCAAGGGCGCGGCGCCCACGGCGCCCCCCGGTTTCGTGGTCACCAGGTTCGCCGACGGCCTCGATCACCCCCGCTGGCTGCTGGTCCTGCCCAATGGCGACGTGCTCGTCGCGGAATCATCCTCCGAAGCGGGCAAACCCACGGGCTTCAAGGACTGGGTCGCCCAGCTGATCCAGAAGCGCGCCGGCGCCCTGCAGGTCAGCCCCAACAAGATCATGCTGCTGCGGGACTCCGACGGCGACGGCGTGGCCGACACCAAGGCGATCTTCGCCCAAGGCCTGAAGCGGCCCTTCGGCATGACCCTGGTGGGGAACATCCTCTACGTGGCCAACGACGATTCCATCGTCAGCTTCCCCTATGCCGAGGGCCAGACCCAGGTCACCGGCCCCGGGGTGAAGGTCTTCGATCTGCCCGGCGGGCCGATCAACCACCACTGGACCAAGAACATCGTCGCCAGCCCGGACGGCCAGAAGCTCTACGCCACAGTCGGCTCCAACTCGAACGTCGGCGAGAACGGTATCCCCGCCGAGGCCGGCCGCGCCCAGATCGTCGAGTTCACCCTGCCCGAGGGTCCCAGCCGCCCCTACGCCACCGGCCTGCGCAACCCCAACGGCATGGACTGGGAGCCGGTGACCGGCAAGCTCTGGACCGCGGTCAACGAGCGCGACGAGATCGGGAACGACCTGGTCCCCGACTACATGACCAGCGTCACGCCAGGCGCCTTCTACGGCTGGCCCTACAGCTACTATGGCCAGCACGTGGACGTCCGGGTCAGCC
>JAZKBZ010000101.1:0-25799 GCA_040388315.1 Pseudomonadota bacterium | reverse complement strand
GATCTCGGAGATCAAGGGCCGCCACCACAGCCTGTTCGTCGATCCGGAGGAGGCGCGCAGCCCCGACTACGCCGCCTTCTGGGCCAAGCTGGGCCGCGGGGAGTTCGACGCCCGGGAGTACCGCCGCATCGGCAAGGGCGGTCGCGAGGTCTGGATCCAGGCCTCCTACAACCCGGTGAAGAACGCCAGGGGCGCGGTCCTGAAGGTTGTGAAGGTCGCCACCGACATCACCGCCCAGAAGCTGAGGAACGCCGATTTCGAGGGAAAGATCGAGGCTATCAGCCGCGCCCAGGCCATGATCGAGTTCACCGTCGACGGCGACATCCTCGACGCCAACGAGAACTTCCTCAGGGCGCTCGGCTACGACCTCGCCGAGATCAAGGGCCGCCACCACCGGATGTTCGTCGAGCCGAACTTCGCTCAGAGCGCGGAATATCAAGACTTCTGGCGTCGACTGAACGCCGGGGAGTTCGTGGCCGCGGAATTCAAGCGGGTCGGCAAGGGTGGCCGCGCGGTCTGGATCCAGGCCTCCTACAACCCGATCTTCGACGCCAACCGCAAGGTGCTCAAGGTGGTCAAGTTCGCCACCGACATCACCGGCCGGGTCCAGGCGGTGGACGAGATCGCGGCGGGCCTGTCGCAACTGGCCCACAACGACCTCACCTGCCGGATCACCCATGCCATCGATCCCGCCTTCGAGAAGGTCCGCACCGACTTCAACGCGGCCATGACCACCCTGCAGGAGACCATGACCGCGGTCTCCGCCTCCACCAGCAGCGTCGGCGTCGGCGCCGACGAGATCGCCAGCGCCTCAGACGACCTGTCGCGCCGCACCGAGCAGCAGGCCGCCAGCCTCGAGGAGACCGCCGCGGCCCTCGATCAGATCACCGCCACCGTCAAGCGCAGCGCCTCGGGCGCCAAGCAGGCCTCGGGCGCCGCCTCCAACGCCCGCGCCGAGGCTCAGCGCTCCGGCGAGATCGTCCGCGAAGCGGTCTCGGCCATGGGCGAGATCGAGACCTCCTCCAAGCAGATCACACAGATCATCGGGGTGATCGACGAGATCGCCTTCCAGACCAACCTCCTGGCCCTCAACGCCGGGGTGGAAGCCGCCCGGGCCGGGGACGCCGGCCGCGGCTTCGCCGTCGTCGCCTCCGAGGTCCGGGCGCTGGCTCAGCGCTCGGCCGACGCGGCCAAGGAGATCAAGGCCCTGATCGCCACCTCCAGCGCCCAGGTCGAACGGGGCGTGAAGCTCGTCGGGGAAACCGGCGAGACCCTGTTGGGCATCGCCGAAAAGGTCGCCGAGATCGACGGTCTGATCTCCGAGATCGCCCTGTCCTCCCAGGAACAGGCCACCGGGCTGAACCAGGTCAACACGGCGGTGAACCAGATGGACCAGGTGACCCAGCAGAACGCGGCCATGGTGGAGGAAGCCACGGCGGCGGCCTCCAATCTGCGCAGCGAATCCCGTGAGCTGGTGCGGCTTATCAGCCGCTTCCAGTCCGGCGCCGCCGTTCATGGCGCGGCCCGCCTGGAGCTGGCCGACCCCGAACGGCATGCGATCGCCCGCAATCCCGTCGCCCAGCAACGCGTTCGGCTGAAGGGCGCGTTCGGCTCGGCGGCCGTGGCGCCGGCCGGCGAGTGGGCCGAGTTCTGACATGTCGGGCCTGGACACCCCGACCGACGGCGCCCTGGAACTGATCTCCTTCGAGATCGCCGGGCAGGAATTCTGCATCGACATCCGGTCTGTGCGCGAGATCCGCGGCTGGACCCCGACGACCCGCATGCCCCACACCCCGCCCTATGTCCTGGGAGTGATCAATCTACGCGGCCTGGTCATGCCGGTGATCGACCTGCGCCGCCGGCTGGGCCTGGGGGAGACCGAGGCCTCCTCCCGCCACGTCTTCGTGGTGGTCCAGCACGACGACCGGGTGATCGGTCTGATGGTCGATGCGGTGCAGGAGACCTTCGTGGTGGACACCGCCCTGCTGCAGACCCCGCCCGACATGGACTGCGAGCCTGGCGCGACCTTCGTCGACGCCATCATTCCCCTGGAGGGCCGCATGCTCAGCCGCCTGGTCGTCTCCGCCCTGCTCCCGGCCCACGAGCGCCTGGCCGCCTAGAGCCCCTCCATTTCCGACGAGTCCCTCTGGAGCCGACGTTCCGGCGCTGGGGGACCGCCGCCATTGAAACCCACGGACCCCCTCACCATCTCTGAGTCATCCGGTGGGCCGCGCCACGTCTCGGGCGGTCATCCGGAGAGTCGCTTACAGCGAGGACTCTGAAATGACCCGGTCGATCGTCTTCGACTCACCTTTCCTGCTCGGTTTCGAGCACACGCGCAGCCTCATCGAGCGGGCGGCCAAGGCCGCCGCCGAGAGCTATCCGCCGTACAATGTGGAAGAGCGCGCGGGCGGCGGCCTGCGGATCACCCTGGCGGTGGCGGGGTTCACCCCTGACACCCTGCAGGTGACCATGGAGGACCGCCAGCTGGTGGTGGCCGGCAAGCGCGAGGACGCCGGCAAGGCCGAGGACGCCTATCTGCACCGCGGCATCGCCGCCCGGGGCTTCATCCGAAGCTTCGTGCTGGCCGATGGCGTGGAGGTCGAGAAGGCCCTGCTCGAACATGGCCTGCTGCACATCGACCTCGCCCGCCCCGAGCCCGACAAGCTCATCAAGCGGATTCCTATCGAGACGGCCGGCTGAACCCAGCGGTCGGAGTATGCGTTGCCCCTACAAGGAGGTGGTCTGATGACGCCTAACACGATGATAGATCTCACCACGGAAGCCTTCGCCGCCCTCGGCGCCCCCGATCTCGTCTATGTCCGGCCCATCAAGGCCTCCGAGATCCTCGCCTCGACTCCGGCGGCCCAGATCGAGGGCTTCAAGCTCGATCCGGAACAGACCCTTTACGCGGTCCACCGCGCCGACGGCGAACGCCTGGCGGTGATGACCGACAAGGACGCCGCCGTCGCCGCCGCCCTGGCCCACGAACTGGCCCCGGTCTCGGTCCACTAACAAACCCGCTCCCTCCCTCCCCTTCATGGGGAGGGACCGATCGCGTCAGCGATCAGGGTGGGGAAGCGGTGGGACGTAGCTCGGGATTGTCCGGCAGATCGCCGCGTATCCTACCCACAAGCTCAAGGTAGACGGTGAGTGTGCCGCCGCCAACGGATTGGAACCCGAACTCAGCGCTGAACCCAACCCGCTCATCCCGGCGAAGGCCGGGACCCAGATTCATCCTCAGCCGCTGGAATCATTCACCAAACCGCGTCGGACTCATATGAGACCGGAGTGGGCTTCACCTGGGTCCCGGCCTTCGCCGGGATGAGCGGTATGAGAAAGGCCTTTACCTCAGGCCGCGCTCGACCTTGCTTCCTGCACCAGCAGCGCATGGATGGCGTCCGGCGTGCGGGCCTGGCGCAGCTGTTCGCGCAAATCCGCCTGGCGCAACAGGCGCGACACCCGGGCCAGGGTCCGCAGGTGCTCGGTCGAGGCGTTGGGCGGGGCGAAGAGGGCGAAGATCAGGTCCACCGGCTGGTCGTCGATGGAATCGAAGTCCACCGGATGGTCCAGGCGCACGAAGACCGCGCGCATCCGCTGCAGGCCCTCGAGCCGGGCGTGCGGCACGGCGACGCCGTAACCCACCCCCGTGGAGCCGGCCTGCTCGCGCTCGGCGAGCGCATCCAGCACCACCCCGGCGTCCAGGCCGAACTGGCGGGCGGCCACCTCGGACACCACGGCCAGGACCTGGCGCTTGTTGGGGGCGCTGACACGCGGCGCGATGGCCGCGCGTTCCAGAATCTCACCGATCAACATCGTTCGTGACGCCCAAAACAAACAGAAACCGACCCGCGCGAAGACCAGATCGCCACGGGCCGGGCCGAAACGTCACGCCGGGACGTGGGTTCCGTTCAGTCCGTTCCCGGTCAGCGATTTGGTGCGTTCGGGATCGATCCAGCCGATATTCCCGTCGGGTCGGCGGTACACCACGGACAATCCACCGTGAGCGGCGTTCCTAAAGACGATTGTTTGAGATTCCGTCAAGTCCAGCTCCATGACCGCCATGGAAACGGTCATGGTCCGAAGGTCCTTTTCCGTTTCGGCGATGACCATTGCGGCCGGCAGGGCATGGGGGCCGTGCGACGTTTCGCCCTCGTCGCCGAGATCCCAGGCCTCGTCCTCCTCGCCCTCGGGGGCGCGGATCACGAAATAGGAAGCGGTTTCGGCGGCCTTGGCGCTAGCCGCGGTGGAATGACTTTTCAGCCTTCGCTTGTAACGTCGGACCCGCGTCTCGATCTTGGACAGCGCCTGGTCGAAGGCGCCGTGGGCGTCGGAGCCCAGACCGTGACTCTGCAGCGCCTGGCCTGTGGCCAGCTTCACCGCGCAGTCGACTCTGAAGGAATGGCCCTCTCGGCTGACGACCACGTCCGCGGCGCCGCCGCGGTCGAAGTACTTGCCGATAGAACCGGTGATTTCGTCGGTGACCCGCTCACGCAGGGCCTCCCCAACGGCGACATGCTTGCCGGAAACCGAGACTTGCATGAGCTCACAACGCGCCTGACCGCCGATGGTGTCAAGCGCCTCCGAACCACCCCACGAGATGGTGTACGGCGCCCATCACGACCCCGGCGCTGAGGAACAGCACGCCCCCCGAAATGGCCGCCAGGGCGTAGCCGGCCAGGGCCAGCAGGCCGTCCCTCTGCACCATGGAAAAGGCCAGGACCGCGATGGTCAGGGCCGGAAGGACGTTGCCCAGGGGGATGGGCAGGATGAGCACGAAGGACAGCAGGGTGCAGACCAGGCCGATCAGCCGGTCCCCCACCGGTCCGAACATGAAGACCAGCCGTGGCCGCGAGACCTGCTCGATGCGCTCCAGCCAGGGCAGCAGTTTCTCGAAGCCGCGCGCCAGGTCGCTCCGGCTCATCCGCCGGTCGTCGATGAAGCGCGGCAGCCACAGGGTCTGGAAGCCGATCACCATCTGCGGCGAGATCAGCAGCAGGGGCGCCCCCAGGACGGTGGTGGAGCCCGGCGGCAGAGGCAGCAGGTTGGGCAGGGCCAGGACGAACATCAGGGCGCCGAAGGCCCGGCGGCCGAAGGTGTCGATGATCTCGCCCAGGGTCACGGTTTCGGCGGACTCCCGGCCGAGCGCGCGGATATGGGCCGAGAGGCTCAGGTGTCGCGGAAACTCTCGGTCAGGCATGGGGCCTCATATCGCCGGGCGCGGGCGCCAGCACAACGCTTGAAGCCGAATTCGGTCCCGAGCTTTACAGCCGCGCCGGTTTTCGGCTAGGAGGCGCGCCATGCGGATCGCCGTCATTAAACGCGCCATTAAAACCACCGGGCTCTCGGGGCCTGGGGGTTCGCGCGTGCACGCCGCGTAGCAACCCTCAGCACCCCGCCGGAAGGTCGGGTGCTTGAAGGTCCAGCGGCCTTGAGACAGCCCCGCCCTCCGGTCTCAAACCGGAGAACGACCCATGTCCGTCCAAGCTGAACTTGAAAATCCCGCCCGCCAGCGCCTGTTCAATGTCGCCATCGTCGGGGCCACCGGCGCCGTGGGGGCCGAGCTGATCGGCTGCCTGGAGCGGCGGAACTTCCCCGTGGCGAGCCTCAGGCTGCTGGCCTCGCCCCGCTCGGCGGGCAGGACCCTGATGTTCAAGGGCGCGCCGGTGACCGTCGAGGCCCTGACGGCCGAGGCCTTCGACGGCGTCGACATCGCCCTGTTCTCGGCCGGCGCCTCCATCAGCCGCGAGTTCGCCCCCATCGCCGCGGCCCGGGGCTGCGTGGTGGTGGACAATTCCTCGGCCTTCCGCATGGCGCCCGACATTCCCCTGGTGGTGCCGGAGGTCAACGCCGCCGCCCTGGCCGGCCGCCCGGCCATCGTGGCCAATCCCAACTGCGTGGCCGCCATCGCGGTGATGGCGCTCGCCCCCCTGCACGCCCACAACCCCATCGTCCGGGTGATCGGTTCGACCTACCAGTCGGCCTCGGGCGCCGGGGCCGCGGCCATGGAGGAGCTGGAGCTCTCCACCGCCGCCTATCTGGCCGGGGAGGCCTTCGAACCCAAGGTCCTGCCGCACCCCTACGCCTTCAACGTCTTCAGCCACAACACCGCCATCGACCCGGCCACCGGGTACAATGGCGAGGAGAGCAAGGTCATGGCCGAGATCCGCAAGATCATGGGCGCCCCGGACCTGCGCGTGTCCTTCACCTGCGTCCGCGTGCCGGTGCTGCGCGCCCACTCCATGGCCCTCACCGTGGAGTTCGAGGGTCACATGTCGGTCAGCGTGGCCGAATCCCTGCTGGCCCAGGCGCCGGGGGTTCGCATCGTGAATGACAATGAAAACAACCACTTCCCCATGCCCGTCGAGGCGTCTGGCCAGGACGACGTGTTGGTCGGTCGGCTACGTGTCGACGCCTCCGATCCCTCGGGCCGCACCCTGACCCTTTTCCTGGCCGGGGATCAGCTCCTCAAGGGCGCCGCCTTGAACGCCGTCCAGATCGCCGAGCAATATGCCGCCTGATCCCTCCGTGGAGACCGACATGTACGAGCTGCACTACTCACCGGGGACGGCCAGCCTGCTGCCCCACATGATGCTCCGCGAGCTGGGGGTCCCCTTCCAGCTGCGGCTGGTGGACCGGGAGGCCAAGGAGCAGGCCGGCCCGGACTACCTGAAGCTCAACCCCAATGGCCGCATCCCGGTCCTGGTGGCGGACGGCCAGGCCCTCTACGAGACCGCCGCCATCGCCCTCCACCTGGCCGACCGCCATCCGGGCCTGGCCCCAGCCGTGGGGGCTCCGGACCGGGGCGACTACTACAAGTGGATGGTCCACCTGGCCAACACCACCCAGGCCGAGTTCCGGGCCTGGTTCTATTCCCACGAGTTCGTCTCCGACCCGGCCTGCGAGGCCTCGGCCCACGCCGCGGCCGGCCAGCGCCTGGCGGCCAACTTCCAGACCATCGCCGCCCAGCTCGAGGGCCGCGATTGGCTGCTGGCCTCTGGCTTCTCGGCGGCCGATCTCTACCTGTTGATGATGGTCCGCTGGGGACGGACCCTGCCTGCCCCGGCCCGGGAGATCCCGGCGCTGGGCGCCCACGCCGAACGCGTCCTGGGCAGGCCCGCGGTCCAGGAAACCCTTGCGGCGGAAGGCCTCGCGGCGCCCTTCGTCTAGCAGGCGGCCTTCAACACCCGGCGGCGCTCCACCGAGGATGGGATGCGCATGGCCTCCCGGTACTTGGCCACCGTGCGGCGGGCGATATCGACCCCGGTCTCCTTGAGGATCTCCACGATCCGGTCGTCGGAATGGACCTCGGCCTCGTTCCGCTCGGTCTCGATCAGCTGCTTGATCCGGTGGCGCACGCTCTCGGAGGAGTGGGCCTCGCCGCCGCCGGAATTGGCGATGCCGGAGGTGAAGAAGAACTTCAGCTCGAACATGCCGCGCGGGGTGGCGATGTACTTGTTGGAGGTGACCCGGCTGACCGTGGACTCGTGCATGCCGATGGCGTCGGCCACGGTCTTCAGGTTCAGCGGCCGCAGGTGCTCGACCCCGTAGGCCAGGAAGCCGTCCTGCTGGCGCACGATCTCGGAGGCCACCTTCAGGATGGTCTTGGCCCGCTGGTCGAGACTTTTCACCAGCCAGTTGGCGCTGGCCATGCAGTCGGCCACGAAGACCTTCTCCTGGTCGGTCCGCGCGCCGGCCGAGACCCGGGCGTGGTAGCGCTGGTCCACCAGCAGACGGGGCAGGGTGTCGGAGTTCAGCTCCACGTGCCACAGGCCGCCCAGGCCCTCGCGCACGAAGACGTCGGGGGCCACCGGCTGGCTGGGCTCGCCGCCGAAGGCCGCGCCTGGCCGGGGCGTCAGGGACTTCAGCTCGGCGATCATGTCCTTCAGGTCCTCGTCGTCCACCCCGCACGCCTTGCGCAGGGCGGAAAGGTCGCGGCGGGCCAGGAGGTCCAGATTGTCCAGCAGGGCCATCATGGCCGGGTCGCAGCGGTCGCGCTCCTTGAGCTGCAGCATCAGGCACTCGCGCACGTCGCGGGCGAAGACCCCGATGGGCTCAAAGCGCTGCAGCATGCGCAGCACGTCCTCCAGGAACGTCAGGTCGCAGCCCAGCCGCTCGGCGGTCTCGGCCATGTCGACCCGCAGGTAGCCGCCCTCGTCGACGCTATCCACCAGCACGCTGGCGGCGGCGTACTCGATGCCGCTGAAGCCGGAGACCACCAGCTGGTCGTTGAGGTGTTCGGCCAGGGTCTTCTCGCGGGTCAGGCGTTGCTCGAAGTCGTCGGTGTCCTCGAAGGAGCCGCCCTTGCCGGCGCGCGACCAGTCGATGGCGCCCCCCGCCTCGCCGGCCCCGTCCGCCGAGTCGCCGGTGTTGCGTTCGCCCGGCGAGGCCTCGGCCTCATGGCTGACGTCCATATGGGCCTCGGCCGCGCCCTCGGGAATCTGGTCGGAGGCGAAGTCCTCGGCGTCGCGGGGGCCGGCCTCGACATCGGGTTCGGAGTCGCGTTCGTCGCGCTGGAGCAGCGGGTTCCGCTCCAGTTCGCCTTCCACATAGGCCTCCAACTCCATGTTGGAGAGCTGCAGCAGCTTGATGGCCTGCTGCAGCTGGGGGGTGATCACCAACCCCTGGCCTTGCCGCATCTCTAAACGCGCGCCGAGCGCCAAAATCGCCTCCTGGCCTGTTTCTTGCTGGACAGGCTAGGCGCGCATTCACGAGTGATTGGTTAACCGGGCCGCGACCTTTTGGTTAACCATGATTTTTTCCCCTTATTTGGGCGCGGTCGGCCTGTAGCGCTCGAACCAGGCCAGGATTGTCGCGACCTTGGAAGCTGCCTGGGACGGCCGTGACGCGATCCCGCCGTGCGAGGCGCCGGGCACCTTCACCAGGGCCGTGGGCACGCCGCGCAGCTGCAGGGCCTGATAGTACTGCTCGGCTTCGCTGTCGGGGGTGCGCAGGTCCTTCTCGCCCACGACCACCAGGGTCGGCGTGGTCACATTGCCGACCAGGGAGAGCGGCGAACGGGCCCAGTAGCCTTGCGGATCCTCCCACGGCATCTTGCCGAACCAGTACTTGGCCATGCTGTTGTACCCATCGGTGGTGAGCACCTCGCTGGTCCAGTTGATCACCGGCTTCTGGGTGGCGGCGGCCGCGAACCGGCCGGTCTTCCCGACGATCCAGGCCGTCAACGCCCCGCCCCCCGAGCCGCCGGTGACGAAGAGCTGCTTGTCGTTGACGAAGCCCTTGGCGATGGCCGCGTCCACCACGCTCATCAGGTCGTCATAGTCGTGGCTGGGATAGTTGCGGTCGATCTCGTTGGCGAAGGCCTCGCCATAGGAGGTGGAGCCCCTGGGATTCGAATAGACCACCACATAGCCCGCTGCGGCATAGAGCTGGTCGTCGGTTGAGAAGGCCGGGCCATAGGCGGCGAACGGCCCGCCGTGGATCTCCAGGATCAGGGGGTATTTCTTCGCCGGATCGAAGTTGGGCGGGGTGACGATCCAGGTGCCGATGGCCTTGCCATCGAAGGACGAGCTCACCGGCAGGGCCTCGACCTTGCCCAGCGTCTTGCCCGCCAGCAGGTCGGTGTTCAGCGCCGTCAACCGCTTGGCCGGGCCGCCCTTGCGCACCATGGCGATGTCGGAGGGCCGCTCCGGCGACCCCTGCGTGAAGGCCACCGCGCCGTTACTCGCCACCGAGAAGTCGCCGCCGGTATAGGGTCGGTCCAGTCCTGCACCGGTCAGGCCGGTCGCCACCGTCTCGATCCTGCCGTCCAGAGTGACCCGGGCGACCTTGGTCTCGCCCCTGTCGTCATAGCTGACATAGAGGCTGCGGCCGTCGGCGGCCCACCGGGGCGAGCCCACCGAGCGGTCCAGGCTGGCGGTCAGCGCCCGGCTGTTCTTGCCGTCGCGATCCATCACATAGAGCAGGACGTTCTCGTAGCCGCGCTGGCGAGCGTCGTCGAAGCCGAGATAGGCGATCTGGCGGCCGTTGGGCGACACCGCCGGATTGAGATCGGGCCCGACCCGCTTGGTGAGCGGGGTCAGGGTTCCGTCGGCCAGGGTCAGCTGGAACACCTCGCTCTCCTGGGGGTCGCGCTCCCAGTTGGCGTTGCGGTTGGAAGCGAAGAGTAGCGCCTTGCCATCCGGCGTGAAGGCCAGGGGGCCGACGGCGTCGAAACGGCCGAAGGTGAGTTGGCGCGGCGCCCCGCCTTCGGCGGAGACGGTGAAGACCTGGGAGAAGCCGGGCTTCAGCTCGCCGGCCCCGTCGGCGCGCCAGGTGACCCTGTTCTCCACCGTCAGCGGATCGGCCCAGGCTGCGCCCTCCGGCTTGGTCATCGGCGCGCCCAGCCGGTGACCCTCGTCGGGGGTGAGCATGGTGAAGGCCAGGCTCTTGCCATCCGGCGACCAGGTGATGTCACCGGGCGACTGGTTCAGGCTGGCGAGCCTGGCCGACCGGCCCGTGGCCATCCAGCGGACATAGAGCTGCGCCCCGCCGGGACCCGCCGCCACATAGGCCAGGCGCTGGCCGTCCGGCGACCAGCGGGGCGAGAAGTTCGAGGCCTCGTCGGCCACCAGCGGGCCCTGGGCGCCGCTCTGCGAATCCACCAGCCAGATCGAGCGCCGGGCCCGGTCGGTCATGATGTCGTTGGTCGCCCGCACATAGGCGATGGTCCCGCCGTCGGGGCGGATCTCGGGGTTGGAGGCGACCTCCAGGCCAAACAGGTCGCGGCCGGTGAGCAGCCGCTGCGGCCCCTCCAGGACCTGCCCCACGGCGGGCGCGGTCAGCAGGGCGCAGAAGGCCGTGGCCAGCAGGAGAGAACGCATGAAAATCCCCACATCACAGGACGAGACGCAAACCTAGCGGTCCATTAGAGGCGGTCGGGGGATGGATTGTCCAGCTTGCGCCGGATCAGCCGAAGCGTTCGCCCAGATAGACGCGGCGGACCTCGGGATCGTCGACGATCTCCGTCGGCGTGCCCTCGAACAGCACCTCGCCGGCATGGATGATCGCGGCCCGGTCGATGATGTCCAGGGTCTCCCGGACATTGTGGTCGGTGACCAGGATGCCGATGCCGCGGCTCCTCAGGAAAGCGATCACCTCGCGAATGTCGGAGATGGCCAGCGGATCGATACCGGCGAAGGGTTCGTCCAGCAGCATGAAGGAGGGCTCGCTGGCCAGCGCCCGGGCGATTTCCACCCGGCGGCGCTCGCCGCCGGAGAGCGAGATGGCCGGCGCCTTGCGCAGGTGTTCGATGTGCAGGTCGGTGAGCAGCTGGGTGACGGTGGTCCGCGCCTGGTCCATGTCCTTGGCCCGCAGCTCCACCACCGCCATGACGTTCTCCTCCACGGTCATCCCCCGGAAGATGGAGGTCTCCTGCGGCAGGTAGCCGACGCCCATGCGTGCGCGCTGATACATCGGCTGGGCGGTGATGTTCTCGCCGTCGAGATAGATGGCGCCGTAGTCCACCGGGATCAGGCCGGTGATCATGTAGAAGCAGGTGGTCTTGCCCGCGCCATTGGGGCCCAGGAGCCCCACGACCTCGCCGCGGCGCAGGCGCAGCGTCACGCCCTTCACCACCGGGCGCCCACGGAAGGACTTGCCGATATTATCGACCACCAGCCCCTCGCCGGCGAGACCGGGGAGCGCGACGAAGCTTTCGGACTTCACCCCGGCCCCTAGCGCCGCGCGGCGGGCTGTCCCGCCTGCTGCTTGGGATAGATGACGGTGCGCACCCGGCCGGGCTTGTTGCGGCCCTTCACGCCGCTCTGCATCTGGGCGTCACCGGTGGAGACCTTGATCACCAGCTTGGAGCCCCGCAGGACGTTCTGGGCCTGGGCGGCCACCACGTCGCCGGTGATGGTGATGGTGTCGGCGGCGGCGTCATAGACCGCCGCGTCGCCGCGCACCCGTTGCTGAGGGGTGACGTAGTAGACCGAACCGGTGGCCTCCATGCGGTCGAGCTGGTTACCGCAGCTGGCCCCGGCCTGGCCGGTTCCGCCTGGCTTGGCCGAGGGATTGGGCTTGTAGAAGATCTTCAGCACGTCGGCCCGAAGGCGCACGGTGTCCTGCAGGGCCTCCGCGCCGCCGGAATAGGTGGCCAGGCACTGGGCGTTGATCACTTCCAGTTCGTCGGCGGTGATGTCCACCGGCGCGTCGGAGTTCTGCGCCAGTTGCGCCGCGGCCGGTCCGGCCGCGAGCAGCCCGCAGGTCAGTGCGCCCATCGCCCAATGCTTCATCGTCGCTAGCCTGATCATGCCCATGCCGTTCGAAAGTCTAGTGCGACTCGACGCGCGTGTGCACGCCGCCCTTGAACACCATGCGTTCGCCCTTGTCGTAAACGCCATAGGACTTCGCGATGATTTCTCCAAGCGCGCCGGCGCCCTGGATCTCGCCCGCACCCTCCAGCTCGCCGGTCGCAGTGTTGAAGATGGAGGTGGCGGTGGAGAAATTCACGTCCCCGCCGTTCAATTTCACGCCACCCTCGAGATTCAGCACCCGCTTGTCCTCGCGATAGACCCCGGCCTTGGCCGAGATCCGGGTGGGGCGCGGCCCCTCCTCGTCGAGGATCAGCATCGGGGTGTCCAGCATGACCCGCTGATAGTCCTTGGGATCGCGCACCGCGACCTTGGCGGTGAGCACGAAGGCCCGGCCCTTGTCATCGCGGCCGAGGAAGCGGGGATTGACCAGCTGGATGGGCGCGTCGGCGTCCTGCGGCTTGTCCTTGGACCCGGCGATGGTGGTCTGGATCACGAAGCCCGCCATGGAGAGCAGGATCAGGCCGATGATCGCCGGCAGGATGACCCGCAGCCGGCGGATCAGCCGCGAGCGCTTCCGCCAGCGCTCGAAGTCGGCGCTGAGATGGGGATAGGTCCCCTCGGCGAAGGCGGCGGTCACCGCGGCCTCACATATGGGCGAAGATGTCGACCTCTTCCCAGCCGGCCACATCGAGCAGGGCGCGGTGAGGCAGGAAGTCGAAGCAGGCGCGCGCCAGGTGGTCGCGGCCCTCGCGCACCAGCATGGCGTCCAGGCGGTCGCGCAGGGCGTGCAGGTGCAGGACGTCGGAGGCGGCGTAGGCGATCTGGTCGTCGCTCAGCTTGGCGGCGCCCCAGTCGGAGCTCTGCTGGGCCTTGGACATGTCGATCCCGGCCAGCTCCTTGGAAACGTCCTTCAGGCCGTGGCGGTCGGTATAGGTCCGCGCCAGCTTCGACGCGATCTTGGTGCAGTAGACCGGGGCTGTGACCACGCGCAGGTGCAGGTAGAACATGGCGATGTCGAAGCGGCCGAAGTGGAAGATCTTGGTGACGCCAGGGTCGGTCATCAGCGCCTTGAGGTTCGGCGCGTCATAGGTCGACCGGTCCAACTGGACCAGGTGGGCGTCGCCCTTGCCGTCGGAGATCTGCACCACGCAGAGCGGGTCGCGGCCGAGCCGCAGGCCCATGGTCTCGGAATCCACCGCGACCGAGGTCGCGCCGGCGAAGGCGCCCTTGGGTAAATCGCCGATGTGCAGATGATTCGCCAAGGTCGCCTCGCTCCGGCGCAAACTAGATCCTCTCCCATATAGGGAGAGGGATGGTGCCCAGGAAAGGACTCGAACCTTCACGGCCGTTAAGCCACTGGCACCTGAAGCCAGCGCGTCTACCAATTCCGCCACCTGGGCCCGATCCACCGGATCGCGCGAGGGGGGTTCCTTAGGGCGCCGTCCCTGCCCGGTCAACGCCCGGCTTCACCTTCCTTTCAAGTCGCATTGCGGCGCGGGGTCGCTTCGTCTATCCGAAGCGCCTCAAGACCCACTCAAATCCAAGCGAACCCCATGCAGGATCTGGTCACCGTCTTCGGCGGTTCGGGCTTTCTCGGAGCCCAGGTTGTCCGCGCCCTCGCCAAGCAGGGCCTGCGGGTCCGGGTGGCCGTGCGCCAGCCGCACCTGGCCTACAGGATGCGGCTGCTGGGGGATGTCGGTCAGATCGAGGTGGTCCAGGCCAATATCCGCAACGAGGCCTCCATCCGCCGCGCCGTCGAGGGCGCCGAGGCGGTGGTGAACGCCGTCGGCATCCTCTACGAGACCGGCCGCCAGAAATTCCAGAGCGTGCACGGCATGGGCGCGCGCAACATCGCCACCGTGGCCAAGGCGGCCGGCGTGCGCCGGTTCGTGCAGATCTCGGCCATCGGCGCCGACCCCGACTCAGCCTCCAAGTACGCCCGCACCAAGGCCATGGGCGAGGCCGCGGTCCGCGAGGCGTTCCCCGACGCGGTGATCGTCCGCCCCTCGGTGGTGTTCGGCCCCGAGGATCACTTCTTCAACAAGTTCGGCGAGATGGCGGTGATCAGCCCCGCCCTGCCCCTGATCGGCGGCGGTGAAGGCAAGCTGCAGCCGGTGTTCGTCGGCGACGTCTCCGAGGCCGTCGCCCGCTGCGTCGTCGATCCCGACTGCGCCGGCCAGACCTACGAGCTGGGTGGCCCCGTCGCCTACAGCTTCCGGCAGCTGATGGAGATCGTCCTGGCCGAGACCGGCCGCAAGCGGATGCTGCTGCCCCTGCCCTTCCCGGTGGCGGCCCTGATCGGCAAGGTTTGCGAGATCCTGGCCCTGACCCCGATCGCTCCGCCGCTGACCGAGGACCAGGTCGAACTGCTGAAGTCCGACAACGTGGTCTCCGGGACCCTGCCCGGCCTCGCCGAGCTGGGGATCGAGCCCACCGCCGTCGAGGCCATCGTGCCGGCCTATCTCTACCGCTTCCGCAAGGGCGGCCAGTACGCCGACGAGACCGAGCGCCTCGCCGCCGCCTAGGACCCGACTAGCGGCCCACCACGCCGAGCGCGACGAGACCTCCGACACCCACCACGATCCGCCACCAGGCGAAGGGGGCGAAGCCGTGGCGGCCGACGAAGTTCACCAGGGTGCGGACCACGATGAAGCCCACCACGAAGCTGACAGCGAAGCCGACGGCGATGACGCCGGCCTGGTCCATGCTCAGCGCATCCTTGTTCTTGTAGAGGTCGACGGCGAAGGCGCCGGCCATGGTGGGGATGGCCAGGAAGAAGGAGAACTCGGCCGCGGCCCGCTTCTCCACCCGCATCAGCATCGAGCCGACGATGGTGGCGCCCGATCGGGAGACGCCGGGGATGAGGGCCAGGGTCTGGAAGAGGCCCACCACCAGGGAGGTCTTCCAGGTCAGGGCCATGGCGTCCCCCTCCCGCGGCGCCGGGGACCAGCGGTCCAGGGCCAGCAGCACCACGCCGCCGATGATCAGCGACCAGCAGATCAGGCGTGGGCTCTCGAAGAGGACGGTCTTGATCACGTCGTGCAGGGCGAGGCCCGCGATGGCGCCGGGGATGAAGGCGATCAGCACCGAGATCGCGAAGGCGCGGGCCTCGGCGCTGGTGGGCAGGCCGATCAGCACCTTCCAGAGCTTGCCGAAATAGAGGGCCACCACCGCCAGGATGGCGCCCAGCTGGATCAGGACCGTGAAGGTGTCCCAGAAGCCGTCGGGCAGGCCCAGCAGGGTCTTGGTGAGCAGCAGGTGGCCGGTGGAGGAGACCGGGATGAACTCGGTCACCCCCTCCACGATCCCGAGGATGACGGCGTAGATCCAGTCGGACATGGGCTGCTTTCGGGCGCTTGATGAAGTCGTCCCCAAGGGCCGGGATCAGGGTAAATTTGAGGTTCATCCTATTATTGGACTATTTTCGCCTGGAGCCGGGTCGGGTGGCGCCTGCGCCTTGAGTGAAGGCGCCTAAATAGTCCTGTTTATAGATCATCATATTTCTAGGTCTTGAAAGGGCGCGTAAAAGCCCCTTGCCCGCGGATCGGGCGGAGGGACGGCCATGGCCGAGCGGATGCTGAAGTTCACGACGGTGGCGCGGGCCACGCCCCCCAAGCGGGCGGCGGGCGAGCGCGCGGGGGATTTCCACGAGATCTACGCCGACTTCATCGACGCCAAGGCCCGCGAGCAGGCCTCGCGCTGCTCGCAGTGCGGCATCCCCTTCTGTCAGACCCACTGCCCGCTGCACAACAACATCCCCGACTGGCTGCGGATGACGGCCGAGGGGCGGCTGCAGGAGGCCTACCAGCTCTCCCAGGCCACCAATTCCATGCCGGAGATCTGCGGCCGCATCTGCCCGCAGGACCGCCTGTGCGAGGGTTCCTGCACCATCGAGCAGTCGGGGCACGGCACCGTCACCATCGGCGCCGTCGAGCGCTACCTGACCGACAAGGCCTGGGAGGAGGGCTGGGTCCAGCCCCTGGTCCCCGGCCGGCCCCGCGGTCAGTCGGTGGGGATCATCGGCGCGGGCCCCGCGGGCCTCAGCGCCGCCGAGCGCCTGGTGGAGATGGGTTACGCCGTCACCGTCTATGACCGCCACGACCGGGCCGGCGGCCTGCTGATCTACGGCATCCCCAGCTTCAAGTTGGAGAAGGACGTGGTGATGCGGCGCACCGAGCGGCTGGCGGCGGGCGGGGTCGAGTTCAGGCTGAACTTCGAGGTGGGCGCCGACGCCAGCCTCGATGACCTGCGCGACCTGCATGACAGCGTGCTGATCGCCACCGGGGTCTACGCCGCCCGCGACCTGGTGGTCCCCGGCGCCGGCTCGGCCGGGGTCACCCCGGCGCTCGACTACCTGATCGCCTCCAACCGGGCGGGCCTCGGCGACGAGGTTCCGGCGTTCGTGTCGGGCGCCCTGCACGCCAAGGGCCGCGACGTGGTGGTGGTGGGGGGCGGCGACACCGCCATGGACTGCGTGAGAACCGCCGTGCGCCAGGGGGCGAAGTCGGTGACCTGCCTCTATCGCCGCGACCGGGCCAACATGCCAGGCTCGGCCCGCGAGGTCGCCCACGCCGAAGAGGAGGGCGTGGTCTTCGAATGGCTGGCCGCGCCCCGCGCCGTCCTGGGCAAGGCCGACCTCGCCAACGGCGTGCGGGCCGCCCGCATGCGCCTGGGCGCCCCCGACGCCAGCGGCCGCTCGGCGCCGGAGGAGATCGAGGGCGCCGACTTCGAAACCCCCGCCGGCCTGGTGATCAAAGCCCTCGGCTTCGATCCCGAGGACCTGCCGTCCCTGTTCAAGGCGCCCGACCTGGCGGTGAGCCGCTGGGGCACGGTGAAGGCCGACTTCGCCAGCCTGATGACCAGCATCCCGGGCGTCTTCGCCGCCGGCGACATCGCCCGCGGCGCCTCCCTGGTGGTCTGGGCGATCAAGGACGGCCGCGACGCCGCCGACGCCATCCACAGCTATCTGACGGAACCCGCGCTGGTCGCGGCGGAGTGAAGATCATGAGCCAATACCCATTCCCCGCTCATCCCGGCGAAGGCCGGGACCCAGCTGAAACCCACCAGGCGCCCCAGATGAATCTGGGTCCCGGCCTTCGCCGGGATGAGCGGTGGGGGGATGGAGACACGCAGCGCTTCCTCGAGAACCGCGCCAAACTCATCGACGGCCACGCCTACGACCCCGACAGCGAGCGGGACGCCTGCGGGGTCGGCCTGGTCTGCGCCCTGGACGGCAAGCCGCGGCGCGAGGTGGTGGAGCTGGCGATCCGGGCGCTGAAGAGCGTCTGGCACCGGGGCGCCATCGACGCCGACGGCAAGACCGGCGACGGCGCCGGCGTTCTGGTCAGCGTGCCGCAGGATTTCTTCGCCGACCAGGTGAGGCGCACGGGGCACAAGCTGCGCCCCGGCCCCATCGCCGTGGGGCAGGTCTTCCTGCCGCGCAACGATCTCAACGCCCAGGAGGCGGCCCGCACCATCGTCGAGGCCGAGGCCCTGAGGTTCGGCTTCTACATCTATGGCTGGCGGCAGGTTCCGGTGGACACCAGGGTCATCGGCGAGAAGGCCAACGCCACGCGGCCCGAGATCGAGCAGATCATGCTGGCCGGACCCGCGGGCCTCGAGGGCGAGGCCCTGGAGCGCGCGCTCTTCCTGTGCCGCAAGCGCATCGAGAAGCGCGTGGGCCAGGCCGGCATTCAGCAATTCTACCTCTGCTCGCTCTCGGCCCGGTCGCTGATCTACAAGGGCATGTTCCTGGCCGAGCACATCGACGCCTTCTATCCCGACCTGACCGACCAACGGTTCACGGCGGCCGTGGCGATCTTCCACCAGCGCTATTCCACCAACACCTTCCCGGAATGGCGGCTGGCCCAGCCCTTCCGGATGCTGGCCCACAACGGGGAGATCAACACCAAGAAGGGCAACCTGAACTGGATGAAGAGCCACGAGATCCGCATGGCCGCCGACGCGTTCGGCGACTTCGGGGACGACGTGAAGCCGGTGATCCAGGACGCCAGCGGTTCGGACTCCATGGCGCTGGACAACACCTTCGAGGTGCTGGTCCGCGCCGGGCGCGACGCCCCCATGGCCAAGGCCCTGCTGATCCCCGAGGCCTGGGCGCACAAGAGCGACGATCAGATCAGCCCGGCCCACAAGGCGCTCTACGCCTATTGCAACGCGGTGATGGAGCCCTGGGACGGACCGGCCGCCATCTGCGCCACCGACGGCCGCTGGGTGGTGGCCGGCAAGGACCGCAACGGCCTGCGGCCCCTGCGGGTGACCTATACCGACGATGGTCTGCTGATCATGGGCTCGGAGGCCGGCATGTGCCGGGTCGACGAGGCCCGCATCGTGCGCAAGGCCCACATCCAGCCCGGCCGCATGGTGGCCGTCGACCTCGCCGAGGGCCGCCTCTACGAGGAAGAGGAGATCATCGACCGCCTGGCCGCCCAGCACCCCTATGACCAGTGGCTGGGCAACATGGTGGACCTGGAGGCGCAGATCGCGCCGGGCCCCGAGCCCCGCGCCTACGGCCGCGAGGAGCTGACGCGGCGCCAGGCCGCCGCCGGCATGAGCCTGGAGGACCTGGAGCTGCTGCTGGCCCCGATGATCGAGGACGCCAAGGAGGCGGTGGGCTCCATGGGGGACGACGCCCCCCTGGCGGTGTTGAGCGATCAGTACCGGCCTCTGTCGCACTTCTTCCGGCAGAACTTCAGCCAGGTGACCAACCCACCGATCGACTCGCTGCGCGAAACCGGCGTCATGAGCCTGAAGACCCGGTTCAAGAACCTCGGCAACATCCTGGCCCAGGACGAGGCCCAGACCGACGTCTTCGTGCTGGAGAGCCCGGTGCTCACCACGGGCATGTTCCAGCGGATCATGGGCTTCATCGGCGAGGGCTCGGTGGCCAGCGTCGACTGCACCATGCCGATCCCGGCGGGCGAAGCCCGGCCCGGCGACGCGCTGCGGGCCAATCTCGACCGCATCCGGGCCGAGGCCGAGGACGCGGCCCTGCGCGGCTGCGCCACCATCGTGCTCACCGACGAGGCCTCGGGGCCAGGCCGGGTGGGCCTGCCGATGATCCTGGCCACCGGCGGGGTTCATTCCTGGCTGGTGGCCAAGGGATTGCGCTCCTACGTCTCGATCATCGTCCGCTCGGCCGAGTGCCTGGACACCCACTATTTCGCGGTGCTCGTCGGCGTCGGGGCCACGGCGGTGAACGCCTATCTGGCCCAGGAAAGCTTCCAGGACCGGCTGGAGCGCGGCCTGGCGGGCGATCTGACGCTCCACGACGTCTGCCGCAACTTCAAGCACGCCATCGAGGGCGGCTTGCTGAAGATCATCGCCAAGATGGGGATCGCGGTGATCTCCTCCTATCGCGGCGGCTACAACTTCGAGGCCGTGGGCCTGTCGCGCGCGCTGGTCGCCGAGTTCTTCCCCGGCATGCCCTCGCGCATCTCGGGCATCGGCCTGGCGGGTCTCGAGGCCAAGGCGGTCGAACTGCACCGCAAGGCCTGGGACGCCTCGGCCATCAGCCTGCCGGTCGGCGGCTTCTACAAGGCGCGGCGCTCGGGCGAGAGCCACGCCTTCGAGGCGCGGATGATCCACACCCTGCAACGGGCCTGCGACACCGGCGACTACGGAACCTACAAGGCCTTCTCCGAGGGCATGCGCCGGATGCCGACCATCCAGCTGCGCGACCTGCTGGACCTGCGCTCCGCCGCCCGCCCGGTGGCGCTGGACGAGGTCGAGAGCGTCAACGAAATCCGCAAGCGCTTCCTGACGCCCGGCATGAGCATGGGCGCCTTGAGCCCTGAGGCGCACGGCGTGCTGAACATCGCCATGAACCGGATCGGCGCCAAGAGCGTCTCCGGCGAGGGCGGCGAGGACCCGGCCCGCTACAAGCCGCTGCCCAACGGCGACAACCCGAACTCGGCCGTGAAGCAGATCGCCTCGGGCCGGTTCGGCGTCACCGCCGAATACCTGAACCAGTGCCGCGAGATTGAGATCAAGGTCAGCCAGGGCGCCAAGCCCGGCGAGGGCGGCCAGCTGCCCGGCTTCAAGGTCACCGAACTGATCGCCAAGCTCCGCCACGCGACGCCCGGGGTGATGCTGATCAGCCCGCCGCCGCACCACGACATCTATTCGATCGAGGACCTGGCCCAGCTCATCTACGACCTGAAGCAGATCAACCCGGACGCCCGGGTCTGCGTGAAGCTGGTCGCCATGACCGGCATCGGCGCCATCGCCGCCGGGGTGGCCAAGGCCAAGGCCGACGTGATCCTGATCTCCGGCAATGTCGGCGGCACCGGCGCCTCGCCCCAGACCTCGATCAAGTACGCCGGCGGCCCCTGGGAGATGGGGCTGTCGGAGGCCAACCAGGTCCTAACCCTGAACAACCTGCGCCACTCGGTCCGCCTTCGGGCCGACGGCGGCATGCGGACCGGCCGCGACATCGTCATCGCCGCCATGCTGGGCGCCGAGGAGTTCGGCATCGGCACCGCCAGCCTGATCGCCATGGGCTGCATCATGGTGCGCCAGTGCCATTCCAACACCTGCCCGGTGGGGGTCTGCACCCAGGACGAGGCTTTGCGGGAGAAGTTCTCCGGCAGCCCGGAGAAGGTGATCAACCTCTTCACCTTCATCGCCGAGGAGGTGCGCGAGATCCTGGCGAGTCTCGGCTTCCGTTCCCTCCAGGAGATCGTCGGCCGCACCGACCTGCTGCAGCAGGTGTCCCGCGGCGGCGAGCACCTGGACGACCTCGACCTCAACCCCCTGCTGGTGATGGCCGATCCGGGGTCGAACCCGCGCCATTGCGTGGTGGAGGGCCGCAATGAGGTGCCCGACACCCTGGACGCCCAGATCGTGCGCGACGCCGCCCCGCTGCTGGAGCGGGGCGAGAAGATGCAGCTCACCTACACGGTGCGGAACACCGCGCGCGCCATCGGGTCGCGGACCTCCTCGCATATCGTGCGGAAGTTCGGGATGACCGGCCTGCCAGCCGGGCACCTGACCGTGCAGCTCAAGGGCTCGGCGGGCCAGAGCCTGGGGGCCTTCGCGGTCCAGGGCCTGCGCATCGAGCTCACCGGCGAGGCCAACGACTATGTCGGCAAGGGCCTGTCGGGGGCGACCATCGTCCTGCGGCCCTCACCCCACCTGGCGGCGCCGGAGGCCAACGCCATCCTGGGCAACACCGTGCTCTATGGGGCGACCTCGGGCCGGCTGTTCGCGGCGGGTCTGGCCGGCGAGCGGTTCGGGGTGCGCAACTCCGGAGCGGTGACCGTGGTCGAAGGCTGCGGCGCCAACGGGCTGGAATACATGACCGGCGGGCGGGCGGTGATCCTGGGGCCGGTGGGCTTCAACTTCGCCGCCGGCATGACCGGGGGCATGGCCTATGTGCTCGATCTGCACGACCGCTTCCTGACCCACCTGAACACAGACAGCGTGGTGGTGCAGCGGATCGGGACCCGGGCCTGGGAGGCGGAGCTGCGCGGCCTGGTCGAAGAGCACGCGCGGGAGACCGGCTCGGTGTTCGCCGCCGGCATCCTGCGCGACTGGGACCGGCATCTGGGCAAGTTCTGGCAGGTGGTCCCCAAGGAGATGGTGCATCGCCTGGACCAGCCGCTGGCCGAGGAAGAGGCGGTGCATCACCGGGCGTGAGTGAGATGGGGAGGGCCATAGGTCAGCACCCCCTCTCCCACTTGTGGGAGAGGGTAGGGTGAGGGCTCTTTCTGAAGCGCCGTTGTCACTCCGAGGCCGAGACGCGCAGCTTTGCTGCGCCCCCTCACCCTACCTCTCCCCCTAAAGGGGGCGAGGAGGTGACGTGCTGATGCTCTACGCCACCTCCACCCCCACATAGCGCGCCCGGGGCCTGATCAGCGCGCCGGTCTGGCCCTGTTCGATGGCGTGGGCGATCCAGCCGGCGCAGCGGGCGGTGGCGAAGAGGGCGAAGGGGGCGTCGCGGGGCAGTTTCAGGGCGTCGGACATCGCCACCAGGGCGAAGTCGATATTGGGCGCCAGGCCGGTGATGTCCTCCACCGCCGCGCGCAGGCTCGCCATCTCCGGGGTCAGCTGGAAACGGTCCAGCAGGGCCGCGGCGCGGGGATCGTGGTCGGGATAGAGCGGGTGGCCGAACCCCGGCAGGGCGCGGTCCTCGGCCAGGCGCGCGGCGATGACGCTGCGGGTTCCGCCCTGGGCGGCCTCGGCCGAAAAGCCGCGGATCGCCGTCGGCGCTCCGCCGTGGCGCGGCCCTGACAGGGTGGCCAGGCCCGCCAGGGCGGCGGCGGCCAGGGACGCGCCGGTGGAGGCGGCCACCCGGGCGGCGAAGGCCGAGGGATTGAGCTCATGGTCGGCCAGCAGCACCAGGACCCGGCGCACCAGGTCCGCCCCTGGGCCGCCGGGGCCCAGGCCCCAGGCGAAGGCCAGGCGGTTGTGGATCGCCCCGCCGCCCACCTGGCCGGCGATGGCGTCGGTCAGCACGTCCAGCAGGGTGGCGGCCTCCACCGCCAGGGCCAGGGGATGGCGGCCCAGGGCGGGCGCGTCCACGCCGGCTCGGGCGGCGAGCGCCAGGAAGGCCCGGGCGGTCATGTCGGGCGCCTCTGGCGGCAGGGGGCGGTCGGTGCGCTTCAAGGCCGCGCCGTGGCCGCCCCGCAGCAGGCGGGCGACGGACTCCAGGGTCTCGGTCTCCGCCAGCTCCACGGCGTCGCGGCCGCGATAGAACAGGCGGCCCTGGGAAATGGTGGTGATGGCCGAGACCAGGACCGGCTCGCCCCAGGCGATGGCGCCGGCCGCCACCTCCGAGGCCTTGCGGCTGCGGGTCTTGCGCTGGACGAGGGCTGTGATGTCGGCGGCCCGGTAGAGGCTGCGGCGGGGATCGCGCGGATCGATGCGGGTCTGGACCCGGCCGCGGCTGACATAGGCGTAGAGGGTCTGGGGCCGCACCCCCAGCTGCGTGCGGGCCTCATCGGCGCCGATCCAGTCGGGGGTCTTGTTCAGAGGCATTGATTATGTTGATCAAGATTGACGCGTCCAGCTTGGCGGCAAATATCGCCCTTAGCAAGTTTGGAAAAAAGGAGGTCCTCCCATGACGGACGGACTGGAAGACGTCGTCGCCGCCCACACCGTGATGTCCGACGTGGACGGCGCGGCGGGACGCTTGATCATCCGCGGCCGGTCGCTGGACGAATTGGCCGGGCGCGCCAGCTTCGAGGAAGTCACCCGCCTGTTGTGGGACGGGTTCTTCGACCATCTGCCGGCCGACCTGACCGGCCCCCTGGCCGCCGCCCGCGCCGAGGTGTTCGCCGAGGTCTCGGCGATGGACACCGGCCTCCTGGCCCTGTCCCCCATCGAGGCCATGCGGGCGCTCACCGCCCGGCTGGCGGACGGCGACGACCTGGCCGTGGCCCTGCGCCTGCTGGCCGCCCCCGCCGTCTTCACCGCCGCCGTGGTGCGGGGCCAGGCGGGCGAGGCGCCCATCGCGCCCGACACCTCGCTGTCCCACGCCGCCGACATCCTGCGCATGCTGGGCAAGACGCCCAACCCGGCCGAGGTGGAGGCCCTGGACACCTATCTGGTGACGGTGAGCGACCATGGGCTGAACGCCTCGACCTTCGCCGCCCGGGTGGTGGCCTCGACGCGAGCGGGTCTCGGCTCGGCGGTGCTGGCCGGGATCAGCGCGCTCAAGGGTCCGCTGCACGGCGGGGCGCCGGGACCGATCATCGACATGCTGGACGGCATCGGCGCGGCGGAGAACGCCCGCCCCTGGATCGAGGCGGCGCTGGCGCGCGGCGACCGGCTGATGGGCTTCGGCCACCGGGTCTACAAGGTGCGCGACCCCCGCGCCGACGCCCTGAAGGGCGCCATCCGCCGGATGGGGACGCGCGCCGGACGGCTGGAGTTCGCCGAGGCCGTGGAGCGGGCGGTGCTGGAGATCCTCAAGGCCCACAAGCCCGACCGGAGCCTGGACACCAATGTGGAGTTCTACACCGCCCTGCTGCTGGAGGCCCTGGCCTTCCCGCCCTCGGCCTTCACCTGCGTCTTCGCCATGGGCCGCACGGCGGGTTGGATCGCCCACGCCCGCGAGCAGCTGGCCGGCGGCCGCCTGATCCGGCCGCAGTCGGTCTATGTCGGGCCGATCCCCCGCGCGGCCGCCTGATTCTTGAGAGTCGTTAGCGCTGGGGCGGGGCGCGGGCGCACCCTAGATAGGGGCCATGCACGCCCCGACCGGCCTCGACCCCAAGACCGCCGCCGCCCTGACCCGGCGGATCACCCTGCTGTCGGTGGCCACCGCCGCCGTGCTGGTGGCGATCAAGGCCGGGGTCTGGCTGATCTCCGGCTCGGTGGCGCTGCTAGCCTCGGCGGCGGACTCGGGGCTGGACCTCATCGCCAGCCTGGTGACCTTCTACGCCGTCCGCTACGCCCAGGCGCCGCCGGACGCCGAGCACCGCTTCGGACACGGCAAGGCCGAGGCCTTCGCCAGCCTGACCCAGGCGGGCCTGGTCTTCGCCTCGGCCGCCCTGATCGGCCGCGAGGCCATCGTCCACATCCTGCACCCCGCCCCGGTCGCGAACGAGGGTTGGGCGGTGGCGGTGATGGCGATCTCCACGGTGCTGACCGGCCTGCTGATCATGGCCCAGGGTCGGGTGCTGAAACAGACCAGCTCGGTGGCGGTCTCCGGCGACCGGGCCCACTACCTCACCGACGTGGCCTCCAACATCATCGCCCTCGCAGGCATCGGGGCGGCGGCCTGGCTGGGCTGGTTCGCGCTGGACGCCTTCGCGGGCCTGGCGGTGGCGGCCCTGCTGCTGTGGGCGGCGATCGGGGTGTTCCGCGAGGCCTCGGGCCAGCTGCTGGACGCCGAGCTGCCCGAGGCCGACCGCGCGCGGGTGGTGGCCCTGGTGGCGGAGGACGCCCGGCTGACCGACGTCCACCAGTTGCGCACCCGGGCCTCGGGGCCCTATGTCCACATGCAGATGCACGTCGACCTCGATCCCGACCTGACCCTGGAGGACGCCCACCGGGTGATCGTCGAGGCCGAGAAGCGGATCCTGGAGCACTTCCCCCACGCCGACATCCTGATCCACGCCGATCCGCGCGGCCGGGCCGAGCCGCACGGCGGCGCCTTCGCCGAGCCCACTCAGTAAACGCGGCCTTAACGCAGGCCGTGCTAGGCCGCATCGCCCATGTCCCCCGAACGCGTCCTGCACCACTTCCCCCTCGATCCCGCCTCCCGCCAGGTGCGCCTGGCCCTGGGCGAAAAGCGCCTGGCCTTCTCCGAGAACCCGGTGCGCTACTGGGAGCGGCCCAAGGAGCTGGTGGCGCTGAACGCCTCGGGCCTGACCCCGGTGCTCACCGACGGGCCGCTGGTGCTGTGCGAAAGCCGGGCGATCCTGGACCACCTGGAGGAGACCTATCCCGAGCCCGCCCTGCTGGGCCGCGAGCCCGCCGAACGGGCCGAGGCGCGGCGGCTGCTGCAGTGGTTCGACCGCAAGTTCGACTACGAGGTCGGCGGCTTCATCCTGCACGAGAAGATGGAGAAGCGGCTGC
>JAZKBZ010000100.1:0-1432 GCA_040388315.1 Pseudomonadota bacterium | reverse complement strand
CGGCAGCAGCCTGCGCATGGAATACACCATCATCGGCCGCGAGGTCAACCTGGCGGCCCGGCTCGAGCAGGCCGCCGAGCCCGGCGAAATCCTGATTTCCAGCGAAACCCATGCCCTGGTGCAGGGCCAGGTCCAGGCCGACGCGCGCGACGCCATCCTGGCCAAGGGCTTTGCCCAGCCCATTCCCGTGTATGTGGTGCGCCCGGACGCCACGGGAATGCCTGGCGATCCGGAGGTCATCCGCTGCGACCGGCCGGGCCTGCATCTGGAAATCGATGCGGGCCGCCTGACGGCGGCGCAAAAGGCCGAGGCCGTGAGCGAGCTGCGCAAGGCGCTGGCCAGGCTGGAAGCGACGGCTGCTGGTGAAGCGCAGGCCGATGCCTGGCCCACCGCCATCGACGGGCTGGACCTGGCCCTCGGGCTGCGCCGGGCGATGGGCGTGAAAACGCTTTATTTTTCCATGCTGGGCCGTTTTCTGGAAGGGCGCAGGGACACGCCCGGTCGCCTGCGGGAGGCGCTGGACGCGGGCGACCTGAAAGAGGCGGAACTGCTGGTTCACTCCCTGCGCGGCCTGTCCGCGCAGATCGGTGCCACGCAGGTGCCGGCGCATGCCCAGGCGCTGGAGCAGGCCCTGCACGGGGAGCAGCCGCGCGCCGCGCTTGATGTGTTGCTACAGCGACTGGAAGCCTCGCTGGGAGAATTGACCGCGGCGCTGGAGGCCGGTTTGCCTGCGGCGACAACGCCATGACCGCGCGGCGGCGTCCGGCGGCAGGCAGGCAGGCAGGCGTGCAGGCGTGCAGAGCCCGCTGGTGTATCGTCCGTGCAGGCGGATCGGGGGAACCCCCCGGCACCGATTCCCGTACCCAGCCCCGCATGAGACCCCCGCCATGAAGCTGCCCTTTCGCACCAACATCACTCTTGCCCTGGGCCTGGGCCTGCTCCTGATGGCCCTGAGCACGGTCACCTCCTACCTGACCATCAATGCGCTGCTGGAGAGCGAGCAAAGCGAAGAAAAAGTCCAGGAGACGGTGGTCCTGCTGGAGCGGCTCGTTTCGCAGTTCAAGACCACAGAGTCCCTCCAGCGGCGTTACCTTCTGACCAACATCGACAAGGACCTGGCTTCCTACCGGCAGGCCAGGGCGGGCGTGCAGCAGGTGCTGCGGGGGGCCGGTGCCCTGCCGATGGCGGGCGAGAGCCTGGAGGACCTGCGCACCCTGCAGGGGTTGATCGGCCGTCGCCTGGATCTCATGGAGAGGGCGGTCAGCGCCCGGCAGCAGGCGGGGCTGGAGGCGGCGACCGCGATTGTCGGCAGCGACCTCAATCGCCAGCTGCACGAGGACATCGAGGAGCTGGCCGGCCGGACCAAAAGCGCACAGACGCTGACCCTGGAGCGTTCCGAGCAAAACGCCCGGCGGACAGCGCAGACGGTCCG
>JAZKBZ010000099.1:0-24048 GCA_040388315.1 Pseudomonadota bacterium | reverse complement strand
CATGATGTTGGGCAGCGAGGCGTAGCGCGGCTCGTTGAGACGCAGGTCGGCGGTGATGATCGCCGGCAGGGTCACGTCGATGGTCTGGATGCCGCCATCGACCTCGCGGCCCACCTTGGCGTTCCCGGCCGACAGCTCGATGGAGTTGGCGAAGGTCGCCTGGGGCCAGTCGAGCAGGGCCGCCAGCATCTGGCCGGTGGCGTTGTTGTCGCCGTCGATGGCCTGCTTGCCCATGATCACCACGTCGGGGCTCTCTTCGGCGATAATCGCCTTGAGCAGCTTGGCGACGGCCAGGGGTTCGGGATCCTGGTCGGTCTGGATCAGGATCGCGCGGTCGGCGCCCATGGCCAGGGCCGTGCGCAGGGTTTCCTGCGCCTGAGCCGGGCCGATGGACACGGCCACCACCTCCGTGGCGACGCCCTTTTCCTTCTGGCGCACGGCTTCTTCGACCGCGATCTCGCAGAAGGGGTTCATGGACATCTTCACATTGGCGAGGTCCACACCGGATTGGTCCGGCTTGACCCGGGCCTTGACGTTGTAGTCGATCACCCGCTTCACGGGGACGAGCACCTTCATGGCTTCGCTAACGCCTCAAATTGCTAAAAATTGAACGGTTGGGGCATAACGGTTCCGACGCGCATTGCAAGCCGGGCGCGGGTCACACTGCGCCGCAATTTTGTCCGGGCGGCCAGATAGGCCGCTCCAAACCCCTGCCAAGACGAAGATCATGAACCGAACGATCCAGCGCCTGATGTTGATTTTCCTGGGCGCCTTCGCCCTCTCCACCGTGGGGGTCATCGTCTATCAGGTGGGTTGGGTGATCCCCGGACAGCGCTGCGAGGCCAATGGCGACTGGTGGGACTGGCGCGGCCGCACCTGCGCCCACCCGGTGCTGATCTCCGACATCACCGGCCGGGTGATCGACAACGACGCCCAACGCAAGGCCGCCAAGGCCGCCGCGGCCAAGGCCCGGGGCGAGCCGGCGCCGGTCCCCTAGCGGGTGGCGCCCGAGCGCCAGAAGACGTCGGCCCGGCCCTGGTCGTTGGCCGCGCGGGCGGCGACGAACAGCAGGTCCGACAGCCGGTTGAGATAGCGGAAGGCTGGGCCGGAGACCGCCTCGCCCGAGTCCATCAGGGCCACGGCTACCCGCTCGGCGCGGCGGGCCACGGTGCGCGCCAGGTGGAGGGCCGCCGCGGCCGGCGATCCGCCGGGCAGGACGAAGGAGGCGAGCGCTGGCAGGGCGCCGTTCAGGTGGTCGATCTCCTGCTCCAGGCGGGTCACCTGCGAATCGAGGATGCGCAGCACCTCGCCCGGCGCCTCATCGGGCTTGGCCGGGGTGGCGAGGTCGGCCCCCAGGTCGAAGAGCTCGTTCTGGATGCGGGCCAGGATGTCGTCCAGCACACCGCCGGCGGTGTGCAGCCGGGCCAGGCCGATACAGGCGTTGGTCTCGTCCACCGCCCCATAGGTCTCCACCCGCAGCGAGGCCTTGCTGACCGTGGCGCCGGTGGCCAGCCGGGTCGCGCCCTTGTCGCCGGTCCGGGTGTAGATCCTGTTGAGGGTCACCATGGCTAGCCCCTATGCCGCCACCAGACCGCGGTCACCAGCAGGGCCACGGCGATGGCCTGCAGCAGGACCCGCAGGCGCATCAGCTTGTTGGAATAGGAGCGGCCGAAGTCGCCCCCCCGGAACAGGGCGTAGAGCCCGATGAACAGGGTCACGGTCACCGCCAGCAGGGCGAGGGGAATCAGAATGTCGAAAGCGCGTTCCATCCGCCCAATCTAGAGCGGGGCGGGCGAAGTGGCGACCGGTTCGCCGCAAAATTGCGCGAGGGGACAAGGACCGGGCGCGCCGCTCCGAATTCAATCGGAGCCGACCGCGCTCTCGGGCGAGGCTGGCGATGAAACCATGCGGCGAATCCCGCGTTGAAACGTCGTTACACGAGCATGCTCAATGATCGACGGTATGTCATGGCCTCGTGTTTCAGACCTGTAACAGACGGAAATGGCCCCAAACGCCAAGTGCGACGCTGCGCCACACAGTCCAACCTCAACCTATGGGCTAGATGCCGCCCTCTGCCCGTATCGCGGAACGGGTTAGGTGAACTTGATCAAACCATGCCCTTTCGCTTGGACGCGCCGTGGCGAACGGGTTAGAGAACGGACACTTGTCATGCCGCCTCCCCAGGCCAGTGACCCGGGCGCCTCCCCGCGCTCAGATTCTGAAGTTGAAATGTGCGAGTTCATCGCTGACCTGCGCGGTGCGGCCCGGGACGGACGCCGTCATGCGCGGCGGTCCGACGGGCTGCTTAGGAAGGTCGTCGGCGAGTCTTGCGCACGGTTCGAACAAAGCGCGGAGGCGGCCCACTCGAGGCTGGACGCTCAATGAAACACGTTCCCGGTACTCTTCACGGCGCCCAGGAAGCCGAAATGCGCGTGCCCACCCGCCGCGCGCTCGCCAAGCAGCAGACGCGCGCCAAGGTGCTGGCCGCCGCCCGCCGGCTGTTCTCGGAAGAGGGCTATGAGGGCGCCACCATCCGCGACATCGCCGCCGCGGCGGGCATGTCCACCGGGGCGGTGTTCGCCAACTTCTCCGACAAGTCCGACCTGTTCCGCGAGATCATGCTCGCCGACATGGCCGACCTGGCCGAGACCATGCGCGAGGCCGCCCAGCGCGGCCGCAACGTGGATGACGCCCTGCTGAAGGCCTTCGCCGCCGGCTACGCCTTCTACAAGACCCAGCTGCCCCTGGCGCGCGCCGCCTTCTCCATCTCCTGGTCCCCCGACCAGGGCCAGGAGCTGCGCAACATGCCGCCGGTCCAGGCTCTGCACGACCTGATCAACGAACAGCTGGTGCTGGGCGTCGAGCGGGGCGAACTCAGCCAGGAGGCCGAGGTCAAGCTGCGCACCCAGATGCTGTTCGACTGCTACCTGGCCAACTATCCCGAGGCGATCTTCCTGGGCTGGAGCATCGATGCGCTCCAGGCCAAGGCCAAGGATCAGATCCGCGTCATCCTGGCCGGCGCCCGCCGCGGCTGACCCAAGCCGGTGCGACGTACCGTCGCACTCATCCGTGGACGGCGCCCGACCGCGTGGTTTCACCCTTACCATGGGTCAAGCCGCGCGGGAGATGCGGTCCTAGACCCAGACCGTTTCAGATGGACTCATCTGAAACGGCAAGAAGGGTCTAGATTCAAAGCATTAGAGCGCGTCGGGCGGCGGAACCGGTATCCACTCCCGCCTGCCGCGCTCTAGGGGGGACACCATTTGAGCGTAAGACAGTCTCAGAAGGAGGCGACGCGTAAACGCGTGCTCGACGCCGCGCGGGATCTGTTCGAGAGTCGCGGCTACGAAGAGACCACCGTCCGCGAGATCGCCCGGGTCGCCGAGGTCTCGGTGGGCAGCGTCTTCACCACCTTCTCCTCCAAGGGCGACATCCTCAGCCAGGTCATGGCCGACCGCCTGGACGCCCTCTATGCGGAGCTCGACCGCGTGGCGCCGCATCTGCGCGGCTCCACCGCCGACCGCCTGGCCTCGATGTTCGCCATCCACTACGCCTTCGAGACCCGGCGCACGAAGCTGTTCCTGGCCCACATCGCCGCGGCCTTCGACTGGACCCTGGAGGCCGGCTCCCGCCCCTTCGGACGCAACGCCCACCTGATGCAGGTGGTGCGCGACTGCCTGGCCGAGGGCGCCGCCCGCGGCGACGTCGATCCGGCCGCGGACCTGGATGTCATCGTCGACGCCCTGATGGCCTCCTACGCCTGGACCTATCGCCTCGCGGCCTGGAACGGCTCCGACGCCGAGGCCATGAGCGCCGTCTTCGACCGCCACATCCGCCTGATCTGCCAGGGCTTCGCGCCGCGCTAGCTCCTTTGGACTCTAGAAAGCTTGGCCAAGCCCCGCTCCGGGGGCCAGCAGTTCCGCGCCCGGCACGTGATTCATCTCCATGGCGCTCAGCCTTTCGGATAGAGGATCATCTGGGTGCAGCGGAACAGGGCGATCACCTTGCCGGTGACCTCGCTGCGGGCCTCCGCGTCCCAGACCTGGGTGGTCCTGCCCCCGTGCGCCAGCCTGGCCTCGCAGGTGACGGTGGTCCCCTCGGTCGCCGTGCCCAGATAGTTGGACTTCAGCTCGATGGTGGTGAAGCTGGCCGCGCCCTCCGGCAGGCTCGCCATGCAGCCCATGCCGCAGGCCGAATCCACCAGGGCGATGATGCTGGCGGCGTGGACGTAGCCGTTGGGCGCCATGTGCTGGCGACCTACGGTGAAGGCCCCGGTGGCGCGGCCGGGCTCCGGGAAAATCTCGACGCCCAGGATGTGGGGCAGGGTGCCTCGGCGGCGTTCGCCGGCGAGGGCGTGGTCATAGGCCATGGTCAGGCGCTCCGCCGGGAGAGGTTCCAGGTGACGCTCATCTCGGCCACCGTCTGGCCGCCGGGGTCCTCCAGGGTGACAACCACCTCGAAATCGGCGCGACCTGCCTCGGAGAGTCGGCCGCGGATCGCCTCGGCGGGTTCGGCCAGGACCGCGCGTGCGGTGATCTCGCCCCGGGCGATCTTCAGATAGCGGATCTCGGACTTGCGGGTCACCGCCCGGACCCCGCCGATCAGGTCGGGGAAGGCGCCCACCATGGCCGCGCCCGAGGCCGTCTCGCCGACAGTGAACAGGGCGCCAGCATGGACGCTGGCGATGTGGTTGGTGAGCTCGGGCGCGTCGGGAATGCGGGCGAGGCCGGTTCCGGGCGCTGCGGGCAGGGTGTCCACGCGGGCGTGGCGAGCGAAAGGCACGACGCCCATGGCGGTGGGGGAGGTGGTTTGGGTCATGGGCCCAGCCTCGCGATTCACTCATCGGTCGGCAAACGAACTCGACGAGTTTGAGATGAACCAAATTCATGCTTCGATCGGGCCATGGAGACGCCCGCGCCCCTTCCTTCCCTGATCGCCCTGCGCGCCTTCGAGGCCGCGGCGAGGCTGGGCTCGTTCCAGGGCGCGGCCGAAGTCCTTCACCTGACCCCCTCGGCGGTCAGTCACCAGATCCGTTCGCTTGAGGTGGATTTCGGCCAGCCCCTGTTCCTGCGGCGCCATCGGCGGGTGGAGCTGACCGAGGCGGGCCGTCGGCTGCAGGTTCACGTGGCCCGCGGCTTCGACGAGCTGCGCCGGGGAGCGGCGGCCCTGCGCCAGGACCGGCGGGCGGCCACCCTGCGGGTCAGCTCCGCGGGGGCCTTCGCCACGGCCTATCTGGCCCACCGGCTCGAGGCCTTCGAGGCGCAGAATCCAGGCCTGCAGATGCGGCTGGAACTCAGCCAAACGATGGTGGACTTCGAAATGGAGCCGGTGGACGTCGGCATCCGCCTGGGGTTCGCCGCCGCTCCCGGCCTGTTCTCCGAAGTGGTGCTGCCCATCGTGGCGGCGCCGGTTTGCGCCCCGCCCCTGGCGGCGCGGCTTTCGCGCCTGGAGGACTTGGCCGACCTCACCCGCATCAGCATCAGCCAGGATCCCAAGGGCTGGCGGGCCTGGTACCGCGCCGTCGGGCTGGCCGAGGCGCCGGAGGGCCGCGACCTGTGGTTCGACAACCTGATGACCGCCCTGCAGGCCGGGGTGGACGGTGTAGGAGTGGTGCTCGCGCCCCTGCCCCTGGTGGCCCACCACCTCACCGCCGGCCGGCTGGTGACGCCCTTCCCCCAGACCGTCCGGTCCAAGCAGGCCTACCGCCTGGTCTGCCGGCGCGGGGAAGAGACCCTGCCCAAGATCGAGCGCTTCCGGCGCTGGCTGAAGCGGGAACTGGCCGAGGCGGTGGTGACTAGTTCGCCCCCTCCAGCAGACGCCTTGCGATGACCTGGGCCTGGATCTCGCCGGCGCCTTCGAAGATGTTCAGGATGCGGGCGTCGGCCAGCAGGCGGCTCACTGGCTGCTCCATCGCAAACCCCGTCCCGCCATGGATCTGGACGGCGTTGTCGGCGCAGGCCCAGGCGATGCGGGCGGCGACCAGCTTGGCCATGCCCGCCTCCAGGTCGCAGCGGCGGCCCTCGTCTTTCGCCCGCGCGGCGAACCAGGCCAGCCGTCGCGCGCCCAGCAGCTCGGCGGCCATCATGGCCAGCTTGTTGGTCACCCGCGGGAAGTCGGCGATGGCCTGGCCGAACTGGCGGCGCGCCAGGGCGTAGTCCAGGGCGATGTCCAGGGCCGCCTGGCCCACCCCGATGGCGCGGGCCGCGGTCTGGATGCGGGCGCTCTCGAAGGTGGCCATCAGCTGGGAGAAGCCCTGACCCTCCTGGCCTCCCAGCAGGTTGGCGTGGGGGACTTCGAAGCCGTCGAAGGCCAGCTCGTATTCCTTCATGCCGCGATAGCCGATCACTCCGATCTCGCCGCCGCTCATGCCCGCCGCCGGGAAGGGCTCGGCCTCCGTTCCCCGCGGCTTCTCCGCCAGGAACATCGACAGGCCTCGGTGGTCCTTGCTGGCCGGGTCGGTGCGCACCAGCAGGGTCATCAGATCGGCCCGGGCCGCGTGGGTGATCCAGGTCTTGGCGCCGCTGATCCTCCAGACATCCCCGGCCCGCACCGCGCGCGCGCGCAGGGAGCCCAGGTCCGAGCCCGCCTCCGGTTCGGTGAAGACCGCGGTGGGGATGATGTCGCCAGACGCGATGGCCGGCAGCAGGCGGGCCTTCTGGTCGGGGGTCCCGTGGGCCAGGATCAGTTCGGCGGCGATCTCCGAGCGGGTGCCCAGCGAGCCGGTCCCGATCCAGCCCCGCGACAGGGCCTCGGAGACCACGCACATGGCGATCTTGCCCAGGCCCGACCCGCCATGGGCCTCCGGCACGGTGAGGCCAAACACCCCGAGGTCGGCCAGCTCCTTCAACAGCGCCAGGGGGATCAGCTCGTCGCGCAGGTGCCAGCCGTGGGCGAAGGGCGCGATCTTCTCCGCCGCGAAAGCCTGGAACTGGTCGCGGACCATGTCCAGGGTGGCGTCCAGGCCGCTGGCCTCCAGGGACGGCCGGCCCCGGGCGGTCTCCAGCAGGGCCACGATCCGGGTCTTCACCGCCTGGGAGGCGCCGGGCCGCAGCCGGTCGATCACCCCGCGCAGCCGGTCGTCGATGAGCCCCAGGTCGGTCAGGCGGAAGGTCTCCCCCTGGTTCATGGGAATCCCGCCGGCCAGCTGGCTGAGATATTCGAAGGCCAGCAGCTGGGCCGGCAGGGCCTCGGATTCGGTGAGGGCGCCGTCGGCCTCAAGGGCGCGGGCCCAGGCCGCCGTCTGGCGCAGGGTCTCGGCATAGGCCGCCGCCCAGGCCAAGCCGTGGGCCACGTGCTGCTCGGCGTCCAGGGCGGCCCGATCTAGCCGGCCCTCCACCGTCACGCGGGCGGAAACGGCGGCGCGGGCCTCGGCCACGACGGCCTCGGCATGGTCGGCGGCGTCGGCCAGGAGTTGGGGGAGATGGGGCAGGATCAGCGGGCTCATGGCCGCGACTATAGGCGCCCGCCGCAGGGTGAGCCTATACGTCGTAAGGAAGCTTTGGGAGCGCGCGCCAGATGATCGTCGTCCACCACCTCAACGACTCGCGCTCGCAGCGCATCCTGTGGCTGCTGGAGGAGCTCAAGCTCCCCTACGAGATCAAGCACTACGCCCGCGACGCGACCACCCGCCTGGCCCCGCCCGAGCTGAAGGCCGTCCATCCCCTGGGCAAGTCCCCGGTGGTCACCGACGGCGACATGACCGTCATCGAGAGCGGCGCCATCGTCGACTACATCATCCGCCGCCACGCCGGCGGCCGCCTGCAGCCCGATCCCGCCACCCCGGCCTACGACTACTACCAGCAGTGGATGCACTATTCCGAGGGCTCGGCCATGCTGCCCCTGATGCTGTTCATGTATGTCGGCCGCCTGGGCGAGGCCGGCGCCCCGCTGCACCCGCGGATGGAGAGCGAGATCGCCAACCACCTCGGCTATGTCGATGGGGCCCTGGCCGGCAAGGACTGGATCATGGGCGCGGAATTCTCCGGCGCCGACGTCCAGATGAGCTTCGTCGGCGAGGTCACCGGCGCCTTCGGCCGCCTGGCGACCTATCCCAACATCGCCGCCTGGCTCGAACGCTTCCAGGCCCGCCCCGCCTACCAGACCGCGCTGGCCAAGGGCGGCCCCTACAACATGGGACCGCGCGCCAAGGCGTAGAACCTCCTCCTCGCCCTACCCTCTCCCGCAAGCGGGAGAGGCGCGCCTACCCCGGATAGTCCAACTCCCCGTCCAGGAAGTCGAACACCGCGGCCTTGGTGAGCGCGTGGGGGATCGCCGAGAAGTGGTCGCAGCCGGGGACGGTGATCGCGTGGGCGTGGGGGAAGATCCGAGCCAATTCCTCCGGGTCGCCGGCCCCGGTGTCGCCCTGTCCCGCCACCACCAGCACCGGCATGGGCAGCGTGGCCATGGCGTCGCGGTCGAAGGCCGGGTTCTGGGCGCCGGTCATGGCGGCCAGCGCCTGGCGATCCTCCCCCTGCTCGTCCGCGAACTGCCGGAAGCTCCTCAGCATCGGCTCGCTGATGGTCTCGGGATCCTGCGCCAGCATGGCGTCTGCCATCGGGTTGCCCCCCGGCAGGGCGCGTTCGCCGATCAGCTTGCCGCCCACCCCGCCCAGCATCAGGTTCGAGATGCGGTCGGGCGCCTTGAGCGCCGTGGCCAGCGCGGTGCGCGAGCCCATGGAGTAGCCGAACAGGTCGACGCGGGAGAGGCCCAGGTGGTCCAGCAGGGCGATGACGTCGCCGGCCAGCTTGTCGCGCGTATAGGCCTCGGCCTCGTGGGGCTTGGCGCTCTCCCCGTGGCCCCTCTGGTCAAGCGCGATGCAGCGGATGCGGCGGCGGTCGAAGGCCGTGTACCAGCCTGTGCGCTTCCAGCCCTCACTTCGGTTTGAGGCGAAGCCATGGACCAGGACGATGGTGCGTTCGCCGCCGCCGGGCGGGACATTGTCGTCATAGGCCAGGGTCAGGCCGTCGGAGGTGAAGGTGGGCATGGAGCGTTTCCGTGTGCGGCGCGGCTCTGCGGCCGCCTCGGGCCCATCATTACCTAGGGCGCCTGGCCGATCCACTCCCAGTGCCACGGTTCGAAGGGATAGTTCACGAAGCCGTAGCGCCCGGCATTGGCCAGCAGCCAGGCATAGGTGGGGGTCTTGGTCATGAACAGGCGGTTGGGGTCGGCGCTGGAGTCCGGCTTGAAGCCCGGCGCCTCGCCGACATAGAGGTCGAAGGCCAGGCCGGTGCGGTGGGCCGAGCAGGTGGCCCGCGCCACCCCGTCGCAATTGCCGTCGGTCAGGCAGCGGACGTCGTCGGCGTCCGGCGCGCGGAAGCCGGAGAAGATGGTCAGGTTGCGCGGATCGGCGCCGATGGCCGGGGACTCCCGCTTGGCCGCCGCCGCCATCCGGCGATAGGCGTCCAGGGCGCCGGGGCGGATCGGGATGGTCTTGCCGCCATAGCTCTCGGCGGGGTCGGCGATGGCCAGGGTGGCCGGGTCCGGCGGGTCGGGGCAGATCCCCTTGACGTTGATCATCACGAAGGGCCGGCGCTCCTGCCAGACCCCCTTGAAGTGGTTGAAGGTGTCGACGTCCATCTCGCCGGTCCCCCGCATCCGCGCCTGCCTCTGATAGCCCGCCAGAAGTTGGGCGAAGCGGGAGGTGGTGGGGCCGCAGCGGGTGCGCAGGTCCCGGGCCACAAGGGGGGCGTAGACCTCCCAACCGGTCTCGGCCCGGCGGAAGGGCGCCCAGGCCAGGGCGGTCAGGGAGGCGGCGTTGATCCGCGCCGCGGCCTCGAAGGCCGGGACGCGGCAGGCCGAGGCCGAGGGCGCGGGCGCGGGGGAAGTCTGGGCGCAAGCGCCCGCGCCGCCGAGCGCGAGCGCCAGGGCCCCGGCCCAGGCTCGGAACCCGCGGGAGGTTGAAGGCTTCCAGGTCACGGTCCGCATTGTGCGCGGGCGCGCCTGGAGGTCCACTGATGAACTGGTCTGCATCGATCCTTGTCCTGACCTTCGCGCTCGCCGCCTGTTCCGAACCGTCCCCTGGCGGCCGCACGGCCAAGGTGGCCAACGCGCAGACCGCTCCGGCGCTCCCGGCGCCCCTCGCCGTCCCCGCCTCCGGCTCGGCCAGCGCCCAGGGCCAGGCGATCGACGCCGCCGTCCTGCCGGGCGCGCAGGTCACCGACCCGGCCCTGCTCAAGCCCGCCCTGATCCGCGCCCAGGTGCTGCTGGACCGCGCCCACCTGTCCCCCGGGGTCATCGACGGCGCCTGGGGCGAGAACCTGCGCCAGGCGGTCTCGGCCTTCCAGAAGGCCAAGGGCCTCCCCGACACCGGCGGGCTTGACCCGGCCACCTGGGAGGCCCTGATCGCCGGCGCCGCTCCGGTCACCGCCGACTATCTGATTACCTCAGATGACCTGAAGGGGCCCTTCGTGGCCATCCCGGCCAAGAGCGAAGACCAGGCCAGGCTCGACCACCTGGGCTATGCCAGCCCCGCCGAGATGTTCGCCGAGCGCTTCCACATGGACGAGAAGCTGTTGAAGGCCCTCAACCCCGGCGTCGATTTCGCCGTCGCCGGGACCTCCATCCTGGTGGTCGCCCCCGGCTCCGACACCCTGGGGGGCCAGGTCGCCCGCATCGAGGTGGACAAGGCCGAGCGCGAGGTGCGCGCCTATGGCGAGGGCGACGTGCTGCTGGCCGTCTATCCGGCCTCGGTGGGCTCCGCCGATCGGCCGGCGCCCTCCGGCGAGTGGGCGGTGCGCACCATCGCCCCCAATCCCACCTGGATCTACGACCCCAAGCGCCTGACCTTCGGCGACGGCAAGAAGGGCAAGTTCACCATCGCCGCGGGCCCCAACAATCCGGTGGGCGCCATGTGGATCGACCTCACCAAGGACACCTACGGCATCCACGGCGGCCCCGATCCCAACCACATCGGCAAGACCGACAGTCACGGCTGCGTGCGGCTTACCAACTGGGACGCCCAGGAACTCGGCGCCGCGGTCAAAAAGGGCGCGAAGGTGGTGTTTCTGGGGCCTGAAACCAAAGCGGGAAAAACATAGCGTGATCAATCCCCTGGCTGGATTTTAACTCGCCGGTCAGAAAACAGGGTTACTTCTTGGCAAACCCAAAATGGGTGTGACGATGAGTCTCGGAGCGGTGAAATGTCAGCGGAAACGGCGAAGACCGTAATCGCCACGATGAACCGGATCGACCGCGCCACCAAGCGCACGATGCGGGAACGCGAGCGCAAGGACCGGGTGACGGCCCGGCTGAAGAAGCCGGAAACCACCGCCGCGGCCGCCGCCGCCTATGACAAGCTCATCGAACGCCTGACGCGGGCCCACTGCATCAAGTACGCCCGCAAGAACTGGACCGAGATCGCCGCCCGCGGTCTGGTGGAGCCGGCGCCGCGCACCCACACCAAGGAACAGATCGCCCGCAAGAAGCTGGCCCGCTACGAGCCGGGCCTCATCGACACCCTGTTCGGCCTGGGCGCCGACCGCAGGCGAGCCCTGGCCGAGGCGGTGCTGTCGGCGGCCAAGGAGGACGCCGACCTCTACAACCGCGGCAAGCGCGCCGCCGAGGCCCACAATCTCGACGTCAACCTGGCCGCCAGCGTGCTGGCCCGCGACCTCTCGGCCATCGAGCAGACCCTGAGGATCAACCTCGACCTCGAGGCCATCACACCGGCCCTGGAGGGCTTCGCCGTGGTCCAGCCCGGGCCCGGCCGGTTCATCGTCTATATCGACGCCCTGGAGTTCGACGCCCTGCCCGACGAGGCGGTGGTGGCCATCGATGGCGATCGGGCCGGCTACCTCCCGGTGCCGATGCCCAATCTGCAGGAACTGCACATCTCCAATGTCTGCTCCATCTCCCTGCGCATCGGGACCGAGGTGCTCTCGGTGGTGGGCGGCGATGAGGTCGAGGTCATCACCCGCACCCACCTGCTCCAGCGGCAGGGCGGTGAGTTCGAACAACATCCGGTGCTCTATGTCCGCCTGCCGCACACGGCCCTGCTACGCATGGACCTGACCCGTCTGGAGCCGGTCTCCACCATCACCGCGCTTGGCGGACGGCTGGACTGGGACGCCACCCGCGGCTTCGCCCCGATTCGAATCGACGATCTGCGCCTCACCGACTCCGCCCCCAAGACAGCCCCCGACGCAGCTCCCGGCGTCGCTGGGAACCCCATATCGAACGCCGCGCCGAACGCCGCGCCGAACGCCCCGCCTCGCAGGGTCGCCTAGAGCCTTCTTGCCGTTTCAGATGAGTCCATCTGAAACGGTCTAGGTCGGCGTGGGCGCTGACTCATCCGCCGGCTCGGCCGGCTCATCTGGTCTTGCAGGATCGACGGCCGGCGGCGGCTCCGGCGTCGGTGTCGGCGTCGGTGTCGGCGTCGCTGTGGGGGTCGGCTCCGGCGGCGGCGGCGGCGGCGGCGGAGGTTCGGGCGCGGGCGCGGGCGGCGGGCTTGGCGCGGGGGCCGGCTCCGGCGCAGGCGGTGGCGCGGGCGGTTCAGACACGGGCGCGGGCGGCGGCGGCGGCGGCGGCGGCTCAGGAGTCGGGACTGGCGGAACGGGCGCCGGCTCCGGCGCAGGGGGCGTGGGCGCCGGCGGCGTCGGTTCGGGCGGCGGAACCGGAGGCGCGGGCGGCGGCGGCGCGGCGCCGGGCTCGGGCTTCAGGACCAGGACCGCGATCCAGGCGATGGGCCGCCCGGTGGTGATCGGGCCGCCGGCGAGCGCCCGCTCGGTCTTGGTGACCGTGTCGCCGACATTGCCGCCGATGGAGTGGACGATATGCCGGGGCGCCCGGGCCACCTGGCTGACGATGTCGCAGTGGCTCTCATAGGCGTACTGGCCGCGCCTGGCCGAGACGCTCTCCACCCCGGCCAGGACCTGGGGGAAGGAGCGCACGGGGCTGGCGTTGCGCGAATAGCAGATCACGTCGCCGACCCGCGGTTCGATCCAGCTCGGGTCGCAGGGCAGGTAGGCGTAGGCGCTGCGCCCGAAGCCATAGGCGTCGATGGCGGCCTGGATGTAGCCGGCATGGGCGGCCGCCGAGCGGAACTGGTCGGTGGAGAGCCCGGCCCGCTTCATCACCGAGGAGACGAACACCGCCGACCAGGGCAAGGACGAGGTGCTGGAGCGCTTGATGGCGCCGGCGATGGCCCGGGCCGGCGGGGTGCCCAGGCCGAACTTGGCGTTGGCGGCCTCGATATTGGCCTTGCTGTTGGCCTTCAGGATCCGCGGGGCGCCGCCGCTGATCACCACCTCATAGGGGAAGGTCAGCATGTTGTCGTAGCCGGTGAAGGCCCAGAACTGCCAGACGGCGTCCCAGGACAGCGAGCCGGCGAGCGCTCCGTCCCCCTGTTTCTCGATCACCGCGTCGGCGGCGGTCTCCTTGACCCGGCCATAGCCGAACTTGGCCCACTGGTCGGTGGCCACCCGGGCGATCTCGGCCCCGATCGGCGGCGGCGGCTTGGCGGCGGCCGCCAGACAGGCGGCCTTCAGCTCGGTGCGGTCGATGCTGTATCCGGCGGCGTGGGCCGGCGGCGGGGCGGCGGCTGCGCAGGTGGCGAGCGCGCCGGCCAGAAGCAGGGCTCTCATGGCGTGGCTCCGGGGCAGCCGGGCAGGAAGACCACATTGCAGGGCGGGACGTAGGGTTCCTCGGTGAGGCCCACGTCGGAGGCCTTCAGTCGGCTGTTCTTGATCCAGGAGGCGCGCTCGGTCTCGTCCAGCCCCTCCTGGCCGAGGGCGTCGACGAAATAGACCGCGTCGCGGCCGATCTGGTAGCTGCGCGATCCGGCCGAGGTGAAGGGGGTCACGTTGGCGATCAGCCGCCGGGCCTGCCAGTTCGTCATGTGGCCGGCCCGCACGGTGTCGGCCAGGCTGGCGATCTGGGCCTCGGTCAGGGGCGGATAGTCCAGCGACCGGTCCAGGAAATAGGCGAAGTCCATCTTGCTGGGCCTCAGCCCCGCCCGGGCATAGAGATCGTAGTGCCGCGCGATCCGGCGGCCCAGATAGCCGTTCGGCCCCAGGAAATAGCCGTCGTAGCCGGCGCGGATCTCGCGGTGGCCCGCCAGCTGGGCGAAGATGATGCGGAAATTCTCCCGGCGCTCGGAGTCGTCGAACACCGGCTTCAGGATCGCCGGCGCCCTGGCGCACCAGTCGGGGCCCGACTGGTCGATCAGCTGCTCCAGCAGCGGCCCTTCCTCGGCGAAGGCCCCGCGCACCATGGGGCCGGTGGTGGCGTCGGCGGTCAGCGCCGCCAGCACCCGCTGGAAGGTGCAGCCATGGCCGGCGGTGGCCTTGTAGGGCCCCCAGCTGAAGATGGCGTCCGGATCGGCGCTGGTGAAGCCCGAGCCCCGGTCCCAGTCCCACAGGGTCCGGTCATAGTCCGGGGTCAGGGGCGCGGCCCCGAAGGCGATCACCTTGGCGCGGTCCAGAGGCGAGGGCAGGGGCTGATCCATGATCTTCAGCCACAGCTTCTCGTCGGCGGCGCCCGGGGGCGTGGTCTTCTCGAACCAGCGCTTGCGGCAGGTGCGCAGGGCGGCCAGGGCCTCGGCGGAGGACTTGTCCAGCCGGTTGGGGGACATCTGCAGCGGGGTGATCACCGCGGCGTCGACCTTGCGGCACTTCTCCAGCTCGGCGGCGACGGCCTGGGACAGGGGGCTGATGAAGCCCCAGCTGGAGTCGGTGAGCCGCCAGGTGCGGGCCTGGGCGCTGAGATTCACATAGGTGGGCGCCCGGATCAGCACGCCCGCGGCGGCCGGCGCGGCCGAGGCCAGCCAGACGCTCAGAGCGATGATCAGATGTCGGCCCCGCGCCATTAATCGCTTTCCCCTTAGGGTAGAGCGTCGCGCGCGAACGGCGTTAGGTCAACGCTTCAGCTGCGCCACTTCAGGACGGCGGGCTCGACCGGGTTGCGGAACGGGCGGCCCTCCTTGCGGCTGGCGGTCCATTCGCGCTTGAGCTGCTGGTACCACTTGGCCTGTCGGTCGGCGTCGTCGATCCACAGCAGGCTGGGGTCGTAGCGCAGGCCCTCGTTCTGCAGGTTCACCATGTCGCCGTCCTGGCGCAGGAAGATCCGCGCCCCCCAGGCCACGAAAGGTTTGAGGAAGAAGAAGGCCGGATGATCCGACCAGACGATCTGGGTGATCTTCGTCCGGGTCTCCGAGAGCGGCGTCAGGCAGGTGAGCGACAGCACCTGATACTTGCCCACCGTCACGTGCTCCCAGCGCATCCCCGGGATGCGGAAGGTGATCTCGGTGAGCGGCTCGCCGCCCAGGACCACATAGGCGCGGCTGTTCTTGGACGGCTCGTGGCGGACCATGGCGAAGCCCTGCTCGCGGGGCTCGAATTTCTTGGCCTTGTCGTGCTGGCTCTTGGCCGAGCGCCACCACCACTGCTGGTGCACATAGGGGCCGTGGGCCGGGTCCATCAGCCCCACCACGGCGTGGTCGATATGGGCGTCGAACTCCATGCGGTCCACCAGCTTGGGCTTGCCGCCCACCACGCCGGGGAAGACCGGCGGGGCTTCCGGCGGCTCGCCCTCGAAGCGGGGATCGGAGCTGATCCAGACGAAGACCAGGCCCTGGCTTTCGGCCACCGGATAGCTGCGCACCCGGATGCGGCCGGTGTCCATCGCCTGGTCGGCCACCAGGGACGGGATGGCCGTGCAGGCCCCGTCGCCGCCGAACCGCCAGCCGTGATAGGGGCAGGCCACCACCTCGCGCCCGTCGGCCTCGGCGGTCAGGGTCCCGGCCGACAGCGGCGCGGCCCGGTGCGGGCAGATGTCCTTGATGGCGTGGGCGACGCCGGCCCGGTCCCGGTACAGCAGCACCGGCTCGCCCAGCAGTTCGTAGCGCTGCAGCTTGCCGCGCTTCAGGTCGGCCGACAGCGCGGCGAAATACCAGATGTCGGCCAGGAAGCCGCGCCCGAACTTGGCGTCGGCGGAGGAGCTGCGGGCCGGGGCGTCGTCGGGCATGGGGTCCTTGTAGCGGTTCAGGGCCGGCGGATGAAGGCCACGCCGTGGGCAGCAAGCGCCACCTTGCCGTCCTCGACCTTGGCCTGGATCAAACCGGGCAGGGCGACGGCCTCGCCGGTCAAGCCCGCCTGGGCGTACACGGCGGGCTCGGCGCCCATGTTGAACAGGCACAGCACCTGCTCATCCCCCAGGGTCCGGGTGAAGGCCAGCACCTGGCCCGCCGCCGGGGCCATCTCGATCTCGCCGCGGGTCAGGGCCGGCGAGGCCTTGCGCAGGGCGATCAGGGCCTTGGCCAGCGCCAGGGTCGAGGCCGGATCGGCCGCCTGGGCCGCCACGGTCAGGTCGCGGTGCTCCGGCGCGCTGGGCAGCCACGGCTTGGCGCTGGAGAAGCCGAGATTGTCCCCCGGCGCCCAGGGCATGGGGGTGCGCGAGCCGTCCCGACCCTTGGAGATCGGCCAGTAGAGGTCGCCCACCGGATCGCGGATCTCCGTGCGGGTCAGGCTCTGGGCTTCGGGCAAGCCGAGTTCCTCGCCCTGATAGAGCAGGGTGGTGCCCTTGAGGCTCAGCAGCAGGGCCAGCATCAGCCGGGCGATCGCCGCCCCGCCCCCGAACCGGGTGGCGGTGCGCATGATGTCGTGATTGCAGAAGGAGATGCAGGGCCAGTGGCCGGGATGCCGCGCCAGGGTCTCGAAATGGTCGCGGAAGATCTGCGGATTGAGCTTGCGCGCATGCAGCAGCACGAAGGTGTAGGCCGAGTGCAGGCCGTCGGCCGGCGTGCAATAGGCGCCGCAGCGCTCCTCCTCCTCGGAGAACTCCCCGAACACGAAGCGGTCGCCGTGGCCGTCCACCCGGGCGCGGATCTCCTCCAGCAGCGGGATGTTCTCCGGCAGGTTGGAGTCATGCAGGTGGACCTGCATCTCGCTGGCGTGGGCCCAGTGGTGGCGGGTGCGCTGTGGCGCGGGCACGGCCGGGTTATCGGTGAGCGTGTCGTCGTGCAGGAAGGTGCCGGCCACATCCAGGCGGAAGCCGTCGATCCCCTTGGCCAGCCAGAAGTCGAGCACCGAGATGGCGGCTTCCTTGGCGTCGGGATTGCGCCAGTTCAGCTTGGGCTGCTGGCGCAGGAACTTGTGGTGATAGTGCTGCCGGCGCGCCGGCTGGTAGGCCCAGGCCGGGCCGCCGAACACCGAGAGCCAGTTGTTGGGCGCCGTGCCGTCGTCGGCCGGGTCGGCCCAGACGTACCAGCTGGCCTTCTCCCCATCCGGCCCGCCGTCGCGGCTGGCCGCGAACCAGGCGTGCTCGTCGGAGGTGTGGGACAGCACCTCGTCCAGCATCACCTTGATGCCCCGCCCGTGGGCGGCGGCGACCAGGGCCTCGAGGTCGGCCATCGACCCGTAGTCGGGGTGGACGCCCTCGAAGTCGGAGACGTCATAGCCCCAGTCGCGGTTGGGGGAGGGATGCACCGGGGAGAGCCAGATGGCGTCGACCCCCAAGTCCTGGATGTAATCGAGTTTCGCCGCGACGCCCTTCAGGTCGCCGTGGCCGTCGCCGTCGGAGTCGAAGAAGCTGCGGACATAGATATGATAGACGACCGCGCCCTTCCACCAGGGCGCGGTCTCCATCTCAGGCCTCGTCGGCGCGCGCGATGATGCGCGAGACGATACCGTAGGCCTTGGCTTCCTCGGCGCTCATCCAGAAGTTCCGGATCGTGTCCTTGACCACCTTCTCGTAGGGCTGGCCGGTCTCACGCGCGATCATGCGGTTGACCCGCTCGCGCATCTTCACGATCTCCTCGGCCTCGATCTCGATGTCCGAGGCCTGGCCGCGCACCCCGCCCGAGGGCTGGTGCAGCAGGAAGCGGGTGTTGGGCAGGCACAGCCGATTTTCCTTGGGCGCGCCCAGATAGATGTGGGCCCCGGCGCTGGCCACCCAGCCGGTGCCGATCACCTTCACCTTGGGACCGCAGAAGGTGATCATGTCGTGGATGGTGTCGCCGCTCTCGACGTGGCCGCCCGGCGAATTGACGATCACCCGGATGTCGGCGTCGCTCTCGTTGGACAGCGCCAGCAGCTGGGCGGTGACCCGCTCGGCCAGCCGCATGTCGATCTCCCCGAAGACCAGCACCGTGCGGGCCTTGTAGAGGCCGCTCTGCACGGGCCCCGCCGTCATCGGCATGTCGGGCTTGCGGGCGCCGTCTTCGCCCTCGTCGTCTTCGTCCAACCGCCAATTGCGCATTCGAAAGTCTCCAGGTCTCAAGTTGGACGGAACGTGCGTTGCGCCGCAGCGGATCGCAAGGTCTGCAGGGTTAACCGGCGGCGTTTTATCGAGGTTATTCCGGCTTTCCTTCACCCAACCACGTCATCCCGGCCGCAGCGAAGCGGAGAGTCGGGGACCCAGGGGCCGCGATCAATCCCCTGGGTCCCGGGTCTCCCCCGCGGGTCGCCCGGGATGACGGGGGACAAGGTTCAGCGCGCCGCCGTGGCGATCAGCCGGGCGTAGAACTGCACGCACTGCTCCAGGTTCTCCAGGGACAGGTGCTCGTTGGTCCCGTGGATCATGGTCGTCGCCGCCAGGGAGAAGGTCATGGGCTGGAAGCGGTAGACGTCCTTGGCCACCGGGGCCAGGTAGCGGCTGTCGGTGCCCGCCGTCACCAGCCCCGGCGCCACCGGCGCCTTGGCGAGATCGCCCGCCACCGCGGCGATGGTGGTCCAGCCCAGGGAGTTGGTGGAGGAGACCGGCGAGGGCTCGTCCGGCGTCTTGGTCCAGACCATGTCCACCGCCAGGTCTCCGACGGCGGCCTTGGTGTGGGCCATCACCTTGGCCGAGCTGTCGCCCGGCGCGATGCGGTAGTTGATCCAGGCCGTGGCGTCCTGCGGCAGGACGTTCTCCTTGGGGCTGCCCTTCAGCATGGTGGGCGCGACGGTGGTGTGCAGCAGGGCGGCCCCGGCGGGCGTCGCCGCCGTCTGGGCCACGATCAGCGGCGAGAACAGCCAGGCGTTGGCCACCGCCATGCGGATCGGCAGGGGGCCGGAGGGCGCCAGCGCCGTCAGCATGGCCGCCCCCGGTCCGGCGAATTTCATCGGGAAGGGGTGGTCGCCGATGGCCGCCACGGCCTTGGAGAGCGTCACCACCCCGCCCCCGTCCTTCGGCGGCGAGGAGGAGTGGCCGCCGGCCGCGCGGGCGGTGACCTTCAGGGTGGCGTAGCCCTTCTCGGCGATGCCGATCAGGGCCACCGGCCCGCCGGTGATGGGATTGTCGGAGATGATCGCCTGGCCCTCGTCCAGCACGAACTCGGCCTTGATCCCCCGCGCCCGCAGCAGGGCCGCGGCGGCCCGGGCGCCCTGGCCGCGCACCTCCTCGTCGTGGCTGGAGACGATCATCACCGTGCGGCGCGGTTTGAATCCCTGGGCCGCCAGGATCTCGGCGCCCTCGAACAGGGTCACGAGGGAGCCCTTGTCGTCGACGGCGCCCCGACCCCAGACCCCGTCCGGGGCGATGACGCCTTCAAAGGGCGGATGCTTCCAGTCGGCCTCGGTGCCCGGCGTCACCGGCACCACGTCCTGGTGGGCCATCAGGAGGATGGGGGCCAGGCTCGGGTCGGTCCCCTTCCAGGTGTAGATCAGGGTGTGGCCGGCCACGACCTCGCGGCTCATGGCGGCGTGGGCCTTGGGATAGGTCGCCTGGAGCCAGGCGTGCAGCCGGTCCCACTCCGCCGGCTGGTCCTCGGCCGGGTCCTGGTGGCTGACCGTCTGGATCTGGATGGCCTGGGACAGGTGCAGGGCGGCGAGCGCCCGATCCACCCTCACCGCCGGCGCCAGCTTCACGCCGGAGAGGTCGGCGGCGGCCGGCGCCTTGAAGGTCGCCGTCCGCACCGCGATCACGCCCGCCAGCAGGACCAGGGCCCCGCCCAGGCCGAGGCCGATCTTCGCCAAGGTCTTCATCGCCGTTCCCCCCCAAGGAAGCCTGGACCCTAGGCCGTTCTCGCAAGGTGAGGGAAGAGCTGTGCTATGCTCGTGGCGACCGACCACGGCCCCGGGGCGATGAAACCATGACGAAGCGTCACCGTTAGGGGTCCATGGCCTACCGCGCGCCCCGTCACCCCCATATCGAGAAACACGCCCGCCATCAGACCCTGATGGCGCGGATCGTCGGCCTGGTGCTGATCTGGGGGGTGGTGGGGATCATGGCCCTGCTGGCCGAGCGCACCGTCCCGCCGGAACACCTGCCCTGGAAGCCGCTCAGCGTCATCGACCCGGTCGGCGTCGCCACCAAGGCCAAGGCCGCCCGCACCGGCGAGGACCCCGCCGCCTGCCGCGCGGTGCTCACCCAGGGCGGCCTGTCCTTCCGGGAGGTCCAGGAAACCTCCGCCGACGGAACCTGCCAGGTCCGCGGCGCCCTGCGCTTCACCGGCGGCATGGCGCCCCTGCGCCCCTCCGACGTCTCCCTGACCTGCAAGGAAGCGCTCGCCGTCTCCATCTGGGAGCGCCAGGTGGTGCAGCCCGCCGCCTTCGAGGTGCTGGGCGAGGCGGTCACCGCCATCGACAACTACGGCTCCTATGCCTGCCGCCGCATCTACGGCCAGGCCGAGGGCCCCGTCAGCGAACACGCCAGCGCCAACGCCCTCGATATCGCCGGCTTCAAGCTGGCCAATGGCGAAGTGATCAGTGTGCTGAAGGACTGGAACGACCCCGGCCCCAAGGGGCGGTTCCTGCACCGTGTCCGCGACGGCGGCTGCCGGGTCTTCGTCACCGTCCTGTCCCCGGACTACAACGCCCAGCACGCCAACCACTTCCACCTGGACATGGGCGGCTCACCGCTCTGCCGGTGAGCCTCTCCGCCCGCGGAACAAACGGGCATTAACACAAAATTCACCATGGTTAACGGATGGAACGCATGAGGAACGAACCGAGTCCGAATCGGAGTCGCGTCTAACCCTCGCCCCCTCTAGGGGGAGAGGGCAGGGTGAGGGCGCGCGCAGCAGGCCTGCGCGTCTCGGTCCCGGAGCGCCGACGGCCCTTCAGAAAGAGCCCTCACCCTACCCTCTCCCGCAAGCGGGAGAGGAAGTAGTTCAGGCCATCGCCCCTTCCCGCGCGCCTTGGGCCGTCACCCGGCGACGCGCCCGAACGCCCTCGGCCAAGCGCTCAAGCACCGCCACGGAGCTGTCCCAGTCGATGCAGCCGTCGGTGATGCTCTGGCCGTAGACGAGGGGGCGCCCGGGAACCAGATCCTGGCGGCCGGCCTCTATGTGGCTCTCCACCATCACGCCGACGATCCGCCGTTCGCCGGCCGCCAGCTGGCGGGCGACGTCGTCCATAACCCTGGGCTGGTTGGCCGGGTCCTTCGACGAATTGGCGTGACTGGCGTCGATCATCAGGGCGGGACGCAGGCCCGAGGCCTCCATCACCTTGGCGGCGGCCTCGACGCTGGCGGCGTCATAGTTGGTGGTGGTCCCGCCTCGCAGCACCACATGGCAGTCCTCATTGCCGGTGGTGGCGGCGATGGACGAGCGGCCGTCCTTGCTCACCGCCAGGAAATGGTGCGGCTGGGAGGCGGCCTTGCAGGCGTCCACGGCGATCTTCACGTCGCCGCCGGTGCCGTTCTTGAACCCCACGGGACAGGAGAGGCCAGACGCCATCTCGCGGTGGATCTGGCTCTCGGTGGTCCGCGCCCCGATCGCCCCCCAGCCCACCAGGTCGGCCAGGTACTGGGGGGTGATCACGTCCAGGAACTCCACCGCCGCCGGCAGTCCCATGTCGTTGATGTCCAGCAGCAGCCCGCGCGCCAGCCGCAGGCCCTCATTGATCTTGAAGGTGCCGTCCAGGTCCGGATCGTTGATCAGCCCCTTCCACCCCACCGTCGTCCTGGGCTTCTCGAAATAGACCCGCATCAGGATCTCGAGCTCGCCCCCGAACCGCTCACGCTGCTTCAGCAGCCGGCCGGCATAGTCCATGGCCGCCTCCGGATCGTGGATCGAGCAGGGGCCGATCACCACGGCCAGCCGGTCGTCCTGGCCGTGCAGGATGGCGTGCAGGGCCTGGCGGGCGGCGGTCACCGTCACGCTGGCGGCGGGCGTGCGGACGAACTCGTCCATCACCTGGGACGGCGGGCTGAGCTCTGTGAGGCTGCGGATGCGAAGGTCGTCGGTGCCGGGCATTGGGAACTCCTGAAGCGGGGAGGTCACGCTGGCGGGCATAAAAAAACCGCCAGGGTGACTGGCGGTGGGTGGGTGCTTGTCTAGGACGGTGTCACGTCAAGCCAAGTCCTTCCTCCGCCGGGGGCGTCGGAAAGCTAAAATACCAGGTGCTGGCGGCGAGGCGGATCATGACGCTAAAGCCGATACACCAGGACGAAATCGGAGTCATCCCTTGAGCGCGCCCCTCCGCAACACCGCCAACGGGGTTCCGCCCGCCGAGGTCGAGATCAACATCGGCCTGGTTCGCGCCCTGCTGGCCGACCAGCATGGCGAGTTCGCTCACCTGCCCATCGAGTTGGTGGCGTCGGGCTGGGACAACGACATGTTCCGTCTGGGCGACGACATGGCCGTGCGGATGCCGCGCCGCCTCGTCGCCGTCGAGCTGCTGCAGAATGAGCAGCGGTGGCTGCCGACCCTGGCCGATAGTCTGCCCCTGCCGGTTCCCGCTCCATTGCGGCGTGGGGGCCCCGGCTGGGGCTATCCCTGGCCGTGGAGCATCCTGCCCTGGATGCCCGGCGGCCCGGCCGACCTTGATCCGCTCCGCGCCGACCAGGCCTTGGTGCTGGCTGGCTTCCTGAAGGCCCTGCATCAGCCTCCGCGCCACCCCCGGGCGCCGCGCAATCCGCACCGGGGCGTGCCCCTGGCCGAGCGGGCGGACTATCTCGCGCCCCGCTTCGCCCGGCTGGCGGCGGAGACGGACTTGATCACGCCGCGCGTCCACGAGGTCTGGGCCCGCGCCTTGGCTGCGCCCATCGATGTCGAGCCCACCTGGCTGCACGGCGACCCCCACGCCCGCAACGTGCTGTCGCGGGACGGCGCGCTGACCGCCGTGATCGACTGGGGCGACATGTGCCAGGGCGACCGCGCCACCGACCTCGCCGCCCTCTGGATGCTGCTGCCGGACGCCAGCGCCCGCCACGCCGCCATGGCCGCCTATGACGCCAGCGACGCCACCTGGGCCCGCGCGGCGGGTTGGGCGGTCTATTACGGCGTGGTCCTCGTCGACGCCGGCCGCGTCAACGATCCCCGCCTGCTGGCCATGGGGGTGAAGACGTTCGCGATGGTGCAGGCGGCGGACTGATCGGAGGGGGTCTGGACCTCTCCGCCCTTCACCACATGCTCGCCGCCGCCCGCGCCGGCCACTCGGCGTCGTACTGGTCCCCGCCCTGCGCGCCCGAACTCGCGGCCGCTAGCATCTGCCCCGCGCTCGGCAATCGCGCCGGATCGACGTGTTTTTCCGGATTCCACAGGTCGGCCCGGATCACCGCCCGGGCGCACTGGAAGAACACCGTCTCGATGGTGATCACCACCACGCAGCGGGGAAGCTTGCCCTCCATCGCGAAGGCCTCCAGCAGATCGGGGTCGGTGCGCAGCTCCGCTCGCCCGTTCACCCTCAGGGTCGAGCCCGAGCCCGGGATCAGGAACAGCAGGGCCACGCGGGGGTCACGCACGATGTTGCGCAGGGAATCGGCCCGGTTGTTCCCCCGCCGGTCGGGCATCAGCAGGGTGCGGTCGTCGGCCATCCGCACCACCTCGCCGGCGTCGCCGCGCGGCGAGCAGTCCAGCCCCTCCGGCCCCGCCGTCGCCAGGGCCACGAAGGGCGAGGCCGCGATCAGGGCGGCGTATTCCGGGATCAGCCGGTCGCGCTCCTTCAGGGTGGAGGCGGCGTTGGGGGCGCCATAGAGGGCCTCAAGCTCTTCGATGGTCGTCAGGGCGGGCATGGCGGCTCCCTCAGGGCGGTCGCCCATCCTGGCCCAGGCGGGGCGGATTGGAAATCGGCGGGGTGCGCGGCGGGAAAGTCTGTGACAGCCTAGCGGCTTTCCGGAGACCCGCCATGACCACCCCCTGGCTCGAAGACGCCCGCGCCCTGCAGGCCAGGACCGTGGCCTTCCGCCGCG
>JAZKBZ010000098.1:0-1205 GCA_040388315.1 Pseudomonadota bacterium | reverse complement strand
TCGACTTCCGCAACGTGGTCCTGATCATGACCACCAACGCCGGCGCCTCCGACGCCCAGCGCAATTCCATCGGCTTCGGCCGCGGGAAGCAGGAGGACGAGGTCGACGAGGCCCTGAAGCGCCTGTTCACGCCGGAATTCCGCAACCGCCTCGACGCGGTGGTGCAGTTCAAGCCCCTGACCCAGGACATCATCCGCCAGGTCGTCCAGAAATTCGTCATCCAGCTGGAAGCGCAACTGGCCGACCGTCACGTCACCATCGAGACCACCGACGAGGCCGCCGACTGGCTGGCCAAGAACGGTTTCGACGAGCTCTACGGCGCTCGGCCTCTGGCCCGGGTAATTCAGGAGCACATCAAGAAGCCGCTGGCCGACGAGATTCTGTTCGGCAAGCTGGTGAAGGGTGGCCATGTGAAGGTGGTGCTGAAGGACTCCAAGCTCGCCTTCGAGATCGAGGGCGAGGGTCACGAACCCGGCGCGCCGATCATCGAGAACCCCGCCGAGGACGCGGCCAACGCGGCTCCGGAACTGGCGGACTAAAATCCTCCACCGAGCGTTCGGAACGGATTGAACCCCAGGCTTTCGGCCTGGGGTTTTTTCGTCGCGCCATCTCCGGGTGGTGGCCGAATCATTCGCCGCGCCAATACCTTGGCCTGGGTTGTGATCAGCAATTGTGTGTGAAGCCCAGGCCTATGGTTTAACGCGCAACTGGGGGGTTGCCCGAATGGCGTCGCCTATCCGGCTCTTTCGACCGGCCCAGTCGCCCCGCGCGCCCGGCCTCGACCTGGCCTTCCTGGCGGCCTATGCGGTCTGCGCCCTGCTGGCCTACACCTGGACCACCAGCGTCACCGGCCTCGCCGTCCTGTGGATCTGCAACGGCTTCCTGGCCGCCGGCCTGCTCCTGCTGCCACGCCAGCAGGCCATGGTCCTGGCCCTGCTCTGCGCGACGATCGACCTGCTGGCGGCGCTCAACAGCGGCAGCACGCCGGCGAGGGCCTTGCTGATCTCCGGATGCGATCTCACCGAGGCCGTCCTGGCGGCGGTTCTCATCCGGAGGTTCTGCGGCGCCGGGCTGGACATGAACGTGCTCCCGCGCTTTCGCAATTTCATCCTCCTGGCGGCCCTCCCGGCGACGGTCGCGATTGGCACCGTCGGCGCCTCCGTCGCCACGCTGCTGTTCGAGGACGACTTCCTGTCGGCCTGGAA
>JAZKBZ010000097.1:1713-6790 GCA_040388315.1 Pseudomonadota bacterium | reverse complement strand
GGGTCTGGGCCGGCCCCCGGGTCTTCATCGCAAACAGCAGGTCGTCGGCCAGGTTTCGCATTTGACAACCAAACTATTGCAAATCGCCGCCGCCCCGTCTACCCATCCCCGCCAGACCCCGTTGAGCCTGTCGACATGAAACCACCCCCCACCCCCGATGGCGGCTGGGCCGACGTCCTCGGCGAGGGCCGCGCGCCGCGCTTCATCCTCATCTGCCTGGGGGTCTGGATCGGCGCCGCCGACAGCCTGGTCACCGCCACCATCATGCCCAGCGTCGGCGCCGACCTCGGCGGCTACGCCTATTTCGGTTGGGCCACGGCGGGCTACCTGCTGGGCTCGGTCATGGCCGGCGCCAGCTCGGGCCTGCTGGCCCAGCGCTTCGGCCTGCGCCGCGCCACCGCGGCCGCCGCCCTGCTCTACGCCCTGGGCTGCGGGTTGAGCGCCGCGGGCCCTGACATCACCAGCTTCCTGGTGGGCCGCCTGCTGCAGGGGATCGGCGGCGGCTGGGTCACCGGCTTCTGCTCGGTGGCCATCGGCCTGCTGTTCCCCAATCGCCTGCTGCCCCGGGTCTACGCCGCCATCACCGCGGTCTGGGGGATCGCCAGCCTGGTGGGCCCGATGATCGGCGGGATCTTCGCCGACTTGGGCGTCTGGCGCTGGGTCTTCTGGTTCTTCGCGATCCAGGCCGTGGCCGTGGCGGTCGCCGCCTACGCCATGCTGCCCCGGGGCGAGGACGGGGAGGGCGGCTCGGGCGTCGCCTGGGGCCAGCTTGGCCTGATCGCCGCCGGGGTCGCGGCCATCGGCGCGGCCGACATCGCCGGGACCTTCGCCCGCTCGGCGGGGCTGACCGCCGTGGGCGTCGCGTTGCTGCTGGCCATGGTCTGGCTCGACGAGCGCGCCGTGGTCCGCCTGCTGCCCCGGGGCTCGGGGTCCCTGCGCACCATCCCCGGGTCCGGCTACGCCAGCATGTTCCTGCTGACGGCGGCCTCCATGGGCTTTTCCATCTACGGTCCTGCGATCCTGCAGCAGCTCGCCGGTTTGTCTGCCCTGACCGCCGGCTACGTGATCGCGGGAGAGGCGGCGGCCTGGACCCTCGCGGGTCTGGCCGTCGCCCATCTCACCGGGCGCTGGCCGGGACGCATGATCCTGATCGGCGCGGTCTGCGCCACCGCCGGGGTCGGGGCCAGCGCCCTGGTCTTCCCCACCGGCTCGGTGGTGGGGGTGGTGCTGGCCGGGGCGGCCCTGGGGGCGGGGTTCGGCCTCTCCTGGGCCTTCATGAGCCAGGCCATCCTCGGCGCCCTGCCCGACTCCGAGCGCGCCATCGGGGCGGCCGGCATCACCACGGTGCGCCTGACCGGCTCGGCCGCCGGCGCCGCGGTGGCCGCGGCGGTGGCCAATCTGGTGGGCTTCTCCCACGGCCTGAGCGACGCCACGGCGCGCTCGGCCGGGGTCTGGGTCTTCGTCGCCGCCCTGCCGGTGGCCCTGGCGGGCCTGTGGGCAGCCCGGCGCCTGGCCGGCTACCGCGCGCAGTCCGCCTAGAGCTGGTCCAGGCCGTAGGCGGCGTGCAGGGCGCGGACCGCCAGCTCGGTATAGGCCGCGTCGATCAGCACGCTGATCTTGATCTCGCTGGTGGAGATCACCTGGATGTTGACGCCCTTCTCGGCCAAGGCGCTGAACATGGTCTTGGCCACGCCGGTGTGGCTGCGCATGCCCACCCCGATCACCGAGACCTTGGCGACGTCCTCGTTGACGGCCACGTCCTCGAAGCCGATCTGCGGCTGGGCGGCGCGGACGATCTCCACGGCGCGGGCCGCGTCCCGCTTGCCCACCGTGAACTCCATGTTGGCGGTGTCGGCGGTGCGCGCATGGCTCTGGACGATCATGTCCACATTGACGTTGGCGTCGGCCAGGGCGCCGAAGATCGCCGAGGACACGCCGGGGTGGTCGGGCAGGCCGTACAGCGTGATCTTGGCCTCGTCGCGGCTATAGGCGACCCCGCTCACGATGCGCTTTTCCATGATCTCTTCCTCGTCGCACACGATGGTGCCTTGGCCGGGCGCTTCGCCGGGCTCGACAAAACTGGACAGCACCCGCACCGGCACGTTCTTGGCCATGGCGAGTTCGACGGAGCGGGTCTGCAGGACCTTGGCGCCCAGGGACGCCATCTCCAGCATCTCCTCGTAGGAGATCTTGTTGAGCTTGCGGGCCTTGCTCTCGATGCGCGGGTCGGTGGTGTAGACCCCGTCGACGTCGGTGTAGATGTCGCAGCGGATGGCGCTTACCGCCGCGGCGATGGCCACGGCGCTGGTGTCGGAGCCGCCACGGCCCAGGGTGGCGATGCGGCCGTCGCGGGTCACGCCCTGGAAGCCGGCGATCACCGCCACCTGGCCCGAATCCATGGCGGTCACCAGGTTCTCCGGCGGCACGTCGTCGATGCGGGCGCGGCCGTGGGCGTCGTCGGCGATGATCGGGATCTGCCAGCCCATCCAGGAGCGCGCCGGCAGGCCCATGTTGCGCAAGGTCATGGCCAGCAGGCCGGCGGTCACCTGTTCGCCGGAGGCCACCACCACGTCGTACTCGTCGTCGGAGGGCTCAAGGCCTTGCGCCGCGGCGCCGGCGCCGTCGGTCCAGGCCACCAGCTCATTGGTCTTGCCGGACATGGCCGAGACCACCACGGCCACCTGGTGGCCCGCGGCCACCTCGGCGGCCACCAGCCGACCCACGCGCCGGATGCGCTCCAGGTCGGCGACGGACGTACCGCCGAATTTCATCACCAGCCGGGACATGGGCGTGGTCACAAGCTCCTTGAGGGGAGAGGGAAGGGCCGCGTTCTAGCGACGCTGGGCCCCTGGGGCAACGCTGGGCTTCGCCTTGGCGCCGATGGCGGGTAGAAGGGCCTCATGACCGTCGCCTCCAGCATCGACCCCGCGGACGTCGAACGCTTCTCCCGCATCGCCGCCGAATGGTGGGATCCGCGGGGCAAGTTCGCGCCCCTGCACAAGTTCAACCCGGTCCGCCTGGCCTTCATCCGCGAGCAGGCCCTGATCCGGTTCGGCCGCGACAGCCAGGCGCGCAAGCCCTTCGAGGGGCTGAAGCTGCTGGACATCGGCTGCGGCGGCGGCCTGCTGTCCGAGCCCATGGCGCGGCTGGGCTTCTCGGTCACCGGGGTCGACGCCTCGGAGCGCAATATCGGCACCGCCAAGACCCACGCCGCCGAGCAGGGGCTGGCCATCGACTATCGCGCCGGCACCGCCGAGGGGCTGGAGGCCGAGGGGGCCGGGCCCTACGACCTGATCCTCAACATGGAGGTCATCGAGCACGTGGCCGACCCGGGCGAGTTCCTGCGCAGCTGTTCGCGCCTGCTGGCGCCCGGCGGCCTTATGATCGTGGCCACCCTCAACCGCACCCTGAAGGCCTTCGCCCTGGCCAAGGTGGGGGCCGAATACGTCCTGCGCTGGCTGCCCGCCGGCACCCACGACTGGACCAAGTTCCTCAAGCCCGACGAGCTTCGGACCTTCCTCAAGGATGAGGCCCTGCGGGTCCAGGGGCCCTTCGGCGTGGCCTTCGACCCGCTCAACGGCCGCTGGTGCCGGTCGTCGGACTGCGACATCAACTACATGATGACGGTTACGCGCGACGCGTCGTAAAGACGGGCCGTTCAAAGGAAGTACTCATGGCTTCGATACGCGTGCTCAGCCACGCTTTCCGCGCTTGGCGGCGCAATATGAAGTGGGCGAAGCACGAGCCGGAGACGCCGTATCTGGCCGACCTGCTGTCGGGGGCGCCGGTTTGCCTGCACGTGGGCGCCAGCGACGGGCGCCACTCCTATGTCATGACCCAGGTGGCGCCGGACGCGCGCATCTATGCCTTTGAGCCCTCGGCCTTCACCTTCGAGGTGCTGAAGCACTGTCTGGCCTGGCACGGCATCTCGCGCCAGGTCACCCCGATCCACGCCGCGGTCTCCGACGCGCCGGGCGAAATGCTGTTGGTGACGCCGAAGAAGACCTCCGGCCGCATGGGCCGCGCCTACGCCTTCGTCTCCGACGCGCCGCCCGAGGGCAAGGTCCGCCCGGACCTGGAGGACGTCGGCGTCGAGCTGCAGCCGACCCCGGTGGTCACTCTGGACGACTATTGCCAGAAGAACGGCATCGGCCGCGTCGACTTCATCCGCATGGACATCGAGGGCGCCGAGCAGAAGGCGCTGAACGGCGCCCTGGGCATCATCGACCGCGACCGCCCCCATGTGCTGCTGGAGATCCACCCCGCCATGCTGGAGGCCCGGTTCGGCGGTACGGCCGAGGGCGTGGTGGAGATGTTCCGCTCCCGCGGCTATCGCATGTTCGCCCTGAACGGCGACCGGCTGGAGGAGCGCACCACCGTGGTGCCGAACCTGCCCTGGAAGGACTATTTCTTCGTCCACCCCAGCCGCGCGCCCAAGCTTCCCGACGGCGTCTTCAAGGCGCGGATGGCCGCCTAGGGGCCTCGCCCCCTAGCCGAGCCCGGACCCGCGTCCTAGAACCGCCCCAACAACGGTATCGGGGAGGGGACAGCGATGCTGGCCTTGATGATGGACCGGGCGCTGAGCCTGCCGTCCATCCTGGAATATGCGGCGACCTATCACGGCGACCGGGAGGTGGTGACGCGCACCGTCGAGGGGCCGATCCACCGCTACACCTCTGCCGACGCCCTGGTGCGCGCCAAGCAGATGGCCAATGCGCTCACCGAGCTCGGCGTGAAGCCCGGAGACCGGGTCGCCACGCTCGCCTGGAGCACCCACCGCCACTTCGAGCTATACTATGCGGTGAGTGGCATCGGCGCCGTGCTGCACACCATCAATCCGCGCCTGCACCCCGACCAGGTGGCGTGGGTGGCCAACCATGCCGAGGACAGCCTGCTGCTGTTCGACATCAGCTTTGGCGAACTGGTGGGGGAGCTGGCGGCCAAGCTGCCGTTGGTGAAGACCTTCGTGGCCATGACCGACCGCGAGCACCTGCCGCCGGAATCGCCGGCCGGGACCCTGGTCTATGAGGAGCTCATCGCCGCCAACACGCCCGACTTCAGCTGGCCGGAGCTGGAC
>JAZKBZ010000097.1:0-1703 GCA_040388315.1 Pseudomonadota bacterium | reverse complement strand
GACGAGCGGACCGCCTCGGGCCTTTGCTACACCTCCGGCACGACGGGCAATCCGAAGGGGGTGCTCTATTCGCACCGCGCCACGGTCCTGCACGCCATGGCCATGGTGCAGCCCGACGCCTTCGACCTGGGCGCCCGCGACGCCGTCCTGCCGTGCGCCCAGATGTACCACGCGAACGCCTGGTGCACGCCCTATGGCGCGCCCCTGGTGGGGGCCAAGCTGATCCTGCCGGGCCGCCATCTTGACGGGCCCTCGATCTGCGAGTTGGCGGTGGCCGAGAAGGCCACCTTCCTGCTGGGGGTGCCCACCATCTGGATCGGGGTGCTGGACCACCTGGACCAGACCCAGCAGAAGCTCACCAGCGTGCGGACCGTGGCGGTGGGCGGCTCGGCGCCGACCGCCGCCCTGATCGGCCGCATCGAGGACCAGATGGGCGCCACCGTGCGCCAGATCTGGGGGATGACCGAGACCAGCCCCATGGGGGTGATCAACACCCCCCTGCCGGCCCATGCCGGCGAGGACCGCGCCACCAGCGTGGCCCGAAAGCTGAAGCAGGGCCGCGGGCTCTGGGGCGTGGAGATGCGCATCGTCGCCGACGACGGGACCCTCCAGCCCCGCGACGGCGCCAGCCCCGGCGCCTTGCAGGTGCGCGGGCCCTGGGTGTCCTCGGCCTATTTCAAGAACGAGGGGGCCCAGGCCTTCACCGACGACGGCTGGTTCGACACCGGCGACATCGCCACGATCGACGCCGAGGGCTATCTGCGGCTCACCGATCGGGCCAAGGACGTTATCAAGTCGGGCGGGGAGTGGATCTCCACCCTCGACCTGGAGGACGCCGTCTGCTCCCACCCGGCCGTGGCCATGGCCGCGGCCATCGGGGTGCCCCACCCCAAGTGGGACGAGCGCCCCCTGCTACTGGTGACCCTGCGGCCGGGTCAGACCGCCGATCCGGAGGTGCTGAAGGCCCACGTCGCCGCCCGGGTCGCAAAGTGGTGGACGCCCGACGAGGTTCGGATCGTCGAGGCCCTGCCCATCGGACCCACCGGAAAGGTGCTCAAGCGCGAGCTGCGTGATCAGATCGCCGCCACGGTTGCGCCCACCTAGAACCGCCCTTGCCATCGCGCGTTCAGGCCCCAGGTAATATCCAGGACTTGATGGAGTTCACGACGTGGCGCGCAGACGGCCCAAGGGTGTGCTTGAAATTACGTGGGCGGTGGCGGAGTCGGCGGCCTGGGGCCGGACCGAGCACGTCCCGGTGTCGGGGGACTATCCCGATCACGTGGTCCGGCGCACGACCTTCAGCGCCGGCGGCGGCCTGGGCTGGCGGCTGTCGGCCATCGAGAGCCCACGCGAGAAGCTCGCCCCCTGGAAGATCGTCGTGGTCACGGGCGCGCCGTCCTGGGCGGAGTACTGGGCGCCGGCCATCGCCGCCCTGCCGCAGGACCGCGAGATGGTGGTGGTCGACCGTCCAGGCTACGCCGGCTCCGAGCCGGTGGAATATGTCGGCGACATCGGCCGGCAGGCCCTGGCGCTCAGCCCCCTGCTGCGGGCGAGGCCCGGCCAGAAGATCCTGCTGGTGGGCCAGTCCTACGGCGCGGCCATCGCCACCCTGATGGCGGCGTCCAATCCCGGCAAGGTGGCCGGGCTGGTGCTGCTGTCGGGCTATTACGGCCAGCCCGGACCGACGGCCGCGTGGCTGCTGA
>JAZKBZ010000096.1:61479-72102 GCA_040388315.1 Pseudomonadota bacterium | reverse complement strand
GCGCGCCTCCTCCGGATCGACGAACAGGCTGTGGTGGCGGCCCTTGATCTCCGAAAGGCTGTAGCCGAGGGCGGCGCAGAAGTTCTCGTTGGCCGACAGGACCGTGCCCTTGGGATCGAACTCGATGATGGCCAGGGATCGCCCCAGGGCCTCGAGCGTTGCCCCGGTGTTCCCGCCAGATCCCGTATGGATGCCAAACATAGTATCTTCCCCCCCGGCCTTGCCGAGCCAATCACGTGTGATCTGCAAACATGCCCGGAAGCCGAAGGGCCCTTGAAGGGCGTCTTAGGAGATCGGTTACTGTCTTAGTGAGACCACGTGAAATATGTCTGAGTTCCGAGAGCGCAGCATTGTCCCAATGGTGCAAATTCATACCCAATTTGAGCAGTATCTGCAGTTTTAGAACCTTCGAAAACTCAATCCTGAGTGTCAATCAATGGTCGATCTAGAGTTGAGGCCGCCCGATGGCGCTCCGGAAGCGCCCCACCCTCGTGGGCCGGGCGAGGCGGCGCCGTTCGCCTCCCGGCCCATCATCCGGGCGACCAATCCGGGTGCGATGGCCGACGCCCTTTGGCGCACCTACAAGGTCGAGTCGGCGCGTTTCGAGGATACCGGGTCGCCCTTCCTGGCGCTCGCCAACAGCGTGCGGCTGGAGGGGGTGCGGTTTCACTATTGCCGCTACGATACGCCGGCGCAGATCGGCTTCGTCGCGATGGGGGGGTATCGGCAGGTCTTCGTCCTGTCCGGAGCGAGCGAGTTCACCATCGGCGGGACCAAGTTGGCGCTCGGGCCCATGTCGACCGGGCTGATTCCGCCAGGTTCGGACTTCGACGCGGCCTACAGCGGGGGCTACGCCCACATCATCGCCGAGTTCGACGAGGTCGCCTTGGTCCGCAAGGCGGAGATGCTGTCGGGGCGGGACTTCACAGGTCTTCCGGACCTTCCCGTGCGCCGCGCCCTGCCCGCCGGGAGCTTCTGGAAGACCCGGGGCCTCGTGGACAACCTGGCGGACCAGTTCGCCGCCGGCGGCGATGAGGAGGCCCTGCCGATCACGGAGCTGACCCAAGCCCTGGTGAGCGCCTTCCTGATCGATCATCTGGGCGGGCGCCCGGGGCTGCTGAGCGGGAGCCCCAAGGCGGCCAGCCGGCCGGCGGCCGACCGGCTGGAGGACTATATCCGCGAGAACTGGAGCCGGCCGCTGACCGTGGAGGAGATCGCCGCGGCCTGCGGCGTCAGCGTGCGAAGCGTCTTCGCCCGATTCCGGGAGACGCGGGGAACCTCTCCGATGGCCTATCTGAGGGCGCTGCGCCTGGATGAGGCGCGGCGGCGGTTGCGGGAGGGCGACCCGGGAGTTTCGGTCATCGATGTCGCCCTGGCCTGCGGGTTCGCCAGCCTCGGACATTTCGCCCAGCGATACCGGGACCGCTTCGGCGAGCTGCCCTCCGAGACCGCGAGGCGGTCGCGATAGCCGCCCGCCCCCTAGCGGGTCGGTTCGAGCTTGGTGTTGAGCACCCAGCCGACATTGTCGTTCTCGTCGGCGACCTCCCACCAGAGGCCGTCCTTGTTCCCGGTCGGATAGACCACCGAGCCCGGGGGCAGGGTGCGGACCACGGCGAACTTGGCGTCGGGGCCCTTGCGCAGGTTCAGCGCCGTCTGGGAGGTGAAGGTCTTGGACGGCGCGGCCTGGGCGGCGGGGACGCCGGTGTCCAGCAGGCCCAGCTCGCCGACCATCTTGTTGTAGGCCTGGATGAAGGCCAGGGTGACCACCCGGCCGGTGTCGGTGTTCTCGTAGCCGCCGCCCACCGCGCCGCCGAAGCCGCCCCAGCCGCCCGCCCCGGCCCCGGCGCCCCAGCCCACATCGTTCTTCACCGCGTAGCCGTCCTGGACCGCGATGGTCTCGGTGGTGCGCACATTGGTGAGCGAGAGCACGGTGTTGGCCTCGATCTTGGTGGTCTTGATCCCGCCGACCAGGCCGCCCACCCGGCCGCCGATCAGGCCGCCGGCGATGCCGCTGAGGGCCGAGCCGCCGGCGTCGCCGCTGGAGGCCTGGACCTCGGCCACCAGCACATAGTCGGCCGCCTTGATCTGGCCCTGGCCGACATTGGAGCCGCGCTGCAGGCCCAGGCCGCCGCCGATGTCGCGCTCGGTGGCCGCCGCGTTGAGGCCGGCGCCGCGGTCCACGAGGTTGAAGCAGCCGGACCGCTGGACGATCACCCGCAGCAGCTTCTCCGGCGGGGCGAGATTGTACTGATTCCAGCCGCGCGGATCGTCGCCGTTGGTGATCGAGAGCGTGCCGAGCTTGCGGTAGCAGTGCGGGATCTCCGTCATCGCCTGCTCCTGCATCTTCTGGGCGCCGCTCGGCTTGGCCGGCGCCGCGAAGGCCGGGGCCGAGGCCGCCAAGGCGGCGGCGGCCAGGAGAAGGGTCCGGAGAGTCATGGCGGTGTCCTCGGTTGCTCAGCCGAGCTTAGAAGCACAGCTTGCCGAAGTTAAGCCGCCTTCGAGGGCCGGCCCCGCGACCCCCAAATGGAAACGGCCGCTTCCGGTGGGAAGCGGCCGTTATGGTGGAGCTTAGCGGAGTCGAACCGCTGACCTCTTGCATGCCATGCAAGCGCTCTACCAGCTGAGCTAAAGCCCCGAGGTCTCGGGTTTCTCCGGGGGCGGACCAGGCCCTCCCCGAAGAGGCGCGGAACCTAGTCTGAGGTTCGTCCGCGATCAAGCCCGCCCGCAGGGAAATTTGCAGGCGGGTTTGTCGCAGTCAGATTTAGCGGTCCTCGACGTCGCCCTCGCCGGGCAGACCCTCGATTTCGGTGTCGTCGAAGTCGTCCTCGTCGTCCTCTTCCAGGAAGGGCACGTCGTCGGTGTCCTCCTCGAGGTCTTCCTCGTCCTCGGAGAAGCCGGCGAGCTCGTCCTCGGGCGTGGCGCCCGGTTCGGCGTCGTCGTCATCGTCGTCGCCGGGGATGATGGGCGCATCGACGACCTCGTCGAGTTCCGGGGTGACGACCTCTTCTTCTTCCTCGTCGTCATCGGCCTCCGACTTGCCGCGCACCTGGGCTTCGCCTTCCTCCTCGACCTCGTGGTCGGTGGGGGCGACGCGCGATCGGCTGCGACGGCTGCGCACCGCCTCGTCCGGATCGAACTCGGTGGCGCATTTCGGGCAGTGGGCGGGACGACGGGTGAGGTCGTAGAACTTCGCTTGGCAGTTCGGACAGATCTGCTTTGCGCCCAGTTCGGGATTGGCCAAGGGCTAAGCCTCTAAGGGGTTCGAATGAAGCCGGGTCCCTTGCCACGGGCCGGCGCCGCTGTCAAAAGCAAACCCCCTCGTGACAACAGCAGAGCCTTAAGGAGGCTTGGCATTCCCATGACGTCGGCAGGACTGACCGCGCAACGCGGCGGCCCGCTGCGGGGCCGCGTGCGCGCCCCGGGCGACAAGTCGATCTCCCACCGCGCCCTGATCTTCGGGGCCCTGGCCAAGGGGACGACGCAGATCGAGGGGCTTCTCGAGGGCGACGATGTGAAGCGCACCGCCGCGGCCATGGCCGCCTTCGGCGCGACCGTGGCGCGCCTGGGGGTCGGGTCCTGGCGCGTCGAGGGTCGGGGCGGATTTTCCGAGCCCGAGGATGTGATCGACTGCGGCAACGCCGGGACGGGGGTCCGCCTGATCATGGGGGCGGCGGCGGGGTTCCCGATCAGCGCCACCTTCACCGGCGACGCCTCCCTGCGCGGCCGCCCGATGAACCGGGTGATGAAGCCGCTGACGGAGATGGGGGCGGTCTTCGCCTGCCGCACCGGCGGGCGGCTGCCGCTCACCCTGCGGGGCGGGAACCTGACGCGCATCGACTATCGCCTGCCCGAGCCCTCGGCCCAGGTGAAGTCGGCGGTGCTGCTGGCCGGGCTGAACGCGGCCGGCGGGGCCGGCGTCATCGAGCCGGAACCGACGCGGGACCATACCGAGCGGATGCTGCGGGCCTTCGGGGCTGTCGTCGAGGTCGAGGATCGCGACGGCGAGCGCCACATCAACCTGGCCGGCGACCAGACGCTGACGGGGACGAGGATCATCGTGCCCGGCGACCCCTCCTCGGCGGCCTTCCCCCTGGTGGCGGCCCTGATCACCCCGGGCTCGGAGGTGACGGTGGAGGGCGTGCTGCTCAACGTCCTGCGCACCGGGCTGTTCACCACCCTGCGGGAGATGGGGGCCGATCTCGTGATCTCGAACCTGCGCGACGAGGGCGGGGAACAGGTGGGCGACGTCACCGCGCGACACTCGGCGATGCGGGGGGTGGACGTGCCGCCGGAACGGGCGCCCTCGATGATCGACGAATATCCGATCCTGGCGGTGGCCGCCGCCTTCGCCGAGGGCCCCACCCACATGCGCGGCATCGGCGAGATGCGGGTCAAGGAGAGCGACCGCATCGCCCTGATGGCGGCGGGGCTCGCCGCCTGCGGCATCGGGGTGCAGGAGGAGCCCGAGGGGCTGATCGTGGTGGGCGCCGCGCGGGCCAACCATCCTGCCGCCGGCGGGGCCCGCGTGGTCACCAAGGGCGACCACCGGATCGCCATGTCCCACCTGGTGATGGGCCTGGCCGCCGAGGCGCCGGTCAGCGTCGACGAGCCCGGCATGATCGCCACCAGCTTCCCGGGGTTCGTCGAGATGATGCGCGGCCTGGGCGGGGAGCTCTCATGAAACCCCCCTTCATCATCACCGTCGACGGGCCGGCGGCCTCGGGCAAGGGGACCATCGCCCATCGGCTCGGGGCGCTCTACGACGTGCCGGTGCTGGACTCCGGCCTGCTCTACCGGGCCGTGGGCGTGCTGACCCGCAGGGCGGGCAAGGACCTCGATAGCGAGCAGGACGCCGGGGCCGTGGCCCTGACCCTGACGGCGGCCATGCTGGACGATCCCGAATTCCGCACCCGGGCGGCCGGGGAGTGCGCCAGCCGGGTGGCGGTGCATTCGGCCGTCCGCCTGGCCCTGCGCGACCTGCAGCTGGCCTTCGCCCGCACGCCGGGCGGGGCGGTGCTGGACGGGCGCGACATGGGGACGGTGATCTGCCCGGAAGCCCCGGCCAAGCTCTACGTCACCGCCTCCCCCGAGGTCCGCGCGGAGCGGCGCTGGAAGCAGCTGACGGCCCAGGGCGAGACGGTCAGCCTGCCGGAGATCCTGGAGGATATCGCCAAGCGCGACGCCCGTGACGGGGGCCGCGCCGACAGCCCCATGGTGGCCGCCCCCGACGCCGTCTTGCTGGACACCACGCAAATGACTATAGAGCAGGCCACCGATGCGGCCCGCCGCACGGTCGAGGCGGCGCGAGCCCGGTGGGAAACTTCCTGACGGGCAATCCAAACGTTCCTTTCCCTCGATGGCTGCGGGCGAATTTCACCGCGCTGGGGTCCGCCCCGACGCCTTCGGTTTGCAACCCTTAACCCGACGCCGGGACTCCGACCGCTCATGCGGGTCGGGCCATTTCCGTTTCACGGACGGCGTCATCTGAAAGACGAAAGAACATTATGGCTGACGATATGAGCCTGAACCCCTCCCGCGACGACTTCTCGGCCCTGCTGGACGAATCCATGGGCGGCCGCGACTTCATGGAAGGCGTGGTGGTCAAGGGCATCGTGGTCGGGATCGAGAAGGATTTCGCGATCATCGACGTGGGTCTGAAGACCGAGGGGCGCGTGTCCCTGAAGGAATTCAATCAGGAAGGCGATGACCCCGCCCCCATCGTGGTGGGCTCCACCGTCGAGGTCTTCCTCGAACGCGTCGAGAACGCCATGGGCGAAGCGGTCATCAGCCGCGACAAGGCCCGCCGCGAGGAGGCCTGGACCCGTCTGGAAGGCGTCTACGAGAAGAACGAACCGGTGATGGGCTCCATCGTCGGCCGCGTGAAGGGCGGCTTCACCGTCGACCTCGGCGGCGCCTCGGCCTTCCTGCCCGGCAGCCAGGTCGATATCCGCCCCGTGCGCGACGTCGGCCCGCTGATGGGCAAGGAACAGCCCTTCGCCATCCTCAAGATGGACCGTCCGCGCGGCAACATCGTCGTCTCGCGTCGCGCCATCCTGGAAGAAGCCCGCGCCGAACAGCGCACCGAGCTGGTCTCCCAGCTGCAAGAGGGCGAAGTCCGCGAAGGCGTGGTCAAGAACATCACCGACTACGGCGCGTTCGTGGACCTGGGCGGCATCGACGGCCTGCTGCACGTCACCGACATGAGCTGGAAGCGCGTCAACCACCCGAGCCAGGTCCTGGCCGTGGGCGACACCGTCAAGGTGCAGATCGTCAAGATCAACCCCGACACCCAGCGCATCAGCCTGGGCATGAAGCAGCTGCAGTCCGACCCCTGGGACGGCGTGGAAGCCAAGTATCCGGTGGGCGCGAAGTTCACCGGCCGGATCACCAACATCACCGACTACGGCGCCTTCGTGGAGCTGGAAGCCGGGGTCGAGGGCCTGGTCCACGTCTCCGAGATGTCCTGGACCAAGAAGAACGTCCACCCGGGCAAGATCGTCTCCACCTCTCAGGAAGTGGAAGTCGTGGTCCTGGACGTCGATCCGTCCAAGCGTCGCGTCTCGCTGGGCCTCAAGCAGGCCATGGACAATCCTTGGGACGCGTTCGTCGCGGCGCACCCGGTCGGTTCGACCGTGGAAGGCGAGGTCAAGAACGCCACCGAGTTCGGTCTGTTCATCGGCCTGGAGAACGACATCGACGGCATGGTCCACCTCTCGGACCTCGACTGGACGGCGTCGGGCGAAGAAGCCATCGCCAAGTATCACAAGGGCGAAATGGTCAAGGCCCGGGTGCTGGACGTCGACGTCGAGAAGGAGCGCATCTCGCTGGGCATCAAGCAGCTGGCCGGCGATCCCATGGTGGGCGACGGCTTCCGCAAGGGTCAGACCGTCACCGTCACGGTGACGGAAGTCACCACCGGCGGCATCGAGGTTCGCTTCGGTGAGGAAGACGCCCCGATGACCGCCTTCGTGCGCAAGTCGGACCTGTCCCGCGACCGCGCCGACCAGCGCCCCGAGCGCTTCGCCGTCGGCGACCGTGTCGACGCCCAGATCACCACCGTCGACAAGGCCGCCCGTCGGGTGGGTCTGTCGATCAAGGCTCTGGAGATGGCCGAGGAAAAGGAAGCCATCGAGCAGTTCGGCTCGTCGGACTCCGGCGCCTCGCTCGGCGACATCCTGGGCGCGGCTCTCCGCGAGAAGGCCAAGAACGACTAAGCCTCGTCTCCTTGCCTGAATAAGTTCGAGAGCGGCGGATCGGGAAACCGGTCCGCCGTTTTCTTTTTCGCCAATCGCACTATCCTGAGTTGACCGGGCGCAGGGCCCGTTCTGTGTCGGGTGACGTCAGCGTGGCGGTCGGGGAAGTTCGCAAGGGTGAGGATCGCGTCGTCCAGCCCTTCCACCGCCCCGATTTGGGGCCGATGAGCGCAAGCTTTCGGCGCAGATCATGGTCGATGGGCCGTAAACCCTTTTCCTGCCTTGAACATCCTCAGGGACTCGACCATGTTCCGCAGCCGAAAGACCGGAAGAAGGCATGATCAAGTCTGAACTGATCGCCAAACTCGCTGAGGAAAATCCGCACCTCACCCAGCGCGACATCGAGCGCGTGGTGGGGGTGATTCTCGAGCGCATGATCCTGGCCCTGGAGAACGGCGGCCGGGTGGAGCTGCGTGGCTTCGGCGCGCTGTCCGTCCGCTCGCGCGACGCCCGGGCCGGCCGCAATCCGCGCACCGGCGAGGCCGTCGAGGTCCGCGCCAAGCACGTGCCCTTCTTCAAGAGCGGCAAGGAACTGCGCGAACGGCTCAACGCCGACGAATAGGCGGTCCATGAGCATCTTCAGCGAATTCCGCGAATTCATCGCCCGGGGCAATGTCATCGACCTGGCCGTCGGTGTGATCGTGGGGGCGGCGTTCAACGACATCGTCAAGAGCCTGGTGGACCAGGTGGTCATGCCCCCCATCGGCCTGCTGCTGAGCGGGGTGGACTTCTCGCACCTGGAATTCGTGCTCAAGCCGGACAATCCGATCACCAAGGCCAACGAACTGGTGGCCATCCAGTACGGCGCCTTCCTCAACACCATGATCAAGTTCACGATCGTGGCCTGGGTGGTGTTCTTGATCGTCAAGGGCGTGAACGCCGTGCGCCGCAAGGACGCCGAGAAGCCCGCCGCCCCGCCGGCCCCCACCGCGCAGGAAGCCCTGCTGATCGAAATCCGCGACCTGTTGAAGAGCCAGGGCGCGGCCAAGCCTTGAACTTCGCAGGCCGGCGCCCCTTATCGGGGCCATGACGATCGCCACCAAGATCTGCGGCCTCTCCACGCCCGAGGCGGTGACCGCCGCCGTCGACGGCGGGGCGAGCCACATCGGCTTCATCTTCTTCCCCAAGAGCCCCCGGAACATCGCCCCCGAGGCCGCCGCGCGCCTGACGCCCCCGGCGCGGGCCAAGAACGTCAAGATCGTCGCGGTCACCGTCGATCCGGACGACGAACTGCTGGAACGCCTGGCCACGATTCTCAAGCCCGACCTGATCCAGCTGCACGGGGCCGAGACGCCGGCCCGGGCCCGCGATGTGGCCCGGCGCACCGGCGCGGGGGTCATCAAGGTGATCCCGATCTCCACGGCCCACGACCTCTCGGCCGCCAAGGCCTATGAGGCGGCGACCGACCATCTGATGTTCGAGGCCAAGGCGCCGCAGGACTCCGAACTGCCCGGCGGCAACGGCGCCCGCTTCGACTGGAGCCTGATGATGGGCCACCGATTCCAGCGGCCCTGGTTGCTGGCGGGCGGCCTGGATCCCTGGAACGTCATCGACGCGGTGCGGCTCTCGGGCGCGCCCATGGTGGACGTTTCCTCTGGCGTGGAGCGCGGTCCCGGCCTAAAGGACCCGGCCTTGATCACGGCGTTCCTCGACGCCACCCGCCGCGCCTGAGCATCATCGTGAACGCAGCCGCCAAGCCCAACGACTACACCGCCTATCCCGACGCCGCAGGGCGGTTCGGGGACTATGGCGGGCGCTACGTCCCCGAGACCCTGATGCCCCTGGTCCACGAGCTGGACGCCGCCTATCGGGCGGCCAAGGCCGATCCAGCCTTCCAGGCCGAGCTTTCGGGCTTCCTGAAGCACTATGTGGGACGCCCCAGCCCGCTCTATTTCGCCGAGCGGCTGAGCGCCCACTTCGGCGGCGCCAAGATTTATCTGAAGCGCGAGGAGCTGAACCACACCGGCTCCCACAAGATCAACAATTGCATGGGCCAGATCCTGCTGGCCCGCCGCATGGGCAAGACCCGGATCATCGCCGAGACCGGCGCGGGTCAGCACGGGGTGGCCAGCGCCACGGTCTGCGCCCGCTTCGGCCTGCCCTGCGTGGTCTATATGGGCGCCGTGGACGTGGAGCGGCAGAAGCCCAACGTCTTCCGCATGAACCTGCTGGGCGCGACGGTGGAGTCGGTGACCTCCGGCTCGGCGACCCTCAAGGACGCCATGAACGAGGCCCTGCGCGACTGGGTCACCAATGTCGCCGACACCTATTACATGATCGGCACCGCGGCCGGCATGCACCCCTATCCGGAGATGGTCCGCGACTTCCAGTCAGTGATCGGCCAGGAGGTGCGCAGCCAGATCCTGGAGGCCGAGGGCCGCCTGCCCGACGCCCTGGTGGCCTGCATCGGCGGCGGCTCCAACGCCATCGGCCTCTTCCACCCCTTCCTCAACGACGAGGGCGTCAAGCTCATCGGGGTCGAGGCGGCGGGCGAGGGCATGGACACCGACCGCCACGCGGCGGCCATCAACGGCGGCCGGCCGGGCGTCCTGCACGGCAACATGACCTATCTGCTGCAGGATCCCGAGGGCCAGATCACCGAGGCCCACTCGATCTCCGCGGGCCTGGACTATCCCGGCATCGGGCCCGAGCATTCCTGGCTGCACGACGTGGGCCGCGCCACCTACCTCACCGCCACCGACCGGGAGTCGCTGGACGCCTTCACCCTCTGCGCCGAGCTGGAGGGCATCCTGCCGGCCATCGAGAGCGCCCACGCTATCGCCCGCCTGGGCGACGTGGCCCGCGACGTGGGCAAGGGCGGGATCGTGGTGCTGAACCTCTCGGGCCGGGGCGACAAGGACGTGGCGACGGTCGCCGCCCACCTGGGACGCACGATTTGACCAAGGCTCGTATCGACGCGCGTTTCGCCGCGCTGAAGGCGGAGGACCGCGCCGCCTTCGTGGCCTATGTCATGGCCGGCGACCCCGACTACGACACTGGCCTGGAGATCCTCAGGGGCCTGCCGGCCGCCGGCGCCGACCTGATCGAGGTGGGCTTCCCCTTCTCCGACCCCATGGCCGAGGGCCCGCCGATCCAGCGCGCGGCCCTGCGCGCCCTGGACAAGGGCATGACGCTGTCCAAGACGCTGGCCATGATCGCCGAGTTCCGAAAGGGCGACCAGACCACCCCGATCATCCTGATGGGCTACGCCAATCCGCTGGTGAACCGGGGCTTTGAGACCTTCGCCCGGGACGCCGCGGCGGCCGGCGCCGACGGCCTGATCGTGGTGGACATCCCGCCCGAGGAGGCCGATCCCCTGGCCGACGCCCTGGACGCCGAGCAACTGTCCCTGCTGCTGCTCTCGACCCCC
>JAZKBZ010000096.1:10633-61469 GCA_040388315.1 Pseudomonadota bacterium | reverse complement strand
AGCCGGCACGCATCAGCGCGGCGGCGACGACATCGACGCGCGCCTGAAGATCATCGCGCGGCGGACCTCGGGCTTCGCCTACTATGTCTCGGTGGCGGGCGTGACGGGGGTCAAGGAAGCCGACGCCGCCGTGGTGGCGCCCCATGTGGCGCGCGTCCGCGCCGCCGGCGGCCTGCCGGTCTGCGTCGGTTTCGGGATCCGGACGCCGGAGCGCGCGGCCGCCGTGGCCCGGGTCGCCGACGGCGTGGTGGTGGGCTCGGCCCTGGTCGAAGAGATCGCCACGGCCCTGGCAATGAACGAAACCGTGACCACGCGGGTTCTTTCCAAAGTGGAATCCTTGGCTAAGGCTGTGCGCTTCGCGCGAGTCGCTAGCCCGACGGTGTAGAACTCCATGGCGATGGCTGAGCACAGAAACGAAAAGTCCGGCAAACCCCCGAGCGTCCCCACGCCCCGGGAGCGCGGCGGATGGCTGGCCAAGATCGCGCCGGGCGTGCGCAACCTGGTGGCCAAGCGCGAAACCCCGGAGAACCTCTGGGTCAAGTGCCCCGACACCGGCGAGATGATCTACCGCTCGGATCTGGAGGCGGCCCTGTGGGTCACCCCGTCCGGCAACCACATGCGGATCGGCGCGGCCCAGCGCTTGGCCTACACCTTCGACGACGGCAGCTATGAGCGCATCGCCTCGCCGACCGTGGTGGAAGACCCGCTGAAATTCCCCGACGACCGGGCCTATCCCGACCGCCTGAAGGCCGCCCGCAAGGCCACCGGCGAGGTGGACGCCATGGTCATCGCCTATGGCGCCATCAAGGGCCAGGGCGCGGTGGTGGTGGTGCAGGACTTCGCCTTCATGGGCGGGTCGCTCGGCATGGCCGCCGGCGAGGCCTTCATCAAGGCCGCACAGGAGGCCGTGCGCCGCCAGGTTCCCTTCGTGATCTTCACCGCCTCGGGCGGCGCGCGCATGCAGGAGGGGACGCTGTCCCTGATGCAGATGGCCCGCACCACGGTGGCGCTGAACGAGGTCAAGGACGCCGGTCTGCCCTATATCGTGGTGATGACCGACCCCACCAGCGGCGGCGTCACCGCCTCCTACGCCATGCTGGGCGACATCCACCTGGCCGAGCCCAACGCCATGATCGCCTTCGCCGGGCGCCGGGTGATCGAGCAATCGATCCGCGAGACCCTGCCGCCGGGCTTCCAGCGCGCCGAGTTCCTGGTGGAGCGCGGCATGGTGGACCGGGTGGTCCCGCGCAGCGAGATGACCACCGTCCTGGGGTCGATCCTCAAGACCCTCATGATGGGACGCAACGCTTCCAAAGCCGCCTAGATCACAAGCCGGGCGCGGGCGGTTCTCCGCAACCCGCTCCAGTCCCATCCAGCCCTCTCCAGGCCACGCCCCATGTATGATGAGATCCGCGCCTTCGACGCGATGATCGCGCGCCTGCGCGAGCGCTTCCCGTCCCTGATCGACCTGTCCACCGGCCGGATCGAGCGGCTGCTGGCGCAGTTCAACCGGCCGCAGGACCGGCTGCCGCCGGTGATCCACGTGGCCGGCACCAACGGCAAGGGCTCCACCACCGCCTATCTGCGGGCCATAGCCGAGGCCGCGGGGCTGAAGGCCCATGTGCTGACCTCGCCGCACCTGGTGCGGTTCGCCGAGCGGATCCGGGTGGCCGGCGAGCTGATCACCGAGGCCGAGCTCACCGCCCTGATCGACAAGATGATCGCGGTGAACGCCGACCAGCCCATCAGCTTCAACGAGATGCTGACGGCCATGGCCATCGTCGCCTTCTCGGGCAAGCCCGCCGACCTGAGCATCATCGAGGTGGGACTGGGGGGACGGTTCGACTCCACCAATGTCTTCGAGGCCCCGGCGGTGAGCGTGATCACGCCGGTGGACTACGATCACCTGGAGATGCTGGGGCCCGAGCTCTCCAAGATCGCCTGGGAGAAGGCCGGGATCATCAAGCGGGGCCGCCCGGTGGTGGTGGCCCGCCAGCTGGAGGAGGCCCTGGAGGTCATCGCCCGCGAGGCCGACGAGCTGGAGGCGCCCATGCTGCTGATGGGCCGCGACTTCGACGCCTGGGAGGAGCGCGGCCGGCTGATGGTGCAGACGCCGGACCGGCTGCTGGACCTGCCGGCGCCGAGCCTGTTCGGCGGCTACCAGTTCGCCAACGCCGGCGCCGCGGTGATGGCCGCCATCGCCTGGGGCCATCCCGCCATAGACGAGGCGGCCCTGGCCAAGGGGGTCGCCTCGGCGGTGTGGCCGGCGCGGTTCCAGCGGCTGACGGCCGGGCCTCTGGCCAAGCTGGCGGCGGAGGGTGGGGCCGACCTGTGGCTGGACGGCGGGCACAATCCGCATGCCGGCCGGGCGCTGGCCGAGGCGGCCGGACGGCTTGTGGCCCGGGACGGCCGCCGCCTGGCCCTGGTGACCGCCATGTACGCCCGCAAGGACGCGCTCGGCTTCTTCCAGCCCTTCGGCGAGCTGAAGCCGGCGGTGTTCACCACGGGCTTCGACTCCCCCAACGCCGCGTCGCCCGAGGACCTGGCCGCCGCCGCTCGCGGGGCCGGCCTGGAGGCGCAGATCGTCGGCGATGTGGAGGAGGGCGTGCGCCAAGCCCTGAAGAGCGCCGAGCCCCCGCCCCACATCCTGATCTGCGGCGGCCTGCACTTCGCCGGCGAGGTCCTGGCCATGAGCCCGGAGACCTGGCCGAGCTGAGGGGGAGCATCTGTTGGTCTTGCCATCCACGCGCTTCTTGTTCTAGTTTTGTTCCAGAGCTGAAGGATCGTTCCCATGACCTCTGTCCTGGACCGCGCCCGCGACTTCCTGCTGCGCAACGGCCGCCTGCTGGAGCGGCGGCTGTTCGAGCATCATTTCGAAGGCGCCTCGGCCGAGCCGGTGGTGCGCGCCCTGGCCGCCTATCAGGGGCGCGACGGGGGCTTCGGTTCGGCCCTCGAGCCGGATAAGCGCGATCCGTGCAGCCAGCCGGTGGACGTGCAGATCGCGTTTGAGATCCTCGACGAGGTCGACGCCTTCGATCCGCTGATGGCGGGCCGCGCCTGCGACTGGCTGGCCAGCATCGCCACGCCCGAGGGCGGCCTGCCCTTCGCCCTGCCCAGCGTGAATGCGTCGCCGCACGCGGTCTGGTGGGCGGTGGAGGGCGAGCAGCCGCCGGCCGACATCAATCCGACGGCGGCCATCGTCGGCCTGCTGCGCAAGCACGGGATCGACCATCCGTGGGTGGCCAAGGGGGAAGCCTTCTGCTGGTCGGTGGTGGAGGCTTCGCAGACGGACAAGTTCCACGACCTGATGCCGATGATCGTCTTCCTGGAGCACACGGCAGACCGGCCGCGCGCCGAGGCGGCCCTGGCGGCGCTGGCGGCGCGCATCCCGGGTCTCGTGGAGCTGGACGTGGGCGCGGTGGGCTATGTGAAGAAGCCGCTGGACTGGGCGCCGTCGCCCTCGAGCTTCTGCCACAGGCTGTTCTCGCCGGAGGTGCTGGGTCACCACCTGGCGGGGCTGGAGGCGCGACAGGCCGAAGATGGCGGCTGGCCGATCAGCTGGGAAACGGTGGGGCCGGGGCCGCAGATGGAATATCGCGGCGTGATGACCGTGGCGGCGCTGCGGACGCTGCAGGCCTATGGGGCGCTGTAGACGCCCGCAAGAGTGTCATCCCGCATCTAGGCCGCAGGCCGGAAGTGTGGGACCCAGAAGCACCGAACTTGCCGGCGCGCCCCGCGCGTCTGGGCCCGGACAGCCGCTGCGCGGCTTCCGGGATGAGACAGGGGCATAGGTCAGTCGGGCCTCAGATCCCGGCTTCGTTGAGCCACTCGACGATCTTCTGCTTGGGCATGGCGCCGACCTTCATCGAGGCCATCTGGCCGTCCTTGAACAGCATCATGGTGGGGATGCCGCGCACGCCGTAGCGCGAGGGGGTGGTGGGGCTTTCCTCGATGTTGAGCTTGGCCACGGTCACCTGGGCGCCCATCTCGGCGGCGATCTGCTCGAGCGCCGGGGCGATCTGCTTGCAGGGGCCGCACCATTCGGCCCAGAAATCCACCAGCACGGGCTTGGAGGACTGCAGGACGTCCTTGTCGAAGGACTCGTCGGTGACCGCTACGGTGCTCATCAAAAGCTCCTTGTTACGCTGCGCCTCAACGGATGAGCCGCGATGTTCGATCCGCCACATAGGCGGCGCCTGACCTGGTATCAACCGGCGCGACCGAGCTCGGCAAGGGTTTGGCCGATAAGTATTTCTGGGATCGCCATCAGCTTGGGGCCGTCGGTCCACACCAACGCGGCCTCGATCCGGTGCTGGGGAAAGACTTCGGCGAGCACGGCGGCGTAGATCGCCATCTGCCGCAGATAGGCTGGGTCGGCGTCCTCGATGCGTTCGGGGGAGGGGCGGTTGGTCTTGAAATCGGCCACCAGCACCCGGTCGGCAAGCACCACGAGGCGGTCGATTCGCCCCGAGATGGCCAGGCCGGCCGGCAGCCTGGCGGCGGTTCCGGCGAGCGCCACCTCGGCGCGGCTGCCGGGGCCGAACACCTCGGCGAAGCGGGGATCGTTCAGGACGCCTAGGGCCGCGGCGGTCATCTCGGCCCGCTGGGGCTGCGTGAGGTCGCGCTCCCGGGCCAGTAGGCGCAGGGCGGCGGCGGGGCGGCCGTCGACCGGCAGGTCGGGCAGGATCTGCAGCAGGCGGTGGATCAGGTCCCCGCGCCGGAAGCGGCCGAGGCCGGCCACGGCGGCCAGCGGCGAGGCGGCCGGGGCGGCGGCGTCCTCCCCCAGCTGGGAGGGGGAGGCGTAGCGGGCGTGGGGTTCGATGATTGCCGGTTCCTGCGTCCAGGCCGGGGCGGCGGTCGCCGAGGCGGCCAGGTCGGCGGCCTTGCCCAGAGCCTGGGGATCGGGGCCGAAGCGCAGGAAATCCAGGTCGCCCTCGCGGACGGTCCGCTTGTGGGGGCTGACCTGCGCGTGGTCGAAGGCGGTGGTGAGCGCCCCCCACCAGCCCTTGAGGTTCTCCTCCCGGGCGTTGGCGGCGACCCGGCCGCAGAGCACCAGGCGGTCGCGGGCGCGGGTGAGGGCCACATAGAGCAGGCGGTAGGCCTCGTCCTCCTCGCGGGCGGCGCGGCGCTCGCGGGCGGTGGCGGAGGCCTCGCAGTCGGCCTTGGCCGAGGCGCACCAAAGAAAGCCGCCGGCCTGCGTCTCCAGCAGGGGCGTGCCGCGCGCGCCGCGGCTGAGCGTGGTCTCGGGCAGGAAGACGATGGGGGCCTCCAGGCCCTTGGCGCCGTGGGCGGTCATGACCCGGACCTCGTCGCGGCCGGCCTCCATCTCGCGCTTGACGGTGATGTCGAGGCTGGCGAAGGCGGCGGCCAGGCTCTCCAGGTCCTCGATCCCTCGACCCTCGGCGGCCAGGACCTGGGCCAGGAACTCGTCCAGGGCGTCCTCCGCTTCGCTCCCCAGGCGCCGCAGCAGGCGCTGGCGCATGGAGCGGCCCTGCGCGTCGCGGGCCCCCAGCAGGTGGGCGTAGAGCTCGAAGGGCCGCCGCTCGCGGGCCGCCGCCAGCAGGCCGCTTAGCAGGGCGTGGGCCTCCCGCCAGGCCGGGCGCTCCCCGGCGCGGGTCGCCAGCGTCGCCCAGAGGCTGGCCTTCCCCCGCGGCTTGGCCAGGTCGTAGAGGTCCTCGTCGGTGAGGTCGCAGAGGGGGCTGCGCAGCAGGGCGGCCAGGGTCAGGTCGTCGGCGGGGTAGAGGGCGAAGCGGGCCACGGCGACGAGGTCGTCGAAGACGATGTGTTCGGACAGCGCCAGGCGGTCGGCGCCGGCCACCGGGATCTTGGCGTGCTTCAGGGCCCGCAGGATCTCCTCGAACAGGGCCTTGCGGCGGCGCACCAGGATCAGGACGTCGCCCGGGCGGGCGGGGCGCCAGACGCGGGTCTCCTTGTCGAAGACCCCGTCGCCGCGGGTCAGGAGGGCCGCGATCTCGCCGGCGATGCGGGCGGCCAGGCGCTTGTTGGCGGAGCCTTGAGTCTCCTGGTCGAGGGGGGCGTCCCAGGCCTCGCGGACGTCGCCCTTCTCCTCCCGCTCCAGGGGCCATAGGTCGACGCAGCCGGCGTGGTCGACTCGGCGGGGCTGGTGGACGATGGGCTCGGCGAGCGCCCGGGGCAGGATGGCCGAGGCCAGCTCCGGGGGCGAGAAGGTCGCGTCGACATAGGCCAGCACCTGGGGGGTGGAGCGCCACGAATCCAGCAGGTCCACCCGCTCGAAGCGGAAGCCGGCGCCGGTGGCGCGGTCCTTGTGGAACTCGAACTCCTGGATCAGCAGCTCGGGCCGGGCGCCCTGGAAGGAATAGATCGACTGCTTCTCGTCGCCCACCACGAACATGTTGCGCTCCAGGCGCGTGGCGGTGGGCACGCCCGCGCCGGAGAAGAACTCACCGGCCAGGGCGCGGACGATGGCCCACTGGTCGGGCGCGGTGTCCTGGGCCTCGTCCACCAGGATGTGGTCGATGCCGCCGTCCAGCTTGTAGAGCACCCAGGCGGCGGCCGGGCTGTTGTCCACCAGCTTGCAGGTCTTCTCGATGAGGTCGGCGAAGTCCAGCGCGCCCTGGGACCGCTTCTCGATGTCGTAGGCCGCCAGATAGGCCGCGGCGAGGGTCAGGGCGCCGTCGGTGTCGCTGGCCACCTGGGCGGCGCGGCGGAAGGCGCGGGCCTCCTCCAGGGCCTCCTGGTCGGCCAGCAGGGCTGAGCGCAGGGGCTCGTGGCTCTTCAGGCCGCTGGTCTTGGCGACCCAGGTCGCCGGCGTGCCCTCGCCCTTGTCGGTGAACAGGCAGGCCAGCGCGCCCAAGAAGCTGGGCTCGGCGGCCAGCGCGGCCAGGGCGGCGGCGTTCTTGGCGTCGGCCTTGCCGCCCTGGGCCAGGACCTGGGCGGCCTCGCGCCAGCTGCGTAGGTTGAGCGCGGCGACCGCCTGGAGCTCGACGGTTTCCGGATCGACCGGCTCGGGGAAGCCGCAGACCTCCCAGACATCGGCCGCCGCGCCGGGCAGGCCGCCGGTGCGCGCGAGGTAGGCCGCCAGCCGGCCCCGGGCGCCTTCGAAGGCGCCGAACATCGCCTGGAAGCTCTGGAAGTCCAGGGCCACGGAGAAGCGGGCATAGGCCTGGGCCACCCGCCCCTCGCCCTTCAGCGCCAGGCGGGCGACCCCCTTGCGGGCGGCCGCGGCGATGGCGGCGCTGGCGGCGTCGTCCATGACCCGGAAGCCCGGCGAGACCCCGGCCTCCAGGGGGAAGCGGCGCAGCAGCTTCTCGCAGAAGGCGTGGATGGTCTGGATCTTCAGGCCGCCGGGGGTTTCCAGGGCGCGGGCGAAGAGGGCGCGGGCCGCCGACAGGCGCAGGTGGTCATAGTCGGCGACCGGGCGGCCCTCCAGGGCGGCCAGGGCCTCGCTGAGCTTGGCGTCGTCGCAGACCGACCAGTCGCCCAGCAGGCCGAACAGCCGGCGCTGCATCTCGGCGGCGGCGGCCTTGGTGTAGGTGACGCAGAGGATGGTGGCGGGCTCGGCCCCTGCCAGCAGCAGGCGGGCGACCCGGTCGATCAGGGTCTTGGTCTTGCCCGAGCCCGCGTTGGCGGTGACGAAGGCCGAGAGCTCGGGGTCGGCGGCGAGGCGTTGCGGGTCGATCATTCGCCCTCCTCGTCGCCGCTGGTGGACCATTCGAACACCCGGGCCAGGTGGTCGTAGTCGCTGATATGGGTCTTCACGAACTGCGGGGCGCTGCGGGAGAGGTAGGGCTGGGCCGGGTCGTCGAAGCGGGCGACCAGCTTGCCCAGACCGTCCAGGGCGGTCCGTGCGGCGGCCTCGCTCTCCTCGCCCGCGGCGGCGCGCACCTCCTCGCGGCCGGCGGGCTTGCGGCCGGTGACCTCCAGATAGGTCAGGTCGCCGGGCATGGGCCGCCCCAGAGTGGGGAAGCCGCCATAGGCCAGGATGGCGGCGGTGAGGGTGAGCTGCGGCGAGAAGCCGGTGTCGACCACTTTCTGCGAGGGCGCCTTGCCGGTCTTGTAGTCGAGGATGTGGCCGTAGCCGTCCGGCGATAGCTCGATGCGGTCGGCCCGGGCGTTGACCTTGAAGAGGCCGGCCGGCGCCATGATCTCCAGCTCGCCCTTCAGCTCCACATGGATGGTGCGGCCGTCGGCCCGCCTGCGGCGCTCCAGGTCGGCGACCCAGAGGGCGGCCTCGCGGGCCAGCGCGCTCTCGCGGGCCAGGGCCTCGTGGGGCATGCCGGCCTCTTCCAGGGCGGCGACGTACATCGCCTCGAAGATCGACGCGGCGTCGGGGGGGACCGCCACCGGATGGGCCTCAGCGAACCGTTCGAAGGCCTTGTGGATGGCGGTGCCGCGGGCGCGGGCCTCCACGGCTTCATCGGGCCGCTCCAGGGGGTAGAGGCGCAGGATGTCGCGCGCCCAGACGGCGTAGGGGTCGCGGGTCAGGGCCTCGACCCGGGTGACCGCCATCTCGCGGGGGCGGTCGGCGACGGGCGGGCGCGGGGCGGGGCGCTTGGCGGGCGTGTAGTCGGTTGCGGCGTCCAGGGATCGGGCCCAGTCGAGGATCTCGGGCCGGGTGGGCAGGTCGACGCCGGCGCCGCGCGCCAGGGTCTCCAGCCGCCACAGCCAGCGGGACTTCACGGCCGGCGCGCCCTCGCGGCGTTCGGAGTGCAGCAGAATCACCTCGGGCGCGCAGGCGGCCTGGGCGAAGTCGTGGGCGGCCAGGCCCACGCGGCGCTCCGGCGGCGGCAGGCCCAGGGCCTCGCGCATCGGACGCGACAGGAAGGGATCGAGGGTCGCGCCCTGGGGCCAGACGCCCTCCTCCAGGCCCGCCACGATCAGCCGGTCGGCGCGGGTCAGGCGGGCCTCAATGGCGCCCAGGATGCGCAGGCGCGGGTGGGTGGCGCCGCCGGATCGGATGCTCTCGCCCGACATCAGCCGGGCCAGCAGGTCGGCGAAGCCGCGGGGGCTGACGGCCGGCGAGCCGTCCGACTCGCTCATCAGGCCCGACAGTAGCCGGCCGAGCGCCTCGCCGCCGTGGCCGGCCCAGAGCTCGCCGGCGTCGCCCATCTCGTCGGCGGCCAGGGCCTCCATGGTCTGCGCGAGCGCCCGGGCCGCGGCGGCCGGCGGCGCGGCCTCCTCGGAATAGGGGGTCAGCAGCGGGGCCAGGACGGCGCGGAGCTGGGCGGCGAAGGCGAGGGCCTCGTCCAGGGCGGGCAGGTCGGCGCGCGGCTCGCCCATCTTCCGGCGCAGGCGGGCGTCCAGGGCCTCCCAGGTGGTCTGGCGGGGGCCGCGCAGGCCGTGCAGCTCCAGGGCCGCGCGGCGGCGCTCCAGGGTCTCGGGGTCGAGGCCCAGGCGCACGAAGGGGTGCTTGGCGATGGCCAGCAGGGTGACGGGGTCCAGCGGATCGCTGGCCGCCCGCGCCACCAGGGCGGCCAGCACCCCGCAGCGGCAGCCGGCCAGGGCCGAGCCGGCCGAGGAGTCCGCGCCGACCCCCCAGCGCGCCAGCTTGGCGGCGACCCGGCGGGCCAGGGTCTGGTCGGGCGCCACCAGGGCCGCGGTCATGCCGGGGGTCTCCAGGGCCTCGCGCAGCAGCAGGGCGGCCACCGTGGCGGCCTCCTCCTCGACCCGGGCGGTGACCACCGACAGGCCCTCCAGGCCCGCGGCGATGGGATCTACGCCCTCGGCCTTGCCCTCGGCGCGCAGGGTCTCGATGACGGTCAGCCAGTCGGCGGTGGCCTCGGCCGGACGCAGGGCCTCGTTGATCACCCGGCGGCGCCAGCGGCCGGCGGTGTCCAGGGTGTCGGAGGCGGGCCAGAGGACGACGTCCTGGCGGCTCGCGCCGGACCGCGCCAGCAGCCGCTTCATGGCGCCCTGGGGATGCTGTTCCCCCACCTGGGCCCAGGCGGCCTGCGCCAGGCTCTCGTCGAGGCCGGGTAGGATGACGGCCCCCTGCGGCGCGCGGGCGATGACGGCCAGCAGGTCGGCGGTGGCCGGCGCCGTGCCCGTGGAGCCCGCCGCGATCAGCACCCCTTCCGGCGGCCGGCGGTCCCAGGCCTCGGCCAGGGCGCGGAGCAGGGCCACCCGGCGCTGGCTGACGTCCACCACCCCCAGCTCGCGCAGGCGCGCGGGCCAGGCGACAAGCGCGGTCTCCAGGAACTCGCGGCTGACCCGCCAGTGCTCGGCCAGGTCGGCCGTGACCAGGTCGGCCAGGCCATCCTTGGCGCTGACCTCCTCGATCTGCAGGCTGTCGAGGAAGGAGCCGAGGGCGTCGGCCAGCTCCAGGGCGGCGGAGGCGTCGAGGTCGCGGTTCAGGGCCTTCTCGTGGCCCTTCACCAGGGCGATCAGCTCGAAGCGGCGGCGCAGCGGATCGATGGCGGCCGGCAGGTCGATGGCCAGCTCGCCGGGCTCGAAGGGCGGCTCGCCCTCGTCCAGGTCGCCCAGGGGCCGGATCTGCGGGGGCAGGACCGCGCGGCCTTCCGCGGCGGCGATGAAGGCGTCGGCCAGGGCCCGGGCGCCGCGGCGGGTGGGGGTCAGCACCACGGCCTGGGACAGGGTCTGGGGGCCTAGGGGCGAGAGCGCATCGAACAGGCCGCGGGCCAGGTCGTGGACGAAGGGACGGTGCGCCGGGATGTTGAACCAGCGGGGGCCTGCGCCGGCCAGCAGGGGGATCACGTCAGCCTCGCTTCGGCCTCGTCCCGGGCGGCGGGGTCGCCGACGTGCAGCCAGAAGGCGTCCATGGCGACGCCGAAGATGCGGCCCTCGTCCTGCAGCCGCCACCAGATCGGCAGGACCGAGAAGGCGCCCTCCGGCTGATCGTCCAGCAGCTGCGGCTTCATGATCTGGAACCCGACATTGGCCAGCGGCGCCGGATTGGCGTCGTCGGCCATGTGGACGATGCGCCCATCGGGCTCCATGCGAAAGCCGCGCGGGCCCTCCAGTCCGATGCCCTTTTCGCGGGGCACCAGCAGGACCAGCAGGTCCATCTTCGTCGGATCCCAGGCCTGCTTCATGGCCTCCAGGGGCGGGGTCTCGCCCCCCACCCAGAGGGAGTCGATATTGGCCACCAGGATTGGGTCGTCCCCCAGCAGGTGACGGGCGTTCTTGATGCCACCGCCCGAATCCAGCAGGCCGGCGCGCTCGTCGGCGATGACCACCTTGGGATGGGTCCGGCCCGCCAGGTGGGCCTCCATCTGGTCGGCGAAATGGTGGACATTGACGATCGCCGTCTCGATCCCGGCCTCGGCCAGGCGGTCGAGGACATGGTCGATGAGGGCCTTGCCCTTCACCCGCACCAGGGCCTTGGGCCGGTGGTCGGTCAGCGGGCGCATGCGGCTGCCGATCCCGGCGGCCAGGACCATGGCGGTCTTCGGGCCCTTGGCCTTCGAGGTCACGTTCGCGACTCCGCCGGCACGTGGGCGTCGAACCAGGCCTTGAGGTTGCTGAGCGCCGGGTCGGCCAGGCAGGCGTCAAGATAGCGCCAGAGCCTCGGCATGAAGGCGGCGTAGCGGGGCTTGGCGTCGCGGGTCACCAGGCGGGCGAAGATGCCCAGGATGCGGACGATGTTGAGGGCGCCCAGGGCATGGTAGTCGGCCAGGAACTGTTCGCGGTCGAGGTCGGGCCGGAGCTTGAAATAGTAGGCCAGGGCCGCGGCCTCCCGCTCCGGCGAGACGTCGCGGCGGGCGTCGTGCAGCAGCATCGACATGTCCCAGGCCGGGTGGGCGCGGACGGCGTCCTGGAAGTCCAGCAGGCCGACCCGGGCCGCGCCCTGGCGGTCCGGCAGCCAGATCAGGTTCTCGGCGTGGTAGTCGCGGTGGCAGAAGACGCTGGCGCCGGCGGCGCCATGGGCCTGGATCGGGGCCCACAGCGCGTCCCATTCGGCCACGGCGGCGTCGCTGAAGGCCAGCTCGGGTTTCAGCTTCGGCAGCCATTCGGGAAGGATGTCGCCGGCGGTCTTCAGGGCCGTCTCGTCATAGTCCAGCAGCGGCCAGGCGATGCCCGGGGCGGTGAGGGCCGGCGGCGGGATCACGCCGTGCAGCCTCACCAGGCCCTCGATGGCGGCGTCATAGAGGGGCGCCTCGTCCTGGCCGCCTTCGATCAGGACCGCGAAGAGGTCGTCGCCGAGGTCCTCCAGCACCGCCAGGCCCTGGGCGGTATCGTGGGCCAGGATGGCGGGGGCGGAGAGGCCCTGGGCCTTCAACCATTCGGCGACGGCGATGAAGGCGTCCACCCGGCCGGCGGCGAGACGGGCGAGCGCATTGTAGCCGGACCTGGCCCGCTGCTCCGGCGTGGCGTCGGGCGCGCAGGGCGCGGTCTCGGCGTTGGGGGGCTGGTCCATGAAGATCAGGCTGGGGCCACGGGTCGGATGCAGCCGCTCATAGGCCCGCGTCGAGGCGTCGCCGCTCAGCGGGACGCGGGCGGCGTCCCCCCAGCCGTGGGCGGCGAGGAAGGCGGACTTGATGGCCTCACGATCGGAACTCAAACCCACGTCCTTTCCAGGCGCCGCTGGGGATCAGGCGCGCGCGGCGACCGTCTCCCTCCAAGGTGATCTCTATATCAAGCCGGTCGGGCGGCAGGCGACCTTCCAGGCGTTCGGGCCACTCGATCAAGGCCGCCCCGTCCTCCAGGGCTTCATCCAGGCCGATCTCATAGGCCTCGTCGGGGCTGGTGAGCCGGTAGAGGTCGAAATGGGCGACCGAGAGGCGCGCCCCCTCGTAGAACTGGACGAGGGTGAAGGTGGGGCTGGGAACGTCCTCGGTGGGCGTGGTGAGCGCCCGGATCAGGGCCCGGGCCAGGGTCGACTTGCCGGCCCCGAGCGGTCCGGTCAGGCAGATGGCCTCGCCCGGCCTCAGAGCGCCGGCCAGGGCCGCGCCGAGGGCCGAGGTGGCGGCCTCGTCGGCCAGGGCGATCTCGCCGGCCGCCTGCCGGATCATGCGAAGGGCCGGTCGGGATGGTGGGGCAGGACGTCGGCGATGTAGGCCTTCACCGCCAGGGTCGCGAGGTTGACGTCCGGATCGAGCGCTTCGGGGGCGATCAGCGGCCCCACGGTCAGGTCGAAGGCCCGGCCCCGCTTGTTCAGCAGTTCGTGGAACAGGGTGATGTCCCGCAGCTCGCCGGAGAAGTCGTTGAAGAAGTGGAACAGGGTCGACCAGGGTCCCGACAGGTGCATCGGGACGATGGGCGCCTCGTACTTGCGGGCGATGGAGAAGGCGCTGGGCATCCAGGGGGGATCCATCAGGGTCCCGTCGGCGGCCTTGCGGGCCAGGCGTCCGGCCGGAAAGATCGCCAGGGCGCGCTCGGCCTCCATGGCCTCCCGGGTGAGGTTGAGGGTCAGGCGGGTGCGTTCGCGGGTGCGCTTGGCCTCGACCCACTCCACCGGGATCAGCACCTCGCTGAAGGCCGGCGACACCCGGTGGGCGTCGGCGTTGGCGTAGAAGCAGAGGTCGGGGCGCAGGCCCTTGACCGCGTCATAGACCGCGATCCCGTCGGCGATGCCGGTGGGGTGGTTGCAGATCAGCACCACCCGCCCCCGCGCGGGAATCCGCTCCAGGCCGCGCACGCTGACCTTGACGTCCAGCAGGGCGCAGACGTGCTCCAGGGCCTGGCGCCCCGTCATCTGGGCGATGTCGTCGGCCATGGTCCGGGCCTTGCGATAGTCTAGCAGGCGGTAGAGCAGGGGCCGGATCAGCGGCCACGCCGCCCCGCCCGAGAGCTTGGGCGCGCGCTCGGCGATCAGGGTGTCGACGATGTGATCGTGATAGGCCCGCCGCGCCGGCAGGGCCTCGGTGGCGACGCTCATGGGACGGAAGATGCCCTTGCCCGCGCGTCCCGTGCAAGGGGCTGCTCCCCTGTCCCTTAGCTGGGAACAAATGAGCGACGTTCAAGACTGGCGGGGAGCGATCGTCCTGGCCAAGCTTCGCCTCCATTCCAGGGAGCCGACATGACGACCACGGACCACGCGCCGGCCACCCTGATGGCCACCCATCGCCACAGCCTGCATAGCGAAGCGATCGGTGAAACCTTCCAGATCGACGTCGCCCTGCCCAGCCCCTGGGCGGGTCGGAGGCCCGACCATCCCCTGCCGGTGATCTATGTGATGGACGCCAACACCGTGTTCGGGATCGCCGCCCAGGCCCTGCGCTTCCTGCAGAACGCCGACGGGGTCCCGCCCTGCCTGCTGGTGGGGGTGGGCTACCAGCTGGAGGGGCCGAGGCGGGGGCGGCGAGACTATGGGGGCCTGCGCACCCGGGACCTGACGCCGAGCTTCGACGCGGCCTTCCACGAGACCCTGCTGGCCCAGCTGGGCGACCGTCCCCCGCCCGATATCGCGCCGGCCGGCGGCGGCGAGGCCTTCCTCGAGTTCCTGATCGACGAGGTGCGCCCCTTCATCGCCGGGCGTTACGCCACCGATCCGGGCGACCAGACCCTGGTGGGCAGTTCGCTCGGGGGTCTGTTCAGCCTGCACGCCTATCTGACCCGCCCGGGCGCCTTTCGGCGGCATGTGGCGGGCAGCCCGGCCCTGTGGTGGCGGGACGGCGAGGCCTTCGCCACCGAGGCGGCGGCCCAGCCCGACCCCGAGACCCGGTTGTTCCTGTCGGTGGGCGGGCTGGAGACCGACCCCCGCTGGCCCATGGTCGACCACATGGCCGAGATGGCGAGGCGCCTGACGGGCCGGGGCCTGCCGGTGGTCTCCCATATCTTCGAGAGCGAGAGCCACACCTCGGTGATCCCCGCCGCCCTGAGCCGGGGACTGAGATCGGTGTTCGCGCCCCTACCCACCGGCGCCATGACGTCCTAAAAGCTCGCCATGCGCGAGATCACACACTTCATCGACGGCGTGTCCGTCACGGGGACCTCCGGCCGCTACGGCGAGGTCTTCAACCCCAACACCGGCGAGGTCCAGGCCCGCGTGGCCCTGGCCACCACGGGTGAGCTGTACGCGGCCGTGCAGGCCGCGGTGCGGGCCCAGCCGGCCTGGGCGGCGGTCAATCCGCAGCGCCGGGCCCGGGTGATGTTCGAGTTCAAGCGGCTGGTGGAAGCCCGGATGCAGGAGCTGGCCGAGCTGCTCTCCTCCGAGCACGGCAAGGTGATCGCCGACTCCAAGGGCGACATCCAAAGAGGCCTGGAGGTCATCGAGTTCGCCTGCGGCATCCCCCACGCCCTGAAGGGCGAATATACCGAGGGCGCCGGGCCCGGCATCGACGTCTATTCCATGCGCCAGCCGCTCGGCGTGGCCGCGGGCATCACCCCGTTCAACTTCCCGGGCATGATCCCGATGTGGATGTTCGGCATCGCCATCGCGGTGGGCAACACCTTCATCCTCAAGCCCTCGGAGAAGGACCCGAGCCTTCCGGTGCGGCTGGCCGAGCTGTTCATGGAGGCCGGGGCGGCGCTGGGCATGGACCTGAAGGGCGTGCTGAACGTCGTCCATGGCGACAAGGTCGCCGTCGACGCCATCCTCACCCACCCCGATATCGCCGCCGTCAGCTTCGTCGGCTCCTCGGACATCGCCTCCTACGTCTATTCGACGGGGACGGCGCACGGGAAGCGGGTCCAGGCCATGGGCGGGGCCAAGAACCACGGCATCGTCCTGCCCGACGCCGACCTCGACCAGGTGGTCAAGGACCTGTCGGGGGCGGCCTTCGGCTCGGCCGGCGAGCGCTGCATGGCCCTTCCGGTGGTGGTGCCGGTGGGCGCCAAGACCGCCCAGGCCCTGCGCGAACGGATGATCGCCGAGATCGACACCCTCAAGGTCGGCCTCTCCAACGACGCCGCGGCCCAGTACGGCCCGGTGGTCACCGCCGCCCACAAGCAGAAGATCGCCGACTACATCCAGATCGGCGTCGACGAGGGCGCGGAGCTGGTGGTCGATGGCCGCGGCTTTTCCATGCAGGGCTACGAGAAGGGCTTCTTCATCGGCCCCAGCCTGTTCGACCAAGTGAAGCCGGGCATGAAGACCTACAACGAGGAGATCTTCGGGCCGGTCCTGCAGATCGTCCGCGCCGAGACCTTCGAGGAGGCCGTGGCCCTGCCCTCGGCGCACCAATACGGAAACGGCGTGGCCATCTTCACGCGTAGCGGCCGGGCGGCGCGCGAGTTCGCGGCCCGGGTCAATGTGGGCATGGTGGGGATCAATGTGCCGATCCCGGTGCCGGTGGCCTACCACTCCTTCGGCGGCTGGAAGCGCTCGGCCTTCGGCGACACCAACCAGCACGGGATGGAGGGGGTGAAGTTCTACACCAAGGTCAAGACCATCACCGCCCGCTGGCCTGAGGGCGCGAGCGAGGACTCCGCCTTCGTCATCCCCACCATGCGGTGACAGGATGGAAGCTTGGCGCTAAGCCGATCGTCTGACTAGGAGTTGGCGATGAAATTCCGGACCTGGGCGATCCTGATCCTGGTGGTGGTTCTGGCGGGCGTCGGCGCCTATGGCTGGTGGCAGACCGACCTGCGCTGGCGGCCCAAGACCATCACCAAGCACCAGGCGCAGATCGCCAAGATTCTGGAACAGGCCGGCTGGGCCTCGCCGGGCCTGACCAAGACCAAGCTCTACATGGTCTCCTTCCGCACCTGCCCCGACTGCCTGCGGTTCAAGAAGGAGGAATTCCCGCGCCTGCACGCCGCCGGGGTCGACACCCGGGTGATCGAGATCGCCCGGCGCGACAGGAACGGCATCGCCAAGTCCACCCCCGTCGAGCGGAGCACGGTGGCCGAACTGTGGATTCGGCATGGTACGCCCAAGGCCTGGGAGCTGATGGAGCAGTGGGAGGCCGTCGTCCCCGAGGCCTGGACCGCCCCCGGAATCCCGCCGGCCGACGGCGACATGGCCCGAAGCGCGGTGATCGAGGCCGGCCGCAAGATGACCGAGGACCTGCGGCCGCTGCTGAAGGAGAACGGCGTCGCCGTCAGCGATCCCACCGGCATGCGCTATCCCACCCTGGTCTGGTGGAACGCCAAGGGCGAGATGCGAGCCTGCGCCTGCGAACAGCGGGAAACCTACCGCTTCGTCCGCAAGGAGCTGGGGGCGGACTGAACTGATTCTTATGTGTTTGGAGCGTGACGGGCGCCTGAACCGGTATCCGCTTCAGGCTGTCACGCGCCAGGTCAGGACTTGAACGGCTTGCCGCTGACGATTTCCTTGTTTCGCAGCCGGGTCTTGGGCCCCTGACCCCGCTCGGCCTCGGTCTTGATCGGCCGCCGGCTGTGATTGACGCCGTGCAGGGCGCCGGGCTCCGATCCGCCCCAGTCGAGCTGCGGGCTGTCGCGGCCTTCGATGTCGTGGGGGTCGACCCCCGCGGGCGTGCCGATGAAGGGCTTCTCGGGGTTGGTGTCAGGCATAGGCTTCCTTTCCGGACTGGACATGATCCCAACTGAGCTGACGCTAGGAAGTTTCGCGCCCGCCGTTGTGATCTAGATCATCTGCGGTTAGGCGGGGAGGGATGGCCTCCCTGCTGCAAGCCGCCTACGACGCCCGCCTCGCCCAGGGGGTCATCCGTCCCGATCCCGCCCAAGGCCAGGGCCTGGCCGCCCTGGTGCGGCTGGAGGGCGACCTGGCCGCCAGCGAGCCCTCGGGGCTGACCGCCTTCTTCCGCAAGCCCGAGGCCCAGCGCGGGGTCTATCTGTGGGGGCCGGTGGGGCGGGGCAAGTCCATGCTGATGGACCTGTTCTTCGAGACCGCGCCGGTCGCGAAAAAGCGCCGCACCCACTTCCACGTCTTCATGGGCGAGATTCACCGGCTGATCGGCGCGTGGCGGAGCGGCGACGCCGCCGCCCGCAAGGCCCGCTTCGGCCAGCACCGGGGCGACGACCCCATCCCCGCCGTGGCCGACGTGGTGGCGCAGGACGCGCGCCTGCTGTGCTTCGATGAGTTCCAGGTCACCGACATCGCCGACGCGATGATCCTGGGAAGGCTGTTCGAGGCCCTGTTCGCCCGCGGCGTGACCCTGGTGGCCACCTCCAACCGGGTTCCGGACGCCCTCTACAAGGACGGCATCAACCGCCAGCTCTTCCTGCCCTTCATCGAGATGATCAAGGGCCGGCTGGAGGTGGTGAGCGTGGCGGGGGGGCACGACTACCGCCTCGACCGCCTGCGGGCGGCGGGCGTCTGGTTCTCCCCCGACGATCCCGACAACCAGCGCAGCTTCCTGGCGCTGTGGCGCGACATGCTCGGCGGGGAGGCCGAGATCGGCGAGACCCTGGAGGTGCTGGGCCGCAAGGTCCACCTGCCCCACGCCTCGGGGGGCCTGCTACGGGCCTCCTTCGCCAGCCTCTGCTCGGTGGCGCTCGGCCCCAACGACTATGTGGCGCTCGCCGAGCGCTTCCACACCGTCTTCCTGGAGGACCTGCCGAAGCTCACCGCCAACCGGCGGGAGGAGGCCCGGCGCTTCGTCATCCTCATCGACGCCCTCTATGAGGCGCGCACCAAGCTGATCGTGCTCGCCGAGGCCGAGCCCATGGCGCTGTATCCGCAGGGCGACGGCGCCTTCGAGTTCGAGCGCACGGCCTCGCGCCTGCAGGAGATGCGCTCGGCCGACTGGCTGACGGAGAGCGATCTGATCTAGACGGCCACCGCCAGGGCCGGCAGGGCGGCATAGTAGCGGCGCAGCAGGACCAGGCTGGTCATCGCCCCGCCCAGGGACAGCAGCAGGGCGACGGGTAGGCTCGCCCCCAGGGCCAGCAGGGCTGCGGCGGCCAGGCAGCCGGCGCCGCAGCCCAGGTCATAGGCGCCCTCGGTGACCATATGGAAGCGCAGGGCGCAGGGGGAGCCCTGGGCCAGGTTGTAGACCGCCGTCATCAGGGTGGGGGTGTAGAGGCAGGGGACCAGGGCCCCGAGCGCGTTGGCCGTCAGGGCCATGGCCGGGGTCGTGGCGCCCGCCCGGGCCAGGATGGTGACCGCCAGCACCGCGAAGGCCAGCCACACCGCCCGGCGGCCGTGGCCGGCGTCGATATGACGGCCCAGCAGCAGGCCCGCCGCCGCGCCGGCCAGGGCGGCCAAGGCCATGGCGCCGCCAAAGGCCGCGAAGCTCTTGCCCAGGGTGACGAAGAGGGCGATCGGCCAGACGAAATAGAGGCCCGAGCCGGTCCAGCCGTCGGCGGCGAACAGGGCGAAGCCCAGCATCGAGGCCCGGAAAGCGCCCGGCGCCGTGGCCGCCACCTCCACCTGCGGCGCCCCCAGCAGGGGCAGGGCCGAGAGCATCTGCACCCCGGCCGTGACGCCGAAGGCGATCTCGGGGCCCAGGGTCACCAGGGCCCAGCCCCCCAGCAGGGGCGCGACGATCCCCACCACCGAGGCCAGGGCCTCCCGCGCGCCGATCTGGTGGCCGCGATGCTCGGCGTCGCCGAGGGCGGCGAAATAGGCGTGGTAGGAGGTCCAGTAGAGGGTGTCGCCGATGGCCGAGACCAGGCAGAGGACCAGCAGCATCGGACCCAGGCCGTGGACCTGCGCCAGGATCGGGTACTGCAGGGCCGTCGCCAGGGTCCCGCCGATCATCACCCCCTTGAGGCCGAAGCGCTTGGCCAGCGGCAGCACCAGGGGGCGCAGGCAGAAGCGGCCTCCCAGGATCAGGGCGATGGCGGCCAGCACCACGGCGGGGGGCAGCCCGGCGTCCAGCAGGAAGACGGCGAAGAACACCCCGCCCCCGCTCATGGCCAGGGCGTGCATGCCGTAGTGCAGGTTCAGGCGATTGACGGTCTTGTTGCGAAGATAGGCCACGGCGTCTTTCGCAAGGGTGTGCGGTCGGACGCCGCGCGCCCTGCTTAGCGTTGCGGCGACTCCGGCTCAAGCCGCCCGCAAGCTGGTCACCAGATCCTGGGCGTAGGGGCGCAGGTCGGAGAAGCGGCGGACGCAGAGGGTGAGGTCGCGGACGGCCCAGTCGTCCTCCAGCTCGATGACCGCGAGCGGGGTCGTCTGGGCTACCCGGGCGGCGGTGGACTGGGGCACGACGCCCACGCCCACCCCCGCCTCCACCAGGCGGCAGACAGCGTCGAAGCTGCGCAGCTGGACCCGCAGGTTCAGGGTCACACCCAGGCGAGCGGCCTTGTCGGCCAGGAAGCGCTGCAGGGCGCTGGTCCGCTCCAGGCCCACCAGGTCGAAGGCCAGGACGTCGGCGAAGGCGACGCGGTCATGGCGGGCCAGCGGGTGGTCCATCGCGGCCACCACCACGAAGCGGTCGGAGCGGAAGGGGAAGGTCTCCAGGCCGCCGACATCCACGGTGCCGGCGACGATGCCGATATCGCCCACCCCCTCGGCGATCAGGCCGACGATCTCGTCCGACAGCCGCTCCTCCAGGTCGACGCGGACCTTGGGGTTGTCGGCGAGGAACCGGCCCAGGGCCTCCGGCAGGAATTCGGTGGAGGCGTTGGTGTTGGCCAGCAGCCTGACCTCGCCGGTGAGGCCGCCCGAGAAGGCGCCGAGGTCCTCCCGCATTCGCGCGCTCTGGGCCAGGATGGTCCGGGCGTGCTTCAGCAGGGTCAGGCCGGCGGGGGTGGGAGTCACGCCCTGGCGGGAGCGCACCAGCAGTCCGGCCTCCAGGCTGTTCTCCATGCCGCGAATCCGCGTCGAGGCCGCCGCCAGGGCCAGCGCGCTGCGCTCGGCGCCGTGGGTGATCGAGCCGGCGTCGACGACGTCGCAGAACAGCTTCAGGTCGGTGAAGTCGAATCTCATCCTTCGTCCTTTGCGAAGGAAGACTAAGTCAATCGCGCATTGCAGTGGAGGAAATTTGGCGTGAGGCTTCGCAAAATCCGAATGTTGATCGAATAGGGCGCCGCATGCTCACCTATCTGATGGAACGAACCATCCCGCCGCGGTTCGACACGACCGATCCTGATCAGGTGGCCCTGCACGCTCGATGGGCGACGGACGCCTACCGGGCGGTCGGCGCCTTCTGGCTGGGCGGTGTGGTCACCGAGGATCGGATGTTCAGTCTGGTCACCGCGGAGGCCGAGGGCGACCTGCGCCGCTACTGCGAGTCCCTGGGCATCGCCGACCAGGACGTGACTCTGCGTCAGGTTCTGCGGCCGCTCGGGCCCTACTTCGCCATGGCGCGCGATGACGCCCGCTTCCGTCCTCCGCTTCGTTGACACCGGGCGCCCGGCGCTTAAAAGCGGAACCGCTTCATCCTCTTGGAAACAGCCATGACAGAAACCACCCAGGGGCCTCGCGAACGCCCGCTGTCGCCGCACCTGCAGGTCTGGCGGCCGCACGCCACCATGGTGGGGTCGATCCTGCACCGGATGACCGGGAGCGCGCTCTATGTCGGCGCCCTGATCCTCGCCGGATGGGCCATGTCGCTCGCCGCCGGGTCTGACGCCTACCAGGCCTTCATGGAGCTGCTGGGCTCGCCGCTGGGCAAGCTGGTGATGTTCGGCCTGACCTTGTCGGTCTTCTACCATCTGGCCAAGGGCGTTCAGCACCTGTTCTGGGACGTGGGCGCGGGCTTCAAGCTGGCCACCGCCAATATGGGCGCCGTCGCCTGCTACGCCTTCGCCGTCGCCGCGACCCTGGCCGTCTGGGTCATCGCGGCCATGACCGGAGCGCTCTGATGGAAAACTACCGCACCCCCCTGCGCCGCGCCCGCGGCCTCGGTTCAGCCAAGCACGGCGTCGGCCATTGGATCTCCGAGCGGGTCACCTCGGTGGCCCTGGTTCCCCTGGTCCTGTGGGCGGTGTTCGGAGTCATCACCCTGGCCGGCACGGACTATTACGGCGCGGTGGCCTGGATCGCCAACCCGGTCAACGCGGTGCTGATGATGCTGCTGACGGCGGTGTCCTTCCTGCACATGCACGCCGGCATGCGGGTGATCGTCGAGGACTACATCCACAAGTCCCTGAGCAAGTCGGCCCTGCTGCTGCTCAATCTCTTCGTCTGCGCGCTCGTGGGCTCGCTGGCGGTGTTCTCCATCCTCAAGGTCGCGCTGGGAGGCGCTTGATCGGTCCCATGGCGACTTACGAATTCATCGATCACAAGTTCGACGTCGTCGTGGTGGGCGCGGGCGGTTCCGGCCTGCGCGCGGCGCTGGGCTGCGCCCAGGCCGGCCTGAAGACGGCCTGCATCACCAAGGTCTTCCCGACCCGCTCCCACACCGTGGCGGCCCAGGGCGGCATCTCCGCCAGCCTGGGCAACATGGGCGAGGACGACTGGCGTTGGCACATGTACGACACCGTCAAGGGGTCGGACTGGCTGGGCGACCAGGACGCCATCGAATACCTCTGCCGCAACGCGCCGGCCGCGGTCTACGAGCTGGAGCACTGGGGCGTGCCCTTCAGCCGCACCCCGGACGGCAAGATCTATCAGCGCGCCTTCGGCGGCATGACCCGCAACTATGGCGAGGCCCCGATCCAGCGCACCTGCGCGGCGGCCGACCGCACCGGCCACGCCATGCTGCACACGATGTACGGCCAGTCCCTGGCCCACGACACAGAGTTCTTCATCGAGTACTTTGCCCTCGACCTGATCATGGACGAGGGCGTGTGCCGGGGGGTGACGGCTTGGAAGCTGGACGACGGGACCCTGCACCGGTTCCAGGCCCAGCAGGTGATCCTGGCCACCGGCGGTTATGGCCGGGCCTATTTCTCCGCCACCAGCGCCCATACCTGCACCGGCGACGGCGGCGGCATGGTGCTGCGGGCCGGCCTGCCCCTGCAGGACATGGAGTTCGTGCAGTTCCATCCCACGGGGATCTATGGCGCCGGCTGCCTGATCACCGAGGGCGCCCGGGGCGAGGGCGGCTATCTGACCAATTCGGAGGGCGAGCGCTTCATGGAGCGCTACGCGCCGTCCGTGAAGGACCTGGCGCCGCGGGACATGGTCAGCCGCGCCATGACCATCGAGATCCGTGAAGGCCGCGGGGTGGGTCCGAAGAAAGACCACATCCACCTGCACCTCGATCACCTGGACCCCAAGATCCTGCACCAGCGGCTGCCGGGGATTTCAGAAAGCGCCAAGATCTTCGCCGGCGTCGACGTGACCAAACAGCCGATTCCGGTGCTTCCGACCGTGCACTACAACATGGGCGGCATCCCCACGAACTTCTTCTCTGAAGTGGTTACCCGGGAGGGCGACAATCCCGACAAGGTGGTGCCGGGGCTGATGGCGGTCGGCGAGGCGGCGTGCGTTTCGGTGCACGGGGCCAACCGGCTGGGGTCCAACTCCCTGATCGACCTGGTGGTGTTCGGCCGCTCGGCGGCGCTGCGCACGGCGGCGACGATCAAGGCCGGGGCGAGCCAGCCGGAGATGAAGAAGACCGAGACCGACGCCCACCTGGCGAGGTTCGACCGGTTCCGGAACGCCTCGGGCGGCACGACGACGGCGGCCCTGCGTCTGGAGATGCAGATGTCCATGCAGGAGGACGCCGCGGTGTTCCGCACCACCGAGAGCCTGGCCTCCGGCGTCAAGCGGCTGGACGCGGTCCAGGCGAAACGCGGCGACCTGAAGGTCACCGACCGCGGCCTGGTCTGGAACACCGACCTGATGGAGACCCTGGAGCTGGACAACCTGATCGGCCAGGCGGTCACCACCGTCGTCGGCGCGCACAACCGCACCGAAAGCCGCGGGGCCCACGCCCACGAGGACTTCCCGGATCGCAACGACAAGGAGTGGATGAAGCACACCCTGACCTGGTTCGACGACGCCAGCGGCAAGGTGGCCATCGACTACCGGCCCGTGCACGACTTCACCATGACCAACGACATCGCCTACATCCCGCCCAAGGCGCGGGTGTACTGAGACGGCGATGGCGGTCCGGGCGCTCGAGCGCGACACAGACGCCGACTGGCAGGAGTTGGGCGCGACCCAGCCCTACTGGGGCGTGCTGACGCATCCGAGCTATCGGACCGAGAACCTGACGGCCCAGGCCCTGGAGCAGTTCTACGGCTCCGGGGTGGAGTTCATCGACACGGTGGCGGCCCAGCTGCAGCGGCTGACCGGCCAACGGCCCCAGGGCCGGGCGCTGGACTTCGGCTGCGGCGCCGGTCGGCTGACCGAGGCGATGACCCGGCACGCCGCCCAGGTGATCGGCTACGACATCTCGCCCGGCATGCTGGAGATGGCCCGCAAGCGCGGGACGGCCACCTATGTCGGCCAGATGCCGGACGGCCCCTTCGACTGGATCAACTCCTTCATCGTCCTGCAGCACATCCCGCCGGCCCGGGGCATGGCCCTGATCGGCGAGCTGCTGGACCGGCTGGCGCCCGGCGGCCTGCTCAGCCTGCAGCTGACGGTCTGGCGCGACGCCCGCCACGGGCCGGCGACGCCGGCCCCGCGCACCGGATGGCGGGCCTTCGTGCCGCCGTTCCTGCGCCGCTCCAAGACCCCGCCGACCCCGCCCAGGGGGCTGGTGATGATGTTCGACTACGACCTGTCCGCCGTCGTCCGGCTGCTCAACGAGCATGGGATCGAGGAGATGAACCTCGTCTCCACCCACCACGACGGCCACAACGGGGTGCTGATCCTCGCCCGCCGCGAGGGCCGGTCGTGAGCCCCAAAGATTTCACCCGCCGGGTCCGCAGCCCGGCCGCCAAGGAAGCCGTCTGATGGTCCAGCTCACCCTGCCGAAGAACTCCCGCGTCCAGAAGGGCCGTCACCACGCCGCTCCGGCCGGGTCGGGCAAGACCAAGACTTTCAAGGTCTACCGCTACGACCCGGAGGGGACCGAGAATCCCCGCTGGGACACCTATGACGTGGACGTCGACAACTGCGGCCCCATGGTCCTGGACGTCCTGATCCACATCAAGAACACCATGGACCCGACCCTGGCCTTCCGGCGGTCGTGCCGCGAGGGGGTCTGCGGCTCCTGCGCCATGAACATCGGCGGCCGCAACACGCTCGCCTGCACCCACGGCCACGACGAGGTGCCCGGCGCCGACTGCACCATCGCCCCCCTGCCCAGCATGCCGGTGGTCAAGGACCTGATCCCCGACCTGACCATGTTCTACGCCCAGTACGCCTCCATCGAGCCCTGGCTGCACACCACCACCCCCGAGCCGCAGAAGGAGTGGATCCAGAGCCCGCAGGACCGCGAGAAGCTGGACGGCCTCTATGAGTGCATCCTCTGCGCCTGCTGCACGACCTCCTGCCCCAGCTACTGGTGGAACGGCGACAAGTACCTGGGCCCGGCCACCCTGCTGCACGCCTACCGCTGGCTGATCGACTCCCGCGACGAGGCCACCGGCGACCGGCTGGACGCCCTGGAGGACCCCTTCAAGCTCTATCGCTGCCACACCATCATGAACTGCGCCCAGGTCTGCCCGAAGGGTCTGAACCCCGCCAAGGCCATCGCCGAGATCAAGAAGACCCTGGCGGAACGGGTGGTCTAGAGTCCCCATGTTTGGAGCGTGACGGGCGCCTGAACCGGTATCCACTTGCGGCTGTCACGCTCGAGGGCCTGTCCGTTTCAGATGGATCCATCTGAAACGGACAGGCCCTCGAGCGTGACAGCCGCAAGTGGATACCGGTTCAGGCGCCCGTCACGCTCCAAACATGGGGACTCTAGACCACCCGTTCCGCCAGGGTCTTCTTGATCTCGGCGATGGCCTTGGCGGGGTTCAGACCCTTCGGGCAGACCTGGGCGCAGTTCATGATGGTGTGGCAGCGATAGAGCTTGAAGGGGTCCTCCAGGGCGTCCAGCCGGTCGCCGGTGGCCTCGTCGCGGGAGTCGATCAGCCAGCGGTAGGCGTGCAGCAGGGTGGCCGGGCCCAGGTACTTGTCGCCGTTCCACCAGTAGCTGGGGCAGGAGGTCGTGCAGCAGGCGCAGAGGATGCACTCATAGAGGCCGTCCAGCTTCTCGCGGTCCTGCGGGCTCTGGATCCACTCCTTCTGCGGCTCGGGGGTGGTGGTGTGCAGCCAGGGCTCGATGGAGGCGTACTGGGCGTAGAACATGGTCAGGTCGGGGATCAGGTCCTTGACCACCGGCATGCTGGGCAGGGGGGCGATGGTGCAGTCGGCGCCGGGCACCTCGTCGTGGCCGTGGGTGCAGGCGAGCGTGTTGCGGCCGCCGATGTTCATGGCGCAGGAGCCGCAGACCCCCTCGCGGCACGACCGCCGGAAGGCCAGGGTCGGGTCCATGGTGTTCTTGATGTGGATCAGGACGTCCAGGACCATGGGGCCGCAGTTGTCGACGTCCACGTCATAGGTGTCCCAGCGGGGATTCTCGGTCCCCTCCGGGTCGTAGCGGTAGACCTTGAAAGTCTTGGTCTTGCCCGACCCGGCCGGAGCGGCGTGGTGACGGCCCTTCTGGACGCGGGAGTTCTTCGGCAGGGTGAGCTGGACCATCAGACGGCTTCCTTGGCGGCCGGGCTGCGGACCCGGCGGGTGAAATCTTTGGGGCTCACGACCGGCCCTCGCGGCGGGCGAGGATCAGCACCCCGTTGTGGCCGTCGTGGTGGGTGGAGACGAGGTTCATCTCCTCGATCCCATGCTCGTTGAGCAGCCGGACGACGGCGGACAGGTCGTAGTCGAACATCATCACCAGCCCCCTGGGCGGGGTCGGCGGGGTCTTGGAGCGGCGCAGGAACGGCGGCACGAAGGCCCGCCATCCGGTGCGCGGGGCCGGCGTCGCCGGCCCGTGGCGGGCGTCGCGCCAGACCGTCAGCTGCAGGCTGAGCAGGCCGCCGGGCGCCAGCCGGTCCAGCAGCTCGCCGATCAGGGCCATGCCCCGGGCCGGCGGGATGTGCTGCAGGACGATGAAGGAGTTGATCCAGTCGAAGGGGCCGTCCGGCATCTGGCCGACATAGGTGGCCGTCCCGCGCTTGCGGGCCATCTCCAGCATGCCGGGCGAGATGTCGTAGCCGATCACCTGGGCGGCGTGCCGGGTCATCGCCTCGGTCAGCCGACCGGCGCCGCAGCCGAAGTCCAGCGCCCGGCCCTGGGGCCGTTGGCCGGTCAGCCGCTGCAGCTGGGCCGCCACCGTGTCGATGAACTCCACCCCGGAGCCGTAGAACTGCTCCAGGGCCTGGGCCGTCAGGTTCTCGGTCCGATAGCTCGGATGCGTCAGCACGCCCCAGTAGGGCTGGGTCGCGCCCAACTCCTGCCAGTCGGCGTCTGTGTCGCGCTCGAGCGCCCGGACCGCCATCGCCGTCTCAGTACACCCGCGCCTTGGGCGGGATGTAGGCGATGTCGTTGGTCATGGTGAAGTCGTGCACGGGCCGGTAGTCGATGGCCACCTTGCCGCTGGCGTCGTCGAACCAGGTCAGGGTGTGCTTCATCCACTCCTTGTCGTTGCGATCCGGGAAGTCCTCGTGGGCGTGGGCCCCGCGGCTTTCGGTGCGGTTGTGCGCGCCGACGACGGTGGTGACCGCCTGGCCGATCAGGTTGTCCAGCTCCAGGGTCTCCATCAGGTCGGTGTTCCAGACCAGGCCGCGGTCGGTGACCTTCAGGTCGCCGCGTTTCGCCTGGACCGCGTCCAGCCGCTTGACGCCGGAGGCCAGGCTCTCGGTGGTGCGGAACACCGCGGCGTCCTCCTGCATGGACATCTGCATCTCCAGACGCAGGGCCGCCGTCGTCGTGCCGCCCGAGGCGTTCCGGAACCGGTCGAACCTCGCCAGGTGGGCGTCGGTCTCGGTCTTCTTCATCTCCGGCTGGCTCGCCCCGGCCTTGATCGTCGCCGCCGTGCGCAGCGCCGCCGAGCGGCCGAACACCACCAGGTCGATCAGGGAGTTGGACCCCAGCCGGTTGGCCCCGTGCACCGAAACGCACGCCGCCTCGCCGACCGCCATCAGCCCCGGCACCACCTTGTCGGGATTGTCGCCCTCCCGGGTAACCACTTCAGAGAAGAAGTTCGTGGGGATGCCGCCCATGTTGTAGTGCACGGTCGGAAGCACCGGAATCGGCTGTTTGGTCACGTCGACGCCGGCGAAGATCTTGGCGCTTTCTGAAATCCCCGGCAGCCGCTGGTGCAGGATCTTGGGGTCCAGGTGATCGAGGTGCAGGTGGATGTGGTCTTTCTTCGGACCCACCCCGCGGCCTTCACGGATCTCGATGGTCATGGCGCGGCTGACCATGTCCCGCGGCGCCAGGTCCTTCACGGACGGCGCGTAGCGCTCCATGAAGCGCTCGCCCTCCGAATTGGTCAGATAGCCGCCCTCGCCCCGGGCGCCCTCGGTGATCAGGCAGCCGGCGCCATAGATCCCCGTGGGATGGAACTGCACGAACTCCATGTCCTGCAGGGGCAGGCCGGCCCGCAGCACCATGCCGCCGCCGTCGCCGGTGCAGGTATGGGCGCTGGTGGCGGAGAAATAGGCCCGGCCATAACCGCCGGTGGCCAGGATCACCTGCTGGGCCTGGAACCGGTGCAGGGTCCCGTCGTCCAGCTTCCAAGCCGTCACCCCCCGGCACACGCCCTCGTCCATGATCAGGTCGAGGGCAAAGTACTCGATGAAGAACTCTGTGTCGTGGGCCAGGGACTGGCCGTACATCGTGTGCAGCATGGCGTGGCCGGTGCGGTCGGCCGCCGCGCAGGTGCGCTGGATCGGGGCCTCGCCATAGTTGCGGGTCATGCCGCCGAAGGCGCGCTGATAGATCTTGCCGTCCGGGGTGCGGCTGAAGGGCACGCCCCAGTGCTCCAGCTCGTAGACCGCGGCCGGCGCGTTGCGGCAGAGGTATTCGATGGCGTCCTGGTCGCCCAGCCAGTCCGACCCCTTGACGGTGTCGTACATGTGCCAACGCCAGTCGTCCTCGCCCATGTTGCCCAGGCTGGCGGAGATGCCGCCCTGGGCCGCCACGGTGTGGGAGCGGGTCGGGAAGACCTTGGTGATGCAGGCCGTCTTCAGGCCGGCCTGGGCGCAGCCCAGCGCCGCGCGCAGGCCGGAACCGCCCGCGCCCACCACGACGACGTCGAACTTGTGATCGATGAATTCGTAAGTCGCCATGGGACCGATCAAGCGCCTCCCAGCGCGACCTTGAGGATGGAGAACACCGCCAGCGAGCCCACGAGCGCGCAGACGAAGAGATTGAGCAGCAGCAGGGCCGACTTGCTCAGGGACTTGTGGATGTAGTCCTCGACGATCACCCGCATGCCGGCGTGCATGTGCAGGAAGGACACCGCCGTCAGCAGCATCATCAGCACCGCGTTGACCGGGTTGGCGATCCAGGCCACCGCGCCGTAATAGTCCGTGCCGGCCAGGGTGATGACTCCGAACACCGCCCACAGGACCAGGGGAACCAGGGCCACCGAGGTGACCCGCTCGGAGATCCAATGGCCGACGCCGTGCTTGGCTGAACCGAGGCCGCGGGCGCGGCGCAGGGGGGTGCGGTAGTTTTCCATCAGAGCGCTCCGGTCATGGCCGCGATGACCCAGACGGCCAGGGTCGCGGCGACGGCGAAGGCGTAGCAGGCGACGGCGCCCATATTGGCGGTGGCCAGCTTGAAGCCCGCGCCCACGTCCCAGAACAGGTGCTGAACGCCCTTGGCCAGATGGTAGAAGACCGACAAGGTCAGGCCGAACATCACCAGCTTGCCCAGCGGCGAGCCCAGCAGCTCCATGAAGGCCTGGTAGGCGTCAGACCCGGCGGCGAGCGACATGGCCCATCCGGCGAGGATCAGGGCGCCGACATAGAGCGCGCTCCCGGTCATCCGGTGCAGGATCGACCCCACCATGGTGGCGTGCGGCCGCCAGACCTGCAGGTGCGGCGACAGCGGGCGTTCGCGAGGCCCCTGGGTGGTTTCTGTCATGGCTGTTTCCAAGAGGATGAAGCGGTTCCGCTTTTAAGCGCCGGGCGCCCGGTGTCAACGAAGCGGAGGACGGAAGCGGGCGTCATCGCGCGCCATGGCGAAGTAGGGCCCGAGCGGCCGCAGAACCTGACGCAGAGTCACGTCCTGGTCGGCGATGCCCAGGGACTCGCAGTAGCGGCGCAGGTCGCCCTCGGCCTCCGCGGTGACCAGACTGAACATCCGATCCTCGGTGACCACACCGCCCAGCCAGAAGGCGCCGACCGCCCGGTAGGCGTCCGTCGCCCATCGAGCGTGCAGGGCCACCTGATCAGGATCGGTCGTGTCGAACCGCGGCGGGATGGTTCGTTCCATCAGATAGGTGAGCATGCGGCGCCCTATTCGATCAACATTCGGATTTTGCGAAGCCTCACGCCAAATTTCCTCCACTGCAATGCGCGATTGACTTAGTCTTCCTTCGCAAAGGACGAAGGATGAGATTCGACTTCACCGACCTGAAGCTGTTCTGCGACGTCGTCGACGCCGGCTCGATCACCCACGGCGCCGAGCGCAGCGCGCTGGCCCTGGCGGCGGCCTCGACGCGGATTCGCGGCATGGAGAACAGCCTGGAGGCCGGACTGCTGGTGCGCTCCCGCCAGGGCGTGACTCCCACCCCCGCCGGCCTGACCCTGCTGAAGCACGCCCGGACCATCCTGGCCCAGAGCGCGCGAATGCGGGAGGACCTCGGCGCCTTCTCGGGCGGCCTCACCGGCGAGGTCAGGCTGCTGGCCAACACCAACGCCTCCACCGAATTCCTGCCGGAGGCCCTGGGCCGGTTCCTCGCCGACAACCCCAAGGTCCGCGTCGACCTGGAGGAGCGGCTGTCGGACGAGATCGTCGGCCTGATCGCCGAGGGGGTGGGCGATATCGGCATCGTCGCCGGCACCGTGGATGTCGGCGGCCTGGAGACCTTCCCCTTCCGCTCCGACCGCTTCGTGGTGGTGGCCGCGATGGACCACCCGCTGGCCCGCCATGACCGCGTCGCCTTCGCCGACGTCCTGGCCTTCGACCTGGTGGGCCTGGAGCGGACCAGCGCCCTGCAGCGCTTCCTGGCCGACAAGGCCGCTCGCCTGGGTGTGACCCTGAACCTGCGGGTCCAGCTGCGCAGCTTCGACGCTGTCTGCCGCCTGGTGGAGGCGGGGGTGGGCGTGGGCGTCGTGCCCCAGTCCACCGCCGCCCGGGTAGCCCAGACGACCCCGCTCGCGGTCATCGAGCTGGAGGACGACTGGGCCGTCCGCGACCTCACCCTCTGCGTCCGCCGCTTCTCCGACCTGCGCCCCTACGCCCAGGATCTGGTGACCAGCTTGCGGGCGGCTTGAGCCGGAGTCGCCGCAACGCTAAGCAGGGCGCGCGGCGTCCGACCGCACACCCTTGCGAAAGACGCCGTGGCCTATCTTCGCAACAAGACCGTCAATCGCCTGAACCTGCACTACGGCATGCACGCCCTGGCCATGAGCGGGGGCGGGGTGTTCTTCGCCGTCTTCCTGCTGGACGCCGGGCTGCCCCCCGCCGTGGTGCTGGCCGCCATCGCCCTGATCCTGGGAGGCCGCTTCTGCCTGCGCCCCCTGGTGCTGCCGCTGGCCAAGCGCTTCGGCCTCAAGGGGGTGATGATCGGCGGGACCCTGGCGACGGCCCTGCAGTACCCGATCCTGGCGCAGGTCCACGGCCTGGGTCCGATGCTGCTGGTCCTCTGCCTGGTCTCGGCCATCGGCGACACCCTCTACTGGACCTCCTACCACGCCTATTTCGCCGCCCTCGGCGACGCCGAGCATCGCGGCCACCAGATCGGCGCGCGGGAGGCCCTGGCCTCGGTGGTGGGGATCGTCGCGCCCCTGCTGGGGGGCTGGGCCCTGGTGACCCTGGGCCCCGAGATCGCCTTCGGCGTCACGGCCGGGGTGCAGATGCTCTCGGCCCTGCCCCTGCTGGGGGCGCCGCAGGTGGAGGTGGCGGCCACGGCGCCGGGCGCTTTCCGGGCCTCGATGCTGGGCTTCGCCCTGTTCGCCGCCGACGGCTGGACCGGCTCGGGCCTCTATTTCGTCTGGCCGATCGCCCTCTTCGTCACCCTGGGCAAGAGCTTCGCGGCCTTTGGCGGCGCCATGGCCTTGGCCGCCCTGGCCGGCGCGGCGGCGGGCCTGCTGCTGGGCCGTCATATCGACGCCGGCCACGGCCGCCGGGCGGTGTGGCTGGCCTTCGCGGTGCTGGCGGTCACCATCCTGGCCCGGGCGGGCGCCACGACCCCGGCCATGGCCCTGACGGCCAACGCGCTCGGGGCCCTGGTCCCCTGCCTCTACACCCCCACCCTGATGACGGCGGTCTACAACCTGGCCCAGGGCTCCCCCTGCGCCCTGCGCTTCCATATGGTCACCGAGGGCGCCTATGACCTGGGCTGCGGCGCCGGCTGCCTGGCCGCCGCAGCCCTGCTGGCCCTGGGGGCGAGCCTACCCGTCGCCCTGCTGCTGTCCCTGGGCGGGGCGATGACCAGCCTGGTCCTGCTGCGCCGCTACTATGCCGCCCTGCCGGCCCTGGCGGTGGCCGTCTAGATCAGATCGCTCTCCGTCAGCCAGTCGGCCGAGCGCATCTCCTGCAGGCGCGAGGCCGTGCGCTCGAACTCGAAGGCGCCGTCGCCCTGCGGATACAGCGCCATGGGCTCGGCCTCGGCGAGCACGATCAGCTTGGTGCGCGCCTCATAGAGGGCGTCGATGAGGATGACGAAGCGCCGGGCCTCCTCCCGCCGGTTGGCGGTGAGCTTCGGCAGGTCCTCCAGGAAGACGGTGTGGAAGCGCTCGGCGAGCGCCACATAGTCGTTGGGGCCGAGCGCCACCGAGCAGAGGCTGGCGAAGGAGGCCCGTAGCAGGCCCCCCGAGGCGTGGGGCAGGTGGACCTTGCGGCCCAGCACCTCCAGGGTCTCGCCGATCTCGGCCTCCCCGCCGAGCATGTCGCGCCACAGCGCCAGGAAGCTGCGCTGGTTGTCGGGATCGTCGGGGGAGAACCAGACGCCCGCCGCCCGCAGGCGGTCGAGGCGGTAGTCGTGCCCCCCCGCCACGCTCACCACCTCCAGCCGGCCCTTGATCATCTCGATGAAGGGCAGGAAGAGCTGGCGGTTGATGCCGTCCTTGTAGAGGGCGTCCGGAACCCGGTTGGAGGTGGCCACCAGGGTCACGCCGCGGGCGAACAGGGCCTCGAACAGCCTTCCCAGGATCATCGCGTCGGCGATGTCGGTGACCTGGAACTCATCGAAGCACAGCAGGCGCGCGTCCTGCGCCACCACGTCGGCCACGGCGGGGATGGGGTCGTCGCCCCGGTGCTGGCCGAAGCGGGCCTTGCGGGCGGCGGCGTCGCCGCTCCGCCACGCGCCGATCAGCCGGTGAATCTCGCCCATGAAGACGTGGAAGTGGGTGCGGCGCTTTTTCGCGACCGGCGCGGTCTCGAAGAACAGGTCCATCAGCATGGACTTGCCCCGCCCCACCGGCCCCCACAGATAGACCCCGCGCTGGGCCTCGGGCTTGCGGAAGAAGGCGGTCAGCCCCGAGGGCTCGCTGGCGGCCAGGTCGCCCTCCAGCCGCACCAGGGCGGCCAGGCCCTGGCCTTGGGCGGGATCGGGACGGATGACCCCCTGGGCGAGGCGGGCGTCGTAGGCGGCTTGCAGCAGGGAGGCCATCCCTCCCCGCCTAACCGCAGATGATCTAGATCACAACGGCGGGCGCGAAACTTCCTAGCGTCAGCTCAGTTGGGATCATGTCCAGTCCGGAAAGGAAGCCTATGCCTGACACCAACCCCGAGAAGCCCTTCATCGGCACGCCCGCGGGGGTCGACCCCCACGACATCGAAGGCCGCGACAGCCCGCAGCTCGACTGGGGCGGATCGGAGCCCGGCGCCCTGCACGGCGTCAATCACAGCCGGCGGCCGATCAAGACCGAGGCCGAGCGGGGTCAGGGGCCCAAGACCCGGCTGCGAAACAAGGAAATCGTCAGCGGCAAGCCGTTCAAGTCCTGACCTGGCGCGTGACAGCCTGAAGCGGATACCGGTTCAGGCGCCCGTCACGCTCCAAACACATAAGAATCAGTTCAGTCCGCCCCCAGCTCCTTGCGGACGAAGCGGTAGGTTTCCCGCTGTTCGCAGGCGCAGGCTCGCATCTCGCCCTTGGCGTTCCACCAGACCAGGGTGGGATAGCGCATGCCGGTGGGATCGCTGACGGCGACGCCGTTCTCCTTCAGCAGCGGCCGCAGGTCCTCGGTCATCTTGCGGCCGGCCTCGATCACCGCGCTTCGGGCCATGTCGCCGTCGGCCGGCGGGATTCCGGGGGCGGTCCAGGCCTCGGGGACGACGGCCTCCCACTGCTCCATCAGCTCCCAGGCCTTGGGCGTACCATGCCGAATCCACAGTTCGGCCACCGTGCTCCGCTCGACGGGGGTGGACTTGGCGATGCCGTTCCTGTCGCGCCGGGCGATCTCGATCACCCGGGTGTCGACCCCGGCGGCGTGCAGGCGCGGGAATTCCTCCTTCTTGAACCGCAGGCAGTCGGGGCAGGTGCGGAAGGAGACCATGTAGAGCTTGGTCTTGGTCAGGCCCGGCGAGGCCCAGCCGGCCTGTTCCAGAATCTTGGCGATCTGCGCCTGGTGCTTGGTGATGGTCTTGGGCCGCCAGCGCAGGTCGGTCTGCCACCAGCCATAGGCGCCGACGCCCGCCAGAACCACCACCAGGATCAGGATCGCCCAGGTCCGGAATTTCATCGCCAACTCCTAGTCAGACGATCGGCTTAGCGCCAAGCTTCCATCCTGTCACCGCATGGTGGGGATGACGAAGGCGGAGTCCTCGCTCGCGCCCTCAGGCCAGCGGGCGGTGATGGTCTTGACCTTGGTGTAGAACTTCACCCCCTCCATCCCGTGCTGGTTGGTGTCGCCGAAGGCCGAGCGCTTCCAGCCGCCGAAGGAGTGGTAGGCCACCGGCACCGGGATCGGCACATTGATCCCCACCATGCCCACATTGACCCGGGCCGCGAACTCGCGCGCCGCCCGGCCGCTACGCGTGAAGATGGCCACGCCGTTTCCGTATTGGTGCGCCGAGGGCAGGGCCACGGCCTCCTCGAAGGTCTCGGCGCGGACGATCTGCAGGACCGGCCCGAAGATCTCCTCGTTGTAGGTCTTCATGCCCGGCTTCACTTGGTCGAACAGGCTGGGGCCGATGAAGAAGCCCTTCTCGTAGCCCTGCATGGAAAAGCCGCGGCCATCGACCACCAGCTCCGCGCCCTCGTCGACGCCGATCTGGATGTAGTCGGCGATCTTCTGCTTGTGGGCGGCGGTGACCACCGGGCCGTACTGGGCCGCGGCGTCGTTGGAGAGGCCGACCTTGAGGGTGTCGATCTCGGCGATCATCCGTTCGCGCAGGGCCTGGGCGGTCTTGGCGCCCACCGGCACCACCACCGGAAGGGCCATGCAGCGCTCGCCGGCCGAGCCGAAGGCCGCCCCCGACAGGTCCTTGACCACCTGGTCGAGGTCGGCGTCGGGCAGGACGATGCCGTGGTTCTTGGCCCCGCCCATGGCCTGGACCCGCTTCCCGTGCGCCGTCCCCGTCGAATAGACGTAGGAGGCGATGTCCGAGGAGCCGACGAAGCTGACGGCGGCGATATCGGGGTGGGTGAGGATGGCGTCGACGGCGACCTTGTCGCCATGGACGACGTTCAGCACGCCCTTCAGGTCCATGCCCAGCGCCGCCCCGGCCTCCATGAACAGCTCGGCCAGCCGCACCGGAAGGCTCGGGTCCTTCTCCGAGGGCTTGAGGATGAAGGTGTTGCCCACCGCGATGGCGATGCCGAACATCCACATCGGGATCATGCCCGGGAAGTTGAACGGGGTGATGCCCGCGGCCACGCCGAGCGGCTGGCGCATGGAATAGACGTCGATGCCGGGCCCGGCGCCCTCGGTATATTCGCCCTTCAGGGCGTGGGGGATGCCGCAGGCGAACTCGATGACCTCCAGGCCTCTTTGGATGTCGCCCTTGGAGTCGGCGATCACCTTGCCGTGCTCGGAGGAGAGCAGCTCGGCCAGCTCCTGCATCCGGGCTTCCACCAGCCGCTTGAACTCGAACATCACCCGGGCCCGGCGCTGCGGATTGACCGCCGCCCAGGCCGGCTGGGCCCGCACCGCGGCCTGCACGGCCGCGTACAGCTCACCCGTGGTGGCCAGGGCCACGCGGGCCTGGACCTCGCCGGTGTTGGGGTTGAAGACCTCGCCGTAGCGGCCGGAGGTCCCCGTGACGGACACGCCGTCGATGAAGTGTGTGATCTCGCGCATGGCGAGCTTTTAGGACGTCATGGCGCCGGTGGGTAGGGGCGCGAACACCGATCTCAGTCCCCGGCTCAGGGCGGCGGGGATCACCGAGGTGTGGCTCTCGCTCTCGAAGATATGGGAGACCACCGGCAGGCCCCGGCCCGTCAGGCGCCTCGCCATCTCGGCCATGTGGTCGACCATGGGCCAGCGGGGGTCGGTCTCCAGCCCGCCCACCGACAGGAACAACCGGGTCTCGGGGTCGGGCTGGGCCGCCGCCTCGGTGGCGAAGGCCTCGCCGTCCCGCCACCACAGGGCCGGGCTGCCCGCCACATGCCGCCGAAAGGCGCCCGGGCGGGTCAGATAGGCGTGCAGGCTGAACAGACCCCCGAGCGAACTGCCCACCAGGGTCTGGTCGCCCGGATCGGTGGCGTAACGCCCGGCGATGAAGGGGCGCACCTCGTCGATCAGGAACTCGAGGAAGGCCTCGCCGCCGCCGGCCGGCGCGATATCGGGCGGGGGACGGTCGCCCAGCTGGGCCAGCAGGGTCTCGTGGAAGGCCGCGTCGAAGCTCGGCGTCAGGTCCCGGGTGCGCAGGCCCCCATAGTCTCGCCGCCCCCGCCTCGGCCCCTCCAGCTGGTAGCCCACCCCCACCAGCAGGCAGGGCGGGACCCCGTCGGCGTTCTGCAGGAAGCGCAGGGCCTGGGCGGCGATCCCGAACACGGTGTTGGCGTCCATCACATAGATCACCGGCAGGGGATGGTCGGGCCTCCGACCCGCCCAGGGGCTGGGCAGGGCGACGTCGATCTGGAAGGTTTCACCGATCGCTTCGCTATGCAGGCTGTGGCGATGGGTGGCCATCAGGGTGGCCGGCGCGTGGTCCGTGGTCGTCATGTCGGCTCCCTGGAATGGAGGCGAAGCTTGGCCAGGACGATCGCTCCCCGCCAGTCTTGAACGTCGCTCATTTGTTCCCAGCTAAGGGACAGGGGAGCAGCCCCTTGCACGGGACGCGCGGGCAAGGGCATCTTCCGTCCCATGAGCGTCGCCACCGAGGCCCTGCCGGCGCGGCGGGCCTATCACGATCACATCGTCGACACCCTGATCGCCGAGCGCGCGCCCAAGCTCTCGGGCGGGGCGGCGTGGCCGCTGATCCGGCCCCTGCTCTACCGCCTGCTAGACTATCGCAAGGCCCGGACCATGGCCGACGACATCGCCCAGATGACGGGGCGCCAGGCCCTGGAGCACGTCTGCGCCCTGCTGGACGTCAAGGTCAGCGTGCGCGGCCTGGAGCGGATTCCCGCGCGGGGGCGGGTGGTGCTGATCTGCAACCACCCCACCGGCATCGCCGACGGGATCGCGGTCTATGACGCGGTCAAGGGCCTGCGCCCCGACCTCTGCTTCTACGCCAACGCCGACGCCCACCGGGTGTCGCCGGCCTTCAGCGAGGTGCTGATCCCGGTGGAGTGGGTCGAGGCCAAGCGCACCCGCGAACGCACCCGCCTGACCCTCAACCTCACCCGGGAGGCCATGGAGGCCGAGCGCGCCCTGGCGATCTTTCCGGCCGGACGCCTGGCCCGCAAGGCCGCCGACGGGACCCTGATGGATCCCCCCTGGATGCCCAGCGCCTTCTCCATCGCCCGCAAGTACGAGGCGCCCATCGTCCCGATGCACCTGTCGGGACCCTGGTCGACCCTGTTCCACTTCTTCAACGACTTCTCCGGCGAGCTGCGGGACATCACCCTGTTCCACGAACTGCTGAACAAGCGGGGCCGGGCCTTCGACCTGACCGTGGGGCCGCTGATCGCCCCCGAAGCGCTCGATCCGGACGTCAACCTCGCGACCCTGGCGGTGAAGGCCTACATCGCCGACGTCCTGCCCCACCATCCCGACCGGCCCTTCGCATGATCCGGCAGGCGGCCGGCGAGATCGCCCTGGCCGACGAGGCCGCCACCTCGGCCCTCGGCGCGGCCCTGGCCGGCGCTCTGAGGCCGGGCGAGGCCATCTGCCTGACCGGACCGCTCGGGGCCGGCAAGTCGACCCTGGCCCGGGCCCTGATCCGGGCGCTCACCACGCCCACCGAGGACGTTCCCAGCCCCACCTTCACCCTCGTCCAGTTCTACGAGGGGGCGCGCCTCTCGGTCGCCCATTTCGACCTCTACCGGCTCACCAGCCCCGACGAGGCCTATGAGATCGGCCTGGATGAAGCCCTGGAGGACGGGGCGGCCTTGATCGAGTGGCCCGAACGCCTGGAAGGTCGCCTGCCGCCCGACCGGCTTGATATAGAGATCACCTTGGAGGGAGACGGTCGCCGCGCGCGCCTGATCCCCAGCGGCGCCTGGAAAGGACGTGGGTTTGAGTTCCGATCGTGAGGCCATCAAGTCCGCCTTCCTCGCCGCCCACGGCTGGGGGGACGCCGCCCGCGTCCCGCTGAGCGGCGACGCCTCGACGCGGGCCTATGAGCGGCTGCATCCGACCCGTGGCCCCAGCCTGATCTTCATGGACCAGCCCCCCAACGCCGAGACCGCGCCCTGCGCGCCCGACGCCACGCCGGAGCAGCGGGCCAGGTCCGGCTACAATGCGCTCGCCCGTCTCGCCGCCGGCCGGGTGGACGCCTTCATCGCCGTCGCCGAATGGTTGAAGGCCCAGGGCCTCTCCGCCCCCGCCATCCTGGCCCACGATACCGCCCAGGGCCTGGCGGTGCTGGAGGACCTCGGCGACGACCTCTTCGCGGTCCTGATCGAAGGCGGCCAGGACGAGGCGCCCCTCTATGACGCCGCCATCGAGGGCCTGGTGAGGCTGCACGGCGTGATCCCGCCGCCGGCCCTCACCGCCCCGGGCATCGCCTGGCCGCTGCTGGACTATGACGAGACGGCCCTGAAGACCGCCGGCGACATCCTTCCCGAATGGCTGCCGAAGCTGAAACCCGAGCTGGCCTTCAGCGACGCCGCCGTGGCCGAATGGGACGCGCTGTGGGCCCCGATCCAGGCCCATGGCGCCGCCGGCGCCAGCGTCTTCTGCCACCGCGACTACCACGCCGAGAACCTGATCTGGCTGCCGGACCGCCAGGGCGCGGCCCGGGTCGGCCTGCTGGACTTCCAGGACGCCGTCCGCGCCCACCCGGCCTGGGACATGTCGATGCTGCTGCACGACGCCCGCCGCGACGTCTCGCCGGAGCGGGAGGCCGCGGCCCTGGCCTACTATTTCAAGCTCCGGCCCGACCTCGACCGCGAACAGTTCCTGGCCGACTACCATGCCCTGGGCGCCCTCAACATCGTCCGCATCCTGGGCATCTTCGCCCGCCTGGTGACCCGCGACGCCAAGCCCCGCTACGCCGCCTTCATGCCGAGGCTCTGGCGCTATCTTGACGCCTGCCTGGCCGACCCGGCGCTCAGCAACCTCAAGGCCTGGTTCGACGCCCACGTGCCGGCGGAGTCGCGAACGTGACCTCGAAGGCCAAGGGCCCGAAGACCGCCATGGTCCTGGCCGCCGGGATCGGCAGCCGCATGCGCCCGCTGACCGACCACCGGCCCAAGGCCCTGGTGCGGGTGAAGGGCAAGGCCCTCATCGACCATGTCCTCGACCGCCTGGCCGAGGCCGGGATCGAGACGGCGATCGTCAATGTCCACCATTTCGCCGACCAGATGGAGGCCCACCTGGCGGGCCGGACCCATCCCAAGGTGGTCATCGCCGACGAGCGCGCCGGCCTGCTGGATTCGGGCGGTGGCATCAAGAACGCCCGTCACCTGCTGGGGGACGACCCAATCCTGGTGGCCAATATCGACTCCCTCTGGGTGGGGGGCGAGACCCCGCCCCTGGAGGCCATGAAGCAGGCCTGGGATCCGACGAAGATGGACCTGCTGGTCCTGCTGGTGCCCCGCGAAAAGGGCATCGGACTGGAGGGCCCGCGCGGCTTTCGCATGGAGCCCGATGGGCGCATCGTCCACATGGCCGACGACGCCAATCCGGCGCCGCTGGCCAATGTCGGGTTCCAGATCATGAAGCCGCAGCTGCTGGACGATCAGCCGGAGGGCGCCTTCTCGGTCCTGCCGATCTGGTGGCGGCTGCAGGACGAGGGCCGCATCTTCGGCGTCGCCATGGACGCCTTCTGGCTGCACGTCGGCGACCCCGCCGCCCGGGACGAGGCCGAAGCGAGGCTGACGTGATCCCCCTGCTGGCCGGCGCAGGCCCCCGCTGGTTCAACATCCCGGCGCACCGTCCCTTCGTCCACGACCTGGCCCGCGGCCTGTTCGATGCGCTCTCGCCCCTAGGCCCCCAGACCCTGTCCCAGGCCGTGGTGCTGACCCCCACCCGCCGCGGCGCCCGGGCCCTGGCCGACGCCTTCATCGCCGCCGCGGAAGGCCGCGCGGTCCTGCCCCCGCAGATCCGGCCCCTGGGCGACCTGGACGAGGGCGAGCCGCCCTTCGAGCCCGGCGAGCTGGCCATCGACCTGCCGGCCGCCATCGATCCGCTGCGCCGCCGCTTCGAGCTGATCGCCCTGGTGAAGGGCCACGAGAAGGCCCTGAACCGCGACCTCGACGCCTCCGCCGCCCTGGAGCTGGCCGACGCCCTCGGCTCCTTCCTCGACAGCCTGCAGATCGAGGAGGTCAGCGCCAAGGATGGCCTGGCCGACCTGGTCACGGCCGACCTGGCCGAGCACTGGCGGGTCAGCCGCGAGTTCCTGGAGACCGCGCTTGTCGCCTGGCCCGCGCGCCTGCGCGAGCTGGGGGTGGTGGACGTCAGCCAGCGCCGGGTGGCCCTGCTCCGCGCCCTGGCCGAGGCCTGGGACCGCCGGCCGCCGGAAGGGGTGCTGATCGCGGCGGGCTCCACGGGCACGGCGCCGGCCACCGCCGACCTGCTGGCCGTCATCGCCCGCGCGCCGCAGGGGGCCGTCATCCTACCCGGCCTCGACGAGAGCCTGGCGCAGGCCGCCTGGGCCCAGGTGGGGGAACAGCATCCCCAGGGCGCCATGAAGCGGCTGCTGGCGCGGTCCGGCGCGAGCCGCCAGGACGTCGTCCTCTGGCCCGCCTCCGACACCCTGGACACCGCCGGCCGCTGGCGCCGCCGGGTGATCAACGAGGCCCTGCGTCCGGCCGAGGCCACCGCCGACTGGCTGACCGTCATCGAGACCCTGCGCGCCGAGGGCAAGGCCGAGGGCGTAGATCCCATCGCCGCGGGCCTGGAGGGCCTGTCGGTGGTCACCGCCCGGGTCGAGGAGGAGGCCGCCACGGTGGCCGCCCTGCTGCTGCGCGAGGCCCTGGAGACCCCCGGCATGACCGCGGCCCTGGTGGCGCCCGACCAGACCCTGGCCCGCCGGGTCGCCGCCAAGCTGGCGCGCTGGGGGGTCGGCGCGGACTCCTCGGCCGGCTCGGCCCTGGCCGGCTGCCGCTGCGGGGTGCTGGCCGCCCTGGTGGCGCGGGCGGCCAGCGATCCGCTGGACCCCGTCACCCTGCTGGCCATCGCCAAGCACCCCTTCGTGCGCCTGGGCCTCGACCCCGAGACCCTGGAGCGCCGCCGCGCGGCCCTGGAGCTGCACGGCCTGCGCGGCCCCCGCCAGACCACCTGGGAGGCCCTGGACGCCCGCCTGCGCCGGAAGATGGGCGAGCCGCGCGCCGACCTGCCCGCCCTGGACGAGGCCCTCGCCTTCGCCGCCCAGCTCCGCGCCGTCCTGGCCCCGCTGCTGACCCCCTATTCCGAGGAGGCCGCGCCGCCGGCCGCCGCGGCCCGGGCGCTCGCGCAGACCATGGAGGCCCTGGCCGCCGACGAGATGGGCGACGCCGGCGAGCTCTGGGCCGGCCACGGCGGCGAGGCGCTCGGCCGGCTACTGTCGGGCCTGATGAGCGAGTCGGACGGCTCGCCGGCCGTCAGCCCCCGCGGCTTCGCCGACCTGCTGGCCCGGCTGATGTCGGGCGAGAGCATCCGATCCGGCGGCGCCACCCACCCGCGCCTGCGCATCCTGGGCGCCATTGAGGCCCGCCTGACCCGCGCCGACCGGCTGATCGTGGCGGGCCTGGAGGAGGGCGTCTGGCCCCAGGGCGCGACCCTCGATCCCTTCCTGTCGCGTCCGATGCGCGAGGCCCTGGGCCTGCCGCCGCCGGAGCGCCGCGTGGGCCTGGCCGCCCACGACTTCGCCCAGGCCGCCTGCGCGCCCGAGGTGATTCTGCTGCACTCCGAACGCCGCGAGGGCGCGCCGGCCGTGAAGTCCCGCTGGCTGTGGCGGCTGGAGACCCTGGCGCGCGGCGCCGGCGTCGACCTGCCCACCCGGCCCGAGATCCTCGACTGGGCCCGATCCCTGGACGCCGCAACCGACTACACGCCCGCCAAGCGCCCCGCCCCGCGCCCGCCCGTCGCCGACCGCCCCCGCGAGATGGCGGTCACCCGGGTCGAGGCCCTGACCCGCGACCCCTACGCCGTCTGGGCGCGCGACATCCTGCGCCTCTACCCCCTGGAGCGGCCCGATGAAGCCGTGGAGGCCCGCGCCCGCGGCACCGCCATCCACAAGGCCTTCGAACGGTTCGCTGAGGCCCATCCGGTGGCGGTCCCCCCCGACGCCGCGTCGATCTTCGAGGCGATGTACGTCGCCGCCCTGGAAGAGGCCGGCATGCCCCACGAGGCCCTGGCCCGCGAGAGCGCGCTGGCCCGCGAGGCCGCCCTCTGGGTCGCCGACCTGGAGCGCCGCAGGCGGGCCGACGGCCGCACCATCCATGTGGAGCTGAAGGGCGAGCTGGAGATCATGGCGCCGGCCGGCCTCTTCAAGGTCAACGCCCGGGCCGACCGCATCGAGCTATCGCCGGACGGCTACGGCCACATCCTCGACTACAAGACCGGCAAGGCGCCCTCGCAGAAAGTGGTCGACACCGGCTTCTCGCCGCAGCTCACCCTCACCGCCGCCATCCTGGCCTATGGCGGCTTCCCCACTCTGGGGCGGCCCATGCCCGGCGACCTGACCTATCTGGAGGTCACCGGCCGCAAGCCCGCCGGCCGCGAGGAGGTGCGCGCCGCCGCGGGCGAGGAGAGCGAGGCCGCCGCACGGACCGCCCTGGACGGTCTGGGCAAGCTGGTCGCCCGCTTCGACGACCCGGCCCAGCCCTACCTCTCCCGCAGCGCCCCGCAGTTCGTGAAGACCCATATCAGCGACTACGACCACCTGGCCCGGGTGTTCGAATGGTCCACCAGCGGCGACGAGGAGGGCGAATGATCGACCCGCAACGCCTCGCCGCCGACCCCGAGCTCTCGGCCTTCGTCACCGCCAACGCGGGCTCGGGCAAGACCAAGACCCTGATCGACCGGGTCGCCCGCCTGCTGCTGGCAGGGGCCGAGCCCGCCACCATCCTCTGCGTCACCTACACCAAGGCCGCCGCCGCCGAGATGCAGCGCCGGCTGTTCGGCCTGCTGGGCGACTGGTCGGTCTGCGACGACGCCAAGCTCAGCGAGGCCCTGGCCGCCCTGGAGGGCCGCCCGGTCGCCGACTATGACCACCTGCGCCTGTCGGCGGCCCGCGCCCTCTTCGCCCGCGCCCTGGAAACCCCCGGCGGCCTGAAGATCCAGACCATCCACGCCTTCTGCGAGAAGCTGCTGCGCCGCTTCCCCCTGGAGGCCGGGGTCTCGCCGGGCTTCCGGGTCATGGACGACGCCGCCAGCGCCGCCATCGCCGCGGCCGCCCGCAAGGGGGTCGCCCGCCTGGCGCTGAAGGGCGAGGGGCGGGTGGCCCAGGCCTATGCCCGCTTCTCCGTGGCCCTGGACTTCCAGAGCTTCCAGGCGATGTTCGGCGCCTTCGAAGGCGCCCGGGGCCGGCTGGCGGCCTACCTCGCGCGCACCGGCGGCCTGCCCGGCGCGGCGGCCGATGTCTGGGAGGTCTGCGGCTTCCCCGAGCCGGTCGATCCGGAAACCGTCGAGCTCCAGGCGGTCGCCGCGCTCAACCTACGCAGCTGGCGCGAGGCCGCCCAGGTCCTGGCCCAGGGCGGCAAGGCCGACGCCAAGAACGCCGCCGCCCTGGCCGCGCTGGCCGCCGAGCCCAGCTTCTTGGGCGCGCTGGCCTGCCTGTTCACCGACAAGGGCGAGGGCACGCCGGCGACCTGGGTCGCCAAGACCAGCGGCCTGAAGAGCCACGAGCCCCTGCGCTCAGCCCTGCTGGCCGACCAGGAGGCCCTGGAGGAGGCCCGCGCCTTCCGCCGCGCCGCCCAGGTGGCCAGCGACACCGACGGCGCCCTGACCCTCGCCGCGGCCTATCTGGCGGCCTACGACATCGAGAAGCGGTCCCAGGGCGCGCTGGACTTCGCCGACCTCATCGAGAAGACCTGCAAGCTGGTGGACAACAGCCCGGCCGCCGCCTGGGTGCTCTACAAGCTGGACGGCGGCATCGACCACATCCTGGTGGACGAGGCCCAGGACACCGCGCCCGACCAGTGGGCCATCGTCCGCGCCCTGGCCGGTGAGTTCTTCTCCGGCGCGGGCGTGCCCACCGCCACGCGCCTGGAGCGCAACATGTTCGTGGTGGGCGACGAGAAGCAGTCGATCTATTCCTTCCAGGGCGCCCGGCCCGAGCTGCTGATCCAGGAGTTCGAGTTCCACAAGGACCGCGCCACCGGCGCCGGCTTCCGCTTCGAGCGGGTGGACCTGCTGGATTCGTGGCGCTCCACCCCCCAGGTGCTGGCCTATGTCGACGCGACCTTCTCGCCCCCGGAGCTGGCCTCGGCCATCCTGCCCCGGGCGCTCGCCGAGCCCATCGTCCACCAGCCCCGCCGAGTCGACCACGCCGGCTGCGTCGACCTATGGCCCCTGGAGCGGGAGGAGAAGGGCGACGTCCGCGAGGCCTGGGACGCCCCCCTCGACCAGGAGACTCAAGGCTCCGCCAACAAGCGCCTGGCCGCCCGCATCGCCGGCGAGATCGCGGCCCTCCTGACCCGCGGCGACGGGGTCTTCGACAAGGAGACCCGCGTCTGGCGCCCCGCCCGCCCGGGCGACGTCCTGATCCTGGTGCGCCGCCGCAAGGCCCTGTTCGAGGAGATCCTGCGGGCCCTGAAGCACGCCAAGATCCCGGTGGCCGGCGCCGACCGCCTGGCGCTGTCCGAACACATCGTCTTCGACGACCTCGTCGCCGTGGCCCGCTTCGCCCTCTACCCCGCCGACGACCTGACCCTGGCCGCCCTGCTGCGCAGCCCCCTCTGCGACCTCACCGACGAGGACCTCTACGACCTGGCCAAGCCGCGGGGGAAGGCCAGCCTCTGGGCGACGCTGGCGACCCGCGCCGGGGAGCGCCCGGCCTGGCGGGAGGCCCACGCCCTGCTAAGCGGCCTGCTGGCGGCGGCCCGCGAGCGGCGGCCCTTCGAGCTCTACGCCCACCTGCTGGGGGCCCGCGACGCGCAGGGCCGCTCCATGCGCCAGCGCCTGCTGCGGCGCCTGGGGAGCGAAGCGGAGGACGCCCTGGACGAGTTCCTGGCCCAGGTCCTGGCCGCCGAGGGTCGAGGGATCGAGGACCTGGAGAGCCTGGCCGCCGCCTTCGCCAGCCTCGACATCACCGTCAAGCGCGAGATGGAGGCCGGCCGCGACGAGGTCCGGGTCATGACCGCCCACGGCGCCAAGGGCCTGGAGGCCCCCATCGTCTTCCTGCCCGAGACCACGCTCAGCCGCGGCGCGCGCGGCACGCCCCTGCTGGAGACGCAGGCCGGCGGCTTTCTTTGGTGCGCCTCGGCCAAGGCCGACTGCGAGGCCTCCGCCACCGCCCGCGAGCGCCGCGCCGCCCGCGAGGAGGACGAGGCCTACCGCCTGCTCTATGTGGCCCTCACCCGCGCCCGCGACCGCCTGGTGCTCTGCGGCCGGGTCGCCGCCAACGCCCGGGAGGAGAACCTCAAGGGCTGGTGGGGGGCGCTCACCACCGCCTTCGACCACGCGCAGGTCAGCCCCCACAAGCGGACCGTCCGCGAGGGCGACCTGGATTTCCTGCGCTTCGGCCCCGATCCCCAGGCTCTGGGCAAGGCCGCCGACCTGGCCGCCTCGGCGACCGCCGCCCCGGCCTGGACGCAGGAACCGGCAATCATCGAACCCCACGCCCGCTACGCCTCCCCCTCCCAGCTGGGGGAGGACGCCGCCGCCCCGGCCGCCTCGCCGCTGGCCGCCGTGGCCGGCCTCGGCCGCTTCCGGCGCGGGGACCTGATCCACCGCCTGCTGCAGATCCTGCCCGACCTGCCGGTCGACGGCCGCCCCGCCGCCGCCCTGCGCCTACTGGCCCGGGAGCGCGACCTCACGCAGCCCCAGCGGGCCGAGATGACCGCCGCGGCCCTAGGCGTCCTGAACGATCCCCGCTTCGCCGAGGTGTTCGGCCCCGGCAGCCGCGCCGAGGTGGCGCTCGCCGGAACCGCCGCCAGGCTGCCGGCCGGCCTGGCCATCTCGGGGCGAATCGACCGCCTCGTGGTGCTTGCCGACCGGGTGCTGGTGGCCGATTTCAAGACCAACCGCCCCTCCCCCGAACGCATCGAGGACGCCGACCCAGCCTATCTGCGGCAGATGGCGATCTACGCCGCCGTGCTCGCCGAAGTCTTTCCCCAGCACCGGATCGAGGCCGCGTTGGTGTGGACCGACGGCCCCAAGCTGATGGCGATCCCAGAAATACTTATCGGCCAAACCCTTGCCGAGCTCGGTCGCGCCGGTTGATACCAGGTCAGGCGCCGCCTATGTGGCGGATCGAACATCGCGGCTCATCCGTTGAGGCGCAGCGTAACAAGGAGCTTTTGATGAGCACCGTAGCGGTCACCGACGAGTCCTTCGACAAGGACGTCCTGCAGTCCTCCAAGCCCGTGCTGGTGGATTTCTGGGCCGAATGGTGCGGCCCCTGCAAGCAGATCGCCCCGGCGCTCGAGCAGATCGCCGCCGAGATGGGCGCCCAGGTGACCGTGGCCAAGCTCAACATCGAGGAAAGCCCCACCACCCCCTCGCGCTACGGCGTGCGCGGCATCCCCACCATGATGCTGTTCAAGGACGGCCAGATGGCCTCGATGAAGGTCGGCGCCATGCCCAAGCAGAAGATCGTCGAGTGGCTCAACGAAGCCGGGATCTGAGGCCCGACTGACCTATGCCCCTGTCTCATCCCGGAAGCCGCGCAGCGGCTGTCCGGGCCCAGACGCGCGGGGCGCGCCGGCAAGTTCGGTGCTTCTGGGTCCCACACTTCCGGCCTGCGGCCTAGATGCGGGATGACACTCTTGCGGGCGTCTACAGCGCCCCATAGGCCTGCAGCGTCCGCAGCGCCGCCACGGTCATCACGCCGCGATATTCCATCTGCGGCCCCGGCCCCACCGTTTCCCAGCTGATCGGCCAGCCGCCATCTTCGGCCTGTCGCGCCTCCAGCCCCGCCAGGTGGTGACCCAGCACCTCCGGCGAGAACAGCCTGTGGCAGAAGCTCGAGGGCGACGGCGCCCAGTCCAGCGGCTTCTTCACATAGCCCACCGCGCCCACGTCCAGCTCCACGAGACCCGGGATGCGCGCCGCCAGCGCCGCCAGGGCCGCCTCGGCGCGCGGCCGGTCTGCCGTGTGCTCCAGGAAGACGATCATCGGCATCAGGTCGTGGAACTTGTCCGTCTGCGAAGCCTCCACCACCGACCAGCAGAAGGCTTCCCCCTTGGCCACCCACGGATGGTCGATCCCGTGCTTGCGCAGCAGGCCGACGATGGCCGCCGTCGGATTGATGTCGGCCGGCGGCTGCTCGCCCTCCACCGCCCACCAGACCGCGTGCGGCGACGCATTCACGCTGGGCAGGGCGAAGGGCAGGCCGCCCTCGGGCGTGGCGATGCTGGCCAGCCAGTCGCAGGCGCGGCCCGCCATCAGCGGATCGAAGGCGTCGACCTCGTCGAGGATCTCAAACGCGATCTGCACGTCCACCGGCTGGCTGCACGGATCGCGCTTATCCGGCTCGAGGGCCGAACCGAAGCCCCCGTCGCGCCCCTGATAGGCGGCCAGGGCGCGCACCACCGGCTCGGCCGAGGCGCCTTCGAAATGATGCTCGAACAGCCGCCGCTCCAGCAGGCGGCCGTTGCGCAGCAGGAAGTCGCGGGCGCGGTCCAGGACAGAGGTCATGGGAACGATCCTTCAGCTCTGGAACAAAACTAGAACAAGAAGCGCGTGGATGGCAAGACCAACAGATGCTCCCCCTCAGCTCGGCCAGGTCTCCGGGCTCATGGCCAGGACCTCGCCGGCGAAGTGCAGGCCGCCGCAGATCAGGATGTGGGGCGGGGGCTCGGCGCTCTTCAGGGCTTGGCGCACGCCCTCCTCCACATCGCCGACGATCTGCGCCTCCAGGCCGGCCCCGCGAGCGGCGGCGGCCAGGTCCTCGGGCGACGCGGCGTTGGGGGAGTCGAAGCCCGTGGTGAACACCGCCGGCTTCAGCTCGCCGAAGGGCTGGAAGAAGCCGAGCGCGTCCTTGCGGGCGTACATGGCGGTCACCAGGGCCAGGCGGCGGCCGTCCCGGGCCACAAGCCGTCCGGCCGCCTCGGCCAGCGCCCGGCCGGCATGCGGATTGTGCCCGCCGTCCAGCCACAGGTCGGCCCCACCCTCCGCCGCCAGCTTGGCCAGAGGCCCGGCCGTCAGCCGCTGGAACCGCGCCGGCCACACCGCCGAGGCGACCCCCTTGGCCAGGGCCGCCTCGTCTATGGCGGGATGGCCCCAGGCGATGGCGGCCATCACCGCGGCGCCGGCGTTGGCGAACTGGTAGCCGCCGAACAGGCTCGGCGCCGGCAGGTCCAGCAGCCGGTCCGGCGTCTGCACCATCAGCCGGCCGCGCTCCTCCCAGGCGTCGAAGTCGCGGCCCATCAGCAGCATGGGCGCCTCCAGCTCGTCGGCCTCGCGGGCGATGACCTCCAGGGCCTCCTCCAGCTGGCGGGCCACCACCACCGGGCGGCCCCGCTTGATGATCCCGGCCTTCTCCCAGGCGATCTTGGAGAGCTCGGGCCCCAGCATCTCCAGGTGATCGTAGTCCACCGGCGTGATCACGCTCACCGCCGGGGCCTCGAAGACATTGGTGGAGTCGAACCGTCCCCCCAGTCCCACCTCGATGATGCTCAGGTCGGCGGGCTTGCCCGAGAAGGCGACGATGGCCATGGCCGTCAGCATCTCGTTGAAGCTGATGGGCTGGTCGGCGTTCACCGCGATCATCTTGTCGATCAGGGCGGTGAGCTCGGCCTCGGTGATCAGCTCGCCGGCCACCCGGATCCGCTCGGCGAACCGCACCAGGTGCGGCGAGGTCAGCACATGGGCCTTCAGCCCCGCGGCCTCGGCTATGGCCCGCAGATAGGCGGTGGTGGAGCCCTTGCCGTTGGTGCCGGCCACGTGGATCACCGGCGGCAGCCGGTCCTGCGGCCGGTTGAACTGCGCCAGCAGCCGCTCGATCCGGCCGGTGGACAGGTCGATCAGGGACGGGAAGCGCTCGCGCAGGCGCGCGATCATCGCGTCGAAGGCGCGGATCTCATCATACATGGGGCGTGGCCTGGAGAGGGCTGGATGGGACTGGAGCGGGTTGCGGAGAACCGCCCGCGCCCGGCTTGTGATCTAGGCGGCTTTGGAAGCGTTGCGTCCCATCATGAGGGTCTTGAGGATCGACCCCAGGACGGTGGTCATCTCGCTGCGCGGGACCACCCGGTCCACCATGCCGCGCTCCACCAGGAACTCGGCGCGCTGGAAGCCCGGCGGCAGGGTCTCGCGGATCGATTGCTCGATCACCCGGCGCCCGGCGAAGGCGATCATGGCGTTGGGCTCGGCCAGGTGGATGTCGCCCAGCATGGCGTAGGAGGCGGTGACGCCGCCGCTGGTGGGGTCGGTCATCACCACGATATAGGGCAGACCGGCGTCCTTGACCTCGTTCAGCGCCACCGTGGTGCGGGCCATCTGCATCAGGGACAGCGTCCCCTCCTGCATGCGCGCGCCGCCCGAGGCGGTGAAGATCACGAAGGGAACCTGGCGGCGCACGGCCTCCTGTGCGGCCTTGATGAAGGCCTCGCCGGCGGCCATGCCGAGCGACCCGCCCATGAAGGCGAAGTCCTGCACCACCACCACCGCGCCCTGGCCCTTGATGGCGCCATAGGCGATGACCATGGCGTCCACCTCGCCGGTGGCCTTGCGGGCGGCCTTCAGGCGGTCGGGATAGGCCCGGTCGTCGGGGAATTTCAGCGGGTCTTCCACCACGGTCGGCGAGGCGATGCGCTCATAGCTGCCGTCGTCGAAGGTGTAGGCCAAGCGCTGGGCCGCGCCGATCCGCATGTGGTTGCCGGACGGGGTGACCCACAGGGCCGCCTCCAGATCCGAGCGGTAGATCATCTCGCCGGTGTCGGGGCACTTGACCCAGAGGTTCTCCGGGGTTTCGCGCTTGGCCACCAGGTTGCGCACGCCCGGCGCGATCTTGGCCAGCCATCCGCCGCGCTCCCGGGGCGTGGGGACGCTCGGGGGTTTGCCGGACTTTTCGTTTCTGTGCTCAGCCATCGCCATGGAGTTCTACACCGTCGGGCTAGCGACTCGCGCGAAGCGCACAGCCTTAGCCAAGGATTCCACTTTGGAAAGAACCCGCGTGGTCACGGTTTCGTTCATTGCCAGGGCCGTGGCGATCTCTTCGACCAGGGCCGAGCCCACCACCACGCCGTCGGCGACCCGGGCCACGGCGGCCGCGCGCTCCGGCGTCCGGATCCCGAAACCGACGCAGACCGGCAGGCCGCCGGCGGCGCGGACGCGCGCCACATGGGGCGCCACCACGGCGGCGTCGGCTTCCTTGACCCCCGTCACGCCCGCCACCGAGACATAGTAGGCGAAGCCCGAGGTCCGCCGCGCGATGATCTTCAGGCGCGCGTCGATGTCGTCGCCGCCGCGCTGATGCGTGCCGGCT
>JAZKBZ010000096.1:0-10623 GCA_040388315.1 Pseudomonadota bacterium | reverse complement strand
GGGGGTCGAGAGCAGCAGCAGGGACAGTTGCTCGGCGTCCAGGGCGTCGGCCAGGGGATCGGCCTCCTCGGGCGGGATGTCCACCACGATCAGGCCGTCGGCGCCGGCCGCCGCGGCGTCCCGGGCGAAGGTCTCAAAGCCCCGGTTCACCAGCGGATTGGCGTAGCCCATCAGGATGATCGGGGTGGTCTGGTCGCCCTTTCGGAACTCGGCGATCATGGCCAGCGTCTTGGACAGCGTCATGCCCTTGTCCAGGGCGCGCAGGGCCGCGCGCTGGATCGGCGGGCCCTCGGCCATGGGGTCGGAGAAGGGGAAGCCCACCTCGATCAGGTCGGCGCCGGCGGCCGGCAGGCCCCTGAGGATCTCCAGGCCAGTGTCGTAGTCGGGGTCGCCGGCCATGACATAGGCCACGAAGGCGGCGCGGTCCTCCGCCTTCAGCGCGGCGAAACGCGCGTCGATACGAGCCTTGGTCAAATCGTGCGTCCCAGGTGGGCGGCGACCGTCGCCACGTCCTTGTCGCCCCGGCCCGAGAGGTTCAGCACCACGATCCCGCCCTTGCCCACGTCGCGGGCCACGTCGCCCAGGCGGGCGATAGCGTGGGCGCTCTCGATGGCCGGCAGGATGCCCTCCAGCTCGGCGCAGAGGGTGAAGGCGTCCAGCGACTCCCGGTCGGTGGCGGTGAGGTAGGTGGCGCGGCCCACGTCGTGCAGCCAGGAATGCTCGGGCCCGATGCCGGGATAGTCCAGGCCCGCGGAGATCGAGTGGGCCTCGGTGATCTGGCCCTCGGGATCCTGCAGCAGATAGGTCATGTTGCCGTGCAGGACGCCCGGCCGGCCGCCGTTGATGGCCGCCGCGTGGCGGTCGGTGTCCATGCCCTCGCCCGCCGCCTCGACCCCGATGAGCTTGACGCCCTCGTCGTTGAGGAAGGGGTGGAAGAGGCCGATGGCGTTGGAGCCGCCGCCGATGCAGGCCACCAGGGCGTCGGGCAGGCGGCCCTCGGCCTCCAGGATCTGGCTGCGCACCTCCTGGCCGATCACTGACTGGAAGTCGCGGACCATCTCCGGATAGGGGTGCATGCCGGCCGCGGTGCCGATCATGTAATAGGTGTCGGCGACATTGGTGACCCAGTCGCGCAGGGCCTCGTTCATGGCGTCCTTGAGGGTCGCCGAGCCGGAGGTCACCGACTCCACCGTCGCGCCCAGCAGGTTCATGCGGAAGACGTTGGGCTTCTGCCGCTCCACGTCCACGGCGCCCATATAGACCACGCAGGGCAGGCCGAAGCGGGCGCAGACCGTGGCGCTGGCCACCCCGTGCTGACCCGCGCCGGTCTCGGCGATGATCCGGGTCTTGCCCATGCGGCGGGCCAGCAGGATCTGGCCCATGCAATTGTTGATCTTGTGGGAGCCGGTGTGGTTCAGCTCCTCGCGCTTCAGATAAATCTTGGCGCCGCCGAAGTGGGCGCTCAGCCGCTCGGCGAAATAGAGCGGGCTGGGGCGTCCCACATAGTGCTTCAGGAAGCCCGAAAGCTCGGCCTGGAAGGCTGGATCGGCCTTGGCCGCCCGATAGGCGGCGTCCAGCTCGTGGACCAGGGGCATCAGGGTCTCGGGGACGTAGCGCCCGCCATAGTCCCCGAACCGCCCTGCGGCGTCGGGATAGGCGGTGTAGTCGTTGGGCTTGGCGGCTGCGTTCACGATGATGCTCAGGCGCGGCGGGTGGCGTCGAGGAACGCCGTGATCAAGGCCGGGTCCTTTAGGCCGGGACCGCGCTCCACGCCAGAGGAAACGTCCACCATGGGCGCGCCCGAGAGCCGCACCGCGTCGATGACGTTCCAGGGATCCAGGCCGCCCGCCAGCAACCAGGGCCGCTGGAATCGGTGGCCCATCATCAGGCTCCAGTCGAAGCGGGCGCCGTTGCCGCCGGGCAGTTCGGAGTCCTGCGGCGCCTTGGCCTCGAACATCAGATGGTCGGTCGCCGCCTCATAGGCCTTGGCGGCCGAGAGGTCGTGGGCCGTGGAGATCGGGATCACCTTGATGACCCCCGCGCCGGTGCGCCGGGCCACATCGCGGGCCCGGGCCGGCGTCTCGGCCCCGTGCAGCTGGATCAGGTCGGGCTTGAGAATCGTGGCCAGGCGTTCCAGCAGTTCGTCGTCCGGATCGACGGTGACCGCGACGATCTTGACGTTCTTGGCCCGCGCCGGGGGCGTCAGGCGCGCGGCGGCCTCGGGGGCGATGTTCCGGGGGCTCTTGGGGAAGAAGATGAAGCCGATGTGGCTCGCCCCGCCGTCGACGGCGGCGGTCACCGCCTCGGGCGTGGAGAGGCCGCAGATCTTGGTGGCGATCGTCATGGCCCCGATAAGGGGCGCCGGCCTGCGAAGTTCAAGGCTTGGCCGCGCCCTGGCTCTTCAACAGGTCGCGGATTTCGATCAGCAGGGCTTCCTGCGCGGTGGGGGCCGGCGGGGCGGCGGGCTTCTCGGCGTCCTTGCGGCGCACGGCGTTCACGCCCTTGACGATCAAGAACACCACCCAGGCCACGATCGTGAACTTGATCATGGTGTTGAGGAAGGCGCCGTACTGGATGGCCACCAGTTCGTTGGCCTTGGTGATCGGATTGTCCGGCTTGAGCACGAATTCCAGGTGCGAGAAGTCCACCCCGCTCAGCAGCAGGCCGATGGGGGGCATGACCACCTGGTCCACCAGGCTCTTGACGATGTCGTTGAACGCCGCCCCCACGATCACACCGACGGCCAGGTCGATGACATTGCCCCGGGCGATGAATTCGCGGAATTCGCTGAAGATGCTCATGGACCGCCTATTCGTCGGCGTTGAGCCGTTCGCGCAGTTCCTTGCCGCTCTTGAAGAAGGGCACGTGCTTGGCGCGGACCTCGACGGCCTCGCCGGTGCGCGGATTGCGGCCGGCCCGGGCGTCGCGCGAGCGGACGGACAGCGCGCCGAAGCCACGCAGCTCCACCCGGCCGCCGTTCTCCAGGGCCAGGATCATGCGCTCGAGAATCACCCCCACCACGCGCTCGATGTCGCGCTGGGTGAGGTGCGGATTTTCCTCAGCGAGTTTGGCGATCAGTTCAGACTTGATCATGCCTTCTTCCGGTCTTTCGGCTGCGGAACATGGTCGAGTCCCTGAGGATGTTCAAGGCAGGAAAAGGGTTTACGGCCCATCGACCATGATCTGCGCCGAAAGCTTGCGCTCATCGGCCCCAAATCGGGGCGGTGGAAGGGCTGGACGACGCGATCCTCACCCTTGCGAACTTCCCCGACCGCCACGCTGACGTCACCCGACACAGAACGGGCCCTGCGCCCGGTCAACTCAGGATAGTGCGATTGGCGAAAAAGAAAACGGCGGACCGGTTTCCCGATCCGCCGCTCTCGAACTTATTCAGGCAAGGAGACGAGGCTTAGTCGTTCTTGGCCTTCTCGCGGAGAGCCGCGCCCAGGATGTCGCCGAGCGAGGCGCCGGAGTCCGACGAGCCGAACTGCTCGATGGCTTCCTTTTCCTCGGCCATCTCCAGAGCCTTGATCGACAGACCCACCCGACGGGCGGCCTTGTCGACGGTGGTGATCTGGGCGTCGACACGGTCGCCGACGGCGAAGCGCTCGGGGCGCTGGTCGGCGCGGTCGCGGGACAGGTCCGACTTGCGCACGAAGGCGGTCATCGGGGCGTCTTCCTCACCGAAGCGAACCTCGATGCCGCCGGTGGTGACTTCCGTCACCGTGACGGTGACGGTCTGACCCTTGCGGAAGCCGTCGCCCACCATGGGATCGCCGGCCAGCTGCTTGATGCCCAGCGAGATGCGCTCCTTCTCGACGTCGACGTCCAGCACCCGGGCCTTGACCATTTCGCCCTTGTGATACTTGGCGATGGCTTCTTCGCCCGACGCCGTCCAGTCGAGGTCCGAGAGGTGGACCATGCCGTCGATGTCGTTCTCCAGGCCGATGAACAGACCGAACTCGGTGGCGTTCTTGACCTCGCCTTCCACGGTCGAACCGACCGGGTGCGCCGCGACGAACGCGTCCCAAGGATTGTCCATGGCCTGCTTGAGGCCCAGCGAGACGCGACGCTTGGACGGATCGACGTCCAGGACCACGACTTCCACTTCCTGAGAGGTGGAGACGATCTTGCCCGGGTGGACGTTCTTCTTGGTCCAGGACATCTCGGAGACGTGGACCAGGCCCTCGACCCCGGCTTCCAGCTCCACGAAGGCGCCGTAGTCGGTGATGTTGGTGATCCGGCCGGTGAACTTCGCGCCCACCGGATACTTGGCTTCCACGCCGTCCCAGGGGTCGGACTGCAGCTGCTTCATGCCCAGGCTGATGCGCTGGGTGTCGGGGTTGATCTTGACGATCTGCACCTTGACGGTGTCGCCCACGGCCAGGACCTGGCTCGGGTGGTTGACGCGCTTCCAGCTCATGTCGGTGACGTGCAGCAGGCCGTCGATGCCGCCCAGGTCCACGAACGCGCCGTAGTCGGTGATGTTCTTGACCACGCCTTCGCGGACTTCGCCCTCTTGCAGCTGGGAGACCAGCTCGGTGCGCTGTTCGGCGCGGGCTTCTTCCAGGATGGCGCGACGCGAGACGACGATGTTGCCGCGCGGACGGTCCATCTTGAGGATGGCGAAGGGCTGTTCCTTGCCCATCAGCGGGCCGACGTCGCGCACGGGGCGGATATCGACCTGGCTGCCGGGCAGGAAGGCCGAGGCGCCGCCGAGGTCGACGGTGAAGCCGCCCTTCACGCGGCCGACGATGGAGCCCATCACCGGTTCGTTCTTCTCGTAGACGCCTTCCAGACGGGTCCAGGCCTCCTCGCGGCGGGCCTTGTCGCGGCTGATGACCGCTTCGCCCATGGCGTTCTCGACGCGTTCGAGGAAGACCTCGACGGTGGAGCCCACCACGATGGGGGCGGGGTCATCGCCTTCCTGATTGAATTCCTTCAGGGACACGCGCCCCTCGGTCTTCAGACCCACGTCGATGATCGCGAAATCCTTCTCGATCCCGACCACGATGCCCTTGACCACCACGCCTTCCATGAAGTCGCGGCCGCCCATGGATTCGTCCAGCAGGGCCGAGAAGTCGTCGCGGGAGGGGTTCAGGCTCATATCGTCAGCCATAATGTTCTTTCGTCTTTCAGATGACGCCGTCCGTGAAACGGAAATGGCCCGACCCGCATGAGCGGTCGGAGTCCCGGCGTCGGGTTAAGGGTTGCAAACCGAAGGCGTCGGGGCGGACCCCAGCGCGGTGAAATTCGCCCGCAGCCATCGAGGGAAAGGAACGTTTGGATTGCCCGTCAGGAAGTTTCCCACCGGGCTCGCGCCGCCTCGACCGTGCGGCGGGCCGCATCGGTGGCCTGCTCTATAGTCATTTGCGTGGTGTCCAGCAAGACGGCGTCGGGGGCGGCCACCATGGGGCTGTCGGCGCGGCCCCCGTCACGGGCGTCGCGCTTGGCGATATCCTCCAGGATCTCCGGCAGGCTGACCGTCTCGCCCTGGGCCGTCAGCTGCTTCCAGCGCCGCTCCGCGCGGACCTCGGGGGAGGCGGTGACGTAGAGCTTGGCCGGGGCTTCCGGGCAGATCACCGTCCCCATGTCGCGCCCGTCCAGCACCGCCCCGCCCGGCGTGCGGGCGAAGGCCAGCTGCAGGTCGCGCAGGGCCAGGCGGACGGCCGAATGCACCGCCACCCGGCTGGCGCACTCCCCGGCCGCCCGGGTGCGGAATTCGGGATCGTCCAGCATGGCCGCCGTCAGGGTCAGGGCCACGGCCCCGGCGTCCTGCTCGCTATCGAGGTCCTTGCCCGCCCTGCGGGTCAGCACGCCCACGGCCCGGTAGAGCAGGCCGGAGTCCAGCACCGGCACGTCGTAGAGCGCCCCGAGCCGATGGGCGATGGTCCCCTTGCCCGAGGCCGCCGGCCCGTCGACGGTGATGATGAAGGGGGGTTTCATGAGAGCTCCCCGCCCAGGCCGCGCATCATCTCGACGAACCCCGGGAAGCTGGTGGCGATCATGCCGGGCTCGTCGACGCTGACCGGCGCCTCGGCGGCCAGGCCCATCACCAGGTGGGACATGGCGATCCGGTGGTCGCCCTTGGTGACCACGCGGGCCCCGCCGGCGGCAGGATGGTTGGCCCGCGCGGCGCCCACCACGATCAGCCCCTCGGGCTCCTCCTGCACCCCGATGCCGCAGGCGGCGAGCCCCGCCGCCATCAGGGCGATGCGGTCGCTCTCCTTGACCCGCATCTCGCCGATGCCGCGCATGTGGGTGGGGCCCTCGGCGAAGGCGGCGGCCACCGCCAGGATCGGATATTCGTCGATCATCGAGGGCGCCCGTTCCGGCGGCACGTCCACCCCCCGCATCGCCGAGTGTCGCGCGGTGACGTCGCCCACCTGTTCCCCGCCCTCGTCGCGCAGGTTCGAGATCACGAGATCGGCCCCCATCTCCCGCAGGGTGGTGAACAGCCCGGTGCGCAGGACGTTGAGCAGCACGCCCTCCACCGTCACCTCCGAGCCCGGGGTGATCAGGGCCGCCACCAGGGGGAAGGCCGCCGAGGAGGGGTCGCCGGGCACGATGATCCTCGTCCCCGTCAGCGTCTGGTCGCCGGCCAGGTTGATGTGGCGCTCGCCGTCGCGATCCTCGACCTCGACGACAGCCCCGAAGGCCCGCAGCATCCGCTCGGTATGGTCCCGCGTCGGTTCCGGCTCGATGACGCCGGCCCCGCCGGCCGCGTTCAGCCCGGCCAGCAGCACCGCCGACTTCACCTGGGCCGAGGGCTCGGGCAGGCGATAGTCGATGCGCGTCAGGTTCCCGCCCCGCAGGGTGAGCGGCAGCCGCCCGCCGGTGCGGCAGGCGAAGACCGCCCCCATCTCCGTCAGCGGCTTCATCACCCGGTTCATCGGGCGGCCGCGCAGGGAGGCGTCGCCGGTGAAGGTGGCGCTGATCGGGAACCCCGCCGCCGCCCCCATGATCAGGCGGACCCCCGTCCCGGCGTTGCCGCAGTCGATCACATCCTCGGGCTCGGAAAATCCGCCCCGACCCTCGACGCGCCAGGACCCGACCCCCAGGCGCGCCACGGTCGCGCCGAAGGCGGCCATGGCCGCGGCGGTGCGCTTCACATCGTCGCCCTCGAGAAGCCCCTCGATCTGCGTCGTCCCCTTGGCCAGGGCCCCGAAGATCAGGGCGCGGTGGGAGATCGACTTGTCGCCCGGGGCGCGCACGCGGCCCCGCAGCGGGCCGCCGCGTTGCGCGGTCAGTCCTGCCGACGTCATGGGAATGCCAAGCCTCCTTAAGGCTCTGCTGTTGTCACGAGGGGGTTTGCTTTTGACAGCGGCGCCGGCCCGTGGCAAGGGACCCGGCTTCATTCGAACCCCTTAGAGGCTTAGCCCTTGGCCAATCCCGAACTGGGCGCAAAGCAGATCTGTCCGAACTGCCAAGCGAAGTTCTACGACCTCACCCGTCGTCCCGCCCACTGCCCGAAATGCGCCACCGAGTTCGATCCGGACGAGGCGGTGCGCAGCCGTCGCAGCCGATCGCGCGTCGCCCCCACCGACCACGAGGTCGAGGAGGAAGGCGAAGCCCAGGTGCGCGGCAAGTCGGAGGCCGATGACGACGAGGAAGAAGAAGAGGTCGTCACCCCGGAACTCGACGAGGTCGTCGATGCGCCCATCATCCCCGGCGACGACGATGACGACGACGCCGAACCGGGCGCCACGCCCGAGGACGAGCTCGCCGGCTTCTCCGAGGACGAGGAAGACCTCGAGGAGGACACCGACGACGTGCCCTTCCTGGAAGAGGACGACGAGGACGACTTCGACGACACCGAAATCGAGGGTCTGCCCGGCGAGGGCGACGTCGAGGACCGCTAAATCTGACTGCGACAAACCCGCCTGCAAATTTCCCTGCGGGCGGGCTTGATCGCGGACGAACCTCAGACTAGGTTCCGCGCCTCTTCGGGGAGGGCCTGGTCCGCCCCCGGAGAAACCCGAGACCTCGGGGCTTTAGCTCAGCTGGTAGAGCGCTTGCATGGCATGCAAGAGGTCAGCGGTTCGACTCCGCTAAGCTCCACCATAACGGCCGCTTCCCACCGGAAGCGGCCGTTTCCATTTGGGGGTCGCGGGGCCGGCCCTCGAAGGCGGCTTAACTTCGGCAAGCTGTGCTTCTAAGCTCGGCTGAGCAACCGAGGACACCGCCATGACTCTCCGGACCCTTCTCCTGGCCGCCGCCGCCTTGGCGGCCTCGGCCCCGGCCTTCGCGGCGCCGGCCAAGCCGAGCGGCGCCCAGAAGATGCAGGAGCAGGCGATGACGGAGATCCCGCACTGCTACCGCAAGCTCGGCACGCTCTCGATCACCAACGGCGACGATCCGCGCGGCTGGAATCAGTACAATCTCGCCCCGCCGGAGAAGCTGCTGCGGGTGATCGTCCAGCGGTCCGGCTGCTTCAACCTCGTGGACCGCGGCGCCGGCCTCAACGCGGCGGCCACCGAGCGCGACATCGGCGGCGGCCTGGGCCTGCAGCGCGGCTCCAATGTCGGCCAGGGCCAGATCAAGGCGGCCGACTATGTGCTGGTGGCCGAGGTCCAGGCCTCCAGCGGCGACGCCGGCGGCTCGGCCCTCAGCGGCATCGCCGGCGGCCTGATCGGCGGCCGGGTGGGCGGCCTGGTCGGCGGGATCAAGACCACCAAGATCGAGGCCAACACCGTGCTCTCGCTCACCAATGTGCGCACCACCGAGACCATCGCGGTCCAGGACGGCTACGCGGTGAAGAACGATGTGGGCTGGGGCGCCGGGGCCGGGGCGGGCGGCTGGGGCGGCTTCGGCGGCGCGGTGGGCGGCGGCTACGAGAACACCGACACCGGCCGGGTGGTCACCCTGGCCTTCATCCAGGCCTACAACAAGATGGTCGGCGAGCTGGGCCTGCTGGACACCGGCGTCCCCGCCGCCCAGGCCGCGCCGTCCAAGACCTTCACCTCCCAGACGGCGCTGAACCTGCGCAAGGGCCCCGACGCCAAGTTCGCCGTGGTCCGCACCCTGCCCCCGGGCTCGGTGGTCTATCCGACCGGGAACAAGGACGGCCTCTGGTGGGAGGTCGCCGACGAGAACGACAATGTCGGCTGGGTGCTCAACACCAAGCTCGAACCGACCCGCTAGGGGGCGGGCGGCTATCGCGACCGCCTCGCGGTCTCGGAGGGCAGCTCGCCGAAGCGGTCCCGGTATCGCTGGGCGAAATGTCCGAGGCTGGCGAACCCGCAGGCCAGGGCGACATCGATGACCGAAACTCCCGGGTCGCCCTCCCGCAACCGCCGCCGCGCCTCATCCAGGCGCAGCGCCCTCAGATAGGCCATCGGAGAGGTTCCCCGCGTCTCCCGGAATCGGGCGAAGACGCTTCGCACGCTGACGCCGCAGGCCGCGGCGATCTCCTCCACGGTCAGCGGCCGGCTCCAGTTCTCGCGGATATAGTCCTCCAGCCGGTCGGCCGCCGGCCGGCTGGCCGCCTTGGGGCTCCCGCTCAGCAGCCCCGGGCGCCCGCCCAGATGATCGATCAGGAAGGCGCTCACCAGGGCTTGGGTCAGCTCCGTGATCGGCAGGGCCTCCTCATCGCCGCCGGCGGCGAACTGGTCCGCCAGGTTGTCCACGAGGCCCCGGGTCTTCCAGAAGCTCCCGGCGGGCAGGGCGCGGCGCACGGGAAGGTCCGGAAGACCTGTGAAGTCCCGCCCCGACAGCATCTCCGCCTTGCGGACCAAGGCGACCTCGTCGAACTCGGCGATGATGTGGGCGTAGCCCCCGCTGTAGGCCGCGTCGAAGTCCGAACCTGGCGGAATCAGCCCGGTCGACATGGGCCCGAGCGCCAACTTGGTCCCGCCGATGGTGAACTCGCTCGCTCCGGACAGGACGAAGACCTGCCGATACCCCCCCATCGCGACGAAGCCGATCTGCGCCGGCGTATCGTAGCGGCAATAGTGAAACCGCACCCCCTCCAGCCGCACGCTGTTGGCGAGCGCCAGGAAGGGCGACCCGGTATCCTCGAAACGCGCCGACTCGACCTTGTAGGTGCGCCAAAGGGCGTCGGCCATCGCACCCGGATTGGTCGCCCGGATGATGGGCCGGGAGGCGAACGGCGCCGCCTCGCCCGGCCCACGAGGGTGGGGCGCTTCCGGAGCGCCATCGGGCGGCCTCAACTCTAGATCGACCATTGATTGACACTCAGGATTGAGTTTTCGAAGGTTCTAAAACTGCAGATACTGCTCAAATTGGGTATGAATTTGCACCATTGGGACAATGCTGCGCTCTCGGAACTCAGACATATTTCACGTGGTCTCACTAAGACAGTAACCGATCTCCTAAGACGCCCTTCAAGGGCCCTTCGGCTTCCGGGCATGTTTGCAGATCACACGTGATTGGCTCGGCAAGGCCGGGGGGGAAGATACTATGTTTGGCATCCATACGGGATCTGGCGGGAACACCGGGGCAACGCTCGAGGCCCTGGGGCGATCCCTGGCCATCATCGAGTTCGATCCCAAGGGCACGGTCCTGTCGGCCAACGAGAACTTCTGCGCCGCCCTCGGCTACAGCCTTTCGGAGATCAAGGGCCGCCACCACAGCCTGTTCGTCGATCCGGAGGAGGCGCGC
>JAZKBZ010000095.1:0-3827 GCA_040388315.1 Pseudomonadota bacterium | reverse complement strand
CCGACGAAAAGCAGTGCGGTCACCAGGACGGCAAGGTCACCGTGCCGCACGAGGACTTCCTGCAGAAGGTCCGCGCCTGCCGCTACGCCTTCCTCGAGCTGGGCGTCGAGGACGGCGTCATCGTCACCCGCACCGACTCGCTCGGCGCTGGCCTGACCAAGCAGATCGCCGTCTCCACCACCCCGGGCGACCTGGGCGACCAGTACAACAGCTTCCTCGACTGCGAAGAAGTGGCGCCGGGCGACATGAAGAACGGCGACGTGGTCTTGAACCGCAACGGCAAGCTGCTGCGTCCGAAGCGTCTGCCCTCGAACCTGTTCCAGTTCCGCGAAGGCACCGGTGAAGACCGCTGCGTCCTGGACTCGATCACCTCGCTGCAGAACGGCGCCGACCTGCTGTGGATCGAAACCGAGAAGCCCCACGTCGAGCAGATCGCCGGCATGATGGACCGCGTCCGCGCGGTGATCCCCAACGCCAAGCTGGTCTACAACAACAGCCCGTCCTTCAACTGGACCCTGAACTTCCGCCAGCAGGTCTATGACGCCTACAAGGCGGCCGGTAAGGACGTCTCGGCCTATGACCGCGACAAGCTGATGAGCGTCGACTACGACACCACCGAACTGGCCATCGAAGCCGACGAACGCATCCGCACCTTCCAGGCCGATGGCGCCAAGCGCGCGGGCATCTTCCACCACCTGATCACCCTGCCGACCTACCACACCGCGGCCCTGTCCACGGACAACCTGGCCAAGGAATACTTCGGCTCGCAGGGCATGCTGGGCTACGTGAAGAACGTCCAGCGCAAGGAGATCCGCGAAGGGATCGCCTGCGTGAAGCACCAGAACATGTCGGGCTCCGACATCGGCGACGACCACAAGGAATACTTCGCCGGCGAAGCGGCCCTGAAGGCCGGCGGCGTCCACAACACCATGGGCCAGTTCGCCTAAGCGACCTGATCTGCGGACGACAACAGGACGGCCCGGAGCTCACGCTCCGGGCCGTTTTGCTGTGGGGCTTCAGATAGGGTCTGCCTTCGGTTCAGAAGCCAACACCGGCTTTCGAGCCTCAGTGTTGAACAGAGTGTTCGTTTGGCGCACCATGCGGGTCCGCAATGTCAACGCGGCCAATGGAAGGATCGAATTTAGATGATCTGGAACAAAGGCAATCTAATCAGCGTAGCGGCGATATTATTTTTGGTGTGGGCGATTCAGTTATTGGCAGGTCGGCTAGACAACACAAATCTCGCCTTCAATTCCGGCTTGATCGCCATTTGCACAGTGTCCGCAGTGCGCCTGTTTGTCTTTCTGTGGACCAAACGCCGGAACACGGGTTCGTAGCGCCCGAACAATTTCCCGCGCGCGCCGTGAACCCTGCCTATCGACCACGCGCGACTTTCCCTCCCACACGGCTCTGATATTCTCACTATCCGCTTGTCGGTTGGACCGCCTTGCCCGCGACGCCGCTGACCGTCAGGTTGTGAATGGGCCCCTACCCCGTCGCCAGCGTGTGAAACTCCATGATCGCGCCGTAGCCGCCCAGGCCGTAGCCGGCGGTGAGTTGTTCCAGCTCCAGCATGTTGTGCATCAGCAGGATGGCCACCGAGCCGGTCGTCGGGTCGGCCTGCCACCAGCCGCCATAGGCGCCGGGCCAGCCCACTGTGCCGACCCCGCCCTTGCCGCGCATCACGGGGGCGGTGGCGGGATCCACCGCCGTGGCGACCCCCAGGCCGAAGCCCGAGCTGGTGCCGAAGGTCGGCATGCCGAACATGCTGGCCCCCAGCCGCTGGGCGTCGGTGAGGCGGTTGGTGGTCATCAGGGCCAGGGTCTCGGGCGAGAGCAGCTTCACGGACGGATCCACGAACATGCGCGCGAAGGCCAGGTAGTCGTCCACCGTCGACCACAGGCCCGCCCCGCCCGAGGCGAATTCCATGTCGTCCGGCCGTTCGGCCAGGGCCGCGCCGCCGGGCACGGTGGGCAGCTTCCTCAGCTTGCCGGTCATGTCGAAGCCGTAGAACCCCGCCCGGCGATGGCGCTTCTCAGGCGGCACGGCGAACCCGGTGTCGGTCATGCCCAGGGGCTCGAACACCCGGTGGCGCAGGACCTCCTCCAACGGCGCGCCCTCCATGCGGGCGATCAGCAGACCCAGCAGGTCGGTGGAGCGGCCATAGGTGAAGGCCGCCCCCGGCTGGCCGATCAGCGGCAGGGCCGCCAAGGCGGCGATCCAGGCGTCGGGCGATAGCGGGCTGTCGAGATCGGGACCCAGGGCCTCGCGGTGCGCCGCATCGATGGGGCCGCTGTAGAACCCCGCCTGGGTCAGCCCCGCCCGGTGGGTCAGCAAATCATCGAACGTGATCTGGCGATCGGCGGGGACGGTGTCGCCCAGCGGCCCGTTTGGGTCCCGCAGCACCCGCATCCGCAGGAACTCCGGCGCCACGCGGGAGATCGGATCCTCCAGGGAAAACCGCCGCTCCTGCAGAATCGTCAGGGCCGCGGCCGAAACGATCGGCTTGGACATCGAGGCGATGCGGAAGATCGAGTCCCGCTGCATCGGCAGGCCGGCCTCGATGTCGCGCCAGCCCACGGCGGCGACCTTGGCCGCCCCGTCGCGCCAGACGAGGCCGACGGCGCCGGCCAGCTCGCCGGCCGCCACCACAGCGCCCAGCGCCTTTTCGATCGCGTCCATCGCCCCGACTCCAAAAAAATAGGACTTCTATAAAATATACTTCCTATTAATTGGCAATCGCCTAGATTCTCCCCATGACCGAGGAGACCCGCCGCAGGCCCAAGGGCGACAAGCGCGCCCGCACCCGCGCCGCCCTGATGGAGGCCGCCCGCCAGCTGGCCCGCGAGAAGGGCTACGAGGCCACCACGATGGAAGACGTGGCCCGTCGCGCCGGCATGACCAGCGGGGCGATCTATGGGAACTTCAAGAACCGCCAGGATCTGTTCATGGCCATTGCCCAGACCGACTGGGCGCCCATCAAGCCGGGGATCAGGCCGGGGTCCAGCTTCGCCGAGATGATGCGCGCCTTCGCCGAGGCGACCCTGGCCGCCGTCCCAGACCGCCGCGCCGCCGCCCCGGCCCGGCTCAGCGGCATGGCCCATACCCTGACCCACGAGGAGGCCCGCGCCCAGGTGCGGAAGATCACCGGCGAGAGCTATGCCGGCGGTGCGGCCTGGCTGCGCAGCGTCATGAAGGACGGGGACAGCCCCATGCCCCCGGAGGTCCTGGTGGTGGTGATCCACGCCTTGACCGAGGGCCTGCTCTTCCAGCGGTTCCTGACGCCGGACCTGGTCCCCGACGAGGTCTTCTACTCCGCCTTCGCCGCCCTGGCCCGCGAGCCCGGCTAGGGTCTCCCGGAGCGTGGCAACGGAAATCGACGGGGAAGGCGGGCTTAGCGGAAAGCGACGCCCGGCTTGGCGCCCAGTTTCTTGAACAGCATGGCCGCGGGGCAGAAGCCCGTGAAGGCCGACTGGATCATGTTGAGGCCGGCGAAGATCGCCAGTCCGATCCACCAGGGATGGACGTAATGGGCCAGGGCGATGCTGAGGAGCACCACGGCGCCGGCGAAGACGAAGACCATGCGGTCGACACTCATGTTCAAACTCCCGATTGGGCCCGGGGTCCGGGCCGTTATGGCCTCAGCCCTTGATCTTGCGCAGGCCCATCACGTCCAGGGCGAGCTTCTCGTAGAAGGGCTCGCTCTCGCCCCGCTTGATCTTGCGCAGGAAGTATTTCTCGAAGGCGACCTTGGCCAGGTGGACCCACTTGCCCTCGGCCGACCAGTTGACGTTGCGCGGCGGGATCTGAGGCTGGGCGACGAAGGC
>JAZKBZ010000094.1:16831-17772 GCA_040388315.1 Pseudomonadota bacterium | reverse complement strand
TAGACCCTTCTTGCCGTTTCAGATGAGTCCATCTGAAACGGTCAGGGTCTAGCCGCCGGCGCGCACCAGGGCCGCCGTCCGGGTCAGCCAGTCGGCGGGATCGGCGGCGTGATAGGGGTGCTCGGCCGGCTCGATGCGATCGAGGAAGCCCTGATAGATCGCCGCCTGGCGCGCCGCGGCGATGGGGGCCAGCAGGGTGAGCGCCCGGCCGGGGTCGGAGCCCGGGACCGCCTCGCGCCAGCGGGCGAGCCAGACGGCGCGGACGGCCTCGACGGCCTCGGCCGGAATTCGGTCGAGGAAGGCCGAGCTGTCCAGCAGCGGATGGCCCAGTCCGCTATCGCCCCAGTCCAGCAAGGTCAGCTTCTCCCCCTGGCCCCGCAGATTGCCGGGGTGGAAGTCGCCGTGCGCCAGGGTGTCGGGCAGGCCGCAGGCCGCCAGGTCGGCGAACCGTCGCGGCAGGTCGGCGACGAAGGCCGCAAGGGCCCCACGATTCTTGGTGGAGAGCTGCGGCGCGGTGCGCTCGAACACCATACCGATCGCCTGGGTCAGGGCCGGCGCGCGCCAGTCGGGCAGGCCGAGCGCCAGGAGCTCGTCTTCCCGGCCGATCCACCTGGCCTGGATCCCCACCAGCAGGTCGACCATGGCGAACAGTCGATCGACCTCGGCGCCGTACATGTCCTGGCCGGGGATCTCCGCCATCAGCATCCGGCCGCCCTCGTGGCCCAGCAGGGTCGGCACGGCCTCTCCGGCCAGGGCCTCGATCAGGGGCGCCTCATGGGCGAAGAAGGGAGGCGTGGCCTTCAGCCAGACCGTCTGGCCGCTTACGCCATTCGCCAGCGTTCACGCTCTTGCCGTCAGGTGTCTCGACTTCAACGAAAACGCATTCATTGCTGGGGCCGGGAAACCCTGTGAAGACGATATGTAGTTGCTGGGCATAGGCG
>JAZKBZ010000094.1:0-16821 GCA_040388315.1 Pseudomonadota bacterium | reverse complement strand
CCAGAGACTGGAGAGGTTCCAGGTGCGCACCTGGCGCGGCGGGCCGGCGAGGCTCAGGCCGCGTTCGGCCAGGACGGCCCGGGCCCAGGCCAGGTCGGCCGCCGGTCCGCCGAACCTGGCGTAGGCGTTGCGCAGGGGCTGCTCGTCCAGGAGGCCGTCCCAGGGTTCGGCGGGAACCGCCTGCGGGACCTCGGCCAGGTAGGTGACCTTGACCGACTTGGCGTTGGCGGCCACGTCGAGCACGCGCAGGACGGTGATCTCGATGCCGTGGGCCTCCCGCACGGCCTCGACCACGGGGGCGATGTCCTGCCACCAGGGGGTGGCGACCGCCAGGGCGGGGAGGGCGCCGCAGACTTCGCCGTCCGGGGTGGCCAGGATCAGGCGCGCCCAGCGCGGCGGCGGGGTCACGTCTCGGGGATGTCGCGGAAGTAGGGTTCGACGGGCCCCTGCAGCTTCACCGTCATGGCGTTGCCCTTGCGGTCCACCGTGGCGCCCACCGACAGGCGCACCCAGCCCTCGCTGACGCAGTACTCGTCGACATTGGTCTTATCGACGCCCTTGAAGCGCACGCCCACGCCGCGCTCCAGGATGGCGGCGTCGTAATAGGGGCTATTGGGGCTGATCGCGAGGCGGTCGGGGGGCGTGTCGGACATGTCTGGGCCTTGAGCTTGGTGGAAGCCGTGGCTCCCTTGGGCCGGGTGATAGCCGCAACCCGGGCAAAGCAAAAGGGCCGGAGATCGCTCTCCGGCCCTTGGCTAGGTGTGGCTCAAGCGCCGATCAGCACTTGTAGTACATCTCGAACTCCACCGGGTGCGGGTGGAGGGCCAGGCGCATGACCTCTTCCATCTTCAGCTCGATATAGGCGTCGATGAAGTCGTCGCTCATCACGCCGCCGGCCTTCAGGAAGCCGCGGTCCTTGTCGAGGTTTTCCAGGGCTTCCTTCAGGGAGCCGCAGACTTCCGGGACCTTCTTCTGCTCGCGCGGCGGCAGGTCGTAGAGGTTCTTGTCCTGCGGCGCGCCCGGATCGATCTGGTTGATGATGCCGTCGAGGCCGGCCATCAGCAGGGCGGTGAAGGTCAGGTAGGGGTTGCCCATGGGGTCGGGGAAGCGGGCTTCCAGACGCTTGCCCTTGGGGCTGTCCACGTGCGGGATGCGGATCGAGGCCGAGCGGTTGCGGGCCGAATAGGCCAGTTTCACCGGGGCTTCGTAGCCGGGCACCAGACGCTTGTAGCTGTTGGTGGTGGAGTTGGAGAAGGCGTTGATGGCCTTGGCGTGCTTGATGATGCCGCCGATGTACCACAGGCACATCTGCGACAGGCCGGCGTACTTGTCGCCGGCGAACAGCGGCTTGCCGTCACCCCAGATCGACTGGTGCACGTGCATGCCCGAACCGTTGTCGCCGAACATCGGCTTGGCCATGAAGGTGGCCGTCTTGCCGTAGGCCGCCGCCACGTTGTGGATGACGTACTTGTAGAGCTGCAGACGGTCGGCCATGACGATCATGGTGTCGAACTTCAGGCCGAGTTCGTGCTGGGCCGGCGCCACTTCGTGGTGGTGCTTTTCCGGCTTCATGCCGAGCTCGCCCATGACGGCCAGCATTTCGCCGCGCAGATCTTGAGCCGAGTCGACCGGGTTGACCGGGAAGTAGCCGCCCTTGGGACCCGGGCGGTGGCCCATATTGCCCTCGGCGTACGACTTGCCGGTGTTGGCCGGCAGTTCGGTCGAGTCGTAGGAGTAGCCGGTGTTGTGCGGATCGGTGGACCAGCGCACGTCGTCGAAGATGAAGAACTCGGCTTCAGGGCCGAAGAACACGGTGTCGCCGATGCCGGCCGACTTCACGTAGTTCAGCGCCGCCTTGGCGATCGAACGCGGGTCGCGGTTGTAGGGGGTGCCGGTGTCGGGGTTCACGACGTCGCAGAACAGGCACAGCGTGGTCTGCTGGTAGAAGGGGTCGATATAGGCCGAGTCCAGGTCCGGACGCAGCTTCATGTCGCTCTCGTTGATGGCCTTCCAGCCGGCGATCGACGAACCGTCGAACATCGTGCCGTCGTTCAGGAAGTCGTCGTCCACGAGGTCGATGTCGAAGGTGACGTGCTGCATCTTCCCGCGAATGTCGGTGAAGCGCACGTCGACGTATTTCACGTCCTTCTCTTTGATCTCGTTCAGAATGTCCTTGGCGGTCGCCATTGTCGTATCCCCTTGCAGATGTCTCGATAGGCTAAAGTCTTAGACGGCCGCGGCGCCCGTCTCCCCGGTCCGGATCCGCAGAACGTCGATGATTTCCGACACGAAGATCTTGCCGTCGCCGATGCGCCCCGTGCGCGCGGCGCCGATGATGGATTCAAGCGCGGCCTCGAGCTGGTCGTCGGCCACGACCACTTCGATTTTGATCTTGGGCAGGAAGTCCACCACGTACTCCGCGCCGCGATAGAGTTCGGTCTGGCCCTTCTGACGGCCATAGCCCTTGGCCTCGAGCACGGTCATGCCCTGCACGCCGAGTTCCTGAAGGGCTTCCTTCACCTCGTCGAGCTTGAACGGCTTGATGATCGCTTCGATTTTCTTCATGGCCCGATTTGGTACTCAAACAGCGCCGCCCCAGCGGCTGCCGGCTACGAGCACGCTCCGACGTGGGGCGACAAGGGGGCGCCCGCCGAGGGTTGCGCGGTGGCGGATGGGAATTGGCGAATGTCTATTTTCTCATCAGATGCTGCGCAAGAAATAACCACTGCCGGAATCGCCTTTGTCGGCGGCGCTCGGGCGCCTAGGATCGCCGCTCAAGTTCGGGCGGAGGCGCGTGAGATGGACGACAGGACCCCAGTTCTTATCGGAGCGGGCCAATTCACCTATCGGGGAGATGCCGGCGCTTCGCCGTCCCCGACCCAGCTGCTGAAGATTGCGGCGGATCGCGCGGCGGCCGACGCCGGGCTGGGCGCCGGGGCCCTGGCGGGCCTCGACGGCCTGGCCGTGGTGGGCTTCACCATCGATGCGCCTGGGGGCGGGCGTTTGGTGCCGCACTCCACCAATCCGCCGGCCACGCTCGCCAAGCGCCTGGGCGCCGATCCCCGCTGGGTGGTCTATTCCCACATGGGCGGCAACAGCCCCCAGCAGCTGATCAACATCGCCTGCGAGCGCATCGCCCGCGGCGACAATGACATGACACTGGTGGTGGGTTGCGAGTTCCTGGGGTCGGCCACCAAGCGCCTGACCAAGGGCCTGGGCTTCGCCGACTGGGACGACGCCGAGGAACTGCCGGAGCCGGAGCGAATCGGCGATCCGCGCCCGGGCTCCACCCCCTACGAGAACCGCCACGGCCTGGGCCGCCCCATCAATGTCTACCCGCTGTTCGAGAACGCCCTGCGGGCCCGCGACGGCCGCTCCATCCCCGATCACCAGAAGCAGATGGGCGACCTCTTCGCCCCCTTCACCCAGGTGGCGGCCAAGAACCCCGAGGCCTGGTTCCCGGTGGAGCGCTCTTCGGAGGAGCTGATCACCGTCACCGACCGCAACCGCATGGTGGGCTTCCCCTACACCAAGTACCTGAACGCCATCATGGAGGTGGACCAGTCGGCCGGGGTCCTGGTCTGCAGCCTGAAGAAGGCGCGCGAACTCGGCGTCTCGGAGGACAAGCTCGTCTATCTGCACGGCTGCGCCGACGCCTATGACCTGTGGTTCCCCATCGACCGCCAGAACTACCACTCCAGCCCCGCCATGCGCCTGACCGGCCAGCGGGCCCTGGAGATGGCCGGGGTCAGCCTCGATCAGATCGGCCACATCGACCTCTATTCCTGCTTCCCGGTGGCCGTGGAGATCGGCGCCGAGGAGCTGGGCCTGAAGCTCGACGACCCTCGCGGCCTGACCGTCACCGGCGGCCTGCCCTATATGGGCGGCCCCGGGAACAACTACGCCATGCACTCCATCGCCGTGATGATGCAGCGCCTGCGCGAGCATCCCGGCGACTGGGGCCTGATCACCGCCAACGGCTGGTTCCTCACCAAGCAGTCCACCGGCGTCTATTCCACTCAGGCCCCCGCCAAACCCTTCGATCGCCAGGATCCCAAGGTGATCCAGGCCCAGATCGACGCCCTGCCGCATCCGACTGTCATCGAACAGCCGCAGGGCAAGGCCACCATCGAGACCTACACCGTGGTCCATGGCCGGGAGGGTTACATGCTGGGCATCGTCGTGGGCCGGGATTCCGAGGGCCGCCGCTTCGTGGCCCAGACTCCCGGTGACGAGGCCACCCTGCGGGACCTGGAATCGCGCGAAGGGGTGGGGCGCACCGGGACCGTCAGCCAGATCGACGACGGCCAGAAGAACCTGTTCATCCCAGACTGAGATTCCCCATGTCGCGACTTTATCTGATCCGCCACGGCAAGCCGGCCGCTGTCTGGGGCGAGGCCGATGACGATCCGGGCCTGGACGCCGCCGGCAAGGCCCAGGCGCAGGCCGCCCGCGATGTCCTGCTGGCCCTGCCGGAGCACGAGCGGCCCACCAGGGTGGTGAGCTCGCCCCTGCGCCGCTGCCGGGAGACCGCCCAGCCCACCGCCGAGGCCCTCGGCGTCGAGATCGAGATCGACGCCTATGTGGGCGAAATCCCCACCCCCAAGGGCCTCACCGCCGAGGAGCGGCCGCCCTGGCTGCGCGAGGTGTTCCAGGGTCGCTGGCGGGATGTGAAGGGCGATCTGGACTACGACGCCTGGCGTCGGGACGTGGCCGCTTCGCTCAAGGCCCGGGCTGGGACCGCGGTGTTCAGCCACTATGTGGCGATCAATGCGGTGATGTCGCAGCTCGCCGGCGACGAGCGCGTTCTGGTCTTCCGTCCCGACCACGCCTCGATCAGCGTGCTCGAAACCGACGGAAACACCTTGCGTCTGGTGGAGCAGGGGCGAGAAGCCTCCACCGGAGTTCTCTAGTTCCAGGAGTATGCGCGTGCGGCCGATCCTCACCGTCAGCGAGATGGCCGCCGCCGACGCCGCGGCGATCGCGGCCGGAATCTCCGGCCAGGTGCTGATGGCCCGCGCCGGCGCCGCCGTGGCCGACGCTATCTGCGAGCGCTTCCCGCCGCGTCCCACCGTCGTGCTCTGCGGACCCGGCAACAACGGCGGCGACGGCTATGTCGTGGCCCGCCTGCTGGCCGAGCGGGGCTGGGAGGTCTGGGTGGAGCGCCTCGCCCCGCCGGTCACCCCTGACGCCAAGGCCGCCGCGACGCTCTGGACCGGCGAGACCATCGAGGCCGGCCAATCGCCCCGGGAAGCGGAACTCTATGTCGACGCCCTGTTCGGCGCCGGCCTGGCCCGGGCCCTGGACGGGGAGGCCGCGCGCCTCTCGCGCCTCTGCGAGCGCATGCCCGAGCGCGTCGTGGCCGTCGACATTCCCAGCGGCCTGTCGGGCGACACCGGCCGTCCGCTCGGCGACACAGCCTTCCGCGCCGCCCTGACCGTCACCTTCCACGCCAAGAAGCCGGTCCATGTGCTGGAGCCGGGCGCCAGCAGCTGCGGCGAGGTGGTGGTGGCCGACATCGGCCTGTCCGCCGGGGGCGGGGGCCTCGTGGAGAACACCCCGGAGCTCTGGCTCTCGCGGTTTCCCTGGCCGGTGGTCAGCGCCCACAAGCACGCCCGCGGCCGCCTGGTGGTGGTGAGCGGCGACGCCTGGAGCACCGGCGCCGCGCGCCTGGCCGCCCGCGCCGGCCTGCGGATGGGGGCGGGCCTGGTGACCGTGCTGTCGCCCACCGACGCCCTCTCGGTGAACGCCGCCCATCTCGAGGCGGTGATGCTGCGCCCCTTCGAGACCGAGGTTGAGCTGGAGCAGATCGCCGCCGACGTCGACGCCGCGGTCATCGGCCCGGCCGCGGGCGTCAACGAGACGACCCTGCTCAATGTCCTGGCCCTGGCCCGCACCGGCGCGGCCCTGGTGATCGACGCCGACGCCATCACCGTCTTCCGCGACGATCCCGAGGAGTTGTTTTCCGTCCTCGACGTCGACGACGTCCTGACCCCCCATCCCGGCGAGTTCGAGCGGCTGTTCCCCGGCCTGCTGAAGGACGCCCCCGAACGGATCACGGCGGCCCGCCGCGCCGCCAGGAAGGCCGACGCCATCGTGCTGCTCAAGGGCCCCGACACCGTCATCGCCGCCCCGGACGGCCGCGCTGCGGTCAACACCAACGGCTCGCCCTGGCTGGCCACCGCCGGCTCCGGCGACGTCCTGGCCGGCTTCATCGGATCCCTGATCGCCCAGGGCATGGAGAGCTTCGAGGCCGCCTGCGCCGCCGCCTGGATTCACGCCGAGGCCGGCGACCTGCACGGTCCCGGCTTGATCTCCGAGGACCTGCCGGGCCTGGCCCCCATGGTCCTGCGCAGGCTCTACGACCTGCGTTAGACCGCCTGTGGCCAAGCTTGGCCCTGTGTGCTAACAGCCGGCCATCCTCAAGGGATAATCGCACACGTGACCCGCCTTCGCGCCGCACTCCTGGCTATCTGTATCCCGGCCTTCATGGCCGGGCGCGTAGCTATGCGCGAGGGGAGTGCGATCTAGGTTCGACCGATCCAAACCCCTCCCGACACGGCGAGGGGTTTCTGCGAAGGGTTCGAACGCCCCCCGTCCGTTGTCTGGCGACCTCAAGGAAAGCCGATGACGTCTCTCACGCCCCAACTGCTCGCGGCGCTTGCGCTGTTCGCCTTCGTGTCCTCGATCACGCCTGGGCCCAACAACACCATGCTGATGGCCTCGGGGGCCAATTTCGGCTTCCGCGCAACCGTGCCCCATCTCAGCGGCGTGGCGATCGGCTTCGCCGTCATGGTGGTCGCCGTCGGCCTGGGGCTGGGCGGTTTGTTCGGGGCCTATCCGCCCCTGCACGATATCCTGGCGGTGATCGGCGGGGCCTACATGGTCTGGCTCGCCTGGAAGATCGCCACCGCCAAGGGGATCGCCGGCGGCCAGAGCGGGGGGCGGCCCCAGACCTTCTGGCAGGCCGCGGCCTTCCAGTGGGTCAATCCCAAGGCCTGGGCCATGGCGCTCGGGGGAGTGACCACCTACGCGCCGGCCGAGCACTACACGCTCAATGTCGTGCTGGTCAGCCTGGTCTTCATGGCCATCAACGCCCCCTGCGTGGCCACCTGGACCGGCTTCGGCGTGGCGCTGCGGCGGTTCCTCGACCGTCCGGCGATCCTGCGGGGGTTCAATGTGACCATGGCCCTGCTGCTGCTGGCCTCGCTGATTCCCCTGGCCCTGGACCTGGCGGGCCTTGGCGGGGCGAGCGCGAACCCCTAAAGGGGGCCGCGAGTGCGGGCGTGGCGGAATTGGTAGACGCACTGGATTTAGGTTCCAGCGCCGCAAGGCGTGGAGGTTCGAGTCCTCTCGCCCGCACCAGATTGTCGGTTCGCTCGGCGGGGAGGCGGCCTTGTCCACCGGTTACTATGACGAGAACGCCGACCGGTTCTTCGCCGACACCGCCCATGCCGACATGTCCCAGGCCCGCCGCCGGTTCGTCGAGGCCCTGGCGCCGGGCGCCCGCATCCTGGACGCCGGCTGCGGCTCGGGCCGGGACGCTCTGGCCTTCCGGCAGGCGGGTTTCGAGGTGACCGCCTTCGACGGCTCGGCGCAAATGGCGCGCCGGGCCTCGGCTCACACGGGCCTTGAGGTCCTGCACCTGACCTTCGACCAAGTGGCTTGGCGCGAGGCCTTCGACGGGATCTGGTCCTGCGCCTCCCTGCTGCACGTCCCCCGCGCCGACCTGCCGGGCGTCATGGCCCGCCTGCGCGACGCCCTCGTGATGGGCGGCGTCTGGGAGATGTCCTTCAAGCTGGGAACGGGCGAACGCCAGGCCGACGGCCGCCACTTCACCGACCTGGACGAGGGCCGAGCCCAGACCCTGATCGCCGAGGTCGGCGGCCTGGAGACCCTCGACCTGACCCTTGGCCGGGACGTGCGCCCGGGCCGGGAAAACGAGGGCTGGGTCAACCTGCTCGTGCGCCGCGCGGGGTGAGGGGCGCTTGCGCCCTCTTTGGGCTTGGAGTGCGCGCCGCGAAATGACATAAGGTCGCCCGCTCGCCGCCAGCCCTGGCGGCGCTTACCTATTCAGCCGAGGCGGACCTGAAAGGCGCGAGATCGCGCCGTGTCCGGGAAATCCAAGAATGTCGATGCAGATCGTTGAGAAGTCTGGTGAAGGCCTGAGCAAGGTCTTTGGTGTGACCGTCCCCATGTCGGACCTGGCTGAGCGGATGGAAGCCAAGATCGCCGAGATCACGCCGACCCTCAACATCAAGGGTTTCCGGCCCGGCAAGGTGCCGCAGGCCCACGTCCGCAAGCTCTATGGCAAGGCCATCATGAGCGAAGTGGTGGAGCAGACCCTTAACGAGACCACCCAGAAGGTGCTCGAGGAAAACAAGCTGCGTCCCGCCGGCGACCCTGACCTGACGCCCAACGGCGACATGGCCGAGGTCATCGAGGGCAAGGCTGACTTGGCCTATGACATCGCCATCGAGGTGATGCCCGAGTTCGAGCCTACCGATCTCACCAAGATCTCCCTGAAGCGCCCGGTCTACGAGCCCACCGAGGCCGAGGTGAACGAGGCCGTCGACGAACTGGCCAAGCAGAACCGCACCTATGAGCCCCGCACCGGCAAGTCGGTGAAGGCCAAGGACGGCGACATGGTGGTCATCGACTTCATCGGCCGCGTGGACGGCGTCGCCTTCGAGGGCGGCACGGGCGCCGACACCGAGCTGGTGCTGGGTTCGGGCAGCTTCATTCCGGGCTTCGAGGAACAACTGGTCGGCGCCAAGCCGGACGACAAGGTCATGGTCAAGGTGACCTTCCCGGCCGAGTACCAGGCCGCGAACCTGGCCGGCAAGGACGCCGAGTTCGAGACCACGGTCAAGGAAGTGAAGGCTCCGGTGGAGTCCAAGGCCGACGACAGCCTGGCCGAGCGCCTGGGCGTCGAGAGCCTGGAAAAGCTGCGCGAGCTGCTGAAGACCAACCTCGAGAGCCAGTACGCCGGCGCCTCGCGCTTCAAGCTGAAGCGCGCCCTGCTGGACGTGCTCGACGAGAAGCACGACTTCCCCCTGCCGCCCAAGATGGTCGAGGCCGAGTTCGCCCAGATCTGGGGCCAGGTGCAGTCCGACAAGGAACGCGGGACCCTGCCTCCCGAGGACCTGGAGAAGACCGACGAGGTCCTGCAGACCGAATACCGCAAGATCGCCGAGCGCCGCGTGCGCCTGGGTCTGGTCCTGGCCGAGATCGGCCGCGTCAACAATGTCCAGGTCACCGACCAGGAACTGGGCGAGGCCATGCGCGCCGAGGCCATGCGCTATGGTCCGCAGGCCCAGCAGATCTTCGACTTCTTCCGCCAGAACCCCGCCGCCCAGGCCCAGCTCCGCGCCCCGATCTTCGAGGACAAGGTGGTCGACCTGATCGTCGAGCAGGCCAAGGTGAAGGATCAGAAGGTGTCCAAGGACGACCTCCTGAAGGAAGACGACATGCCGGCGGGCTACGGCGCGTAAAAACGCCGACCCGTTCGAGATTGAGGGCGCCCCGCGGGGCGCCCTTTTTCGTTGCGGAACCAACGCGGGCTCGTGGCGTTTCAACGCTTTACCGCTGACCGTCAGCCGCCAATCGCAGGCCTGGAACGGGCCGCGGCGTGATTCAGCGGGCGGGGGCGCCGGATGCGCACAGTGGGTCGGAAGCGGAGCCGGATCTCGACCTTGTGGGCCGGTGCCGCCCTTGGCGCCCTGGGGCTCGTCGGGGCGGCCAGGGCCAGTGAGGCCGATGCGGGCGCCCTTCGCGACCTGTCGCGTTTGTCCCTCGAAGAACTCGCCAATGTGGAGATCACCTCGGTCTCCAAGCATCCCGAGACCCTCGGCGGCGCGCCGGCCGCCATCTATGTCATCACCAGCGACGACATCCGCGGCTCCGGCGCCGACAGCCTGCCCGAGGCCCTGCGTATGGCGCCCAACCTCCAGGTCGCGCGCCTGAACGCCGGGGGCTACGGAATCTCCGCGCGCGGCTTCAACCACTCCACCGGCACGGCCAACAAGCTCCAGGTCCTGATCGACGGGCGCAGCGTCTACACCCCGCTCTATTCCGGCGTCTTCTGGGACGCCCAGGGGGTGATGCTCGACGACATCGAGCGGATCGAGGTGGTGAGCGGGCCGGGGGGAACCCTGTGGGGCGCCAACGCCGTCAACGGCGTGATCAACGTCATCACCCGCAAGGCCGCGGAAACCCAGGGCGGGCTGGTGAGCCTCACTGGCGGCCCGCAGGACAAGGTCGCCAGCCTGCGCTACGGCGGGCGGACCGGAGCCGGTGGCAGCTTCCGGGTCTATGGCATGGCCGCCGACTATGGCGCCAGCCGCGCCGTCAGCGGCGCCAAGGCCCACGACGGCTGGGACAGGGCCCAGGCTGGTTTCCGGGTCGACTGGGGTTCGGACTCCAGCGCCTTCACCCTGCAGGGGGACGCCTACGAGGGCTCGGCCGATCCGCTCCCTGGCGCGCGGGCCGAAGGGGCGATCGGCGGCGGCGACCTCCTGGGCCGTTGGACCTACCGGCCCCAGGCGGGCGGATCCCTGGAGCTCACGGCCTATTTCGACCGCGCCTACCGAACCGTGACCTCGGGCATCAAGGACGGCCTAGACACCTATGACCTCGGCGTTCAGTACAGCCTGCCCGCCCATGGTCGCCACCTGCTGGTGGTGGGCGGCGGCTACCGGGTCAACCAGGACAGCTTCCGCGGCGGCGTCCGGACCTCTTTCCTGGACCCCGCCAGTCGGACGACCCGGCTGAGCAACCTCTTCGTCCAGGACGAGATCAACCTGCGCGACGATCTCACCCTGACCCTGGGTCTGAAGCTGGAGCACAACAGCTATACCGGCCTGGAATATATGCCCAACGCCCGGCTGGGCTGGCGACCCACCGACCGGACCCTGGTCTGGGGCGCGGTGTCGCGGGGGGTGCGCACCCCGTCGCGCTTCGATCGCGACCTGATCAATCCGGGGCTGGTCGCCGGGGGCCCCGACTTCAGCTCCGAGGTTCTCACCGCCTATGAGGTCGGCTATCGCGGCCAGCCCAGCGCCAACCTCTCCCTGTCGGTCTCGGCCTACTACAATGTCTATGAGAACCTGAGGACCGCCGAGGCGACCACGCCGTCGGTGTTTCCCCTGGTCATCGGCAATCGCATGTCCGGCGAGACCTATGGCGTGGAGGCCTGGGCGACCTACCAGGTCCGCCCTGGCTGGCGGCTTACGGCGGGCGCCAACACCCTGCGCAAGACGCTGACCCTGGACGCCGGCAGCCGTGACATCTTCGGGGTCGATTTCGCCGGCAATGACCCCGACTACCAGCTCTTCCTGCAGTCGCGCATGAGCCTGACGCCGGACCTCGACCTCGATCTCGACCTTCGCAGCATCGACGGGCTGAAGAGCCCGGCGGTCCCGGCCTATACCGAACTCAACGCCCGCCTGGGTTGGCGGGTCTCCGAGCAGGTGGAGTTGGCCCTGGTGGGGGAGAACCTGCTGAACGACCAGCATCTGGAGTTCGTCAACGGGTCGCTGCCCCGCCGCGAGATTCCGCGCACCGTCCGCGCCAGCCTCCGATGGGGCTTCTGAGGTGGCGGCGATCCGTCGGCTTGTCGCCGCCGCGGCCCTGCTGACCGCCGCCCTGGCGCCCCTGCGCGGGGCGGCGGCCAATCTCGAATACCCGGTCAAGGCGACCTACCTCTACAAGTTCGTGCCCTTCGTGGAGTGGCCGCCGGGCGCCTTGCCGGCCGCCGACCAACCGGTGGTGCTGTGTGTGCCGGCGGCCGATCCCTTCGGCCCGGTCCTCGACCAGGCGACCCTGGGGCAGAAGATCGGCGGCCACCGGATCGTCGTCCGGCGCCTTGGCGGCGCGGAGAAGGCTCTGGGCTGCCACGTTCTCTATCTGGCCGGCCTCCACGGCCCCGCCGCGGCCGAGGCGCTGCAGGGCGTGCGCGGCGCGCCGGTCCTGACCGTCACCGACCAGGCCGGCGACGCCCCGGCCGGCATCATCACCTTCGTGGTGAGGGACAATCGCGTCCGGTTCATCATCAACCCCCAGGCCGCCGCCGAGAGCGGCCTCTCCATCAGCTCCAAGCTTCTCAGCCTGGCGCTGGACGTGCGGTCGGGGAGATAAGGACATGAGCCTCCTCGCCCGCCTCCAGGCCCGATGGAGCCTCGTCCCGGTCATCGCCGCCACCGGCGCCGTGCTGCTGGTGCTGATCGGCCTGCTGATCGGAATCTATGACGAGCAGTCCTATCGGATGCAGAAGATTCGCGAGGCGACCGCCCAGGGCGAGATTCTGTCGGCCACGGTCACCGCGGCCCTGGCTTTCGACGATAGGACGGCCGCCCGGGAGTATGTCGGCGCCCTGCGCGTCAATCCCCAGGTGGTCTCCGCCGGCGTCTACGACCAGGCCGGAGTCCTCGTGGCTGGCTATGCCCGGAAGGGCGCGAGCTCGCCGCCCGCCCAGGTCGCCCTGCATCCGCCGCGCTTTGTCGGACGGCACCTGGTGATCGCGTCGCCGGTCGTCCAGGGCGGCCAGAGCCTCGGCGTCGTGGGCCTGCGGATCGACACCGATCCCATCGCCCGGCGTCTGCTGCGCTATGTCGGGCTGGGCCTGCTGCTGATCATGGCCCTGCTGGTGGTGGGGGTATTGGTCATGGCCCACGGCATGCTGACCCGGGCCAACAGCGACCTGGCGGCGACCAACCGAAAGCTGCAGGACGAGATGCATGAGCGAGAGCGGGCCGAGGCGGCCCTGCGCCAGAGCCAGCGCATGGAAGCCATGGGCCAGCTCACCGGCGGCGTGGCCCACGACTTCAACAACATACTGATGATCGCCTCCAGCGGCCTGGACCTGATGGAGCGGACCGACAGTCCCGACCGTCGGCGGCTGCTCATCGACGGCATGCGCCAGGCGGTGGAGCGCGGCGCCAGCCTGACACGCCAGTTGCTGGCCTTTTCCCGGCGCGCATCCCTGCGCCCGGAGGTGGTCGACGTGCCCAGCCAGCTGGAGGGGATGCGAGTCCTGCTCGACCGCTCCCTGGGGGAGGACATCTCCGTGCGACTGGACCTGCCCGCGGACCTCTGGCGGGTGGAGGTCGATCCCTCTCAGCTTGAACTGGCCATCCTCAACCTGGCGGTGAACGCCCGGGACGCCATGCCGGGCGGCGGCGTGATCACGGTGGGCGGGGCCAATCGCCCGGCCGGGGCCGACGAGGCCTTCCCAGCCGCCCACGTGGCCCTGACCCTCTCCGACACCGGCTCGGGCATGGCGCCGGAGATGCTGTCGCGGGTCTTCGAGCCCTTCTTCACCACCAAGGCGGTGGGCAAGGGGACCGGCCTGGGTCTGAGCCAGGTCTATGGCTTCAGCCGCGCCTCGGGCGGCGAGGTGCGCATAGACAGCGCGGTGGGGCAGGGGACCACCGTCACCCTGCTGCTGCCGCGGACCGAGGCCCCCCCGCCGTCCGCCCAGCCCGAACCGCCGCCCCCGGCGGCCCGCGCGCCGGGGGCGCAGGGGGCGCTTCTGCTGGTGGAGGACGATGACGGGGTGGCGACCCTGGTCTCGGGCATGCTCACCGAGCTGGGCTACAGCGTGACCCGCGTCGACTGCGCCGTCGCCGCCCTCAGGCGCCTGGAGGCGGGACCGCCTGTCGACATCGTCTTCTCCGACCTGGTGATGCCCGGCGAGATGGACGGCATCGCCCTGGCCCGCGAGATCGGCCGGCGCTGGCCTCGCCTGCCGATCCTGCTCACCACCGGCTTCAGTCCGGCCGTGGCCGCCGCGGCCCAGGAGGGGCTCGCCCTGTTGACCAAGCCCTACGGCATCTCCGCCCTGGCCTCGGCGCTGCAGGCCGCCCGAGCGTGACAACCTGAAGCGGGCGCCGGCCCTCCTGGGCGGCTTGAAAGCGGCCTTCGCCAACTCTTAAGAGCTGCCGAGGCTATTGGTCACCTTGCGCAGGCCACCTCGGCACGCGATATCGGACGGGTACACGGCTCGCGTTCCAGAGTCGTTCACATCGAGAAGGGCTTCCTCCCAATGTTTGATCCGGCGACGACCGCCCTGAACCTTGTCCCGATGGTGGTCGAGCAGACCAGCCGCGGCGAGCGTGCTTTCGATATTTTCTCGCGCCTCCTGAAAGAGCGCGTGATCTTCCTGAACGGCCCCGTCGAGGACGGGATGTCGGCGCTGATCTGCGCCCAGCTGCTCTATCTTGAGGCCGAAAACCCCAAGAAGGAGATCCAGATGTACATCAACTCGCCGGGCGGCGTGGTGACCTCGGGTCTCGCGATCTACGACACCATGCAGTACATCAAGAGCCCCGTGGTCACGCTCTGCATGGGCATGGCGGCCTCCATGGGCTCCTTCCTGCTGATGGCGGGCGAGCCCGGTCATCGGATCAGCCTGCCCAACGCCCGCATCATGGTCCACCAGCCCTCGGGCGGTTATTCCGGCAAGGCCTCGGACATCGAGCGCCACGCCGAGGACATCATCAAGACCAAGCGCCGGCTGAACGAGATCTACGCCAAGCACACCGGCCGGTCCTATGAAGAGGTCGAGGAGAAGCTCGACCGCGACACCTTCATGACCGCCGAAGAAGCCAAGGAATGGGGTCTCATCGACCTCGTCCAGGCCAACCGCTCAGAAGATTAGTCTCCGTGGTGACGCACACCCTGGTGGTGGGCGGTACCGGGATGCTTTCCGGACTTTGCGAGGCGCTCACCGGGGACGGTGGGCGCCTTTCGCTTTTGTCGCGCCATGCGTCGCAAGCCGCCGGGGCCGACGGCTTCAACTGCGACTATTACGATGGGGCCGCGTTCTCGGCGGCGCTCGACGCGGCGATCGCGCGCTCGGGTCCCGTCGGACTTGCCATCGCCTGGTTCCATACCCTGAAGATCGAGGCGCCGCACCTGCTGGCGGAGCGGGTGGAGGGGCGGATGTTCCAGGTGCTGGGCAGCGCCGCGGCCGACCCCGCCCATCCGGAGCGGCTCGACACGGCCCGGAGGGTGGCCGAGGGCCTGCCCCGCTGCGCCGTGCGCCAGGTGGTGCTGGGGTTCAGGGTCGAGGGCGGTGGCTCCCGCTGGCTCACCAACGCCGAGATTTCGCAGGGGACGCTCGAGGCCATCCGAACCGACCGGCCGCTGACCGTGATCGGCCAGACCGAGCCCTGGTCGGCTAGGCCCTGAGCCGGGCCTGGGCCGCGGCGATCAGGGCCTCGCCGCTCGCGGTGACGTCGAAGCGGTCGAAATCCTTGCCGGACTCATCGCGGACGTCGCCGAACAGGCCCTTGGGGTCTTCGTGGAAATGCAGGAAGGCGCGGGACTTGAGATAGAAGACGCCGCGTTTCTTCTCGGTCAGGCCGGGCAGGGCGCGCACCCTGGCGAGCAAGGGCTCCAGCTGGTCCAGCGCGGTCTCACCGGCGTGCTTCACGGCCTCACCCCGTTCAGGGACGTTCCTTGAAGACACGATAGCCGCGGTGGTCGGCGATCTTCAACATCTCGCGGTCGCCGTTGGTGTCGCCATAGGCGGCCTTCAGCGTCACGTCCGGACCGAAGGCCGCGCGCAGCCGGCGCACCTTTTCCGGGCCCCGGCAGTTGGGGCCGAGGAAGGCGCCGGTCACCCGGTCGTTGGAATCGAAGGCCAGTTCGGTGGCGATCAGGGCGTCGGCGCCCAGGCCTCGGGCGAAGGGGGCGACGATCATGTCGGGGGAGGCGCTGACGATCACCAGCTTGGCGTGGCGCTGGCGCCAGCGTCGCCAGGTCTGCAGGGCGTCGGGCCGCAACAGGCTGGGGGCGGCGACCTCGGCGAAGGCCCGCGCCTGGGCCTCCAATTCGTCGCGGGTCATGCCCTTCAGGAACTCGCGCACCGCCGCGGCCTTGATGCGTCCTCGGTTGCGGTGGCCCAGATAGCCGACGGCTGCGGGGATCAGCCGCACCATGCCCGACATGTAACGGCTCTGGTCGACGCGCCACTTCAGGAATTCGGTGAAGCTGTCTCGCACCGTGATGGTGCCGTCGAAGTCGAAGGCCACCATTCCGGCGTCCTCGATTTGATCGTCCAGCAGTTCGTTGGAGGGTGCGCCACCTCCGCGCAGAGTTCGTTTCGCCATGAACATCCCCTCGCGCCCTTGCACAGGCTTGTCTATTGGGAACAATCGGCAGGTGCGGCGCGTACCTTGGGGGGAGAGGCGTGTCGCCGCGTCCGGGGCCGAACTCTTGTCCCGATCTGGCGCACACCCATCTAGGGATTCGGATCAGCCCGCCATCGGGCGCCCCGGCCGCCAATCGTCGCGATGTCCCCCCAAAGGCTTGTGATCCTTGGACGGATCGGGGAATGTCAAGGATTAGACAACCTGCGGCGCGTATCCTGCATCGATGGCGTCAGGAAACGCCTCCGAGGACGGACGGCTCGGTGAACAGCCGGTCGTCGATAGAGTGAGAAACGACCATGACCAAGGCCGCCAGCGGAGACTCCAAGAGCACGCTCTATTGCTCATTCTGCGGCAAGAGCCAGCACGAGGTCCGCAAGTTGATTGCGGGCCCCACCGTGTTCATCTGTGATGAGTGCGTAGAACTGTGCATGGATATCATTCGCGAGGAGCACAAGATCTCCTTCGTGAAGTCCAAGGACGGTGTGCCGACTCCCAAGGAGATCCGCGAAGTCCTCGACGATTACGTGATCGGACAAGATCACGCCAAGAAGGTGCTCGCTGTGGCGGTGCACAACCACTACAAGCGCCTCAACCACGCCTCGAAGAATAACGACGTCGAACTGGGCAAGGCCAACATCCTGCTCATCGGTCCGACCGGCACCGG
>JAZKBZ010000093.1:0-1198 GCA_040388315.1 Pseudomonadota bacterium | reverse complement strand
GTAGGTCTTCTCGGCGATGACGGCGAGGTCTTCGAGCACGCCTCGCACGCGCTGGTCCTTGATCTCCATGGTCTGTCCTTTCCTTTACGCCGTCTCGGTGACGGTGAGCATGCGGTCGACGAGTTGGTGCGCGGCGGCCTGGAGTTCTGTGACGGTGGGGGCCAAGCGCTCCCGTGCGGCAGCCCAGGCGGCAGCCCAGGCGGCAGCCCTGGCGGCATCCCAGGCGGCAGCCCAGGCGGCAGCCCAGGCGGCAGCCCTGGCGGCAGCCCTGGCGGCATCCCAGGCGGCAGCCCCGGCGGCATCCCAGGCGGCATCCCCGGCGGCAGCCGCGTCCTTGCGGACCGTCTCGATCGTCGGGCGGATCGACGGAACGTCCATTCCGGCCTGGAACTCGGCGAGCCCGGCCAACGTGTCAGCCTGTGATGTCAGGCCAGCGAGCCGCAGCCACACCGGGGTGTAGACGCGGACCAGCCAGTCCAGCGCCATCCATGCCCGCGTGTCCTCCTGCTCCGGGGTGCCAGCGGACCCGACCAGGCGGGGGACGTATTGCTTCAGGTCTTGGCGGGTGTCGACAGGGAGGGAGTCGTTCCACGAGCGCAGGAACGCCCCGATGACCGGGGAGGCACACTCCGGGCTGTCGGACCAAGGCTCGCCGGCCACATAGGCGACAGCTTCCATGACGCAGAACTCGCCGTTGGGGTCGTGGGAACCCGTCCTGAGGATGAGGGTGTCGAGGTCGAGGGTGGGCATCTCAGTCTGTCCTTTCTAGGTGGAGCGCTCTGGCTCCCTGATGGTGAACTCCCAGATGCCGACCTCGCGTCCCAGGGCCTCGCCGAGGGCACGCTGGAGGGCGGTGATGGTCTGGAGGGTGGGGGCAGACCCGCGTCGCTGGTGGTCGGGCTGGGTCTGCTCGAAGCGGGCGACGGTCTGACGGGCGAGTCCGGCCTTCTTGGCCAGGGCGGCCTGGCCAAGGCCCGCCTTCTCCCTCAGCGTCGCCAGCTTCGTCGGATCGATCACGGACTGATGGTACCACGTGGTGACGTCACGGGCAAGCCGAAACGCGGAGGACCCCGCTGGCTGGCGAGCCGAGCGGGGTCCTAACCGGTGGGGCCTGGTCGTCCTCGATCTTAGGCGCAGGAGCAGCGGCGGGGAGTTCGGGCGCACCCGCGGCAGAGCTTGAAGTAGACCCGCTCGGGAT
>JAZKBZ010000092.1:60309-61091 GCA_040388315.1 Pseudomonadota bacterium | reverse complement strand
CGTGGAGATCGCCGAGGGACGCGCCGACCCCGCCACCTATCGGGTCCACGTCCCCGCCGAAGTCGACGTGAAAGCCATCCGCGCCAAGCTCGGCCTGTCCCAGGTCGCCTTCGCCGGCCGCTTCGGCCTGCCGGTGGGCAATATCCGCGACTGGGAATAGGACCGCTCCCGCCCCGACCAGTCCAGCCGGGTGCTGCTCCGCGTCATCGAACGGCCCCCGAGGCGGTGTCGGAGGCGCTGAGGGAGGGGTGAGCGTCTGAGCTTTGCGTGCTGGACGCGGCCCAGCATTCCACGCCTAACGGGCCGATCCGTCCGTATAGCGGTCATAGGCCCAGTTCTGGATCAGCCGCCACAGGGCGAGACCCACCCCGGCGGCGAGCGAGATCACGCCGGTGATCATGAGGACCACCCCAATGCGATCCCACGATCCCAGGTCCGACTTTCCGGCGAACAAGGCCTGAACGAGGAATATGGGTCCGACGGCCAGGGCCGCACCGACGGCGCGCTGCCAGAACCCCCTCCACGGACCATCGGGACGCTTCAGGATTTCAGTCAGCAGAGGCGTCCTGTGCCGGCCGGTCAGGGCGAGATTAGAGCGGGGAATGCAGGGACGGTCCAGCCCTGGCCCCTTGGCTTCGGGGCCCTCAGTCGCAAACCACGACGGCGTCGGGCAGAAGCCGAACCTCGGCTTGGGTCCGGTTACAGCGGGGACTGGTGCTCCTGTCCCCGTATTTACGCTTCTTTTCCCGACGCCCCAGGAGCTGGCCGTCTTCGGCGTCCCC
>JAZKBZ010000092.1:46619-60299 GCA_040388315.1 Pseudomonadota bacterium | reverse complement strand
GGGCACGGACCATGCATGCTCCGACTGGGGAACCATCGAGGCCTTCGCCGCCATGTATCCGGGCCTGGACGTGGGGCCCTGGCGGATGGCGGAATCCTAGGTCGGCGCGGCGCGCTCCTCTCCCGCCTGCGGGAGAGGTTGGGTGAGGGCTCTTTCCGAAGCGCCGTTGTCGCTCCCGGCGCCGAGGAGACCTCCGCTGCGCGGAGGCCCCCCTCACCCATCCTCTCCCCTTGAAGGGGCGAGGAGGCGTTCCCCCTGACGGGGCGAGGAGGCGCTCACCCCAACACCACCTCCCGCCCCACCCCCACCGCCGCCAGGAAATCCCGGTCATGGCTCACCACTAGGATCGCGCCGTCATAGGCCTGCAGCGCCGCCTCGATGGCGGCCAGCGAGTCCAGGTCCAGGTGGTTGCTGGGCTCGTCCAGGATCAGCAGTTGCGGCGGGGCGTGCGCGCACAGCACGCAGGCCAAGGCCGCCCGCAGCCGCTCCCCGCCGCTGAGCGACCCCACCAGCTTGTCGGCCGCCACATTGCGGAACAGGAAGCGGGCGAGCGCCGCCCGGGCGGCGTTGTCGCCCGCCGTCGGGTTCAGCCGGCGGAAGGCGGCGGCCAGGGTCTCGTCGTCCCGCAACATCGCGGTCTTCTGGTCCAGGACGGCGGCCCGCACGCCGAGGCTCACCCGGCCCGAGGCCGGCGTCAGCGCGCCGACCGCCAGGCCGATCAGGGTGGTCTTGCCCGCCCCGTTCGGCCCCGTCACCGCCACCCGCTCGGGCCCGGTCATCCGCAGGGAGAGCCGCAGGGTCGGCCCGCCGGGATGGGCGAAGGTGACGTCCTCGAAGGCCAGCACCGCCTTGCCGGTCGCCAGGCCGCTGGGCGGCAGGTCGAAGGCCAGGCGCCGCAGCCGCTCCACCTTGCCCTGCGCCAGGGCCAGGTCCTCGGCGGCCTGGGCGGCCAGCTTCTGGGCCAGGCGGTTTTCCCGGGCGCCGGAGTTTTCCGCCCGCTCGGCCATGGCGCCCAGCAGGATCTTCGGCGTCCCGCCCCGGTCGGCGAAGCGCTGGCCGGCGGCGTCGCGGCGGGCCTTCTTCTCCCGCGCCCCCTGGGCCTCGCGGGCGGTCCGGGCGACCGCCTGTTCGGCGCTGGCCAGGCCTTGGGCGGCGGCGGCCTCCTCCTGGGCCTTGCGGGTGAGGTAAAGGTCGTAGTTTCCGCCATAAGCACGGGCGCCCAGGCCCGACAGCTCGACGATGCGGTCCATCTGGCGCAGCAGGGCGCGGTCGTGGCTGACCACGATGGCCCCGCCCTTCCAGCGGGCCAGGACCTGGGCCACCAGGGCGCGGGCGTCGGCGTCCAGATTGTTGGTGGGTTCGTCCAGCAGGATCAGGTCGGGCGCCTGGACCAGCAGGGCGGCGAGCGCCAACCGCGTGGCCTCTCCACCGCTCAATGTCGGCGCATGTCGGTCGAGGGGGAGGCCCGCCAGCCCCACCGCCGCCAGGGCCTCGCCGAGCCGAAACTCCAGGTCCCACAAGGCCTTGGCGAAATCGTCCTGCGACCCTCGTCCCTCTTCGATGCGCACCTGTCGGTCAAGGTCGGCCCTGACCCCGAGCAGGTCGGCCACGGTGGCGCCGGCCGGCGGACTCATCGCCTGGCGCAGGACCCCGATCTGGCCGCGCACGGTCACTGAGCCCGAGGCCGGCGCCAGCTCGCCGGCGATCAGCCGCAGCAGGGTGGTCTTGCCCACCCCGTTGCGCCCCACCAGGCCGGTGCGCTCGGCCCCGAAGGCCAGGCTGAGATTGTCGAAAAGGCTTACGCCGTCAGGCGTTGCGTAGGACAGACGCTCGATTGTCAGATGGGCGGGCATGGGCGACCTTGGGGGCATGGGCGTTGCGGACGAGGTGGCGTTCGCTCGGCATGCGCATGGTCGTCAGGCTCCTTCTGAGGCCCGCGGATATAGGCTGGGGCGAGGCCTCGCGCAATCCGGACCCGGCATCCCGGCGCCCCCTTGAGCCCGGCCGGCAAAGGCCCGACTTCTCCATCCATGACCACCGACATGTCCCTCGAGGCCGAGCTCGACACCCATGGCTGCGCCGTCCTCCCGGCCCTGCTGAGCCCCGCCGAGTGCCGCGACCTGGCCGCCCTCTATGGCGCCGAGGACGGCTTCCGCAGCCGGGTGGTCATGGCCCGCCATGGCTTCGGCCGGGGCGAGTACCGCTACTTCGCCTACCCCCTCCCGGGCGCCGTGCAGCACCTGCGCGAGACCCTCTATCCGCGCCTCGTGGGCATCGCCAATCGCTGGAACGAGACGATGGGGATCGGCGTCCGCTACCCCTTGCGGCACAAGGACTTCCTCGCCCGCTGCCACGCCGCCGGCCAGGTCCGCCCCACCCCCCTGCTGCTGCAGTACGGCCCCGGCGACTACAACTGCCTGCACCAGGACCTCTATGGCGAGCACGTCTTCCCCCTGCAGGTGGCCGTCCTGCTGTCGGCGCCCGGGACCGACTTCACCGGCGGCGAATTTGTCCTGACGGAACAACGGCCTCGCATGCAGTCCCGCGCCGAGGTCGTGCCCTTGGGCCAGGGCGACGCCGTGGTCTTCGCCGTCCACCACCGCCCCGTCCAGGGGACCCGCGGCCCCTACCGGGTGAGCCTGCGGCACGGCGTCAGCCGCCTGCGCTCGGGGACCCGCCACACCCTCGGCGTCATCTTCCACGACGCCCTCTGATCTGGAGCAATCCCAATGGCCTTCACGATTTCCGGCCTCCCGGTCGAACCCTTCCAGCCCCTGTTCGGCCTCTCGGACGCCGAGCTGGCCCAGCGCCAGATCGTCCGCATGACCGCCGACGCGCCGGTCGGTTTCCCCTGCCGGATCCTGCTGGCCGACGCCGCCCCAGGCGACAGCCTGCTGCTGCTGAACTACGAGCACCAGTCGGCCCCGACGCCCTACCGCAGCCAGCATGCCATCTTCGTCAACGAGGCGGCCACGGCCCCCGCCCGCTTCGTGGACGAGGTCCCGCCGGTGCTCACGGTGCGCAAGGCCATCTCGCTCCGCGCCTTCGACGCCGCCGGCATGATGCTCGACGCCGACGTGGTTCCGGGCCCCGAGGTGGGCGACCTGATCCTGCGCCTGTTCGAAAACACGCAGGCGGCCTACCTGCACGCCCACAATGCGGGCCGTGGCTGCTTCGCCGCCCGCATCGACCGTAGCTGACCCTTGCGCGGCGGCCGGGATCGGCGACACCCTGGCCCCATCAGTTGGGGAGAGACGCCTTGCACCGTTTGACCGTTCCGCTCGCGATCCTGTGGGCGTCCTGCGCCCTGCCGGCCCTGGCGGCCTCCCCCGCCGCCGAGGCCCACAAGGCGGCCATCGTGCTCGACACCCACTTCGACACCCCGGCCAACTTCCACCGGGCCGGCTGGGACATGCTGGACCGCCACTCGGTGGCGGCCGACGGCAGCCAGGTGGACTATCCGCGCATGGTGGACGGCGGGGTCGACGGCGGCTTCTTCGCCATCTTCACCCCCCAGGGTCCGCGCACCCCCGAGGGCGACGCCAAGAGCCGCGACGCGGCCCTCCTGCGGGCCGTGGAGATCCACGAGATGGTGGCGAAACACGGCGCCCAGTTCGCCCTGGCCACCAGGGCCGAGGAGGCCGCCCCCATCGTCGCGGCGGGCAGGAAGGTGGTCTTCATGAGCATGGAGAACGGCCAGCCCGTCGAGGCCGACCTGACCCTGATGGCGACCTTCTACAGTCTCGGCGTCCGCATGATGGGCCCGGTCCACTTCCTCAACAACGATCTGGCCGACTCCTCCACCGATCCCAAGGGCAAGGTGTGGAACGGCTTGAGTCCCAAGGGAAAAGCCTTCGTCGCCGAGGCCAACCGGCTGGGCGTCGTGCTGGACGCCAGCCACGCCTCCGACGACGTCCTCGACCAGATGCTGGAGCTGTCGGCGGCCCCGATCATCCTCTCCCACTCGGGCCTGAAGGCGATCTTCGACAACCCGCGCAACATCGACGACGCCCGGCTCAAGGCGCTCGCCGCCAAGGGCGGGGTCATCCAGATCAACGCCTTCTCCAACTACATGGTCCCCACCCCCAAGATCCCCGAGCGGGACGCGGCCCTGGCCGAGCTGATGAAGTCGGTGGGCGCCACCGGCCGCGACATGACCGCGGCCCAGCGCAAGGCCTTCCTGGACGGCAAGAAGGCCATCGACGCCAGGTGGCCGGTCCCCCGCGCCAATCTCGACGACTTCATGAAGCACATGCTGCACGCCATCGAGGTGGCCGGCGTCGACCACGTGGGGGTCTCCGGCGACTTCGACGGCGGCGGCGGCATCGAGGGGCTGGAGGATGTCACCGACTATCCGGCCATCACCGCCCGCCTGATGGCCGCCGGCTACAGCAAGGAGGACGTCGCCAAGATCTGGGGCGGCAACGCCCTGCGGGTCCTCAAGGCCGCCGCCGACCTGCGAACCGCCAAGCCCTAGCGCTTCCCGCTGGTGGGGATGTCCTTGAAGGGCACGTCCTTGTCGACCCGGATGTCGCCCGGCAAGCCCAACACCCGCTCGGCGATGATGTTGCGCAGGATCTCGTCGGTGCCGCCCTCGACGCGGGTGGCCGGCGAGCGCAGCAGCATGGCCTGGAACTTCTGGGCGGCCTCAGCGTGGCGCGGATCGTTGATGACACCGGTCTCCCCCTGCAGGTCCAGGGCGAACATCGCCAGCTCCTGCATCGAGGCCCCGGCCACCAGCTTGCCGATGGAGTTCTCGGGCCCCGGCGTCTCGCCCTTGGACAACGCGCTGATCGCCCTCATGCCGGTGTACTTCAGGCCGCTGGCCTTGACCGCGTACTGGGCCAGCCGCGAGCGGACCATGGGGTTGTCCACCGCCGGGCCGTCTTCGGTCTGCAGATTCAGGCAATAGTCGAACAGCTCCGGGAAGCCGGTGGGCATGCCCGAGCCGATGGACAGCCGCTCGTTCATCAGGGTGGTGAGGGACACCGTCCAGCCCTGCCCCACCGCGCCCAGGCGCTGGGCGTCGGGGATGCGGACATCGGTGAAGAACACCTCGTTGAAGCCCGACTGGCCGTTGGCCTGCTTGATCGGCCGGATCTCGACGCCGGGGGACTTCATGCTCAGCCAGAACATGGTCAGGCCCTTGTGCTTGGGCACGTCGGGGTCGGTGCGGGTGATCAGGATGCCGTAGTCGGAGTTCTGGGCGCCGCTCGTCCAGATCTTCTGGCCCCGGATGATCCAGTCGCCGGTCCCGTCATTGGCGGGTTCGGCGCGGGTGCGCAGGCCCGCAAGGTCCGAGCCGCCCGCGGGTTCGGAGAACAGCTGGCACCAGACCTCCTCGCCCGACGCCAGCGGCGGCAGGAGCTTGCGCTTCTGTTCCTCGCTGGCCCAGGCCATCAGGGTCGGGCCGCACATGCCGTGGCCGATGATGAACAGGCCGCCGAGCGAGCCGTAGACGCCCTCCTCCTGGCCCCAGATCACCCGCTCGATGGGGGTCGCGCCGCGGCCGCCATACTCCGTGGGCCAGTGCAGGCAGGCCCAGCCGGCGTCAGCCTTCTTCTTCTGCCAGGCCTTGGCCAGCGCGATGGGGTCGCCGCTGGTCAGGCCCGAATTGCCGAAGGTGGCCTGCTTGAGCTCGGCCTCCAGTTCCTTGGGGGCGTTGGCGTCGATCCAGGCGCGGACCTGCGCGCGGAAGGCGGCTTCCTGCGGGGTGTCGTCGAAGTTCATGTCAGGTCCTCCTCAGGCGGCCGCAGGCGCATCGTTGCGCCGGCGCAGGCGTTCGATCAGCAGGTCTTCCCAGGTGGTCTGGGAGCCGAGGGCGAGCGCCAGGGCGTTGGCGCGGCGGTAGAACAGGTGGCAGTCGAAGGCCCAGGTGAAGCCCATGCCGCCGTGCACCTGGATATTGTTCTTGGCGCAGTGCTGGTAGGCCTGGGTGGCCGAGACCCGGGCCGTGGCCGCCGCCACCGGCAGCTCCGGCGAGTCGGTCGAGAGCGCCCAGGCGCCGTAATAGGCGTTGGAGCGAGCGAGCGTCGCCGACACGTACATGTCGGCCAGCATGTGCTTGATGGCCTGGAAGGAGCCGATCTGGCGGCCGAAGGCCATGCGCTCCAGGGCGTAGTCTCGGGCCATCTCCAGGGCGCGGTCGGAGCCGCCCACCTGCTCGAAGGCCATCAGCACGGCGGCGCGGTCCAGCAGGTCGCTGGCGAGCCGCCAGCCCTGACCGGCCTCGCCCAGCAGTTCCGCCGAGGCGCCGTCGAAGACGATCCGCGCCTGGCTGCGGGTGGGGTCGATGGTTTCCAGGGTCTCGCGGCCGACGCCCGGCCCGGCCAGGTCGATCAGGTAGAGTGAGACCCCCTTGGCGTCCCTGGCCGCCACCACGGCGACATCGGCCACATCGCCGTCCGCCACCGGCATCTTGACCCCCGACAGCTTGCCGCCGCCCACCTGGGCCTTGATGGTGCGCTCGGTCACCCGGCCGACGCCTTCGCCGAGCGCCAGGGTCCCCACCGCCGCACCGGAGGCCAGCTTGGGCAACCAGGCGGACTTCTGAGCCTCCGTTCCCCACAGCATGAGGGCTTCGGCCGCCAGGTAGATCGAGGAGGCCATGGGGACCGGCGCATTGGCCCGCCCCAACTCCTCGGCGATCACGCAGAGTTCCAGATGTCCGAGGCCGACGCCGCCGTATTCCTCGGGGATCGCCGCGCCGAGGAAGCCCATCTCGCCCAGCCCCTTCCACAGGGCCCGGTCAAAGGGCTCCGGCCCCTCCAGGATGACGCGCACCGTGGCCGGCGAGCAGCGGTCGGCGAGGAACTTCCGCGCCTCGTCGCGAAGCTGCTTCTGTTCGTCGGAAAAATCGAAGTTCACCTGAACGCCTCCCTGTCGCGTCTCTTGTCGTCACGCTGCGTGGGGTCCCGCTGGGTCAGTCAAAGCCCGGCTTGCCTGACGTAGGGATCGGGCGTTCAGCTTGGTGCCAAGGGACACGCGCAGCAAGCTGAGCCGCAGGGCTAGGCGGTGCGCGGGGCGATCTCGCCCGGGAACGGCGGACAGACGAGACAAGCATGACCTACGAGCATCTGGATCTGCGCATGGACGGCGACGTCGTCTGGGCCACCATGAACCGCCCCGAGCGGCTGAACGCCCTCAACCGCAAGCTCGTGGAGGAACTGCGCGACTTCTTCGTCGGCCTCTACTGGCGCCGCGACGTGCGCGTGGTGGTGCTCTGCGGCGCCGGCGGGGCGTTCTGCGCCGGTCTGGATCTGAAGGAGCGTTCGGGCTCCAACGACGGGGTGACGCGCTCGGTGGGGGCCGGCCTGACGGGCCAGAGGCAGATCAGCGAGATCGTCATCGCCATGCGCCGCTGCCCGCAGCCGATCATCGCCTGCGTCGACGGGGCGGCCAGCGGCGGCGGCTTCGCCCTGGCCCTGGCGTCGGACGTGCGGATCGCCACCCCGCGGACGCGCATGAACGCCGCCTTCATTCGCATCGGGCTGTCGGCCTGCGACATCGGGGTCAGCTACTTCCTGCCGCGCATGGTGGGCAGTTCGGTGGCGGCCGAGTTCATGCTGACCGGCCGCTTCATCGACGCCGAGCGCGCCTATCAGCTCGGCCTGGTCAGCCGGGTCGTGGCCCCCGAGGCCCTGGAGGCCGAGGCCCAGGCCTTCGCCGCCGACATGCTCAACGCCACGCCGCTGGGCCTGCGCCTGACCAAGGAGGCCCTGAACCACGCCATCGACGCGAACGGCCTGGAGGCGGTGATCGCCATGGAGGACCGCAACCAGATCCTCTGCGCCCAGGACGACGACTTCGGCGAAGGCGTCCGCGCCTTCCTGGAAAAGCGCCCGCCGGTCTACGCCAAGCGCGAGGGCTAGGGTCTCAGATCGCTGCTGACAGTTTTCGGCGCCTCGCGCGTTAGAGTCCGCGCGCGACCTGCGGCGTGCGGAGGTCGGAAACCTGCGTCTCCACGATGTTTGTTCTCCGATTGTTCCCATGTTATCCGTGAGTCCGTTCACTACATTAAACGGTCCCGTCGAGACCCTCGGCGGGTGAAGAGCGTTTCAGGACAAGATGGCCGAACAGCTGAACTTCATCCGCGTGCGCGGCGCGCGGGAGCACAATCTGAAGAACGTCAACGTGGACATCCCGCGCGGCGAACTCGTGGTGCTGACCGGGCTCTCGGGCTCGGGCAAGAGTTCGCTCGCCTTCGACACCATCTACGCCGAGGGCCAGCGCCGCTATGTCGAGAGCCTCTCGGCCTATGCGCGCCAGTTCCTGGAGCTGATGTCCAAGCCCGACGTGGACCTGATCGAGGGCCTGTCGCCGGCCATCTCCATCGAGCAGAAGACCACCCGCCGCAATCCGCGCTCCACCGTCGGCACCGTCACCGAGATCCACGACTATATGCGCCTGCTGTGGGCCCGCGTCGGCGTGCCCTATTCGCCGGCCACCGGCCTGCCCATCGAGAGCCAGACCGTCTCCATGATGGTCGACAAGCTCGTGGCCCTGCCGGAGGGCGAGCGGCTTTACCTGCTGGCCCCCGTGGTGCGCGGCCGCAAGGGCGAGTACCGCAAGGAGATCGCCGAGTGGCAGCGGGCCGGCTTCCAGCGCCTGAAGATCGACGGGGAGTTCTTCCCGATCGAGGACGCCCCGGTCCTGGACAAGAAGTTCAAGCACGACATCGACATCGTGGTGGACCGGCTGGTGACCAAGGCGGGCCTCGAGGGCCGCTACGCCGACAGCCTGGAGACCGCCCTGAAGCTCGCCGACGGCATCGCCGTGGCCGAGTGGGCCGACAAGGCCGAGGGTGAGGCCGAACCCCGCCGGCTGCTGTTCTCCGAGAAGTTCGCCTGCCCGGTCTCCGGCTTCACCATCAGCGAGATCGAGCCCCGGCTGTTCTCCTTCAACAACCCCTATGGCGCCTGCCCGGTCTGCGACGGCCTGGGGATGAAGCTCGCCTTCGACGCCGACATGGTGGCGCCCGACAAGGACAAGTCCCTGCACAAGGGCGCCATCGCCCCGTGGTCCAAGGGCCCATCGCCGCTCTACACCCAGACTCTGCAGGCCCTGGCCCGCCACTACGGCTTCTCGATGGACGAACCCTGGTGGAAGCTGCCGGAACAGGCGCGCCAAGTGGTCCTCTACGGATCGGGCGCCGACAAGATCAAGTTCGTCTATGACGACAACGCCCGGAAGTACGAGGTCAACAAGACCTTCGAGGGCGTGCTGCCGAACCTGGAGCGCCGCTGGCGCGAGACCGACTCATCCTGGGTCCGCGAGGAACTGGGCCGCTACCAGTCCGAAACACCCTGCGAGGCCTGCGAGGGCTATCGCCTGAAGCCCGAAGCCCTGGCCGTGAAGATCGCCGGCCAGCACATCGGCCAGGCCAGCCGCCTGTCGATCCGTCACGCCGAGGAATGGTTCACCGGGCTACAGGACAGCCTGACCGACAAGCAGATGGAGATCGCCCGCCGGATCCTGAAGGAGATCAATGATCGCCTGCGGTTCCTGGTCAATGTCGGCCTCGACTATCTCAACATGAGCCGCGCCTCCGGCACCCTGTCGGGCGGCGAGAGCCAGCGCATCCGCCTGGCCAGCCAGATCGGCTCGGGCCTGACCGGCGTTCTGTACGTGCTGGACGAGCCGTCGATCGGCCTGCACCAGCGCGACAACACCCGCCTGCTGGAAAGCCTGAAGGGACTGCGCGATCTCGGCAATTCGGTCCTCGTCGTCGAGCACGACGAAGAGGCGATCATGACCGCCGACTATGTGATCGACATGGGTCCGGCGGCCGGCGTCCACGGCGGCGAGATCATCGCCCAGGGCACGCCCGCCGATGTGATGGCCAATCCCAACAGCATCACCGGCCAGTACCTCTCCGGCGCCCGCGAGATCGAGATCCCCGAGGAGCGCCGGCCGATCTCCAAGAAGAAGGTGCTGCGGGTTATCGGGGCCACCGGCAACAACCTGAAGAACGTCACCGCCGAGATCCCGGCCGGGACCTTCACCTGCATCACCGGCGTGTCCGGCGGCGGCAAGTCGACCTTCACCATCGAGACCCTCTACAAGGCCGCCGCCCGCCGGCTGCACAACGCCTCGGACGCCCCCGCCCCCCACGAGAAGATCGAGGGGTTGGAGCTGTTCGACAAGGTCATCGACATCGACCAGTCGCCGATCGGCCGCACGCCGCGCTCGAACCCGGCGACCTATACCGGCGCCTTCCAGCCGATCCGCGACTGGTTCGCCGGCCTCCCGGAATCCAAGGCCCGCGGCTATGGACCGGGCCGGTTCAGCTTCAACGTCAAGGGCGGCCGCTGCGAGGCCTGCCAGGGCGACGGGCTGATCAAGATCGAGATGCACTTCCTGCCCGACGTCTACGTCACCTGCGACGTCTGCCACGGCAAGCGCTACAACCGCGAGACCCTGGAGGTGCTGTTCAAGGGCAAGTCGATCTCCGAGGTCCTGGACATGACCGTCGAGGAGGCCGCCGACTTCTTCAAGGCCGTGCCGCCGGTGCGCGACAAGATGGACACCCTCAAGCGCGTGGGCCTGGGCTATGTCCAGGTCGGCCAGTCGGCCACCACCCTTTCGGGCGGCGAGGCCCAGCGGGTGAAGCTGTCCAAGGAGCTGTCGCGCAAGGCCACCGGCAAGACCCTCTACATCCTCGACGAGCCCACCACCGGCCTGCACTTCGAGGACGTCAAGAAGCTGCTGGAGGTGCTCCACGAGCTGGCCGACCAGGGCAACACCGTGGTGGTGATCGAACACAATCTCGACGTCGTGAAGACGGCGGACTGGATCGTCGACTTCGGCCCCGAGGGCGGCGACGGCGGCGGCGAGATCGTGGCCCAGGGCACGCCGGAACAGGTGGCCGCCAGCTCCAAGAGTTGGACCGGCCGCTACCTGGCCGAACTCCTCAAGCGCCACGAGGACCGCCGCAAGGCCCGGGTGAAGAAACTGGTCAACGCCTAGCTTCCGTTGGGGGAAGAGAGCCCCTTCCCTCAAACAAATGTTTGAAATAGCGTCGTTCCATTCGTTTAAGACATTGGAGTCGACCCATGAAGCTATACGGCGCGCCGAACCCGGCCCCCAATCCGCGACGCGTGCGCATCTTCCTGGCCGAGAAGGGCATCGACCTGCCCGAGACCCCGGTCAACATGATGAAGCGCGAGCACAAGAGCCCGGAATTCCGCGCCAAGAACTCCATGGGTCAGCTCCCCACCCTGGAGCTGGACGACGGCACCACCATCTCCGAGACCGTCGCCATCTGCCGCTATCTGGACGAGATCAATCCCGAGCCGCCGATGTTCGGAACCACGGCGGTGGAGAAGGCCCTGGTGGACCAGTGGATTCGCCGCGTCGAATTCACCGTGATGACGCCCGTGGGCATGTACTGGCGCCACGCCCACCCGCGCACCGCGGCCCTGCTGACCCAGTTCAAGGACTTCGGGGAGTCCAACGCCGAGACCTACAAGGGCGCGCAGAAGTACCTGGACCGCGAGCTGGAAGGTCACCAGTTCGTGGTGGGCGACACCTACACCATGGCCGACATCTGCCTGCTCTCCACCGTCGATTTCGCCGAGTGGATCGGCCTGCCGATGGAGCCGGAGTTCAAGACCTTGAAGGCCTGGCACGACCGGGTCAGCGCGCGACCCAGCGCCAGCGCCTGATCGCGGAGGCCGCGGGCGTCCTTAAGGCTGGGCGTCCCGCGGAGCGCCGGTCAGTTCGCGATAGGCCTCGGCCAGGGGCGAATAGATCATCACCACCTGCAGGATCGGCAGCAGCAGCTGGACGATCAAGGTGGCGATGAAGGCCACGATGGCCAAGGGGGCGAGATTGCCCGGATTGGCGATGGCGTCCTGACCGCCGGCCAAGGCCACGGTGGCGGCGCTGATGATGCTGAACAGCAGCCAGACCATCACGTAGAAGATGATGGCCAGGATGGTCATGCCAAACAGGCTCCAGAAGTGGCCCTTGGTGAGCTTCCAGGAGTCGACGATGGCGATGCGGTGCTCGGCGAAGGTCATCGGCGTGGCCAGCAGCAGCCGCACCCCGGCCCAGATCAGCCCGACGGCCAGGGCCAGGCTGACCAGCGCCCCAAGCGGGCCGCCGACCGCGGTGGCGGTATAGGTCAGGACCAGGAAGAGCAGGCCGACGGTGAAGAGGGCCAGGTTGACGATGGTCAGCCGCAGCTCGTCGGCGCCCAGCCGCAGGTGGGCCAGGCCCTTCTCCGAGGGCCGCAGGGCCAGCCGGTAGATGCCGCCCATCAGGACCGACATCAGGGCGATGGAGATGACGATCACCAGCAGGAACGAGAACTTGTGCTTCTGCAGTATCGCGCCATAGGCGCTGGCGTCGCCGGACTCCAGGCCGCCCTTCTGCACGAACTTGATGAAGTCGGGACCCAGCGCGCTGAGCATGATCATCGCGATGACCATGATGCCAACGAAGTAGACCAGGCTCCAGACCAGGATCGTCCCTGGCCGCTCGCGGGTGATTCTGAAGCCTTCCAGCGCCGACTCGCTCGGCGAAAACTTGGTCATGTCTGTCCTCTGGCCGCCCGTCTGAAAGACCAAACGAGTCAGCCGCCCCTTTGGCTGCGATCTTTGCGGTTGCGGCTCTTTCGCCGCAAGGCCTCCCTCGCGATCCAGGTCAATCGTTGCTACTTAGCCACGCATGAGCACCAAGATTGATCCTGTCCACGTGATCGGCGGCGGCCTGGCCGGTTCGGAGGCCGCCTGGCAGATCGCCCAGGCCGGCGTGCCGGTCGTCCTGCACGAGATGCGCCCCGTGCGCGGCACCGACGCCCACCACACCGACGGCCTGGCCGAACTGGTCTGTTCCAACTCCTTCCGCGCCGACGACTGGACCGGCAACGCCGTGGGCCTGCTGCACGCCGAGATGCGCAGGCTGGACTCCATCATCATGTCCTGTGGCGACGCCCATCAGGTGCCGGCCGGCGGGGCCCTGGCCGTGGACCGCGACGGCTTCTCCCAGGCGGTCACCGCCCGGCTGGAGGCCCACCCCTTGGTCACCATCGCCCGGGAGGAGGTCGCCGGCCTGCCGCCGGCCGACTGGGACAGCGTGATCGTGGCCACCGGCCCCCTCACCTCGCCCGCCCTCTCCGACGCCATCCTCACCCTGACCGGCGAGGGCGAGCTGTCGTTCTTCGACGCCATCGCCCCCATCGTGAACTTCGAAACCATCGACATGGGGGTGGCCTGGCGCCAGTCGCGCTATGACAAGGAGGGCCCCGGCGGCGACGCCGCGGCCTACATCAACTGTCCCTTGGACAAGGACCAGTACGAGGCCTTCATCGACGCCCTGCTGGCCGGGCCGAAGAGCGAGTTCAAGGACTGGGAGAACGTCCCCTATTTCGACGGCTGCCTGCCCATCGAGGTGATGGCCGAACGGGGCCGCGAGACCCTGCGCCACGGACCGATGAAGCCGGTCGGCCTGACCAACGAGCACAATCCGCAGGAAAAGGCCTACGCCATCGTCCAGCTGCGGCAGGACAATGCGCTGGGCACCCTGTGGAACATGGTGGGCTTCCAGACCAAGCTGAAGCACGGCGCCCAGACCGATATCTTCCGGATGATCCCGGGGCTGGAGAAGGCGGTCTTCGCCCGGCTCGGCGGCCTGCACCGCAACACCTTCCTCAACAGTCCCAAGCTGCTGGACAGC
>JAZKBZ010000092.1:0-46609 GCA_040388315.1 Pseudomonadota bacterium | reverse complement strand
CGAACCGCGCCTGCGGTTCGCCGGCCAGGTGACCGGGGTCGAGGGCTATGTGGAGAGCGCGGCCATGGGCCTGCTGGCCGGCCGCCTGGCCGCCGCCGAACGCCTGGGCGCACCCATCGCCGCGCCGCCGGCCACGACCGCCCTTGGCGCCCTGGTGGGGCACATCACCGGCGGGCACCTGGCGGGCGGCAAGGGCTCCTTCCAGCCGATGAACATCAATTACGGCCTGCTGCCGCCGGTCGATGGCGTGGCCAAGCGCGACGAGACCGGGCGCCGTCTGGGCGCCAAGGAGAAGAGCCGCGGCAAGAAGCTGGCGGTGGGGGAACGCGCCCTGGCCGACCTGGAGACCTGGGTCACCGGCGACGCAAAGATCGCCGCCGAATAGCTTCAGACCTTCCCGCGCGCCACGGCCAGGAAGAGCCGCAGCCGCGCTTCCAGCTCCGAGGGCCGCCGGCCCCTGGCCCGCACCCGCGACAGGGTGGCTTGGGCGATGGCCGGGAAGGCCGGCGCCGACAGGCCCGCGGCGTCCTTGAGCGCCCGATCCAGGATCGGTCCGACGTCGGGGCCGGCCAGGCCCGCCGTGGCGATCAGCCGGCCAATGGCCCAGGCGCGGCCGCCGGCCTGGGCCTTGGCCAGATCGGCGGCGGGATCGAGCATCGCGGCGGCCAGGACCGCGGCGTTCCCGGCGGTGTCGTCGGCCCATTCCAGGGCCTCCCCCAGCTTCATCGGCTCGGCGCTGAGTTCGCGGTAGCGGGCGTCGATCATCGCCTCCAGCCGCGCCCGCGCCAGGCCGTGGCGGCCTATGGCCTCGGCCAGGGCGAGCGCCGTGGGATGCTTGCGCACCGGCCTGCCCTCGAACACCTCCTCCAGCACCTCCCGCCACCAGGTCAGGCGGATCTCCCCCATCAGGGCGTTGGAGGCCACCCGGGGCGCCCGGGCCAGCTCGTGGTCGAAGGCGTACAGCGCGATGACATCGGCGCGGGCCGCCGGGTCGGCGATGAACCGGCTGGCCAGCCAACGGTCGGGATCGACGCGACCCACCAGGGCGTCGAGATCGTTCGGGTCGTGGGCGTCGTCCTCGGACATGTGCGTCCCGAAAAGCAAAAGGCCCGCCGGTTGGGGCGGGCCTTCCGATTGTAGGTTATCGTCGGGTTTAGCCGAAGATGGTCTGGCTCATGGTCATGGTCACCAGCATCGGGATCGACAGCAGGGTGTTGGTCCGCGAGAACAGCATCGCCGTGCGGCCGGCCTTGGCCTTGGCGTCGGCGTCGGCTTCCACCAGGCCCAGCGCGATCTTCTGGTTGGGCCAGATGAAGGCCCAGACGTTGATGAACATCACCGTGGCGAGCCACATGCCCATGCCGATGAAGATGTGGCCGACATCGGCGAAGCCCTCGGTGGCGCCCAGGGTGAAGGCCTGGACCAGATAGCCCCGGTTGAAGGCCAGGATCACGCCCGCCACCCAGGTGAAGAGCGCCGCCCAGCGGAACCAGAACAGCGCCGCCGGGGCGATGTACTTGGAGACCGCCGGCTTCAGCTCGGCCGGGATATTGGCCATCTGCGGGATCTGGACGAAGTTGAAGTAGTACAGCAGGCCGATCCACATGATGCCGCAGAGGACGTGGATGAAGCGGAACACCGCCTGGAAGAAGATGGCGTCAGCCGAGCCGTAGTGGCTGAAATAGCCAGCGATGATGATCAGCGCCAGCACGCAGCTGACGATGATGGTGTTGCGGAGATTTGCGAGAAGTCCAGCCATAGGTATCCCTCTACGATTCCTGCCCTGACCGTCAGCTATAAGGGGTTTCCCCCGGGCCTGCTAGTTGCCCGAGACGCTGTCCACGGCGCCGAAGATCGCCTCCAGACGGGCCGAGATCTCCGCCGGCAGGGGCGGTGCGTTGATGGCCGCGATATTGGCCTTCAGGTGCTCGACGCTGCCGGTTCCGGTGAGGATGACGTGGGCGCCGGGCTCGTGGCGGCAGAAACGGTAGGCCGCCTCCAGCTCCGAGGCGATCCCCGGATGCTCGCGTAGGAAGCCCAGGGGATCTTCCCGATCGACGGCGCCGGCCGCCACCTCCCCGCTGGCCAGCAGCTTGCCGACAGTGTCACGCAGGACGTCGGGATGACTCAGCGCCCGGCGTACGGCGAACATGATCAGGGTCCCGATGTCCTTGGCCTGGGCGGCCGGGAACACCGTGCGGCGCGCCGAGGGGTTCAGCAGGTTGAAGCCCACCATGGCCACGTCGAAGTGGGCGTCGGCCATGGCGCGGGCCAGCATCTGGTGGCGCGTGTCGACGCCGAAGGCCTCGGTGATCCCGATGTGGCGGACCTTCCCGGCGGCCTGCTGGCGCTTCAGTTCCGGCAGCAGGGTCTCCACGCAGGCGTCGTACTGGGCGGCCATGACGCCGTGCAGGTTGAACAGGTCGACGTGGTCGGTCCCCAGCCGCCGCAGGCTACCCTCCAGGCTCTCGGTCAGTTCTTCGGGTGTCGCCAACTCGCCTTCCCGGCCGGGTCGGCCGCCGGTTGGAGTGGCCTTGGTGGAGATGAACACCTCGCCCCGCCGCCCCTTCACCCCCAGGCCGACGGCCTCCTCGGTGCCGTAGAGCCGGGCGGTGTCTATGAAGGTGATCCCCAGGTCGATGGCCGCGCTGACCACGCGGGACGCTTCCTGGGCGCTGGCGCCCCCGCTCATGCCCAGTCGGGAGTGGCCGCCGCAGCCCAGCCCCGCGGCGCTGACGACGGCGTTGGTTCGACCGAGACGGACGGTCTGCATGGGAGCGCTCCCTAAAGGCAGGGAGACTAGATCGCGATCAGGCCCGCGGCGAGCCTGCGGCCTTCGGCGGTGAGCACGTTGTACATCCGCGCCGCGGTGGGGGTGTCCATGAACTCCAGGCCGATACCGGCCTGGGACAGGGCCTCGCGAACCGCCCGGGGCGGCAGGGCGTTGGCGGCGCCGAGGCCGAGCAGGACAAACTCCACCTCGCGCGGGCCCGCCTCCAGCACCGGGGCCAGGGCCTCGGGCGTCAGCTCGGCCAGGCTGGCGACCGGCCAGGGCTGGGCCCTGTCCTGGACGATCAGGACCGACCCCTCGTGACGCGCGCCGGAAAGCCGGAACCCGCCGTCGCCATAGGCGTCGATGGAGGGCGCGTCGCGGGCCATGGCTTACGGCCGGGCGTTGGCCGGCTTCAGGGGTTCGGCCGGCTCGTCGCCTCGCTTGACGCCCCACAGCAGGATGATCGGCAGGGCGACATAGATCGACGAATAGGTGCCGATGATGATCCCGAACACCATGGTTACCACCAGGGGCCGCAGGACCACGCCGCCCAGCACCAGGGCGCCCGACAGGGCCAGGATGGCCGTCGAGCCGGTGATCAGGGTCCGCGACAGACGTTCGTTCTCGGACTTGTTGATCACCTCGGCCAGCGGGGTGGTCTTGTACTTGCGCAGGTTCTCGCGAAGCCGGTCGAAGGTGATGACCTTCTCGTTCATCGAATAGCCGATCACCGTCAGCAGGGCGGCGATCGAGGTCATGGAGAACTCGAAGCCGGTGACCGACAGCACCCCCAGGGTCAGCAGGACGTCGTGGAACACCGCCACCACCGCGCCCAGGCCGAACTGCAGCTGGAAGCGGAACCAGATGTAGGCGAGCATGAGGGCCAGCGCGATGCCGAGCGCCATGAAGCCGCCCTGCATCAGCTCGCCGGAGACCTTGGGTCCCACCACCTCGACCTTCTTGAACTGGATGCCCGGGAAGGCCTTGGCCAGTTCGTTCTGGATCCTGGTCGCCCCGACCACCGCGTTGACGTTCTCCGCCGTGCGGAACGACAGCATGGCGCCGTGGGAATCCCCCAGGCCCTGGACCTTGGCGTCCTCGCCCCCGGCGGCGGCCAGGGTGGTGCGCAGCTCGGCGATGGGCGCCGGCCCCGGGGTGCGGACCTCGATCAGCGAACCGCCGACGAAGTCGATGCCCAGGTTCAGGCCCTTGGTGAGGAAGGACACGCCCGACAGGACGATGAGGATCGCCGAGAACACCGCCGCATAGGGCGCGAGCCCCACGAAGTTGAAGTGGAATTCTCGCGGGAGAAGACGGATCAGGGGCCAACGCATGCGGAAAACCTTCAAACGATCGGCAGCGTCTTCGGCTTCGTGGCGCGGAACCACCAGCCGATGAGCAATTGGGTGATGACCACGGCGGTGAACACCGAGGTGACGACCCCGATCAGCAGGGTCAGGGCGAAGCCGCGGATGGGTCCGGCCCCGAACTGGAACATGATCAGGGCCGAGATGGCGCTGGTGATGTTGGCGTCGAGGATGGAGACCAGGGCTCGCTGATAGCCGTGCTCCAGGGCCGATATGGGGGAGCGGCCCGCATGGGCCTCGTCGCGCACCCGTTCATAGATCAGCACGTTGGCGTCCACGGCCACCGCCAGGGTCAGGATCAGGCCCGCGATGCCGGGGAAGGTCAGGGTGAACTGGAAGAGCGACATGACGCCGAAGATCAGCAGCATGTTGACGATCAGGGCGAGCGCCGCGAACACCCCGAACAGGCCATAGGCCAGCACGATGAAGATGATGATCGCCGCGGCGCCGACGGCCAGGGACAGGGCCCCGGCCTTGACCGCGTCGGCGCCCAGCTCGGCGCCCACGGTGTTCTGCTGCTCGACGTTCAGAGGCGCCGGAAGGGCGCCGGCCCGCAGCAGGATCGCCAGGTTGTTGGCGCTCTCGGCGGTGAAGTTGCCGCTGATCTGGCCCGACCCGCCCGTGATGGCGCTCTGGATGACGGGGGCGGAGATGACCCGGTTGTCCAGCACGATGGCGAAGCGCTTGCCGAGGTTCTGGGCCGTGGCGTCGCCGAAGCGGCGCGAGCCCTGGCCGTTGAAGCGGAAATTGACCACCGCCTGACCCGTCTGGGAGTCGAAGGCCTGGTGGGCGTCGGTGAGCATCTCGCCGGTGACCAGGGCGCGCTTCTTGATCAGCAGCACCCCGCCCCCCTCCTCATAGGGGAGCAGTTGCGAGCCCGGGGGAATGCGGCCGGCGGCGGCCTCCTCGGGGGTGACGCTGTCGTCGACCATCTGGAAGGTCAGCTTGGCGGTCTGGCCGATGATGTTCTTGAGCTTCTCGGGGTCGCTCTCGCCCGGGGCCTGGACCACGATGCGGTCGACGCCCTGACGGCGGATGTCGGGCTCCTTGGTGCCCAGCTCGTCGATGCGGCGGCGGATGATCTCGATGGATTGCTCCACCGCCTTGCCGGCCTCGGCGGCCAGGGCCTGTTCGGCGAAGACGATGCGGATGCGTTGGTCGTCGCCGGAGCTGATGGTCACGTCACGGCCGCCCACCGCGCCCGCCAGGGGCGAGCCGACGCTCCGGCGCAGCAGGTTGGTCGCCGCCGTCAGCTGCTCGGGATCGGTGATCCGCACCGACACCGCGCCAGACACCTGGCCCAGGTCGGTGAAGTCGATCTTCTCGTCGCGCAGGGAGGTGCGGACGTCCTCGATGAGGTTGGTCAGCTTCTCGGCGCGCAGGGCCTTGGTGTCGACCTCCAGCAGCAGGTAGGAGCCGCCCTGGAGATCGAGGCCCAGGTTGAGCTTCTTGTGCGGCAGGAAGCTCGGCAAGGTGTCGAGCGTCTTCTGCGGAATCACGTTCGGCAGGCTGAACAGGATGCCGAAGATCACCGAAATCAGGACGGCGATCGTCCTCCAGCGGGACGGAGCGATCATTTACGGGGCTCTCAGGCCTTGGAGTCGTTGGCCGGGGCAGGCTCGCCCTTGACCCGGACGTCGGAGATCATCGACTTGACCACCTTGACGCTGACGCCCTGGGCGATCTCGACGCCGACTTCCTTGTCCTCGACGCGAACGACCTTGCCGATGACGCCGGAGTTCAGCACCACGGTGTCGTTGCGCTTCACATTGGCGATCATCGCCTGATGGGCCTTCATCCGCTGCTGCTGCGGGCGGATCATCAGGAAGTAGAACAGCACGACCAGGCCGATAAGCGGCAGGAACTGCATCAGCATTTCCGTCGGCCCACCACCTGCGGCGGCGCCGGCGGTCTGAGCGAAGGCGGGGGTGGCGAACATGGTCTCTCCGAAGTCCGTCGTCGGGCACGCGAAAAGCCGCCCGTTTGAAGTTGGCGGAAGCTATGCGTTCGCCCCTCGTTTTGCAATGGAACGGCAGGACCGCTAAGCACCACGGCCATGGAATCTGAGCTGAAATCCGTTCTCGAGCGCATTGCCTCGGCCCTGGAACGCCTGGCGCCCCCGGCGCGCGTCATTCCGGACTTCGAAGGGGCGCGGCTTTTCCGCCACGATCCGGCCACCCACGCCTTCCATCCGGCCCCGGATTACGCCCTGCCGCTCGCCGCCCTGATCGGGGTGGACGCCCAGAAGGCCCGGTTCCTGGAGAACCTGCAGCGGTTCACCGCCGGCCTGCCGGCCAACCACGCCCTGCTCTGGGGGGTGCGCGGCACGGGCAAGAGCTCGCTGGCCAAGGCCGCCTTCATGGCGGTGGCCGACGGTTCCCCGGATCTGAAACTGGTGGAAGTCGACCGCGACCAGGTCACCGCCCTGCCCGCCCTGTTCGACACCCTGCGGGCGCGGCTCGAACGTTTCGTGGTGCTCTGCGACGACCTCTCCTTCGAGGAGGGCGCGGCGGCCGCCAAGGCCCTGAAGTCGGCCCTGGAGGGCGGAGTCTCCGGTCCGCCGGCCAATGTGCTGTTCGTGGCCACCTCCAACCGCCGCCACCTGATGCCCCGCGGCCATGCCGAGGACCGGGGCCTGATCGCCACCGCCGAGGACGCCGAGGAGGAGGTCAGCGTCTCCGACCGCTTCGGCCTGTGGGTGGGCTTCCCGCCCATGGACCAGCCGACCTATCTGGAGGCGGTGACGGCCTATGCCCGCGCCCACGGCCTGATCGTGGCCGATTTGGAACGCCGCGCCCTGCAATGGGCCCAGCTGCGCGGCGGCCGCTCCGGGCGCGTCGCCTGGCAGTTCATCCGCGACCTGGCGGGGGAGCTCGGCAAGACCCTGCCGATGTAGCGAAGCGTTCCCTCCCCGACCTGGGGAGGGAGAAAGCTCTACCGTCCCAGCACCAGCTTCGGATCGATGGGCCTGGCGCGTTCGGTGGGCGCCGGGGCGTAGCGGACCTCGAAGTGCAGCTGGGGTTCGGAGACCCCGCCGCTGGTGCCCGCCTGGCCGATCTGCTGACCCTGGACCACCTTCTGCTGCATCTTCACGTCCACGCGGGCGAGATGGCCATAGGCCGTGACCCAGCCGTCGGCGTGCTTGATCAGCACCAGGTTTCCGAAGCCGGGCACCTGGTCGCCGGCATAGACCACGTCGCCGGCCGCCGCGGCGCGGACCGCCTCGCCGGCATTGGCGCGGATGTTCAGGCCGTCATTGCGCTGGCCCGTCCCCTTGGGCCCGAAGTCCGAGATGATGTCGCCCCGCAGCGGCCAGTTGAACCGGCCCCGGCCCTGGGTCGTGATCTGGGCGTCGCTGAGCGGGCCCGAGGTCGCCGCCGGTGGCGTCGGGGAGGTGCGGTTGGGAGTCGTCGGCGGCGGGGTCGGACGGCCGTAGCTGTTGTTCGACGGCGGTGTCACCGGCTGGGAGACCGGCGGCGGCGTGGGCCGGCTCGGCGGCGACGCTGCCGGTGTGGTGTCGCGCCGCGGCTCGGGCGGCAGGGTCACCGTCTTCCTGGTGGTCTCCTTGACCGGACCCTTGTCCTTGTAGCCGTCCGGCAGGCTGATCTTGCGGCCGGCCTTGATGGCGTCGCCGATCCTCATGTCGTTCTCGGCGGCCAGGGCCTTGGGCGTGACGCTGAAGCGCTTGGCGATCAGGGTGAGCGTGTCGCCCGACACCGCCACATAGGCCTTCACCGTGGTCTTGGGGCCCTTCAGCTTGTCCCCGGCGTGAAGGATGTAGGGCTCCTTCAGCTTGTTGTCGTCGGCCAGCTGCTTGCGGGTGGTGCCCATGGCGCGCGCGATGGCGTCCAGGTTCTGGCCGTTCTTGACGGTGTAGACCTGGGGCGGGCCGGCCACCTCCACCAGCTTGCCGGTGACCATGGTCTTGGTGGTGGTGGTCGTGGTGGTCCGCGGCGCCTCGGGTTCGGGCTCCGGGGTCACGGCGGGCGGCGGGGTGTAGGCGGGCGGGCGCTGCTGCTGGGCCGGCGCCTGGGGCTGGAACGGCGCGGGAGCCGGCGACTGGACGCCCGAGCCCGGGACCTGGACCCGCACGGTCACCGTGGTGGGGCCCTTGTCCTTGAAGCCGTCGGGCAGGACCAGCTTGCGGCCGGCGACGAGCGGCTTGTCGACGCTCATGTCGTTGGCGTCGGCCAGGGCCTGGCCGGTGACCGAGAAGCGCCGGGCGATGGCGTAGAGGGTGTCGCCCGGCCCCACCACATAGGCCTTGGCGTCGCTGGAGGGGCCCTTCAGCGTCTTGCCGGGACGCAGGACGTAGGGCTCCTTCAGGTCATTGTCTTCGGCCAGCTGCTTGCGCGTGGTGCCCATGGAACGCGCGATGGCGTCGAGGTTGTCGCCGCTCTTGACCGTATGGGTCTTGGGCGGGCCGGCGGCGTCCACCACCTTGCCGGTCACCGTCTGGCGCGTGACCGTCTGCATCACCGGCGGCGGCGGCTGGTACGGCGGCTGATAGGCCGGGGCGGCCGGCGGCGTATAGGGCGGGGTCGAGGGCGTCACATAGGCCGGGCCGCCGGGCACGGGCTCCAGCGGACGGCTCTCCACCTGGCCCGTCGACGGGCCAGGCTGCGGCATGGGCCCCTGATCCTGGGACTCCTGGGCCGGCGGCGAGGTCTGGGCGCCGGGGGGCGGCAGGCGGGTGGGGAAGTTGGGCCGGGGCGCCTGGGCGTCCTCGCCGAACGGCGCATAGGTCGTGCAGGCGCCAAGCGACGTCGCCGCCAACAGGATCAAGGCCGTTCGGGAATAAGAAAGCGTCATCGCCGCTCCGCTCTATGGGTTCGGAATCAGTCGAGGCGTCGGGGTTAATGATGGGTTAAGGAGCCCATCACCGCCAACCCACAAACTCGTAAGGTTGTGGACGGCTAAAGCTCCCGGGCCACGCCGTCCAGCAGGGGTACGAACCGAACGTCGGTCAGGGCCTCGACGGTGAAGCCGCCCTTGCCGTCGCCGGTATAGCGTTTGAGGCTCTGGACAGGTCCCTTGCCGATCGGCGCCACCAGCACCCCCCCGGGTTTCAACTGCGAAAGCAAAGCCTTGGGCTCCTCCGGCGCCGCCGCCGTGACCAAAATGCGGTCGAAAGGCGCCTGCTCGGGCCAGCCCAGGCCGCCGTCGCCGAACTTGGTGATCACATTGGTGAGACCGAGCGCCTTGAAGCGGGCCTCGGCCTCCCCCATCAGGGTCCGGTAGCGCTCCACGGTGTAGACCAGCCGCGAGAGCTTGGAGAGCACGGTGGTCTGGTAGCCCGAGCCGGTGCCAATCTCTAAAACTCGGGCGCGGGGCTCCAGGGACAGGGCCTGGGTCATCAGGCCGACGATGAAGGGCTGGCTGATGGTCTGACCGCAGGCGATGGGCAGGGCCGAATCCTCCCAGGCGCGCTCCTGGAACAGATCCGGCGTGAACAGGTCGCGCGGCGTCGACTCGATGGCGTTCAGCACGCCGGGATCGCTGACCCCCTGCGAACGCAGATTCAGGATCAGGCGCGCCAGCCGCGTTTCAGGCGAGTCCTTCTCCGTCTTGGTCATTTCCACGCTCATCTACGCCTTCGGCGGCGTGCCGCCCAGCACACCCTTCAGCCGATTGACCGTCTCAAGGTGAGTCAGGTCGATGTGCAAGGGCGTCACTGAAATCTTTCCCTCGTATATCGCCTTCAGGTCGGTTCCGTCGGCGGGCGACGAGCGCTCCTGCCGGAAACCCATCCAGTAGTAGTCCCGGTTCCGCAGGTCGGTGCGCTTCTCGGCATGGCGCACATTGATGTCGCGGAAGGTCTGGCGGGTGACCTCGACCTCGGTGATCTTCTCCACCGGCGCGGCCGGAAAGTTGACGTTGATGATCACGTCCTTCGGCCAGCCGGTTTCCACCAGCTTGGCGATGATGCCCGGCGCAAAGTGCTCGGCAGGCGCGAAGATGTCCTCGTTGCCGGTGGGCCAGCCGGTCTGGGAGAGCGCGATGGACGGCACCCCCATGGCCATGCCCTCGATGGCGCCGGCCACGGTGCCCGAGAGCGTCACGTCCTCGGCCAGGTTGGCGCCGCGATTGACGCCTGACAGCACCAGGTCGGGCTTGGCGCCCTCCATCAGCTCGAAGATGGCCAGCATCACGCAGTCGGTGGGGGTGCCGCTGGTGGCGAAGCGGCGGTCATCCAGCTTCCGCACCCGCACCGGGTCCGACAGGGTCAGCGCCCGGCTGGCCCCCGACTGCTCGTATTCCGGGGCGCAGATCCAGATGTCGTCGGACAGCGCCTTGGCGATGTTCTCCAGCGCGACCAGACCCTCGGCGTGGATGCCGTCGTCATTGGTCAGCAGGATTCTCACGCCTCGCCACCGATGTGGGTCAGGCCCGGCAGGTAGGGATGCAGGGCCTGGGGAATGGCGATCCGACCCTTCTCGTCCTGATAGTTCTCCATCACCGCCACCAGGGTGCGGCCCACCGCCAGGCCCGAGCCGTTCAGGGTGTGAACGAAGCGGGTGCCCTTCTCGCCGGCCGCCTTGGTGCGGGCGTCCATCCGCCGGGCCTGGAAGTCGCCGCAGTTGGAGATCGAGCTGATCTCGCGATAGCGGCCCTCCGAGGGGATCCAGACCTCAAGGTCGACGCTCTTGCGGGCGCCGAAGCCCATGTCGCCGGCGCAGAGCAGCATGGTGCGGAACGGCAGGTTCAGAGCCTTCAGGATCGCCTCGCCGCAGCCGATCATCCGCTCGTGTTCTTCGGCCGACTGATCCGGCGTGGTGATCGACACCATCTCGACCTTGTAGAACTGGTGCTGGCGGATCATGCCGCGGGTGTCGCGGCCCGAGGCGCCGGCCTCGGAACGGAAGCAGGGCGTCAGGGCGGTGAGCCGCAGCGGCAGCTCCTCCTCCGGGGTGATCTGCTCGCGCACCAGGTTGGTCAGCGACACCTCGGCGGTGGGGATCAGCCAGCGGCCGTCGGTGGTGTGGAACAGGTCCTCGGCGAACTTGGGCAGCTGGTTGGTGCCGAACACCGCCTCGTCGCGCACCAGCAGCGGCGGCGACACCTCGGTATAGCCGTGCTCCTGGGTCTGGACGTCCAGCATGAACTGGCCCAGCGCCCGCTCCAGCCGAGCCAGCTGGCCCTTCAGCACCACGAACCGCGCGCCGCTCATCCTGGAGGCGGCCTCGAAGTCCATCAGGCCGAGCGCCCCGCCCAGGTCCACGTGGTCCTTCGGCGACGCGATGTGGTTCGGCTCGCCCCAGCGGCGCAGCTCGACATTGTCGTTCTCGTCCTCGCCGGCCGGCACGTCGGGCATCGGCAGGTTCGGCAGGGCGGCCAGCAGGTCGAACAGCTCGGTGCTCGCGGCCCTCTCGGCCTCGGCCTGGGCCGCACCGGCGCCCTTCAGGGCCTCCACCTCGGCCAGCAGGCGCTGGGCCTCAGGCTCGTTCTTCTGGGCCTTGGCCTGGCCGATCAGCTTGGAGAGCTCGTTGCGCTTGGCCTGGGCGGTCTCGGCGGCGGTCTTGGCCGCGCGGACCTTGGCGTCCAGCTCGATGGCCTGGGCCGCCGCCCCGGAGCGGCCCTTCGCAGCCCAGGCTTTCTCGTAAAGCTCAGGGGTTTCGCGAATGGCTCGAATGTCGTGCATGGGGTCCGCCGTAAGGTAAGCGGCTTTCTCTAGAGCGCGCCGCCCGTGGGGCCAAGCCCTCAGACCAGCGCGACGGCGGTGCTCTCGTCCTCGCGCTTGCGGCGGCGGTCGATGGCGGCCACGCACCAGATCGAGATTTCGTAGAGCAGGATGATCGGGGCGGCCAGCATGGTCTGGCTGATGGGATCTGGCGGGGTGACGATGGCGGCCACCACGAAGATGCCGACGATGGCGTAGCGGCGACCAGCCCGCAGCTGCTTTGAATCCACGATCCCCGCCATGCCCAGCAGGGTCAGGACCACCGGCAGCTGGAAGCACAGGCCAAACGCCAGCAGCAGGGTCGTCACCAGGGTCAGGTAGTCGGACACCTTAGGCAGCAGCTCCACCGAGATCGCGCCGGCGCCGACGATCTGCTGCGAGAGCGAGAACCACAGGACGAAGGGCAGGATCATGAAATAGACCAGCGCCGCGCCCAGGGTGAACAGGGCCGGAGCCGCCACCAGGAACGGCAGGAAGGCGTGGCGCTCCTTCTTGTAGAGACCCGGCGCCACGAAGCCGTAGATCTGCCAGGCCAGGATCGGGAAGGTCAGGATCACCGCCCCGAAGCCCGCCAGCTTGAGCTTGGTGAAGAAGAACTCCAGCGGGGCGGTGAAGACGAACTTCAGGCCCGCCCCGGCGACGCTGGGAACCTCCTTGAGGCCGATCAGGGCCAGCAGCAGGTCGAAGGGGCCGGCATGGCCCCCGCTGGCCTTCTGGGCCGCCATCAGCTGGGCGGCCACCTCGAAGGGGTGCAGCAGGGCGATATAGATCTGGGTGGCGAAGCCGAAGCAGATGGCGAAGCCGACGACGAGCGCGCCCACGCAGACGATCAGGCGTGAGCGCAACTCGACCAGGTGATCCAGCAGCGGGGCGCGGGAGGCCTCGATCTCGTCGTCGATCCCGTCGCTCAAGACACCGTCCCCTTGGGCGCGCGGCGCGCGGCGGCGACGGTGGCGGGCTTCTTCTTCGGCGCGGCCTTGGGCTTGGTGGTGGCCGCGCTCGGCGCCCGGGGCTTGCGCGCCGCCTTGGGCTTGGCCGCGACGGGTTCCGGCGTCACCACCTCGGCCACCTCGGCCTCGCTGTACTGGTGGCTCATCGGCGGGTGGAACTGGATGCCCGAGCCCTGAAGGCTGTCGCCGATCTCATTGAAGACCTGGCTTATTTCCACGTTCGAGGCTTCCGCGGCCGCTTGGTCGACCAGCTGGCCGCGGCGCATGGCCTCGACCTCCTTGCGCAGGTCGTCGAGCTCCGACTGGCGGGCCATCTCGTCGAAACTGGCGCGGAAGTCGTCGGCCATGGAGCGCAGGCGCGCCACGAACTGCCCCAGCTTGCGCAGGAGCATGGGCAGATCCTTCGGCCCCACCACGATCAGAGCGACCGCGGCGATGACCAGCAGTTCCATCCCGCCGACTTCAGGAAGCATAGGCCACGCCTAAACGATGAAAACCCACGCCGATCAGGACCGGCGTGGGCGGATTTCCGGGAACGGCAGCCGACTAGCTGCGGGCTTCGTCTTTTTCGCTGGGCAGCGGCTTGGCGGCGGTGGTCGCCACCTCGTCGCCGTCCTTCAGGCCGTCCTTGAAGGCGCGGATGCCCTTGGCGGCGTCGCCCATGATCCCCGACAGTTTCCCGCGGCCGCCGAACAGCAGCAGCACAACCACCGCCACGATGATCCAGTGAATGGGACCGAAAGCACCCATGAACTTACTCCTCTGCGACAGCGGCCTCGCGGACCGCGCGCCAGTTGTGATCTTGCCGCCGAATATAGTCGCTTAGGTGACCGCGCGCCAATCGGATCGCAAGAGGCCTTCGCCTCAATCAGCCCTCTTCTTCCTCTCCGAGGAAGTCTGTGTGGAATTCGGGCGCCGCGTCGTCCTCCAGCGGGTCCTCCTCCAGGTCGACGCCGCCCGGATTGGGGAGGGCGAAGTCGGCGGGCAGGTCCAGGCTGAGCAGGCCCGCGGCCTTCATCTCGGCCATGCCCGGCAGGTCGGCCAGGGCCGCCAGGCCATAGTGCTCCAGGAAGGCGTCGGTGGTGCCGTAGGTGACGGGGCGGCCCGGGGTGCGGCGGCGGCCGCGCATCCGCACCAGACCCAGCTCCAGCAGGACGTCCAGGGTGCCGCGGCTGGCCTGCACCCCCCGGACGGACTCGATCTCGGCCCGAGTCACCGGCTGGTGGTAGGCGATGATGGCCAGGGTCTCCTGGGCGGCCTTGGACAGGCGCCGGGGCTCTTCCCGCTCCTCGGTCATCAGGAAGGCGAGGTCCGGGGCGGTCTGGAAGCGCCAGCGGTCGGCCACGCAGACCAGCTCCACCCCCCTGCCCTCATAGGTCTTCTGCAGGGCGGCGATGGCGGCCTCCACGTCCGAATTGGCCGGCAGGCGCTTGGCGATGTCGTCCAGGCTGAGGGGCCCCGCGGCGGCGAACAGCAGGGCCTCGACCTGGCGTTCGGCGGGATCGGTCACGCGGCGGCTCCCCGGCGGGCGCGCAGGAAGATGTCGGCGAAGGCCTCCAGCTGGCGGGCCTCCATGGTGCCCTCCTTCACCAGCTCCAGGCTGGCCGAGAGGGTGGAGGCGACATAGGAGGCGCGGCTCGGGCCGGGCTCACTGCTGGGGCGCATCGGCGCTATGCCCTCCAGGGCGGTCCAGCGCGACAGGTCCGGCAGCATGTCCCGCAGCCGCTCACGGGCCGCCTCCAGCGGATAGGCCTGGGGCGTGCGCGGCGTGTAGTGGCGGTCCTGTTCCTTCTTCCGCTGGGCGATATAGGCGCTCATCAGGCCGTAGAGGTCGCCCTCCAGGCGGTTGGACGGGATGATCTGGATCGCCTGGGGATCGCCGCGCAGGAAGACGTCGCGGCCCAGTTGCGCCCCGTCGCGCAGGGCGTCGGCGGACCGGCGCATGGCGTCGAGCTTGGCCAGGCGGAAGGCCAGCTGGGCGGCCATCTCCTCGGCGGGCGGCTCCTCGGCCTTGGGCCGTTCCGGCTTGGGCAGCAGCAGGCGGGATTTCAGATAGGTCAGCCAGGCGGCCATCACCAGATAGTCGGCGGCCAGGGAGAAGCGGATGCGTCGGGCCTGGTGGACAAAGGCCAGGTACTGGTCGGCCAGACGGGTGATCGACAGCTTCATCAGGTCGACCTTCTGGCTGCGGGCCAGGGCCAGCAGCACATGGAGCGGGCCCTCATAGCCCTCCAGGTCGATGATCAGGGCCTCGCCGTCCTCAGCCGCGGTGGCGGCGGCCTCGAAGTCGAGATTGGGCTGGAAGGTGTTGCTCAAGACCACTGCCCCGCGAAGGCCGCGTCGAATCGCGCGCGGCCTTCCTCAACATCGAAGGGCTCGGGCGCGCGGGCGATGCGGCCCAGCGCCGCGCGGGCCCGCTGGGCGGCGCGGCCGGAGAGCGTCCGGGTTCCGGCGATCACCTGCTTCATCTCGTCCATGTCGCCGTTGCAGTGCAGGACCACGTCGCAGCCGGCCGCCAGGGCGGCCTTGGCGCGGGTGGTGAAGTCGCCGGCGAGCGCCTTCATGGACAGGTCGTCGGTCATCAGCAGGCCGTCGAAGCCGATGGCCTTGCGGATCACCGTGCTGATGGCCCGCTTGGAGGTCGTGGCCGGGCCGCGCGGATCGACGGCGGTGTAGACGACGTGGGCGCTCATCGCCATCGGCATGTCCGACAGCACCCGGAAGGGGGCGAAGTCGCGGGCGTCGAGGTCTTCGTAGCTGGCCTCCACCACCGGCAGATCCAGGTGGCTGTCGGCCAGGGCCCGGCCGTGGCCGGGGATGTGCTTGATCACCGGCAGCACCCCCCCGGCGATCAGGCCCTCGCAGGCCGCGCGGCCCAGCTGGGCGACGCCCTCGGGGGTGGTCGCATAGGCCCGGTCGCCGATGATGTCGTGGGCGCCCTCGCCCGGCACGTCCAGCACCGGCACGCAGTCGACATTGATCCCCAGGCTCGAAAGGTCGTGGGCCAGCAGACGGCCGCCCAGCCGGGTGATCTCCCGGCGCATCAGGGGATCGTTGGCCGGCAGCGCGCCATAGGCCCGGCCGGGCGGATAGCGCCGCCAGTGCGGCGGCCCCAGGCGGGCGACGCGGCCGCCCTCCTGGTCGATCAGGATCGGGGCGTCGGGCCGCTCCACGCAGGCGCGGAGCTGGTCGGTCAGGGCCCGCACCTGGTCGGGGCTGTCGACATTGCGCTTGAAGAGGATGAACCCCCAGGGGCGCACGTCGCGGAAGAAGGCCTGCTCCTCGCTCGAGAGGCTCAGGCCCGCGCAGCCGAGGATGGAGGCGCTGACGCTCACTTCACGAAGCAGGACTTGCCGGCGGCCTTGAGCTGATCGCAGAAGGCCGCGGCGTCGGCGCGGCTGGAGAAGCCGGTGACCGCGGTCCGATAGAGGGTGGCTCCGTCCTTCTGGATGGCCTCGACCCGCTTGCCTTTGCCGGCCGTGGCGCCCGGCGCGATCTTGGCCGCGTCGTTCCAGCCCTTGTCGGCCAGGGCCTGGGAGGAGAAGGCCCCGATCTGCACCGAGGCCGCGCCGCCGACGGTGGCGGCCGGCGTGGCGGCCGGCAGGTTGGGCTTCAGGGCCGGGACCGGCTTGGGCGCCGGGGTGACGGGCAGGGCCGCGACCGGGCCGGGCGCGGGCCCGGCGGCCACGGGAAGCGTCGGCGCGGGCTTGGGCGCCGGCGGCGGGGTCACAACGGCCACCGGCGGGGTGGCGCGGGCGGCGGGCTGTTCCGGCGGGGCGGTGAAGTTGGGGGCGGCCGGGGCGGTCTGGCCCTCGGAGGACTGGTAGATCTGCAGGCCCGCGGCGGGGTCCACTGGCTGGTCCTCGGCCGGCGCGGGGCCCTTGATGGCGCCGACGGGCGTGCCGACGGCCTGCGGCGCGGCGCCGGCCTGGCGCACGCCGGAGCGGTAGAAGACGAAGATCGCCACCACCAGGCCGATCAGCACCAGAGCGCTGATGATCAGCATCATGGGAGCCGGCCGGGTTCCGCGCACCGGCTGGCGCGCGTCGAAGGCCAGGGGCGCGTCGGTCGGGGGCGTATAGGCGCCGCGATCGGGGTTGGTCATCGAAGGCTCCCAAGGGAATCGGAAAGCGCGCGCGAAACGAATCGCACGGCCTTGGCGTCAGTGTATCGAAGGGCGGCGGGCTTCGAACCGCCGAGACGCCCTAATTCCAGACGTCGAGGTGGAAAAGCCTGCGGTGCTCTTCGATGGCGAAGCGGTCGGTCATGCCGGCGATGTAGTCACACACCACCCGGGCGCGGCCGGCGTCGTCGCGGTTCTGCGACCGGGCGAACCACTCCGTCGGCAGGACATCGGGTTCGCTCATGAACAACTGGAACATCTCGGCCAGAATACGGCGGGCCTGGGAGCGGGTGCGGTTGACCTTCCAGTGCCGGTACATCCGGTTCATCAGGAATTCCCGCAGGCGCCCCAGATCCTCCAGCATGTCGCGGGAGAAGGCCACCAGGGCGTGGTCGAGATGCCGCACGTCGTCGGCCGAGGCGACCTTGGAGGAGATGGCCCGCCGCTCGGTCTCGGCCAGGACGTCGTCGATCATCGCCCCGATCATGCGCCGCACCGCCTCCAGCCGCACGATGCCGGGGTCAAGGTCGGGATAGTCCTTGTAGACGCTGGCCAGGATTGGCCCGATCAGCGGCACGTCCAGCAGCTCCTTCAGGTGGAACAGGCCCGCCTGCACCCCGTCGTCCACATCGTGGTTGTTGTAGGCGATGTCGTCGGCCAGGGCCGCGCACTGGGCCTCGGCCGAGGCCCAGGTGTCCAGGCCCAGGTCGTACTCGGCGTCGAATTCGGAGATCGCCTTCCACGAGGGCTGGCTGAGCTTGGCCGTCACCGGGCCGTTGTGCTTGATCACCCCCTCCAGGGTCTCCCAGGTGAGGTTCAGCCCGTCCCAGCGCGGATATCGGCGCTCCAGCTTGGTGACCACCCGGAAGGTCTGCACATTGTGGTCGAAGCCCCCATGGGGCTCCATCTGCACCTGCAGCTCGTCCTCCCCGGCATGGCCGAAGGGCGGGTGACCGAGGTCGTGGGCCAGCGCGATGGTCTCGGCCAGGTCGGCGTCCAGCCCCAGCGCCGTGGCCAGGGACCGGGCCACCTGGGCCACCTCCAGGGAGTGGGTCAGTCGGGTGCGGAAGTGGTCGCCCTCGTGGGCCACGAAGACCTGCGTCTTCTCCTTCAGCCGGCGGAAGGCGGTGGCGTGGATGATGCGGTCGCGGTCGCGAGCGAAGGGGGTGCGGTTACGGCTTTCCGGCTCGGCGACCTTGCGGCCCAGGGACAGGCCGGGGTCTTCGGCGTAGGAGACGCGGGGCGGAACCGTCAAAGCCATGTATGCTCGCAATCTGCGGTGGCCCCTTGGTCAAGAGCCCAGTCACCCTCATATAGGCCAGACCAGGGTTTTACGCATCATGACCACATCAGACCTCACCCTCTCGCCCACCGCCGCCCAGCGGCTGCACGACCTCAGCAGGACCGAGGGCCACCCCGTCATGCTGCGCGTGGCGGTGGAGGGCGGCGGCTGCTCGGGCTTCCAGTACCAGTTCGCCCTGGTCAGCGAGCGCGAGGCCGACGACCTGGTGGTGGAGCATGACGGGGCCGCGGCCCTGGTGGACGAGATGAGCCTGATCCTGCTCAAGGGTTCGGTGATCGACTATGTCGATGAACTGGCCGGCGCCGAGTTCCGCGTCCGCAACCCCAACGCCAAGTCCAGCTGCGGCTGCGGCGTGAGCTTCTCGATCTGATAGTCTCGCGCGGTCCGGCCAAGGCCGGGCGATGCGGGTTTGGCCCTACCGCCCTCGCGCCCAGTTGCGGCGCTGCTGGATCAGGAACGACCAGAGGCCCAGCCCGCCCAGGGCCGCCAGGGCGACGCCGCCCAGGAACACCACCAGCTCATAGAGCCTGCCTCCCACCGACGCCGCGTGGATCGGATAGAGCGCGTTCTGGAGCCGGGCGCCGGGGCCGAAGGCCTGGGCGTCCACCGTGCCGACCACCTTGGAGGTCGCGGGGTCGATATAGACCAGGGTGCGGCCGTTCGGGTGCCATTCGGCTGGCTGCTTCATGCGGATGACCGCGGGCGCCCCGGGCGTGGACGGCCAGCTCGCCAGCCTCAGGGTCGCCTGCGGGAACGCCGCCTGGGCGCCGGCCAGCGCCACGGGCCAATCGATATCCCCCACCCCGGCCTGGGGCGGCTTGCCCGGCTGAACCCCGCCGGGCGCCAGCCGGGTCAGCAGCCCCTTGCTGGTGTCGCTGAAGACGATCATCCCGCCGGTCAGGCACAGGACGAAGACCGGGACGGCCGTCAGGATTCCCAGGTCGCGGTGCGAGGCCACGAGGTCGCGCCGGGCCACCGACGTCGGCCACACCTTCCCCGCGAAGCTGCGCCAGGCCGGAAACCAGACGATCACGCCGGTCAGGCACAGCACCGCACCGGCCAGGCCTGCCGTTCCCACGACGATCTCACCGCTCTCTCCGGCCAGCAGCCGGTGATGCAGCTGGAAGACCCACTGCTCGGCACGCTCGGCGCCGGTCCAGCGGGCCAGGACGGCGCCGTCGGCGGCGGCATAGGCCATGCCGTCCTTTTCATAGGTCAGCCGATGGACCCCAAGGTGCGGGCCGGCGAACATCATGCTGCGGGGTGTGCCCTTCGCCTCCACGGCCTCGGCCGCCGCCCCCAGCACCGCCGGGGAGGCCGTCACCACGGCGCGGGCCTCCGGCACGGTCAGCTTCACCCAGTCCTCGCGCAGCACCAGCAGGGCGCCGCTGAGCCCCAGGACCACGAGGATCAGGGCCAGGAGCGCCCCGGCCCAGGCGTGCAGGGTGCGGATCAGGCCCATCAGAAGGCCCGCACGATCCCCAGCGTCACCGCCCGGCCTTGGCCCGCGAAGTAGCGGGCGTTGTCCGTCGGATTGGTCGTATCGCTGTTGTAGGTGATGTACTGCTCGTCCAGCAGGTTGCGGACGCCCAGGCTGACGACCCCGAAGGGCGCGTTCCAGGCGGCCACCGCGTCCAGCAGCTCATAGCCCTCGAAGGCGTTGGCCGCCGGCTGACCCTGGAAGCTGCGGGCCTCGAAGACCTGGCCCTGCAGGCGGAAGTTGAAGTCGCCATAGGTGGCGTCGGCGGTCACGGTCAGCCGGTCCGGCGAGATGTTCGCCCCGTCCAGGTCCTGGTCGACCCGGCCGTCGCCGTTCCCGTCGGTCCGGCCCTCCAGGTGCGAATAGGCCGCCCCCAGGGTCAGCCAGTCCTGGGCCTTCCAGCGAAGGGTGGCCTCGACGCCTTCGATCTCGGTGCGCTGGCGCTGGACGTCGAAGGTGCCGCCGGCGTTGAGCACCAGCAGGGCGCCCTTGTCCGAGGCCGAGGAGAACCAGGCCAGCGACCCGTTCACCGGCCCGTGGGCGAACTCGACCCCCAGCTCCAGGTTGTCGGAGACCACCGGGGCGACGTCCAGATAGGTGTCGACGTCACGGCCCGGCGTATTGATGGCCCGCAGCACCCGGCCGACGTCCGGCATGGTGAACCCCTGGGCGTAGGAGGCGTAGGCCACCACCCCGTCCACCACCCGGAAGGTGCCGCCGACATTGGTCAGCACCTCCGTGAAGCTGGGCTCGCCGCCGGCGACCCGGGTGTTGCCCGACGAGGCCAGGGTGGTGAAATCCCCCACCTCCAGGGTGGCGTTCTCCTGCCTCACCCCAGCCGACAGGTGGATGCGGTCGTCCCAAAGGGCCTGGTGGGCCTGCAGGAAGGGCGAGAGGCTCTTATAGGTGGTCTTGGGCACCCAGACGCGGTTGGTCAGCACCAGTTCCTGGTAGGTCTTGTCCCTCAGCCCATCGAGTCCCACCAGGATCTTGAGGCCAGGCAGCGCCTCGAAGCCGCGCTCGTAGTCCAGCTTGAACCCCTGCTTCTGGGAGTTGTTGGCCGACTGGTCGAACAGGGTGTTGAGCGGGGCGAGGCGGACGTCCTGGAAGGTGCCGGTGATCGAGCCGCCGAAGACGCCGTGATAGTCGTGGGCGAAGCCCTGGGCCGTCAGGACCCCGCCGAACAGGTCCCGGTCCTTGTAGGTGACCGCCGCGGAGGTCACCTTGTTGGCGGTGGGCAGGCCGGGCTGAACGCCGGGCCGGGCGGTCGCCGGCAGGCCGGTGGCGCGGTTTCCGTTGACCAGGACATAGTCGTCGCCGCCCTCCAGCTCGAAGTGGTTGACCATGGCCTCCAGGCGCCGCTCGTCGCCGAGATCGACGCCCGCCTTGCCGAATAGCGACCAGCTGTCGGAGTTCTGCAGCTCGCCCTGGGTGGCGTCGATTCCGATGCGGCGGCCCTCGGCGTCGTAATAGCCGCCGCGGGTCTCGTAGGCCGCGCCGGCCACGAAGTCCCAGGCCCCGAAGTCGCGGCCCACCAGGCCGGCGGCCTTGTAGCCGAAGCTGTCGTCCAGCACGCCGTCGTCGAAGCTGGTCTGGGCCATGACCTTGCCGGTCCAGCCCTGGCCGGACTTGGGCGTCGGCGCAGTGACATAGTTGATCACCCCGCCGGTGGCGCCGACCCCCTGGATGGCGTTGGAGCCGAACACCACCTCGACGCGGTCGATGAAGAAGGGGTCGATGGTGAACCCGTCGCGGCTGTCGTCCCGCAGGGGCGTCGACTGCGGCACCCCGTCCACCAGATAGAGCGGTGAGCGGCCGCGCAGGGTCTCGCCGGCGCCCGACAGCTTCTGCCGGGTCGGCGAGAAGGACGGCACCAGGGCCGAGACCGCGTCCACCGCGCTCATCGCCAGGGCCTGCTGCACCCGCAGCTCGGTCTCGCCGATGATCTGGATGGTGGAGGGCACCGTGGCGCGCGGCACCTCGGAGCGCATGGCGGTGACCACAAGTTCGTCGACCGCCACCTCGTCCTGGGCCTGAGCCGGCACGATCGCGCCCAGCAGCGCCAAGGCCGTTCCGCCGCACAACACCCTGCCGAGCCGTCCCATGAGCGCCATCCATTCTTGCGATTAATTCTCAATCGCTCCCATGGCAGAGGCGGGCGGGTGGGTCAACCGCTCCCCCGGCTTGACCCCCGGCGATTTATTCATCCAAATGGATGAATGAACGCCACGACCCAGCTCGACAACACCCTGGTCGCCCTCGCCGACCCCACCCGGCGGGCGATCCTGGCGCGGCTGGCCCGGGGCGAGGCCCGCGTGACGGCCCTCGCCGCCCCCTTCGACATCTCCCTGAACTCGGTCTCCAAGCACATCCGCATGCTGGAGCGCGCCGGCCTCGTGGTCCGCCGCCGCGCGGGGCGCGAGCACCTGCTGACCCTCAACCCCGCCCCCCTCGACGCCGCCCAGGCCTGGATCGAGGCCCAGCGCGCCCTCTGGACGCAAAGCCTCGACGCCCTGGACGCCATCTTCCGGGCGCAGGACGCCCAGGAGCCCCCGACATGACCCAGACCGTCACCGTCAGCCGCCGTTTCGCGGTCAGCCCCGGGCGGGTGTTCGACGCCTTCCTCGACCCGGCCATCGCCCGGCGCTTCATGTTCGCCACCGCTGGCGGCGAGATGGTCCGCGTGGACATCGAACCCCGGGTCGGCGGCGCCTACACCTTCGTCGACCGCCGCGACGGCCAGGACATCGAGCATGTGGGCCGCATCCTGGAACTGGAGCGCCCCCGCCGGCTGGTCTTCGAGTTCGCCGTGCCGAAATACGATCCGCGCTTCACCACCGTGCGGCTGGAGATCGCCGCCGACGGCGACGGCGCCGCCCTGACCCTCACCCACGAAGGCGTCGACGACCTATACCGCGAGCAGACCGGCCAGGGCTGGACGATGATCCTGGAGGCCGCCGCGGCGGCGCTCAGCCGGGAATGAACTGCAGGATCGCCACCAGCACGGTCAGCCAGGCCAGCGGCGCAGCCATGGCGGCCCAGGCCAGGGGCTCGCGGTCGCGCTTGAACAGCACCCAGGCCAGGAACGGGCCGATCAGGCAGACGATCCAGAACAGGACCATCAGCAGGAAGGCGATCCAGGCCAGGGGATTGAGGATATTGCCCTGGTGGTCGAAGACCAGCGGCGAGAACAGGGCGCCCACGGCCCCGATCGGGGCCAGGGCCAGGCAGGCGGCGGTCGCCACCCCCATCCAGATCATCTTGGCGCGGCGCGAGAGCCGCCGGCCCGGCTTGCTGGCCCCTGACATGGGGGCAAGGTCCCTGTCGCCCCGCCACGCGTCAAATTGAATCGCCGCGCGGGCGGCGTTCTGTTCGCCCCCCAGGCTAGCGGCCTGTCCTAGTTTGCTTGGCGATCCCTGCATCGAGGGGCTAGACGCAAGAACTACGCCAAGCCCTCCCAGCCACACCGCAGGACGCCCATGAAGATCGCCACCTGGAACGTCAATTCGGTCAACGCCCGGCTGGAGACCGTCCTGCGCTGGTTCGAGGAGGTCTCCCCCGACGTCGCCTGCCTGCAGGAGATCAAGTGCGTCGACGAGAAGTTTCCCGCCGAAGCCTTTGAACGGCTTGGCTATAATATCGCCGTCCACGGCCAGAAGACCTACAACGGCGTGGCCATCCTCTCGAAGACCCCGCTGGAGGACGTCCGCAGGGGCCTGCCCGGCGAGGACGGCGACGACCACGCCCGCTATATCGAGGCGGTGATCTCCGGCCCCACCCCGGTGCGGGTGGCCTCGATCTACCTGCCGAACGGCAACCCCATCGGGACCGACAAGTTCGCCTACAAGCTGGCCTGGATGGCGCGCCTCAACGCCCACGTCCGCGAGCTGCTGGCCTATGAGGAGCCGCTGGCCCTGGTGGGCGACTACAACGTCATCCCCGAGCCCCGCGACGCCGCCAATCCGCAGAACTGGACCGACGACGCCCTCTTCCAGACCGAGAGCCGCGAGGCCTTCCGGGCCCTGAAGTGGCTGGGCCTCACCGAGGCCTTCCTGGAGGTCGACGGATCGCCGGAAAGCTACACCTTCTGGGACTACCAAGCCGGCGCCTGGCAGAGGAACAACGGCATCCGCATCGACCACGCCCTGCTCTCCCCCCAGGCCGCCGACAAGCTGACCGCCTGCGTCATCCACCGCGACGTCCGCGGCTGGGACAAGCCCTCGGACCACGTGCCGGTGGTGACGGAACTGGACCTGTAGGTCCCATGAACCGCCGCGCCTTCATCCTCGGAGGTTCGGGCCAGATCGGCCAGGCGGCGGCGCTCAACCTGGCCGACGCCGGCTGGGCGGTCACCGTCGGCCAGCGGCATGGCGAGCTGCCCGTCGCCCTGGAAGGTCGCGTCGAGGTCGTGGTCCTCGATCGCGAGGACGACAGCGCCCTGCGCGACGCCCTGGCGAAGCCCTTCGACGCCGTCATCGACACCGTCGCCTACACCGCCGCCCACGCCCACCAGTGGCTGGCCCTGCAGGACCGCCTCGGCGCCCTGGCCGTGATCTCCACCGGCAGCGTCTATGTGGACGATCAGGGCCGCGCCTTGGGCGGCGGCGCCGAATACCCCATCCCCCTGCGCGAGGACCAGCCCCGCGCCCCGCCCGGAACGGCTGACTATTCCAACAACAAGGTGGCGATGGAGGACGCCCTCCTGGCCGGCGCCCGCGTCCCCCTGAAGATCCTGCGCCCCTTCGCCGTCCACGGCCCTGGCAGCCGCGCGCCGCGGGACTGGTGGTTCATCGTCCAGATCCTCCGCGGCGCGAAAGCCATCCCGCTCGCCTTCGATGGCCAGAGCCGGTTCCACACCACGGCGACCGCGAACCTCGCCGAACTGGTCCGCGTCGCCCTGGAGCAGCCGGGCGTCCACGTCCTCAACGCCGCCGACCCCCAGGCCCTGACGGTGGCGGAGATCGGCGAGGTCATCCTGGCGGCCATGGGTTCGGACGCCGCCCTGGCCCCCTTCCCCGGTCCGCCCAAGGGGTGGAAGGGCCGCTCCCCCTGGAGCGTCGAGGCGCCCCTGGTGGCCGACATGAGCGCCGCCGAGGCCCTCGGCTATCGCCCGGTCACCGACTATCGCCACGCCGCGCCCGCCCTGTGCGCGGCCCTGGTGGAAGCCGCCCGGGACAAGGACTGGCGCGAGGCCTTCCCGGGCCTGAGCGCCTATCCGCCCGAAATGTTCGATGGCCCGCCCGCAAAGTAGGCCCGCCTGTCAGCAACGGTTCAGCTTGCGAAAGCTTAACTATCGAAATCAGGGCGGCATGGTTAAGAGGCCGCTCCCAACACGAAAGACCCCGTCATGCGTTCGCTTACGCTTCTCACCCTGGCCGCCACCCTGCTGGCCGCCCCCGCCTTCGCGCAGGACAGCGCAACCGACGCCTCGGGCGCCTCGGCCGCCACCTCGGAGGCCGTGGGCCTGCTGGCCGCCTCCGGCGTGAAGACCGCCGTGGGCGTCTCCGCCGTCCCCGCCAGCGTGGTGGGCGCGGGCTCCATGGCGGGCGGCTCGGCGGTGATGGCCAGCGGCGCGGCCTCGGCCGGCGCGGGCGCCTCGGTCTCGGACTCGGCCGCCGAGTCCGGCAAGCTAGTGGTGGACGACAAGGTGGTGGTCTCCCCCGATCCGGCCCCGGCCGTGCCCTTCAACACCCCGGCCAAGAAGTGAAGCGCCTCGCCCTCGCCGCCGCCCTGGCCGGCGTCGTGAGCACGGGCGCCCTGCCCGCCGCCGCCCAGGACTCCTCGGCCCACGCCATCGCCCCGCACTTCACGGCGGCCGAGGCCGCCGGCTTCTCCAAGCAGGTGGAGCGGGACCTGGCCGCGCGCGGCGCGCGCCTGGCCATCGTCTTCCGCACCGGCCGGCCCCGCAGCCAGCTGCCGGAGGGGATCAGCTACACCCACGGCGGTTTCTGGGTGCACCGCATGATCAAGACGGCCGACGGCAAGACCCAGCAGGGCTACGCCGTCTACACCCTCTTTGCCGGCGACGGCGTCGCCTGGCCCAAGATCGAGAGCCGGCTGGTCCAGGACTATCCCTTCGACTTCACCCGCGGCTCCACCGTCGACGACATGGCGGTGATCATTCCGTCGCCGGAGATGCAGCGCCGGATCATCGCGGTGATCGACAGCCCCACCTACCAGGCGGTCCACAACCGGCGCTACTCGCTGGTGGCCAATCCGTGGAAGCGGACCTACCAGAACTGCAACAACTTCATGCTCAACGTCATCGCCGCGGCCATCTGGCAGACCAGCGATCCCGACCAGATCACCGCCGACCTCAAGGCCCACTACAAACCGACCCTGGTGAAGGCCAACGCCGTCCTGCGGCTGTTTGGCCCCATCGCCGACCAGCGCCTGCGCACCGACGACCAGCAGGGGCCGATCCGCACCGCGACCTATGAGTCCATGGCCGAATTCATGCGCCAAAACAATCTGTTGGAAGCGACCTATTCCATCAACTACGCCCGTTGAGGCGAGGCTTCTCGCCATGGACGAACACCGCTAGCCTCAGGGCATGAACGACGTCGTCCGGCTCCTGCTGCTGCTCGCCCTGGCCGGGACCGCCGTGACCTTCGCGGGCTCGGCGGCCATCTGGTTCTTCGACGAGGAGCGGCGCATCGGCCGCGCCCTGAGGCGCGTGCTGAAGGGCGAGCCCGAGGCCCTGCTGGTGGCCAAGGGCCGCGGGCGCGGGGTCGGCTTCTCCTTCGCCACCGGCCTGGCCGCCGTGGCCTGGGATTCCGGCGCCTGGTGTCTGATCTACCGCATCGACGAGTTGGTGGGCGCCGAGCTGATCATCGACGGCCAGGTGGTGGCCCGCGTCCACCGCGAGGAACCCCGCCGGGCCCTGGACCAGCGGGTCAGCCACGCCGCCCGCGTCACCCTGCGGCTGATCTTCGACGATCCTCAGAACCCCGACTTCGAACTGGATCTCTGGGTGACCGGGGACGAGGCCCGCCGCGTGGCCGCCTCCCCCGGCGCCGCCGTGCTGGAGGCCAACCGCTGGCTGGCCCGGGCCGAGGCCATCCTGCGCCGCCCCCGGGCGCCCCACGTCCTGGCCGCCGCCGGCGCCGCGGCCGCCCCGATCGTCGCGGCCCCGCCGCCGCCGGCGCAGGAACCCCCGCCGCCCCAGCCGCGCGCCGGAGCCGAGCCGCCCCCCTGGGAACTGGACGAGGACCTGCCCGAGGACAACGAACGGTAATCTTGACGCTGTAAATCCAAGAGCGCACCCTCCCCTCAACCCAAGGGGAGGTTTCCATGACCAATCTGCTCGCCGCGGCGGCCTTCTTCATCCTGCTGCATCTGCTGGTCTCCGGCACGCGTCTGCGCGGCGTGCTGACCGGGACGATCGGCGAGGGTCCCTATATGGGCCTCTTCTCCCTGGCCTCGGCGGCGGGTCTCGCCTGGCTGGGCTTCGCCTTCGCTGGCAGCCGCAACGCCGACTGGAACCTCGCCTACTGGGACATCACCCCGGTCACCTGGAAGATCCAGGCGGCCCTCCAGGCCCTGGCCTTCCTGTTCGTGGTGGTGGGCCTGACCACCCCCAACCCCACCAGCGTCAAGCAGGAGGGGACCCTCGACCGCCCCGACGTGGTCAAGGGCATGCTGCGCGTCACCCGCCACCCCTTCCTTTGGGGCCTGGCCCTGTGGGCGGGCGGCCACCTGCTGGTGAACGGCGACCGCGCCAGCATCGTGCTGTTCGGCGGCCTGCTGGTCCTGGCCCTGTCCGGCACGGCCAGCATCGACGCCAAGCGCAGGCGGGCGCTCGGCGACAAGTGGAACGCCTTCGCGGCCCAGACCTCCAATATCCCCTTCGGCGCCATCCTGTCCGGCCGCCAGTCCCTGAAACTGGGCGAGATCGGACTGTGGCGGATCGCCGTGGCCATCGTCGTCTACGCCGCCCTGGTGGTGGCCCACCCCTTCCTGTTCGGGGTCTCCGCGGTCTCTTGATCCCCCGGGCGGGCGCCGTCAGATTGACCGCCAGTTGAGGGGAATTTTCGTATGCGTATCGCGTTGTTGGCCGCCGTCGCGGTAACCCTGGCCGGACCCGTCGCCGCCCAGCCTATGAAGCTGTTCAAACCCGCCGACGCCAACAAGGACGGCGTCGTCACCGACGACGAACAGGCCGACTACCTGGCCCAGAAGGCCAAGACCGACCCCGCGTCCTTCGGCGTCGCCGCCCCCAAGCCCTCTGGCGACGCCGTCACCTTCACCCCCACCGCCCCCGACCTGACAGCCGGCCCCTCCCTGGACACCCGCGCCGTCAAGGCCAGCGAGTTCGAGCAAAGCCAGGACGCCATCGCGCAGAAGGCGGCGGCGAAGAAGTAGCTCACCGCCCCAAAAGCCGCTCATCCCGGCGAAGGCCGGGACCCAGATTCACCTACAGTTTCGGGGTCTTAGACTCAGATCGTGACCTACGACCTGGGCCCCGGCCTTCGCCGGGGGGAGCGGGGCTGGGCGAATTCGCGCGCAGCCCCCGCATCATCGACCGCGCATGGCCCGGATGGGCCAGGATGGCGACATTGTCGGCGATTTGATCGACGCCGCCGACAAGCGGCAAGTCCCGCAGGCTCGGGTCAATGATTGCGGCACGAAGCGCGCTCGCGATCTCGTCGGCGTTCACCACCGAATACGGTCGGTCATGGTACGGCCCGATCCGAGGCGCAATCGCGCCCGGAGTCCCGTGAGCGATCTGCAACACGCCCGCAAGACGATAACAGTCGGCAGGCGCCGCTTCTCGCGCCCTCCAATCGTCGGCCCCAAGGACGCGCGCCAGCGCATCGGCGAATTGCGGCGCGCTCCCCAGCGCCTGGAACGCCGACCCCAGCCACTTGGCATAGGGCGCGTACCGCCGCTCGATGAGGAAGACGAGATGCATCACGTCCCGCGCCAAACGCGCTGCGATGATGCGCGATCCCAGGTCATCACCCACGTCGCCCGCGCGGCCGACGAAGGCCTGCTCTTCGCCTATCCGCCACCACTGGCTCGCGAGCTTGTATTGCCAGAGGTCGTCCGGGTAGGCGGCAAGGCGCGCCCGGAACGCGGTGAGCTCGCCCGGATCGTCGCGGAACACCGCCCCTGCCGTCGCCGCCAGCAGGGACTGTTCGGGAATGGCGAGCCAGTCGGCCGTGGACATGCCCTCGACGTCGCCGAGCGCCAGGTGAAGCCGCGCCCAGGCGGCGACCGTGAACAGTTCAACTCCATGGTCAGACCCGCAGGCGCCCGCTGCGATGGCTTCACGCGCAGGACGGTCGTGATCGCCGAAGCGTACCGGCCACCCCCCGAAGGTCTCGGGCAGTTCGCGGTCGAGGGTGGCCATGAGCTCAAGCGCGGCGCCGCCGAAGTCCTCGCTGGAGAGGAAGAGCTGCAGACGGGGTCCCCAGTCGTGGTCCGTGGACTGGTCTGTGTCGAATCCGAGCACCTCAGACCCGTCGCCGATGAGCGCCGCTGCGAACCTCAGGCCCGGGAAGTGCTGGATGATGATCGGTTCGACACAGTCGAGGAAGTAGCGCTGCGCGAGGGAAAGGCCGCCGGAGATCATGGTGAAGGCTAGCATGGCCGAGCGGTAGAAGTCGCTCAACGCCCCACAAACCGCTCATCCCGGCGAAGGCCGGGACCCAGATTCATCAACCGGATCAGGTCTTTGGACTCAGGTCGTGACCTACGACCTGGGCCCCGGCCTTCGCCGGGGTGAGCGGGGTTTGGGCTTAGCCCAACGCGAAATCCACCCCCGCCCGCGCATGGACCAGCGCCGTGTCCACCACCGGCACGCTCAGGTCCCCCGGCGCCAGCAGCAGCCCGATCTCCGTGCAGCCGAAGATCACGCAGTCGGCCTCCCCCGCCTTGGCGATCATGGCCAGCACCTCGGCCTTGGACGCCGCCGAGATCACCCCCTGGCAGAGTTCGTCATAGATGATGGCGTGCAGGCGGTCGCGGTCGGCCGGGTCGGGCACGATGGCCTCGACGCCCTGCGCCGCCAGCCGGCCGCGATAGAAGTCCTTTTCCATGGTGAACCGGGTGGCCAGCAGCAGGGGCCGCCTGCAGCCCGCCGCCTTGACCGCGTCGGCTGTGGCGTCGGCGATGTGGATCACCGGCACGGTCACGGCGGCCTGCACCTGGTCGGCGACGAGGTGCATGGTGTTGGCGCAGATCAGGATGGCGTCTGCGCCGGCCCCCTGCAGCCGCCGGGCCGCGTCGGCCAGCACCGCGCCGGCCCCGTCCCAGTCGCCGGCGGCCTGCATCGCCGCGATGCCGGCGAAGTCGACCGACCACAGCAGCAGCTGGGCCGAGTGCAGGCCGCCCAGCCGCTCGCGCACCAGGCGGTTGAGTTCCTGATAGTAGAGCGTCGTGCTCTCGGCGCTCATCCCGCCGAGCAGGCCGAGCGTCTTCACGGCCTTACAAATCCGCGTAGACGTGGGTTTCCCCCGCCGCGCCAGGATGGGTCACCGCGCCCTTGTGGGCCGGGCCGACGATCTGGGCGTATTTCCACAGGGCCCCGGAGCCGTAGTTGGTCACCCGCGGCTGCCAGTGGCGGCGGCGGTTTTCCAGCTCGATGGGGTCGACCTCGAGATCGAGGACCCCGGCGTCGGCGTCGATGTGGATGATGTCGCCGTCCTGGATCAGCGCGATGGGGCCGCCCATCTGGGCTTCCGGGCCGATATGGCCGACGCAGAGGCCCCGCGTACCGCCGGAGAAGCGGCCGTCGGTGATCAGGGCCACCTTGTCGCCCCGGCCCTGGCCTGACAGGGCCGCCGTGGTGGACAGCATCTCGCGCATGCCGGGACCGCCGCGGGCGCCCTCATAGCGGATCACCAGGACGTCGCCGTCCTTGTAGTCGCCGGCCTCGACGGCGGCGAAACAGGCGTCCTCGCCCTCGAAGCAGCGGGCCGGGCCGCGATGGCTGCGGTGGCTGGTCATGCCGGCCACCTTGACGATGGCGCCGTCGGGGGCGAGCGAGCCCCACAGCCCCACCACGCCGCCGGTGGGCGAGAGCGGCTCACTGACCTTGCGGATCACCACCTGGTCATCGCGCCATTTCACGTCCTTGACGTTCTCGGCGATGGTCTTGCCGGTCACCGTCATGCAATCGCCGTGGATGAAGCCGCCCTCCAGCAGGGTCTTCAGCAGCATGGGCATGCCGCCGGCCTCGCCCATGTCCTTGGCCACGAAGCGGCCGCCGGGCTTGAGGTCGGCGATGTGCGGGGTGCGCTGGGCGATTTCGGCGAAGTCGCGCAGGGTGAACTCGATGCCGCACTCATGGGCCATGGCCGGCAGGTGCAGGCCGCCATTGGTGGAGCCCCCCGTCGCGGCCACCACGGCGGCGGCGTTCTCGAAGGACTTGCGGGTGACGATGTCGCGCGGGCGAAGCTGCTCGGCGATCAGCCGCACAACCGTCTCGCCCGAGGCCACCGCATAGGCGTCCCGCGTCAGATAGGGGGCCGGCAGCGAGGCCGAGAGCGGCAGGGCGAGACCAATGGCCTCGGAGACGCAGGCCATGGTGTTGGCGGTGAACTGGCCGCCGCAGGCGCCGTCCGACGGACAGGCGTGCTGCTCCAGCGAGCACAGGTCCTCCAGGCTCATCTTGCCAGCCGAGTGCATGCCCACGCCTTCGAACACGTCGACCACGGTCACGTCCCTGCCCTGCCATTGGCCAGGCAGGATCGAGCCGCCGTAGAGGAACACGCTGGGCACGTTCAGCCGCAACATGGCCATCATCATGCCCGGCAGGCTCTTGTCGCAGCCGGCCAGACCGACCAGAGCGTCATAGCCGTGGCCGCGCATGGTCAGTTCGACGCTGTCGGCGATCAGGTCGCGGCTGACCAGCGATGAGCGCATGCCCTCGTGGCCCATGGCGATGCCGTCGGTGACGGTGATGGTGCAGAACTCGCGCGGGGTGGCGCCGGCCTTCTTGACCCCCTCGGACACCGCGTGCGCCTGGCGCATCAGGGCGGTGTTGCAGGGCGCCGCCTCGTTCCAGCAGGAGGCGACCCCTACGAAGGGCTGGGCGATCTCCCGGCTCCCGAGCCCCATGGCGTAATAGTAGGACCGGTGCGGCGCGCGCGCCGGGCCTTCCGTCACATGGCGGCTGGGGAGGTTCGACTTGTCCCAGGTTCCGTCGGGCTTGCGGGTCATCGTGACGCCTCCGTTCAAACTGCGCCTTCCCTAACGGGCGGGCGGCGCGGTTGGAAGCCCCGGCATGGTCACGGGCATGAACTTGCGCGAAACTCGCTCCCAAGACCGCCGGAGGAAACGCCATGCCCCAGACCGATCCGATCGCCCGCGGCGCCGATCACCCGCCCCTGCGCGAGGACACCATCGGCCAGGCCCTGGCGCAGGCCGCCCGGCTCTGGCCCGACCAGGAGGCGGTGGTCTCGGTCCACCAGGGCGTCCGCTGGACTTGGCGGGACCTTGACGGTCACTCGTCGGCCATGGCGGCCGGACTGCTGGCTCTGGGCCTCGAGCCCGGCGACCGCATCGGCATCTGGTCCCCCAACCGCGCCGAATGGACCCTGACCCAGTTCGCCGCGGCCCGGGCCGGCCTGATCCTGGTGACCATCAACCCCGCCTATCGGCTTTCCGAGGTCGAATACACGCTGAACAAGGTGGGCGTGAAGGCCCTGGTGGCCGCCGAGAGCTTCAAGACCAGCCTCTACGCCGACATGATCGACACCCTCGCCCCCGAGATCGCCGCCAGCGCCCCCGGCCAGCTCGCCGCCGCCCGCCTCCCACAACTTAAAACTGTAATCAAGATCGGCGGCGACCCTAGATCGGGCTGGCTCGACTTCGAAGCCGTTCCTGGTCTCTCCACGGCCACCAACATGTCGCGCCTAAGGGAGATCGAGGCCAGCCTGGACTGCCACGACCCCATCAACATCCAGTTCACCAGCGGCACCACCGGCCTGCCCAAGGGCGCGACCCTGTCGCACCGCAACATCCTCAACAACGGCTTCTTCGTCGGCGAGGCCATCGGCCTCAAGCCCGGCGACCGCCTCTGCCTGCCGGTGCCGCTCTATCACTGCTTCGGCATGGTGATGGGCAATCTGGGCTGCCTGACCCACGGCGCGGCCATGGTCTATCCCTCCGACGGCTTCGACCCGACCGCCGTGCTGCAAGCCATTCAAACCGAAGGCTGCACAGGCCTCTATGGCGTGCCCACCATGTTCATCGCGGTCCTCGGCCATCCCGACTTCGACCGCTACGACCTCTCGACCCTGCGCACGGGCGCCATGGCCGGCTCCCCCTGCCCCGTCGAGGTGATGAAGCAGGTGATCGACAGGATGCACATGTCCGACGTCACCATCGCCTACGGCATGACCGAGACCAGCCCCGTCAGCTTCCAGAGCGCCCAGGATGACCCGATGGATCGCCGGGTCTCCACGGTCGGCCGGGTGCAGCCGCACCTGGAGTGCAAGGTCGTCGACCTGGAGGGGCGCACCCTGCCGCGCGGCGAGACCGGCGAGCTCTGCACCCGGGGCTACTCCGTGATGCTGGGCTACTGGGACGATCCGGAGAAGACCGCCGAGGCCATCGACGCCGAGGGCTGGATGCACACCGGCGACCTGGCCATCATCGACCCGCAGGGCTACGGCAACATCGTCGGCCGCATCAAGGACATGGTCATCCGCGGCGCCGAGAACGTCTATCCCCGCGAGGTGGAGGAGTACCTCTACCGCCACCCCAAGATTGAGGACGTCACCGTCGTCGGCGTCCCCGACCCCCGCTTCGGTGAGGAGCTCTGCGCCTGGATCCGGCTCAAGCCCGGCGAGACCGCCACCGACGCAGAGCTCATTGAGTTCTGCCGCGGCCAGATCGCCCACTACAAGATCCCCCGCTACCTCCGCTTCGTCGACGCCTTCCCGATGACGGTCACCGGTAAGGTCCAGAAGTTCGTGATCCGCGAGCAGATGATCGTGGAACTGGGCCTGACGGTGGCGCAGACCGCCTAGCCAGTCATTGAACTCCGGCCCGAAACCGGCTCGTATCCGCCCGCTCGGGGAGGCGAACACATGGCCGATATCACGGTGACGGCGGCGACGCCGGTGCGGGCGGCCGACCGGCTGAAGTCGATCCTGGCGGGGTCGGCGGGGAACCTGGTGGAGACCTATGACTGGTTCGTCTACGCCGCCTTCGCCCTCTATTTCGCCAAGGTCTTCTTCCCCGCCGGCGACCAGACCGCCCAGTTGCTGAACGCCGCGGCCGTGTTCGGGGTGGGTTTCTTCGCCCGGCCGGTGGGGGCCTGGCTGATGGGCCTCTATGGCGACCGGGTGGGACGCAAGGCGGCCATGGTGGCCTCGGTCAGCCTGATGTGCCTGGGCTCCCTGATCATCGCGCTCTGCCCTGGCTACGCCGCCATCGGGGTCTGGGCGCCGGTGGTCCTGGTCACCGCCCGCATCCTGCAGGGGGTGAGCATGGGCGGCGAGTACGGCACCAGCGCCACCTATCTGTCGGAGATGGCCGGGCGGAAACACCGTGGGTTCTGGTCGGGAATCTTCTACTCCACCCTGATCGCCGGCCAGTTGCTGGCGGTGGCGACGCTGCTTGTGCTGAGCGCGGCGCTGTCGAAGGACGACCTGCAGGCCTGGGGCTGGCGAATCCCGTTCTTCATCGGCGGCGCCCTGGCGATCGCGGTGTTCTGGTTCCGGCGGGGGATGGATGAGACCCCGTCCTTCCAGGCCCGCGCCGACGTGCGCGCCAGCACCTGGCGGCTGATCGTCACCCACCCGCGCGAGAGCCTGACGGTGATGGGCCTGACCGCCGGCGGGACGCTCGGCTACTATACCTACTCGACCTACATCCAGAAGTTCCTGGTCAATACCTCGGGCTTCTCCAAGGAGGCGGCCACCGGCATCACCGCCTGCGCCCTGGTGGTCTTCATGGTGATCCAGCCGCTCTACGGCGCCCTGTCGGACCGCTTCGGGCGCCGGGCCCTGCTGATTGGGTTCGGCGCAGCCGGCGTGACGCTTACGTGGCCGATCCTCTCGACCCTGGCGGGGACCCACGACGTCCTGACCGCCTTTGCGCTCACCACCGGCGCCCTGATGATCGTGGCGGCCTATTCCTCGGTGAACGCCGTGGTGAAGGCTGAGCTCTTCCCCACCGAGGTCCGCGCCCTGGGGGTCTCCCTGCCCTATTCCCTGGCCAACGCCCTGTTCGGCGGCACGGCGGAATATGTCGCCTTGTGGTTCAAGTCCAAGGGCCACGAGACCTGGTTCTACACCTACGTCACCGTGGTGATCGGCCTCTCCCTGCTGGTCTATGTGGCCATGCGCGACACCCGCAAGCACAGCCGCATCCTGGAAGACTAGGCCGGAACGTCGAAGGCGGCGGGCGGCCCGCCGCCCCGCTGACGTTCCCGGGCGGTGGTGTAGGCGGCCTCGATATGGCGGCGGGCGAGGTCGGTGTCGAACAGCGGGGCGGTGTCGCGCTGGACGGCCAGGCGGGCTTTCAGGGCGGCCAGCCGGTCCGGGTTCGTGGCGAGGTCCAGGGCCAGGGCCTCGTAGGCGTCGAGACTTTCGGTGATCAGTTCCGGCAGGCCCACGGCCTGCAGCAGGCTGGCCGCCACCCGGGCGGCGAAACCGCGGCCGGCGCAGGTGACCAGGGGCAGGCCGGTCCACAGGGCGTCGCTGGCGGTGGTGTGGGCGTTGTAGGGCAAGGTGTCGAGGAAGAGGTCGGCTAGGCGGTGGCGGGCCAGGTGATCCTCCGGCGCGGCCTTCGGTGCGAAGACCAGCCGGCCGGGATCGACGCCGCGGGCCTGCGCCTCGGCGCGCAGGTTGCGGGCGACGGGATCCTTCCCCTCCAGCAGCCAAAGCACGCTGCCGGGGACCTTGGCCAGCAGCCGCATCCAGAGCTCGAACACCGGCGGGTTGAGTTTGTAGTTGGCGTTGAAGCAGGCGAAGACCAAACCCTCCGGCGGCAGGCCCACCTCGGCCCGGCTGGGGGTCCGGGCGGCGATCGCCCGGTCGCGGTCATTGACCTGGTAGCTGTGCGGCAGGCGGATCACCTGCTCGCCGAAGAAGACCTCCGAGCCGGGCGGGATCACAACGCCATCGGCCAGGATATAGTCCATCAAGCCCCGGCCCATGGTCCCCGGATGGCCCAGATAATTGATCTGGAGCGGCGCCGGACGGTGGGCGAAGATCCCCGGCCGGCAGTGGGCGGTGAAGCCGTTCAGGTCCACGATGATATCGGTGTCTGCGGCGCGGATCATCCTGGCCACCTCCAGGTCGTCGACCTGAGCGACGTCGTGGAAGACCGGGAAGGCCGCCCGGATACGCTCGCGCTTGGCGTCCTCCACCCGTGGCCCCAGGGCGTAGCCGCTGATCTCGAAGCGGTCGCGGTCGTGGCGCTCGAACAGGCCGGCGATCAGGTGGGCCACGGCGTGGTTGCGGAAGTCCGCCGAGACATAGGCCACGCGGATCCTGTCGTGGGCGTAGGCCTCCCCGCGCCACAGGACCTCGGGCGCGACGGGGAAGCGGGTCTTCAGGTGCAGGTTGGCCGCGGCGAGCTGGGCCGCCGGATCGTCGCAGTGGGCCAGCAGGGTGAAGGGCAGGTCGGCGGGCGCCCCCTCCCCCAGCCGGCGGACGATCAGGTCGCTGGCGTCCTCATAGTCCGACCAGTCGCAGATCTGCAGTTGCTGGAAGAGCTTGGCGCCCTTGACCTCGTCATTGTCGGGCGTCAGCAGCAGGCCCGCCCGATAGGCCGCCACCGCCTCCTCCGGCCGCCCCAGGGTCCCCAGGACATTGGCCCGGTTGAGCACCGCCAGGGCGTAGGTCGGCTGCAGGGCCACGACCTGATCGTAGCTCTCCAGGGCCTCGGCGTGGCGGCCCAGTCGGGCCAGGATGTTGCCCCGGCAGTTGAGCGCGTCGATGTCCTGCGGGCTGACGACCAGGGCCGCGTCGAAGGCGGCCAAGGCCTCACCGACCCGGCCGAGCATGCCCAGGACCTTGCCCAGGGCGATGCTGGCGGCGGGATGACCGGGATGGTGGGCGATGGAGGTTCGCCACAGGGCGATCGCGCCGGCGAAGTCGCCGCGGGCCTTCCGCAACAGGCCGAGATTGTAGAGACAGTCGCGCTGGGTCGGATCGAAGGCCAGAACCGCCCGGTACAGGGGCTCGGCCTCCTCCAGACGCCCCTGGCCGTGCAGCCGGGCCGCCTCGGAGAAGTTGGCGCGGGCGGTGTCCGCCGCCCCGAAGGGCGGAGCCTCGTTCGTCATGGGCGGATCTAGAGGGCGGCTTCGACCGCCGCGGTGATCTCGTCGGCCTGGGGCTCGGTGCGCGGACCGAAGGCGCGGATCAGCTTGCCGTCCTTGCCCACCAGCAGCTTGTGGAAGTTCCAGGCCGGATCGGCGGACTCGCCCAGCTCGGCCAGGGCCCACTTGTAGAACGGGTGGGCTGTCTCGCCCTTCACGTCTTCCTTGGAGGTGAGCGGGAAATCGATGTTGAACTTGGTCTCGCAGAAGTCCTTGATCTCTTCCTCGGTCCCCGGCTCCTGGCCCATGAACTGGTTGCAGGGCACCCCCAGCACCACCAGACCCTTGTCCTTGTAGTCACTGTAGAGCTTTTCCAGCCCGTCATATTGCGGGGTCAGGCCGCACTTGGAGGCGGTGTTCACCACCAGCACGACCTTGTCCTTGAAAGTGGTCAGCGGCAGGGGCGCGCCGTCGATGGACTTGAACGAGAAGTCATAGGCGTCGGACATGGCGTTTCTCCCTGGGGCTGGGCGCGAAGCTAACCCGCTTACCCGGCGTCCTCCAACGCCTGTTCGACGGCCAGGGCCAGATCCAGCGCCCGAGCCGCCTCCTCCCCGGTGACCACGGGCCGCGGGGCCAGGCCGCGCACGGCGGCCAGGAAGCCCGCGACGCTGGCGCCCAGGGGATCCTTGGCGCCCGGTGTCTCGGCGAAGTCGGGGTTGAGGGGGAAACCCGTGGTGTTGCGGAACTCCCGAGTCAGGAAGTCGATCTCCAGTTCGCCGGAGGGATAGACCACCTTCATGCTGCGCTTGCGGGCCGGGGCCATGCGCGAGGCGTCGAACACCGCCAGGAAGCCGTTGTCGAAATTGACCTCGGCGCGCGCCAGATCCCAGCCGCCGCTGAAGTCGCGCAGGCCTTCGGCCTCCACCGCCAGGGGCTGGCCGGCGCAGAGGGACAGGGCCAGGTCCAGGTCGTGGATCATCAGGTCCAGCACCACCGAGACGTCCAGGCTGCGTTCCGAGGGCGGCCCGTGGCGCACGGCCTCCAGCCGCAGGGGCTGCTCGGGCACGTCGAAGAGGCCGATGGCCTGGAAGACCACCCGCTCCTGATGACCGCAGGCCAGGATCAGGCTGCGCTTGGCCGCCTCGCCGATGATCCTGTCGGCGTCGGCCAAGCTGACCGCCAGGGGCTTTTCCACATAGACCGGCTTGCCTGCCGCCAGCGCCGCGAGCGCGCCCTCGGCGTGATAGCTGCCGGGCGAGGCGACGGTGACGACATCGACCTCCCTCAGGAAGGCAGCCAGGTCGTCGAAGCCTTGGCCGCCATGGCTCTGGGCGATCTCCTGGGCCCGGGCGGCATGGTGGGGATCATAGACGGCCGCCAGGCGCGCGCCCGGCTGGTTGGCGTACTGGCGTGAATGATAGCCGCCGAACACGCCGGCCCCGATCACGCCGCCCCGCAAGATTTCCGCCATGACTCACTCCGAAAGCTCGCCTGCGCTTACATGCAGTGGACGCTGGACGCCACCGGCCCGTCGGACTAAACGTTCGTTTGAATTCTGCTTACGCCGTAAATCAAAACAAGCCCTTACCCTAGGAAACACCCATGACCACGTCGCGCGAGATCCGTCTGAAGAGCCGGCCCGTTGGCCTGCCCACCGCGGCCAACTTCGATCTGGTCACCGTCGACCTGCCCGCGCCGGGCCCGGGCGAGGTTCAGGTGCGCAACACCTGGATGACGGTCGACCCCTACATGCGCGGCCGGATGAACGACGTGAAGAGCTACACCCCGCCCTTCGCCCTGGGCGAAGTGCTGCAGGGCGGCGCCGTGGGCGAGGTGATCGCCTCTAACGACCCCAGCCTGAAGGTCGGCGACCTGGTGCAGTCGGGAAATGGCTGGCGCGAGGCCTTCAACGCCCCGGCCTCCACGGTGCAGAAGCTGGAGACCCACGGCCTGCCGCCAGAAGCCTTCCTGGGCGTCGCCGGCATGCCCGGTCTGACCGCCTATGTCGGCCTGCTGAAGATCGCCGCCCTGAAACCCGGCGACGTGGTCTTCGTCTCCGGCGCCGCCGGGGCGGTGGGCTCGGTGGTCTGCCAGATCGCCAAGCTGAAGGGTCACAAGGTCATCGCCTCGGCCGGCGGGCCCGAGAAGGTCAAGTTCCTGAAGGACGAGCTCGGGGTGGACGTGGCCATCGACTACAAGGCCACGCCCGACCTCACCGCCGCCCTGATGGCCGCGGCCCCGGAGGGAATCGACGTCTATTTCGAGAATGTCGGCGGCGAACACCTGGAGGCGGCCCTCAACGCTGCGGCCCCCTTCGCCCGCTTTGCGATCTGCGGGATGATCTCGCAGTACAACGCCACGGCGCCGGTTCCCGGCCCGCGAAACATGGCCCTGATCATCGGCAAGAACCTGCGGCTGGAGGGCTTCATCGTCTCCAATCACTGGGACATGATGCCTGCCTTCATCAAGGACCTCGCGGAGTGGTCGGCCGCCGGCAAGCTCAAGTGGAAGCAGACCGTCAAGGAAGGCATCGAGAAGGCGCCGGAGGCCTTCCTGGGTCTGTTCAGCGGGGAAAACTTCGGCAAGATGCTGGTGAAGCTCTCCTAGGTCCCGACCCGACGCCGCATTCGGCCCGCTCACCGGCGAGGTGAGCGTTTGCGACGTTGGCCGGGTGGAAGGGAAGGTCTACAAGCCTTCCCAACTGCCCTCCCCGGAGCCCCCCGTGTCCCGTCTGTTCAGCGCCTATGTGATCGTCGACTGGAGCGCGGCGGCCAAGCCGTCGACGGGAGCCGATTCCGTCTGGATCGGAGTCGCCAAGCGCGACGTCCGCTTCCGCCTCACCTTCGAGAGCCACAATCCGGCGACCCGGGCCGAGGCCGAAAAGCTGCTGGGCGCCATCCTCGACGACTTCAAGAAGCGCTCGGAGCGCGCCCTGGTGGGCTTCGACTTCCCCCTGGGCTTCCCGCGCGGCTTCGCCAAGGCGCTGAACCTGGCCGGCGAGCACCCCTGGCGCGCCGTCTGGGACCAGCTCGACAAGATGGTCAAGGACAAGGCCGACAACACCAACAACCGCTTCGGCGTCGGCTCGGAGATCAACCGGCGCATGACCGGCGGGCCCTTCCCCTTCTGGGGCTGCCCGCCCAAGGACGCGCTGACCACCCTGCAGCCCAAGCGCACGCGGCCGCATGGCCCGGACGACCTGCCGGAGTTCCGCCACGCCGACGTCGCCGCCAAGGGCGCGGCCTCGATCTGGAAGCTCTACTACAACGGCTCGGTGGGCGGTCAGGCGATCCTGGGCATCCCGGCGGTGCGGCGGCTGAAGCTGGCGCGCGGCGAGGCGCTCAAGGCCTATCCTTTCGAGACCGGGTTCAAGGCGCTCACCGAGGCCGACCTGGCCGGCGTCGACGTCGTGGTGACCGAGGTCTATCCGAGCCTCTACAAGGCTCAGCCCCTGCCGAACGAGGTCAAGGACCAGGCGCAGGTGCGGGTCACCGCCGAGCACTTCGCCAAGCTGGACGAGGCCGGCAAGCTGGGCGCCGTCTTCGGCCCCTCCAAGACCGCCGATCCGGCGGTGGTGGTGGACGCGGAGACCGAAGAGGGCTGGATCCTGGGCGTCGAAGCCTAGGCGGCTTCGCGGACCGGGTCTGGCAGTTCGATCTTCCGCAGGGCCGAGGCGCGCCGTTCCACGCGCGGGAAGCGCAGGTGTTCCAGCCAGACCGGAGCCAGGACCGCCAGGGCGCCCAGGGCGTCGGCGCAGAGATCGCCGATCTCCCCGTCGCGGCCAGTGAGGGTCTGGGCCACCTCGATGGCCGCCCCAGCGAAGATGGCCAGGACCGCGAGGTCCAGCCGCCGGCGCGTCGGGAAGGCCGAGAACAGCAGGATCGCTAGGCCGTAGAAGGCCATGAAGTGGGCGGCCTTGTCCCAGGGCACGAGGGCCTGCTCCACACCCTGGAAGGGTCCCACCATGCCGATCCCACAGACCAGGGCGGCCAGCAGCAGCAGTCCGCGGGCGAGGAGCTTGGGCGGGAGGGCGTGTTCCATGGCCCAGACCTAGCTGGACCCTGTGAAAACTCCGTTGACTAGCGACCCCGTTGGCTCAGCCAGTGGAAGCGGGCGAGCAGCAGGGCGGCCGACAGGAAGCTGGCGGCGATCACCGCCCAGACGATGCCGTTCAGGCCCAGCCCCATGGGAATGGCCAGCCACCAGGCGAGCGGCGCCATGACCAGGGCATAGCTGGCCAGGTGGGTGAAGGTGGGGATCCAGACCTCACCACGGGCGCGCAGGGCCTGGGCGGCCACCACCTGGACCGCGTCGGGGATCAGGAACAGGCAGGACAACGCCACGGCCGGGGCGGCCATGGCGAGCGTCAGGGGATCATGGGTGTAGGCGCCGGCGATCAGGCGCGCGCCCGGCCAGACGATCAGGCTCACCAGCAGGCCGAAGACCGCCGTCACCCCGAAGGCGATGGCGCCGGCGCGGTTGACCGCCGGGGTGTCGCGCGCGCCATAGGCTCGGCCCACCAGGACCGCCGCGCCCGTCGACAGGCCCAGGGGGACCATGAAGATGATCGCCACCACGTTCAGGGTGATGGCCCAGGCCGCCACCGCTAGGCCGCCGATCCAGCCGGCGATGACGTTCATACCGGCGAAGGAGGCCACCTCGAAGAAATTGGACGCCCCGGCGCCGTAGCCGATCCGCCGCTGCTCGGCCTCGGCGGCCAGGTCCGGCTCAGGCTTGGTGAAAACCCCCAGCGCCCGGGCGTCGGGCATGCGGGCGATGTAGATCAGCAGGGCAAGCGCCAGGAAGGTCCGCGCCCCGGTGGTCGCCCAGGCGCCGCCCACCGCGCCCAGCGCCGGCAGGCCGAAGGTTCCCGGCACCAGCACCAGGTCCAAGGCCAGGTTCACGCCATTGGCCAGCCACATCATCACCGCCGCGGGTTTGGGCCGCCCCTGACCCTCCAGCCAGAAGCTGGCGGCGACGCTGAAGGCGTAGCCCGGCATGGACAGGGCGAAGATGATCAGGGGGCGCGAGGCGCCGTCGGCCAGGTCCTTCTCCAGCCCCAGGATGTGCAGGAAGCCGGGTCCCGCGGCCACCAGGATGAGGGTGGAGGCCAGGCCGATCCACAGGCTGTAGGAGAGCCCCCGGCGCAGCACCGCCCCGGTGATCTCCGGCCGGCCCTGGCCGTTGGCCCGGGAGGTCATCACCTGGATGCCGCTCAGCAGACCCACGGTCATGGTGACGATGACGCTGGTGGGGGCCCAGGCCATGGCGTGATAGCCCAGCTCCGTCGCTGAATAGCGCCCCACGACGATGGCGTCCGATAGGCCCATGCCCATGATGCCCAGGCGCGACAGCACAACCGGCCAGGAGAGCTGCAGCAGCTCGGCCAGTTCGGTGCGGACGACTTGTGCGCGCCCTCCCGGCGGGGAGTTCGCGGGGGCCGAGGGTCCGGCCATGGGATCACCCGTTTTCAAAGAGGGCCGGAACCTGCCGCCGCCCCCTTCGCCTCGCAAGCGAAGCTTGGCCCGCGGGGTCAGATTTCCCGGCGCCGGTGATAACAATGGCACATCGGCAGTTGGATCAGGAGAAGCCGAACGGCCCGGTCAGGACGCAACGGACGCGACCATCGCGGACGATAACCCTGGCCGCGCGACCGACGCCGATCTCGAAGATCACCGCCCGCCCTTGGTCCGGCGTGACTCGCAACACTGCGGGAGCCGTGAATCGGCAGACGGGATAGGCTTCACCGCCGCCGGGTTGGTAGCGGCCGATCATCGCGCAGTCGGCGTGGCCGAACCGGCGAGCGAAACGGACCTCGCCATAGTCAAACACGTTCTTCAGGGGCCGATCTCGCGCCTCGAACGCAGCCAGGGCGAGCTCCGGGCAGGCCGGGCCCGGACGGGTGAGGGCGCGGGTCAGGGCGCGAGCCTGGGCCCGCTCAGCGGCGGCCAGAGACATCTCGTGGCCCACCGTCACCGCCAGCAGCGGCGCGGCCGTGCAGACGCCGACCACCGCGAAGGCAAGCCGCGCGCGCCGCCGGATGGGTTGGCCGCCATAGTCGCTGCTGCGCCGCACGCCCTGTCCTCTCCTGCCGGAAGGACATGTTGGAGGCGTTCGGTACAAAAAACTACATCTGTAATTTTCATGCCTGCGACCCTGACGCACAGGGTGAACAATCTGGGATCGCCTTAGGAATTCGTACGGACTTCCCCGCGAAGATCGAATCAACGTCAACCCGACTCGAAAAAGGCAGAGGGCGCGCCGAAGCGATCCGGCCCGCCTGAAGAATCAGTGACCTCGAAAACGCCCCCCCCCAGGCGCAGTCTCGAACCGCTCTGCTCGAACGCCGCGGACCTGTACACCGCCTCGGCGCGCGAACAGATCGGCGACGTCCTCGACAGCTGGCTGGCCAACAACCAGGCCACGCCCTTCGAACTGCTGCATCGACCCGACCTCATCAAGAAGCTGGAGTCCTCCAGCCGCGATCTTCAGCACGCGTTCCAGAAGGTGGCCGTCCCCATGGCCCTGGCGCGCCGCGCCAGCGTCCACGAGGTGATGCGCAGCCTGCACGGCGTCGCCGACCAGGCGATCGCCCGCATGCTCCGTGACGAACGCCAGGGGCTCCTGCCGCGGATCGACGGCGCGACCTTCGCCGCCGCCTGCACGGCAAGCCTGGCCGACCCCGAACACGGCTATCGCCTGGCCGCGGGCGTCGCCGGCTTCATCGCCACGGCCGACAGCTGGGGCGGCAAGGTGGCCCTGCTCCTGGACCTCGCCGAGGCCGCTCCGGCCGACGGCCCGGCCCGGGCGCTCGCCCTGACCACCCTGGAACAGGCGCTCGAAGACGTCTGCCGCTCGCCCCTGGGGATGGCCGAACTGCTGGGGCCGGACCTCGACCTCGGCGCCTTCCTGCTGGGGGTGACGCGCCTGGCCCATGGCGGGATCATCGACGCGGTCTTCCAGGCCCACGCCTCGCTGCGGCCCCTGGCCTCGCCCCTGCCCGCCGCCGGCGCCCGGCTGGCGCGTCGCATCGACCGGGGTGAGTTCCCCAACCTCCAGCTCGCCCTGAGCCGCCGCATTCTGGCCGAGCTCGACACCAAGCGCCGCCTGGCGCCCGACAGCGCCATGGGCGAGATCACCGCCGTGCGCGGGCTCGCCGTCGCCCTGACCGCCGCCACAGGCCCATGCCTCCCGGCCGAGGATGTCGCCGAAGCCATCCTGCTTCGCTCTCAGCGGCTGGTGGAGCCCAACTTCATCGCCACCCTGCTACACGAACAGGTCTCCCTGGTGGCGGGCCTCGACGGCCTGATGACGGTGCTCAAGAATGTCACCGGCGACGCCAATCGCCGGCGCGCCCTGCGCTTCATCGAAGCGACGGTGACCCCGCCCCAGTTCAAGACCGACCTGCTCAACGCCACCGGAAGCCCTGAAGCGGCGCTGGAGGCCCTGGCCGGCGCCTATCGGAAACTCGCCCACAAGGCCTCCGGTCTCGTCGGGATCGAGCCTCTCCTCGAACGCCTCAGCGAGGTGGGCGGGGCCCTGGAGGTCGAGGGGAACGTGACCCGCGGACTGACCGACGGCCTGATGCCCAGGGCCAAGAAGCTTGCCGCGCTCCAGGCCATGGCCGAGGGGCAGACCGCGCCCCCGGGCCCGGCCGCCCAGCGCGCGGCCCAGGGCCTACGAAAGCTCACCGCGATCGGGGACCAGGTCTCGAGCTAGAGCCGCCGCGACCCCGGGTCGGCGTCAGACGGCGGCGCGCAAGGCCGCATCGACCCGGTCTTCCTTCAGCTTCTCGGCCACCAGGAAGGCCAGCTCCAGAGCCTGTTCGCCGTTGAGCCGCGGATCGCAATGGGTGTGGTAGCGGTCGGCCAGGTCGCCCTCGCTCAGCGCCCGGGCTCCGCCCAGGCACTCGGTGACGTTTTGGCCGGTCATCTCCAGATGCACGCCGCCAGGGTGGACGCCCTGCGCCTTGGCGATCTCCACGAAGCTCTTCACCTCCGACAGGATGCGGTCGAAAGGCCGGGTCTTGTAGCCGTTGGCGGCGGTGAGCGTGTTGCCGTGCATGGGGTCGATGGCCCAGACCAGGCTACGCCCCGAGCGCTTGGTGGCCTCCATCAGGCGCGGCAGGCGCGCCTCGATCTTGTCGGAGCCGAAGCGGCCATAGAGGGTCAGGCGGCCGGCCTCGTTCTTGGGGTTCAGCACGTCGATCAGGCGGAGCAGTTCGTCGGGCTCCACCGTGGGGCCGACCTTCACCCCGATGGGGTTCTTGATGCCGCGGAAGTACTCTACGTGGGCGCCGTCCAGCTGGCGGGTGCGCTCGCCGATCCACAGCAGGTGGGCCGAGGTGTCGTACCATTCGCCCGAGGTGCTATCGACGCGGGTCATGGCCTCCTCGAAGCCCAGCAGCAGGGCCTCGTGGGCGGTGAAGAACTCCACGCGGTGCAGATCCGGCTGGCTCTCAGGGGTGACCCCGATGGCGGCCATGAAGGTCAGGGCCTCGCTGATCTTCTCCGACAGTTCGCGGTAGCGCGCGCCCTGCGGGCTGTCGGCGACGAAGCCCAGGGTCCAGCGATGTATGTTGTACAAGTCGGCGTAGCCGCCGCCGGCGAAGGCGCGCAGCAGGTTCAACGTCGAGGCCGACTGGGAATAGGCCTGCAGCAGCCGCTGCGGGTCGGGGATTCGCGAGGCGGCGTCGAAGTCCATGCCGTTGATGATGTCGCCGCGATAGGAGGGCAGTTCCACCCCGCCGATGGTCTCGGTGGCCGCCGAGCGCGGCTTGGCGAACTGCCCGGCCATGCGGCCCACCTTCACCACCGGCTTGCCGCCGGCAAAGGTCAGCACCACCGCCATCTGCAGAATCAGCCGGAAGGTGTCGCGGATGTTGTCGGCGTGGAATTCCTTGAAGCTCTCGGCGCAGTCGCCACCCTGCAGCAGGAAGGCGCGGCCCTCGGCCACCTCCCCCAGCAGGGTCTTCAGGCGCCTCGCCTCGCCGGCGAACACCAGGGGCGGCATGCCGCGCAGGGTCTGCTCCACCGCGGCCAGCGCCGCGGGATCCGGATAGTCGGTCGGCAGGTGCTTGGCCGGCTTGGCTCTCCAGGAGGCCGGCGTCCAGTGTTCGGTCATCAATCCACGCTCCGCTCCCGCTTGGTCAGGCGGGCGCGGCGTTCTTACTCCGAGAACACCGCCGGCGTCGATGGCCGCACGGCCACAGGCGCGCGGGCTTTCGCCACAGCCGGCTGCCGCTGCAGGGCCGCGCAGGCCACGGCGGCCAGGGCTCCGGTGGCCAACCACCACTCCTGCCAGACCCCGAAGGAGAAGGCGCTGAAGGTCAGATAGGCGCTCGCGGTGGCCACGGAGACCGCCATGGCCGGGTCGCGGGCCTTGCGGCTCATGCCCGCCAGCAGGGCCACCCAGAAGACCGCGGCGGCCATGGCGCCGATCAGGCCCAGCTCCAGCCAGATCTGCAGCGGAGCGTCATGGGGGTGCAGCTTGATGCCGGGATTGAACATCCGGCTGGCGTCCAGGCCCCAGCCGCGCAGGGGGTGGTCGCTGATCCAGTCGGCGGCGTGGCGCCAGTAGCCCATGCGCTGGGACCAGGAGAGCGGCACGTCGCGCTCCAGCACCGCGTACCAGCCCGACCGCCGCACGGCCCAGACGATGGCCGGGGCGGTGAGGAAGAAGGTCGCGGCGACCGCCGCCAGGGCC
>JAZKBZ010000091.1:0-2023 GCA_040388315.1 Pseudomonadota bacterium | reverse complement strand
CGTCGTCCGGCGCGGGCTTGCCCCAGGCGGCCGACGCCGCCTGCAGGGAGGCCAGGGCCCCATGGCCGCCGCTGGAGCCGCCCGCCAGCGCCTCGAGGGTCTCCATCAGCACCCGCTCGGCCCGCAGTTCGCAGGCCTTCACATCCTCGCGCAGCGCCTCGCGCGCGCCGTCGTCCACCGGCGGCTGGGGCGCCTTGAGCGCCCGGCGCACCTCCCGGATGGGGACCAGCACCGTGGCGTCCCAGGCCTTGGCCGCCGCCACGCCCTTGGCCAGGGCCTCGGCGTCAGGCCCCTCGGCCCAGACCGCCCAGAGCAGCAGGGAGGTGTTCTGGCCGTGGCTGTCCTGCAGGGTGAGGCAGGCCTTCGGCACGCCCTCCAGCCCGTAGGCCTCGAGCGCCCATTCCCAAATCGCCATCAGTCTTCTCCCTGCAATGGACCGACATCCTGGCCCCAACGCTTCACTGGCCGCCAGGCCAGGCCGAACAGATCCAGCGCCCGGCCCACCGACTGGTCGACCATCTCCTCCAGGCTGGCGGGCTTGGCGTAGAAGGCCGGTAGCGGCGGGGCGATCACCGCCCCCATCTCCGCCAGCTTCACCATGGTGCGCAGGTGGCCCAGGTGCAGGGGCGTCTCGCGCACCATCAGCACCAGGGGCCGGCGCTCCTTGAGGGTCACGTCGGCGGCCCGGGTCAGCAGGGAGGACGTCACGCCGGTGGCCACCTCGCTCATGGTGCGCACCGAGCAGGGGGCGACGATCATGCCCAGCGTCGGATAGGAGCCCGAGGCGACGGAGGCGCCCACGTCCCCCACCTTGTGGACCACGTCGGCGCGGGCTTGGACGTCGGCCAGGGACAGGTCGGTTTCCTGGGCGATGGTCAGCGCCGCGGCCTTCGACAGGATCAGGTGGCTCTCGACGCCCAGCTCGCGGCAGGCGTCCAGGGTCCGCAGGCCATAGGCCACCCCGCTGGCGCCCGAGACGCCCACAATCAGGCGCGCGCGATCCGTATTGGTCATTTCACCGGGTCTCCGCGCCTGATTTCAAGGCGCCCAAGCCGTCCGCCCACGCGCAAACATATGTGATCTGACAGATGAGAACAGCGGGTGTTCAGTGTTGGCATCGTTCCAACACAAGGAGACGACCCACCATGGCCGTTGAAGCCCGCATCCGTGAACTTGGATCCCGCCACCATTCTCTCGATCAGGCGATTCAGGACGAGCTCAACCGACCGGTCTCCGACGACACCCGCCTCAAGGAACTCAAGCGAAAGAAGCTCAAGCTGAAGGAAGAAATGGAAGCCCTGCGCGCCAAGACGACGCACTAAGCCTTCCAGAGTTAGAGCGTGACCGACGCCTGAGCCGGTAGCCGCTTCTGGCTGTCACGCCCTGAAGGGGGACGCCCCTGAGCGGCGCGCGGCGCGCCCGCTCAGGGCTCCGTCCGCCCCGGTCCCCGATCAATCTTCCGCGTCGTCGTCGTCATAATGGGTGTCTTCGGCGACGTCTTCATGGGCCGCCTCCAGTTGGGCCGCCCCCGTGACCGAGGCTGGCTCCAGGGTCGCGCCGTCCGGCTCGACGATGCCGCGACGGGCGTCGTCCTTGGCCTTCTTGTCGGCCGCCTTGCGAACCACCGCGTCCAGTTCGAGCTGGGTCGAGAGGCCCAGGGTCACCGGGTCCACCGGCTTGATGTTGGCGGCGTTCCAGTGCTGGCGGTTGCGCACCTGGTCGATGGTGGCCTTGGTGGTCCCCAGCAGGCGGGCGATCTGGCTGTCGGCCACCTCGGGGTGGTTGCGGATGAACCAGGCGATGGCGTCCGGGCGATCCTGGCGACGCGACACAGGGGTGTAGCGCGGGGCCTTCTTCACCGGCTTCAGCAGTTCGGCGTGGCGGCTCTTCTGGGCGACCATCCGGTACTTGTCGCTGGCCTGGGCGGCGTCCAGTTCCTCGCGGGAGAGCTGGCCGTTGGCGATCGGGTCGGCGCCGCGGATGTCGCGCGCCACTTCGCCGTCGGCGATGCCCTTCACTTCCA
>JAZKBZ010000090.1:40123-49631 GCA_040388315.1 Pseudomonadota bacterium | reverse complement strand
CCCGCCCGCCTATAAGGGCGGGGTCTTCATCGGCCAGCACGGCTCCTGGAACCGTCGCCCCCTGAACGGCTACCGGGTGGTCTTCATTCCCTTCAAGGACGGCAAGCCCGCAGGCCCGCCCCAGGCCTTCCTGACCGGCTTCCTCAACGCCAGGGAGGAGGCCCAGGGCCGCCCCGTGGGCGTGGCGGTGGACAAGACCGGCGCCCTGCTGGTGGCCGACGACAGCGGCGACGCCGTCTGGCGCGTGGCCAGCGCGGACCCGCCGCCGACCGCGCCTTAGAAACTCTTGCGCAGCCGGATGTTCCAGACCCGGCCCCAGCGCAGGTCGCGGACGTCGGTATAGGCCAGCGCGCTGCGGTCGCGGGGGCCGGCATAGACCTCGCGAGTCCGCTGGGCGCTGCGCTCGGTGAGGTTCATCAGCTCAACCCGCAGGCTGAGGTCGGGCCTGGGCTTGTACTCCCCGAACAGGGTCACCCAGGTGTCGAGCTTGCGGGTCTCCACCTCCGACAGGCGATAGGCGCGGTCGCGCCAGCCATAGGAATCATTGGCGTTGGAGCCGCCCTTGTTGACGTCGATGCCCCAATTGGCCTTCAGCCGCGGCAGGTCCTGGCTGAAGTGCAGGTCCCACTCCACATGGCGCAGGCCGGAGATCTCGCGGGACTTCAGGGTCAGGGGGTCGGTGACCTCCGAGCGCCGCCAGACCGCCTGGGCCTTGAGCTGGGCGGCGGGGACGCCGAACCGCTCCAGGGGCACGCTGAGGCTGGCCTGCACCTCGTCCTTGGTCCCCTCGCCGATATTGCCGGGTGCGTCGGCGACGCTGCCGCCGGCCCCGAAGATCGGCGCCCGGTCGATGACGTCGGTGAGTGCGTAGTGGCGCAGGGTCAGGACGGCGGCCCCGCTCTTCCAGAACCGCTGCTCCACCGCCGCCTCGGTCACCCAGGCCTGTTGCGGCGAGAGGTCGGGATTGCCGGCGATCACCGTGCCGGTGTTGGCCACTGACGATGGGGCCACGAAGTCGTCGAAGTTGAGTTGGCCGACCTCACGCTCGAAGCGGAACCGCAGCTGGGTCGTGGGGCTGGCCGACCAGGTCACCGCCAGGCGCGGCTTGGTGAAGGACAGCGACTTCTCCAGGATCACGTCGCCCTCCGACGTGATGGTCGAGCCCTCCTGGCGCAGGCCTGCCTCCACCGAGAGCTGGGCGGTGGGCCGCCAGGTGGCGGTGGCGAAGATCTCGCCGCGCTTCTCCGTCACCAGGACGCTGGCGGCGGGCAGCCTGACCTTCACCCCGTTCTGGAAAAGCGTCGTGGTGTTGTCGAGCTTGTTGTAGGCCCCCTCCCCGCCGACCTCCCAGGCGAGCGTCGTGCTCTGCGAGAACCGTAAGTGTGCGCGGCCGACGCTCTCGGTGGTCTTGCGGTCGCCCTCGAACTTGCGCACCAGGTTGGCGCCCTCGAAGCGGGACTTGGTGTCGTTGTTGTTCCACTGCTGGAAGGCCACGGCCTCCAGGGCGACGCGAGGGGTCAGGGCGCGCGTATAGCGACCGCCGACCTCGGCCTGCAGCCGGTCCTGAGTGTCGTACTGGTACTCACGGCCCACCGGGACTCTCAACCGGTCGGTGATCTCGGCCGAATAGGGGTTGAGCATATAGGCCGCGTTCAGGCGCAGCTTGCCGCCGGCCAGCGGGGTCTCGAAGGCGCCTGTGTTCCAGATCCGCAGACCTTTGCCGTCGGCGTCCACGTCCGACAGGATCAGGATCCCGCCATTCGGCGCGTAGCGGATGCGGCGGCCGTCGCCCAGCTGGTCGTCCGGCCCGAAGCCGAGCACGAAGGAGGCCTCCGCGGCCCGCCCGCCCGCCCAGCGCCATTGTCCCTCGGTCCGCGCGCTGGTGAGGGTCCGGCCGTCGTAGAGCAAGTAGGCGCCCAGGGTCGTCGCCCCCCGGAAGCCCGCGGCGGACTTGCGAACCACATTGGCCATCACCGTGCGGCCCTGCATGTCGATGCCCGGCGCGCCGCCGCGGATCAGGTCGACATGGGCCACGGCCGAGGCCGGAATGCGCTTGAGGATCTCGTCCAGGGCGTCGTTCTTGGCCACCGCCGGCTCGCCGTCGATCAGGACGTTGCCGCCCGATCCCGTCAGGCCGCGAACGACCGTCCCCTTGTCGAAGGAGAAGCCCGGCACCCGGATGACCATGTCATAGGCCGTCGATGGCGAGGCCTCGGCGAAGAAGCTGGCGGGATAGGCCAGCACCCCGGACTCGGCGGCGGCGGCGCGCCCGGGCGCCGGCGATGCGGGAGCGGAAGGCTCGCCCGCGGCCAGCACGGCCACCGCCGCGGCGATCATCAGCATACTCATCGCGCCGCCCCTCCCCAGGAACCGGACGGTTCTGGCTTACTTCCTAAGCCCTCGCCACCCGCCTTGAAGGCGATGACGCGATTCGCCCGAACCTGCGGCTTTGACGTAACGCGCTCGGCGGGTCAGACGCGCCCGGTGACCGGAATGAGCGCTCCGGTCACGGCGCTGGCGACGTCCGAGGCCAGGAACAGGATCACCGCCGCCAACTCGTCGGGCGTCACCCAGCTGGCGAAGTCGGCCTTGGGCATGTCGGCCCGGTTGGTGGGCGTGTCGATGATCGAGGGCAGGACGGCGTTGACCGTCACCTGGCCCTTCAGTTCCTCCGCCAGGCTCTCGGTCAGGCGATGAACCCCGGCCTTGGAGGCGGCATAGGCGCCCATGCCCGCCCCGGCCTTCACCGCGCCATTGGCCCCGATATTGACGATGCGTCCGGCCGGACTGGCCTTCAGGTGCGGTATGGCCGCGCGGCTGGCGTTGGCGGCGGTCTTGACGTTCATGGCGTAGAGCCGGTCCCAGACCGCGGGATCGCCGTCGGCCAGGGTCTGCCAGGCGAAGCCGCCGGCGACATTGATCAGAGCGTCCAGGCCGCCGAACCGGGCGGCGGCCGCCTCGATGGCGGTCCTGGCCGCCGCGGGATCGGTGAGGTCGACGCCGGAGAGCTCCAGGGCGTCCGGCCCGCAGGCCTCCACCAGACCCTCGGGGGCGCGCGAGGCGTGGTCGATGAGGACGACCTTCGCCCCCTGCCGGGCCGCGGCCTTGGCCACCGCCGAGCCGAGGATTCCGTGCGCGCCCGTGACGGCGACGATGCGTGGCGTGCTCAAGTCAGTCCCCAATTCCGCTTGGCTTCCTTCTCCCGCAGAGGACGAAGGAAGCCAAGCGAAGAGAGAGGTCTAGAGGCGTTCGACGATGGTCACATTGGCCATGCCGCCGCCTTCGCACATGGTCTGCAGGCCGTACTTGCCGCCGGTGGATTCCAGGGCGTTCAGCAGGGTGGCCATCAGCTTGGTGCCCGAGGCGCCCAGCGGGTGGCCGAGCGCGATGGCGCCGCCGTTGACGTTGATCTTGTCGCGCGGCACGCCCAGCGACTTCATGTAGGCGACGGGCACGGAGGCGAAGGCTTCGTTGACCTCGAACAGGTCGATGTCGTCGACCTTCATGCCGGCGCGCTTCAGGGCGCGTTCGGTGGCCGGCAGCGGGGCCTCCAGCATGATCACCGGGTCATGACCCAGCAGGCTCATGTGATGGATGCGGGCCAGCGGCTTCACGCCGAGTTCCTTCAGGCCTTTTTCCGAGACGATCATCACGCCGGAGGCGCCGTCGCAGATCTGGCTGGAGGAGGCCGCGGTCAGGACGCCGTCCTCGCGCAGGAGCTTCACGCCCTTGATACCCTCGAGGCTGGCCTCGAAGCGGATACCTTCATCGACGGTGTGGAGGGTCTTGTTGCCCTCGGCGTCGGTCACCTCGATGGCGACGATCTCGTTCTTGAAGGCGCCGGCCTGAGTGGCGGCGATGGCGCGCTGGTGGGACTGGAAGCTGAACTCGTCCATCTGGTCGCGGCTCAGGCCGTACTTCTTGGCCACCATCTCGGCGCCGACGAACTGCGAGAACTGGATGTTGGGATACTGCGCCTGGATGCCCGGGCTCATATAGGTGCCAAAGCCGTTCTGGGCCGGCAGGGCGGCCGACAGGCCCATGGGCACGCGGGTCATGCTCTCGACGCCGGCGGCGATGACGATGTCCATGGTGCCGCTCATCACGGCCTGGGCCGCGAACTGCAGGGCCTGCTGCGAGGAGCCGCACTGGCGGTCGACGCTGGTGCCGGGGACGCTCTCGGGAAGACGCGAGGCCAGGACGGCGTTGCGGCCGACATTGATCCCCTGCTCGCCCACCTGGCCGACGCAGCCCATGATCACGTCCTCCACCAGGGCCGGGTCGGCCTTGGTGCGGTCGATGAGGTCATTGAGGACGTTGGCGGCCAGATCAACCGGATGCCAGTCCTTCAGTTTGCCACCCTTGCGGCCACCGGCCGTGCGTGAGGCTGCGACGATATAGGCTTCGCCCATTGTTCCGCTCCCTTTGGAATTGCGCGTCTCGCGCGTCGGCAAGCACTCTAGGCGGGCGCCGTCACGGAAGCCAACGGGGCCCCGCCGGGGTTAGATTACAGCGGCTCCGAATTGGGCCACAAGCACGGCCATGAGCCTGTGGAGTCGACCGATGATCTTGAAGCGCCGCGTCGATTTCCTGGCCCACCTGCTGAAGGCGTCCCTGCGCCAGCATCACCGCGAACTGACCCCCGTCTTCCAGCCCCTGATCCCGGCGGACGGCGTGATCGTCGACGTCGGCGCCCATGCCGGCCAGTTCTCCAAACTGTTCGCGAAGATGGCGCCCCGGGGCCGAGTCTACGCCTTCGAACCCTCGGCCTATGCCCGCTCCATCCTCACCCGCGCCCTGGCCTTCAACCGGCTGGCCCATGTGGAGGTGATCCCCATGGGCCTGTCGGACGCGTCGGCGGACCTGATCCTGCGCACGCCCATCAAAGCCCGCGGCGGCCTAGGCTTCGGCATCGCCCACTTCGGCGAAGATGGCCAGGACGCCCGTGACACCATGGACCAGGTGGTGCCGCTCACCACCCTGGACGCCTTCGCCCAGGCCGAGGGCCTGACACGCCTGGACTTCCTCAAGGCCGACGTCGAGGGCTGGGAGGTCAATGTCCTGAAGGGGGGCCTGAAGACCCTGGCCAAGCACAGGCCCGCCCTGTTCCTGGAGATCTCCGACGCCTCGCTGGCCCGCGCCGGCGCCCGCCCCACCGACATCTGGGACCTACTGCGCCCCCTGGGCTACCGCGCGCTCAAGGCGCCAGACTTCGTCGCGGTCGACGGATATGCCGGGGTCGAGGACTACCTGTTCGTGGCGGACTAGACGGGCAGCAGGGCGCCCGGGCGGGTCTCGTCCAGCTTGAAGCTGGTGGGCAGGACTCGCGGGTTGGGCTTTTGCAGGTTCAACGCCTTGGCGCCGCGCGCCACCGCCAGCTTGCCGAGCGCGCCGGGGGTGAAGCCCTGCTGGATGCGCGGACGCCGCGCCCCCAGCCGCCGGCGCAGGACGCCGTTGGCGTAGATGACATTGGCCCGCATCAGGGCCTCGGGCGTCATGAATTCGATGGACAGCGAGACGTTCAGTATCGGGCCGTTCTCGATCCGGTGCGGGGCGTTCTGGGCCCAGGTGACCATCTTGCCGGGCGTCAGATCATGGACCTCCGCGCCCTTGTCCCATTCGGGATCAAAGGCGAACTGCTCGGCGGTCTCCCGCAGGACGATCTTCTCCAGGGCCTCGTCGCCCACATAGGGATCGGCCACCGGATAGACCCAGACTCGCTTCTGGCCCCGCAGCTGCCACAGGGACACCAGGGGCACATCCAGATGGTAGAAGACCTGAGCGTTGGCCGAGGAGATCAGCATGCCCAGGTCGTGCTTGAAGGTCCGCAGGCCAGGCACGTGGGCGTGCTTCTCGGCGAAGATCTCGTCCCCCAGCCTGGCGTATTCCGGCAGGTGCAGGTTGGTCTGCCGCAGGTTCAGCCAGATGCGCCCCGACTGGGCGGCCTCCAACAGCCGCGAGCCCGACAGGTTCCCGGCCGTGCCGCGCCGCCACGTGGTCCAGGCCACGGGATCCTCGCCCATGGTGAAGACCCCCATCTGGTCGCGCGGATAGCGGTCCAGCAGTTCCTCGAGACCCTCGTCCTTGAACATCGGCCGCTCGTGCAGGCCGTGCTCGAAGGCCAGGTTCGCCTTGGTGAAGGCGCGGCCCTTCTCGGGCGTCCAGTCGGTGATGATGCTCATGTCGGAGCCCTCAGGCCGTAGAAGTGAATCTTGAAGGGACCCCACCACAGGGTCTTGCCCAGGCCGCGGGCCGCGCGGTCCAGGGTGAAGGCGAAGCGCGGACTGCGGACCAGCCACTGCACGGCCGCCAGCAGGCCGTAGACGCCGGCCTGGGCCACGCCGATCGCCATCCAGCGCGCCACGCCCATGCGGTCGGGCGGGCTGCTGATGGCGCAGTGGGCCGAAGGCCCCTGCCCGTAGGCGAAGGCGCGCGCGATCGTGTAGTCCAGGGTCAGGCGGCTGGGCACGGGGTCTTCCCAGACCCAGGCGTCGGGCGCCCAGGCGAACCGCGCGCCCCTGGCCTTCATGCCGCCAAACAGCAGATCGTCCTCGCCGCCGATATGGTTGCGGATGGCCGAGAACGGGGCCTTGGGATCGGGCAGGCTGGCGCGCTTCAGCAGGGAGCAGCCGCAGCCGTAATAGTGGTCGATCAGCCCCTCGGCCGGCCCATCGCCGATCCGCGAGAAGAACCATTCGAGGTAGGCGCGATGCTTGCCGACGCCAGCGGGCGCGCGGCCGCGCACGGGGCCGAAGACCACGTCGGCCTGGTATTTCGCCTGGGCGGCCAGCAGGGCGGCCAGCCAGCCGGCCGGCGCCTCCTCGTCGTCGTCCAGGAAGGCGATGAGGTCGCCGCGGGCCCGGGCCATGGCGGCGTTGCGGGCGTTGGCGACGCCGGGCTCGGGCTCATGGACATAGACCACCGGGAACGGGGCCTCGGCGGCCAGGGTCCCGGCGAGCGTCTTGGCCGACGGAACCTGATCGTTGTCCACCACCACCAGTTCCAGGGTCGCAAGGTCAACCCCGGCCTGGGCGAAGGTCGAGCGCGCGGCCGTGGCCAGTCCGTCCAGGCGCCGCTGGGTGGGAATGATCAGGCTGACACGCGGCGCGGGCATGGGATCAGGCGACTTCCATTTCGCCCGACGAGCGGCGGGCGCGGCTGCCGAGGGCCTGGACCACGCCACGGGCGCGGCCGGCGAGGGACAGCTCGGTGCTGGCGATGATGTCCAGGCGGCGGCGGAGCTTGCCCACCGCGCCCTGGCCATGGGCGCCGGCCAGGCTCCAAGCCTGTTCCGACATCTGGGCCGCGCGGCCGCCGAGATTGGCCGCCGTGGCCACGCCCTCGCCGATGGCGCGGGTGGTCAGCGCATAGGGTCGCTTGTAATGCTCGTGTCCGGGACCAAGGTCGTAGGTGGTCAGGCCCATCTCGGTCATGGCGGCGATCGCCCGGCCCAGGAAGACCTGGCCCGGAGACCAGGCGGCCAGCTCCGGATCGGTCGAAGCGATCCACGGGTGGTAGACCCCGCCCTGGCGGATGCCGAAGTGGCCGGCCACCAGGCGGTCGCCGGCGTAGAGATTGACCATCAGGCCCTGGAAGCCGCCGTCCTGGCGCTCGAACAGCGCCTGCAGCAGATCCCGCGTCCAGACGGGGCTGAGGAAGTCGTGGGCGCCGGTGCGGGCCAGCTGCTCGCGCTTCCACTGCAGCAGCTTGTCGAAGGCGGCCTGGTCGCGGTCCGCCCCGGTGATCGACAGGGCGCCGACTTCGCGGTCCAGCTTGTGGTCCAGGCGGCGATAGTTCTTGAACCGCTTGGGGCTGGCGGCGCGCAGGGCCTCCAGATAGGCCTCGCCGGTGGTCTGCAGCTCGATGACGAAGCTCTCGCGTTCCGAGGCCACGAAACCGGCGAAGGCGCGGTTCGGATCGGTCAGACCGGTGAAGCGGTAGACCGACAGTCCCGCCTGCGCCAAGGCCTCGTCGGCGTCCAGGCCCTGTTCGGAGACCAGGCCGTGATAGTCCGAAAGCGGCGCGCCGATGGGCCGCGCGAAGCTGCCGGGGCGGCGGTGATAGGCCAGGAAGCCGGCGGTCCTGCCCGGCCAGCGCCAGACGGTCACCCGGGCGTCCGGCCGCACGGCGCCTACCGCGAGGGCGAAGTCGGGGCCCATCAGCGGATTGGCGAATTCGGGACGGCTGGCGCACAGGGCGCGCCAGGTCGCGATATCGGCCTGCGGCAACTCGCTCGGATGGAAGGTCTCGGCGGTCAGCATGGTCTCAAGCCCTAGCTTATCCCGGTTAGGGAAAGGTGGACCTGCGCGCTGCAAACCACATGCCTTGAGACGTGTGCCGTTTCGCGTCAGACGCGATCTGAACGGGGCGAGGAAAAGTGGAGGCCTATTTTCCGCTCGCGTCCCGTTCCAAGCAAACAGCTAGATCACGCCGGTGATCTAGCTGAAGGCGGCCCTGAGGATGGTCTCCAGCCACGCGGCGTCGACCTCGTCGAAGGCCGCCGGCTCGGTCGCGTCGACGTCGAAGACGGCGATCAGCTCGCCCTGCGCATCGAACACCGGGACCACCACCTCGCTGGCCGAGCGACCGTCGCAGGCGATGTGCCCTGGGAAGGCATGCACGTCCGGAACCAGCTGGGTCTGCCCCGTGGCCGCCGCAGCCCCGCACACTCCGCGGCCATAGGCGATCCGCAGACAACCGAGGCTGCCCTGATAGGGACCCACCACCAGCTCGCGATCCTTGTCAGGATCGACGACGTAGAAGCCAGTCCAGAAATAGTGGTCGAAGCTGGCGGCCAGCATGGCGGCGACGGTGGCCATCCGCGCCGTACGGTTCGGCTCGCCCTCCAGCACCGAGGCGATCTCCTGCGCCACCGTCGCGTAGCGGGCGGCCTTGTCGTCGGGCAGGGTGAGATCGTTGAAGGCTTCGGCCATGGCGGCCTTATATAGCCTGCTAGCCGACCGCCACCAGCCGCCGCGCACGCTTGCGGGCGACCACGGCTTCCAGGTTGCGGCCTATGCGGTCGGCCTCGGCGGGGTCCATCTCCGTCTGCGACAGCAGGTTGCGGATGGCGTCGAAATGGATCTCGATCACCGCCGGGTCGCAGGCGTCGGGCCCGCCCATGGCGTCCACGTAGGTGATCATGGACTGCGAGGCGCGCTCCACGGTCTTGTCGCGCACCTGGCGGGCGCGGAAGCTGGTGTGCTGCATCACCCGGTAGATCATCTGTAGGGTGGAGCGATCCACCCCACCCCGCGCCGAGATCAGCCGGCGCATGGCCTCCAGCTCGACGCTGATGGTCTCGCGCGCCACCTCGCGCTCGACCTCGTCGGCCACCTCGTCGGGGTCGCAGGTGCGGCGCAGGGGGCCGGAATAGTTCAGCTCCACCTTCCGGCGGCGGTCGGGGCCGACATAGGCCTCGCTGACGATGAAGGGCCGAGGACGACGCAGGACGAGCTGGATGCGCGACAGGATCGCCGCCGGGGTGAAGGGCTTGAAGCCGGTGGAT
>JAZKBZ010000090.1:0-40113 GCA_040388315.1 Pseudomonadota bacterium | reverse complement strand
GATCTGCACGTCGCGCTCGCTGCGCTGGCCGGTCACCATGATCACCGGGACTTCGGGGTTGGGCACCAGGGGGTCCGGGAAGATCGCGGCCCGGCGGATCGAGCGGACCAGTTCCAGCCCGTCCATCACCGGCATCTTGCAGTCGGTGAAGATCATGTGCGGGCAACGATGGCGCAGCAGTTCGCGCGCGCGCACGCCGTCCGTGGCGGTGAAGACCTCCCCCACCCCGCCGGCGCGCAGCACGTCGGTGATCAGGCGCAGGGTGTTGGAATGGTCGTCCACCACCATGATCTTGAGGCCCGATAGATCGTCGGGCGTCAGGTTCGAACTTGGCAGCAGTCGTTGCGAGCTCATTTGCCCCGAAATCCCCACACCTTCGGCGAACATGATCGCTGAGCGTTGAGATCGGGTTTATGGCCAAGCCGCTTTCAGAAATTGAGACGATGGGCCGCGAGGGCCTCGTAGTGGGGCCGGGCCTGGTCAGCGATGCGGCTCAGATCGTCGGTGAGACGCAACTCGCGCGCCGCGCCCGGCGGTTCGAAACCTGTGGAGCGCTCCACCGCGTCGTACCAAGCCGGCGCCCAGACCCCATCGGTGTCGCGGGGACCCGCCGGCCAGGCCAGCATCTCGGGGCGGAAGGCGATCCCCAGGGCCGCGCAGAGGGCGGTTAGCCCCCGCTCCGGATCGGCCAGGATGTCGGCGCCCTCCACCACCGGCGGGGCGCGGCCCAGGCGGTCGGCCTCGCGGTCGAACAGCTCCCGCTGCCGCAACACCCCGATATCGGCCAGGGCCACCTCGGCCCGCTTGGCCGCGTAGGAGGCCAGGACGGCGGCGGGATCGCGGATCAGGAAGGCGCTGACGCAGGCGTCCGTCCAGTCCAGGCCGAAGCCCTCCACCATGTGGTGGGTCATGTGCTTCTGGTAGAAGACCGCCTTCCCGCCCGGCGCAGGCCCGGCCATGGCGGCGGCCACCGCGCGCCAGTCCTGGGGCTGGGAGGTCAGGACCTCATCGCGCATCGGGTGGTCCAGACCGGTGACGGCCAGATAGGCCGCGTAGAACGGCTCGTCCGCCACGGCGGTGTCGGGGCGGTTTTCGAAGCTGCGCATCATGGCTGTGGAGATGTTGCGTGGCCCCGACCACATGGCGATGCGCACCGGCTCGGTCATGCCGCCTGCGCGTCCTTCAGCTCCTCATAGGCCGCCCGCAGGAACGTCGTCACCGGCCCCGGCAGGGCGGCCGGCAGGACGTGCCCGTCGATCTCGCGGACCGGGGTCAGGCCGCCGAAGGTGCCGGTCACGAAGGCCTCGTCGGCGTCATAGACATCGTCGAGGACGAAATCCCCGAGTGTGATGGGAACACCCTTGGCGCGGCAGAGCGCGATGACATTGGCCCGGGTCACCCCGTTGAAACAGAAGTCGCCGGTTGAGGTCATCACCCGCCCGTCGCGGACAAAGAAGAAGTTGGTGGCGTTGCAGCTGGAGACGAAGCCGCCGGGGTCCAACATCAGGGCCTCGTCGCAGCCGGCCTCGATGGCCTGCAGCAGGGCGGTGATCAGGTTGAGCCGCGAGTGGGAATTCAGCCGCATGTCGAACATCTGCGCCGGGGTGCAGAGGATGCTGGAGGTGAACAGCGACAGGCCCCGGGTGACGATCTCCGGGCTCGGCGCCTTGTATTCCGCGGTGATGACGATGGTGGGCTTGCCCAGCCAGTTGCGCGGATCCTGGTTGGCGGCCGCCTTCCCGCCCCGGGTGATCATCAGGCGCAGGTGCGCGCCGTCGGTCATGCCGTTGGCGTCCAGCAGCTTCCAGATCTCGGCGGTGAGCGCCTGGCGGGTCAGGCCGATGTCGAGGGCGATGGCCTTGAGGCCGGCATAGAGCCGGTCGAGGTGGGCTTCCAGGAACAGCAGCACGCCCTTGTGCAGGCGCAGGCCCTCCCAGACCCCGTCCCCCAGGACGAATCCGGCGTCGAACACCGAGACCTTGGCGTCTTCGCGCTTGACGAGATCGCCGTTGAGATAGAGGCGCGCCGCCGCGTTGCGCGGATCGACGGCGAAATCCTGACTGCCTGCCATGGCGTACAGTTGTATGGAGGCAGAACGGCTGCGGCTAGGCCAGGAGCATCAGATGACCCACGGGATCGGCGGATCGACGGCGGACGAACAGCTGGCCAACCTCAAGCCCTGGCCCAAGGCGCCGGCCATCGGGCCTGAGGAACGCGCCGCCCGCATCGCCCGCGCCCGCGAGCTCATGAGCCAGATCGGGGCCGACGCCCTGATCATCGGCGCGGGCCCGTCCCTGCGCTACTTCACCGGCGTCGCCTGGAACGCCACCGAGCGCCTGGTAGCCATTGTCCTGCCGCGTCAGGGCGCGCCGAAGATGATTTGCCCCCGGTTCGAGCTCGGCTCCCTGCAGGCGGCCCTGCTGATCGAGGCCGACCTGCTGCTGTGGGAGGAGCACGAGAGCCCCTACGCCCTCACCGCCAAGGCCCTCGCCGATCTGGGGGCGACATCGCTGGCCATCGACCCCGCCCTGTCCTTCTTCGTCTTCAACGGCCTGCGCCTGGCCGCGCCGGACGTTCCCCTCCTCGACGGCGCGCCGGTGGTGGACGGCTGCCGGATGATCAAGTCGCCGGCCGAGCTGGCCCTGATGTCACAGGCCAAGGCCATGACCCTGGAGGTCCACCGCCGCGCCGCCCGCATCCTCGCGCCGGGGATCACCACCACGCAGGTCCGCCGCTTCATCGACCAGGCGCACCGGGCGCTGGGCGCCGACGACGGCTCGTCCTTCTGCGCGGTGCAGTTCGGGGTGGCCAGCGCCTATCCCCACGGCCTGCCGGGCGAGCAGAGCTTGGCCCAGGACGACCTCGTGCTCATCGACACCGGCTGCAGGGTCCAGGGCTACAACTCCGACATCACCCGCACCTATGTCTTCGGCCAACCCACCCAGGAGCAGGCCCGCGTCTGGGCGGTCGAGAAGCGCGCCCAGGCCGCCGCCTTCGCCGCGGTGAAGCCCGGCGTCCCCTGCGAGGAGATCGACGCGGTCGCCCGCCGCGTCCTGGCCGCCGAGGGCTTCAGCCCCGACTACGACCTGCCCGGCCTGCCCCACCGCACCGGCCACGGCATCGGCCTCTCCATCCACGAGGCGCCCTACCTGGTGCGCGGCGACAAGACCCCGCTGGCGCCGGGCATGTGCTTTTCCAACGAGCCGATGATCGTCATCCCCGAGACCTTCGGCGTGCGGCTGGAGGACCACTTCCACGTCACTCAGGACGGAGCGGCCTGGTTCACCCAGCCGCAGGACAGCCTCGAGGCGCCCTTCGGGCGCTAGGCGGCGAAGGGCCGCTCCACGGCGGCGGCGGCGTCACTCACTCTGAAAGCCGAGCCACTCACGATTTCGCGACGAAGATGGAGATCCAAGCTCGGACTTGCGACCGGGCTCGACCCATGACTTTAGGATTTCGCATGCCGCTCTATCCCGCTGTTCAGGACGACCTCATCGCCGTCGCCGGCTTGGTCAACTCCGCCTATCGCGGCGAGAGCTCACGCCGGGGCTGGACGACGGAGGCCGATTATCTCGGCGGCCAGCGCACCGACCCCGAGACACTTCGCCGTGACCTGGCAGCCCGGGCCGACGCCGCCCTGCTGGTCTGGCGCGACGACCCCGACGGCCCCCTGCTGGGCGCGGTCTGGCTCGAGCCCGCCGAGCCCGGGGTCTGGTACCTGGGCATGCTGACCGTGCGTCCCGACCTGCAGGACCGTCGCCTGGGTCGCACCCTGCTGCACGCCGCCGAGGCCTTCGCCGAGCGCCGTGGCGCGCGCCGCATCCGCATGACCGTGGTCAGCATCCGCGACACCCTGGTCGCCTGGTATCGGCGGCGCGGCTACGACCCCACGGGCGAGACACGGCCCTTCCCCTATGACGACGAGCGATTCGGAGAGCCCCTGCGGGACGACCTCGCGTTCATCGTGCTGGAGAAGGCCCTGCCGGGCGGTTGAAGCTTGTTTCGGCAGCGGATGCGGTTTCACCGGCAGACGGTCCAAGTCGAGACTCTCGTTGGTGAGATCGAGCCCCAGCGCACGCCTGGCCTGGGGGCTGGTGGGCGCGCGACCGTCCCCCGGAAAGCTCTCGGTTGCGTGATCCGACCGGCGCGATAAGTAGGCTGGATCAGAGGGATCCGAGATGGCGCGTGATTCGGCGAAACCTCGCGGCGAAGGCGCCAAGTCGGCCCCGGCGAAGACCGATGCTCGGGAGAAGACCCGCACCAACGACCCGGACCGCACACGGGCCAACATCATCGACGTCGCTACCCACGAGTTCTCGGAGAAGGGTCTGAGCGGCGCGCGCATCGACGAGATCGCCGAGCGAACCCACACCTCCAAGCGGATGATCTACTACTACTTCGAGAGCAAGGAGGGCCTGTACCGCGCGGTCCTCGAGGACTGCTATCGCCGCATCCGCACTATCGAGAGCAGCCTGGACCTGAAGGCCAAGTCGCCGATGGAGGCGCTGGCCCAACGCGTGCGCTTCACCTTCGACTACCAGATCGCCAATCCGGACTTCATCCGCATGGTCATGGTGGAGAACATCCACCACGGCGAACACATCGCCCAGCTTCCCAACCTGCCGATCACCAATCTGGAGGCCATCGATTCCCTACGCGACATCGTCGCCCGCGGGGTGGCGGAGGGCGTGATGCGCGCCGATATCGACCCGATCGACCTGCACATGTCGATCAGCGCCCTGTGTTCCTTCAATGTGGGCAACCGGCACACCTTCTCGACCATCTTCAAGGTCGACATGACCTCCCCGGCCGCCACCGCCGCACGCCGCGATTCCGTCACGGACATGATCCTGCGTTTCGTGGCGAAGTGAGCTGGAGACCTGCGTCGAGCGCCGTTCCATCGCGTCTGGTCCTGGCCAAGGTCTTCGCCTTCATCGACGCCACCATCGGCAAGCCCGCGAAATAGACGCTCAGCCGATCTCGAAGGTCACGGTCGAGCGTCCGAAATCCAGGGACACCACCGTGAAGGCGGCCAGCAGGTCCATGCCCAGCACCAGGGCCGGCTTGTTGGCCAGGCCCCACAGCCCGAACACCGGCAGGTCGGCGAACACCACCGGGACATTGCCCAGTTGCACGCCCCCCAGCCGCAGGAACGGCAGGTAGAGCATGTCGCCGACGAAGGTCTCCCCGGTGACCGAGACCATGGTGACCTTCTCCAGCTTCCCCTCCAGCCGCTTGTCCAGCATGGCCCGCAGGGTGGGATTGCCGATGGAGAGCTGGGCCCCGGAGTCGATCATGGCGCTGATCGGCTTCTGGCCGAGGTCGGCGTCGACGATGGTCAGCTGGCCGATCCGCTTGCGGGCCGCCACCACCACCCGGTCCGCAGTGGTGGTGTCGCGCCGCGAGGCGGTGATCGAGACCTGCTTGCGCTTCATGTCCAGGATCAGCCTCTGGCCCTTCAGCCAGTCCACCGCCAGCAGGCCGTCGATGTCGGTGCCCACGAAGGGCAGGACCGGGATCTTCACCCGGCGCTGGGCCCGGCTGCCTACCTGCAGACGGTCCACCAGCACGCTGTTGCGCGGCCGCCGGCCCATGATGGTGTTGACCACCACCTTGCCCCCGTCCGGCAGGGCCAGGACCTTGGCCAGCTCGGTGGAGATGCAGGAGCGGTTGGCGCCGGTGTCCACCATGAAGGCGAAGGGCCCCTGGCCGTCGATCGTCACCGGCACGGTGATCCGCGCGAAGGCGTCCTTGCCGCTGGCGACCTGGGTCGGCTCCACCGTGGCCTGATCGTCGTCGATGACCGGCGGCTCCGGCGGCGTCTGGGCGGCGGCCAGGCCGGCCGTCAGCAGCATGGTCCCCGCCCCGCCGATCACCGAGGCGGCGTCGCGTCGGGTCAGGCGGGGCGTCGCCAAGGCTAGAGGCCCTTGCTCGGGTTGATCAGGTACTTCTCGCCGGTGGCGCGCCGGTTGTAGGCGGCGATGATCTCCGGGTTCAGGGCCTCGGCCAGCGAGATCTCGTGGGAGTAGTGGCTGGCGAAGGTGGTCTTCAGCTCGTCCAGGACCCGTTGGCGCAGCTTGGCGCCCGCCTCCGGCCCGATCTTCATCAGGAACGGGGTCAGTAGCCAGCCCCCCAGCCCCCAGGACATGCCAAAGGCGCGGCTGAGCTCGGTGGGGGCGGTGTTGAGCCCGCCATAGATGTAGACCTGCTTGTAGGTCGTTGAACCGTAACGGCTATAGGTCTTGGCGGTCATGTTGGCCGCCACCTCCATGCCGTTGAGGATCTGGCCGGCCAGCTTGCCGCCGCCGATGGCGTCGAAGGCCAGGGTCGCGCCGGTGGCCACCAGGGCCTTGACCAACTCCTCCTGGAAATCGGGCCGGCTGGAGTCGACGATGTGCTTGGCGCCGATGTCCTTGAGGATCTTCACCTGCTCGGGACTACGGACGATGTTCACCAGCTCCACCCCGTCCTTGAGGCAGACCTTGTTGAGCATCTGGCCTAGGTTGGAGGCCGCCGCGGTGTGGACGAGCGCGGTGTGCCCCTCCCGGCGCATGGTCTCCACCATGCCCAGCGCCGTCAGCGGATTGACGAAGCAGGAGGCGCCGTCGGCGGCGCTCGCGCCGGGCGGCAAGACCAGGACATCAGCGGCCTTCAACAGGCGGTACTGGGCGTACATGGCGCCGCCCAGCATGGCGACGGTCTTGCCCATCAGGTGCTGCGCATTGGCGCCGGCCTTGATCACCTCGCCCGCGCCCTCGTTGCCCACCGGCATGGATTCATCAGCCCGGGCGGCCATGGCGCGCATGAAGGCCGGTGGGATGGGGGCGGTCACCACCGGGCGGTCCGGCGCGCCGGCCACCTTGGCCTGGCTGATATCGGCGGGACCCAGCAGCAGGCCAAGGTCCGACGGGTTGATCGGCGAAGCCTGGACGCGGACCAGGATCTCGTCGGGGCCGGGATCGGGGATGGAGACGGTCGCCAGGGACAGCTCCAGTTCGCCGCTCGACTTCACCAGGGAGCGCAGCTCCAGGCCTTGAGTTTCGTTCGCCATCCGGCGTCTCCCTAATGCTTGCGTCTCGTTGGCGGCCAAAAGAGCGCGTCACGGCGCGCGCCGCAATGGCCGAGCTGGTTCAAGCGTCCTCGATCATCATCCGGGCGGCCTTCTCGGCGATCATCATGGTGGGCGAGTTGGTGTTGCCCGAGGTGATCGTCGGCATCACAGAGGCGTCGGCGACCCGCAGGCCAGCCACGCCATTCACCCGCAGCCGCGCATCCACCACCGCGGCGGGGTCGCTCGCCAGGCCCATCTTGGCCGTCCCCACCGGATGGAAGATGGTGGTGCCGAGCGCGCGGGCGGCGGCCAGCAGGTCGGCGTCGGAGCTGGCTTCCGCCCCCGGCCGCCGCTCGGCCGGCGAGAACCGCGCCAGGGGCGGCTGCGCCATGATCTGGCGCACCAGCTTCATGGCCTCGACCGCCACCCGCTCGTCCTGCGGGACGGATAGATAGTTGGGCTGGATCAGGGGCGCGGCGCGGGGATCGGCGCTGGCGGCGTGGATCGAGCCCCGGCTGGCGGGACGCAGGTTGCAGACGCTGACCGTGATCGCCGGCGCCACGTGCAGGGCCTCACCGAACCGGTCGAGGGACAGGGGCTGGACGTGGAACTGCAGGTTCGGCGTCGCCTGTTCCGGCGAGGATTTGGCGAAGGCGCCCAGCTGGGAAGGGGCCATGGACATCGGCCCCTTGCGGAACAGGGCGTACTCCGCCGCCATCAGCGGCCTGCGCCACCAGGAGGCGTAGAGCTCGTTCATGGTCGGCACGCCGGTGACGCCGTAATAGGGCCGAATCTGCAGGTGGTCCTGCAGGTTCTCGCCCACGCCCGGCAGGTGCGCCTGGGTCTCGATCCCCAGGGCCGACAGCCGCCCCCCGTCGCCGATCCCCGACAGCTCCAGCAGTTGCGGCGTGCCCACCGCCCCGGCCGCCAGCACCACCTCGCCGTCGGCGCGGGCCTCGAAGCTCTCCGCCCCTTGCGTCCAGGCGACGCCCACGGCGCGGCCGGCCTCCACCAGCACCCTTGTCACCTGTGCGCCGGTCACCAGCTTGACGTTGGGCCGGTTGAGGATCGGCTTGAGGAATCCGCTGGCCGCGCTCCACCGGCGGCCGCCCCGCTGGTTCACCTGGAAGTAGCCGCAGCCGAAGTTGTCGCCGGCGTTGAAGTCTCCCACCTGGGGGATCCCCGCCATCTCGGCGGCCTGGGCGAAGGCGTCCAGCACGGCCCAGCGCATGCGCGGATGCTCGACCCGCCACTCCCCGCCGCTGCGGTGATGGTCGCCGGAGGGGGCGATGTGGTCCTCCTGGGACAGGAACAGCGGCAGGACGTCGTCCCAGCCCCAGCCCGCCAGGCCCATCTGCCGCCAGCCGTCATAGTCGGCAGCCTGGCCGCGCATGTAGATCATCGCGTTGATGGCCGAGGAGCCGCCGATCACCTTGCCGCGCGGATAGGCCAGCTTGCGGCCGTCGAGGCCGGGGATGGCCTGGGTCTCAAACATCCAGTCGGCGCGGGGATTGCCGATGGAGAACAGGTAGCCCACCGGGATGTGGAACCAGATCCAGTCGTCCTTGCCGCCGGCCTCCAGCACCAGGACCCGGCGGCGCGGGTCGGCCGACAGCCGGTTGGCCAGGACGCAGCCGGCCGATCCCCCGCCGACGATGATGTAGTCGAAATGATCGGCCATGAGGTCCCCGCCCCGGCCCTCGCCGGGCTGCGCGGTCCCAGATATCCGCCCCCGCCCGCCGCTGGCTAGGGCCAAACAGCCTTGGCCTAGGTAGCAGCCCTTAGGGGAAGGCGCCGAATTTCGCGGGGGGTGGGACAGGCCTATCCAGGGGCCAGTTCGAAATGGAGTTTCCGATGTCCGCCCCCAATGCGCCCCTGGTCGACCTCAGCGTCCACTACCCGCCGAGCGGCCTTTCCGACCGCTTCGCCCTGGGGGTCACCAAGTTCCTGCGCCTGTTCGCCGACACCTTCTTCGCCAAGCGCTACGGCCACCGGGCCGTGGTCCTGGAGACGGTGGCGGCCGTGCCGGGCATGGTGGGCGCCACCCTCAACCACCTGAAGTGCCTGCGCCGGATGGAGGACGACCGCGGCTGGATCCGCACCCTGATGGACGAGGCCGAGAACGAGCGCATGCACCTGATGACCTTCATCGAGGTCTGCAAGCCCACGGCCTTCGAGCGGTTCATGGTCATCGCCGCCCAGTGGGTATTCTACCTGTTCTTCTTCGGCCTCTACATCGTCGCCCCGAAGACCGCGCACCGGCTGGTGGGTTATTTCGAGGAGGAGGCGGTGATCAGCTACACCCACTACCTCGCCGAGATCGACCAGGGCCGCTCGCCCAACGTCCCGGCCCCGACCATCGCCATCCGCTACTGGGACCTGCCGGCCGACGCCACCCTGCGCGACGTGATCCTGGTGGTCCGCGCCGACGAGGCCCATCACCGAGACGTCAATCACGGCTTCGCCAACGACCTCGTGGGTCTGCCGCTCGGCGCGGTGGCCGCTTGCCCGCCCCACGTGGAGCTGACCCCCAACTGGCGCAAGGCCGCCGCCTGAAGCCATCCCGTCTCCGGCGCAGGGCCTGACGCGATCAGGTCCGGCGTTGGGATTCCACGCCCATGAGCAGGCTCTGGGCGATGATTTCGGACTTGGCGCGAAACAGGGCGGCCGCCTGTGGCGGACAGGTCTCCTCGGCCGTCTGCTGGAAGAGGTGCAGCCAGCGCGCGAAGTGACCGCGGCGGATGTCCGGCAGGGCCATGTGGGCCGACATCGGCGTGCCCTTGAACCGCCCGGTCATCAGCATCACCGACGACCAGAAGTCGCACAGCCGGGCCAGGTGCTCGTCCCAGCGATCGCCGATGGCGGCGTCGAAGATCGGCCCCAGCACGGAATCGCGGCGGACCTTGGCGTAGAAGGCGTGGACCAGACGATGGATCATCGCCTCGTCGATTCCCACCGGCGTCCCAGGCGCCAGGCGCTCGCGGCGCGCCCTGTCTTCCGGAGTCATGAGCCTTCCTCCCGCGGAACCAGGACGGCGGCGCCCGTGAAGGCGCCGGTCCTCAAATCCTCCAGGGCCTGGTTGGCCTGATCGAGCCCATAGGTGGTCACGTGCGGCCGCACGCCGGCGCGCACGGCCCAGGGCAGGTAGTCCAGCCCGTCCTGGCGGGTGAGGTTGGCCACCGAGACCACCTGCCGCTCCTCCCACAGCAGGGCGTAGGGGAAGCTCGGAATGTCGCTCATGTGGATGCCGCCGCAGACCACGATCCCGCCCTTGCGCACGGCGGCCAGCGCTGCCGGCACCAGGGCGCCGATGGGGGCGAAGATGATGGCGGCGTCGAGGGGTTCGGGCGGCGGCGCCTCGGAGCCACCCGCCCAGACACAGCCGACGTCCCGCGCCAGGGCCTGGGCCGCGGCGTCGCCGGTCCGGGTGAAGGCGTAGACCGACTGCCCCTCGAACACCGCCAACTGCGCCAGCAGGTGCGCCGCCGCGCCAAAGCCGTAGAGTCCGAGGGTCTTCACCGGCCGGGGCCGGCAGGCCATCCGCCAGGCCCGGAAGCCGATCAGGCCGGCGCAGAGCAGCGGCGCGGCCTCGATGTCCGACAGGCCCTCGGGGATGGGGAAGCAGAAGTCGGCGTGGGCGATCATGGTGTCGGCATAGCCGCCGTCGCGGGTCCAGCCGTTGAAGCCCGGCGCGTCGCAGAGGTTTTCCTGGCCCTCGCGGCAGTAGCGGCAGGCGCCGCAGGTCTCCGCCAGCCAGGCCGCCCCCATCCTCTGACCCACCGCCACGCCCTCGACCCCGGGGCCGACGGCGTCGACGACGCCCACCACCTCGTGGCCCGGGATGATCGGCGTCCGTCGCCGCGGCAGCTCGCCGTCCACCACATGCAGATCGGTGCGGCACACCCCGCAGGCCTTTACCCGCAGGCGGACCTCGCCCGGCCCCGGCTCGGGATCGGGCCGAGTCTCCGACGCCAGGACGGCGTGATCGGCGGGAAGCGACATGGCGAACATCGGATCCTCCTAGGCCGGACCCTGGGCCCAACGGGCCCCCGGCGCCAGCCGCCGCAGGAGCCGCGTCAGGCCGAACCATCCGCCCGCAATCAGGCCCGCCAGGACGGCGACGGTGAGCACGCCTGGCGAGGGCGTCGCGATCTGGAAGATCGACTCCAGCATCGGCACGAACAGCACCAGCCCCAGCACGGCCACCGCCGTGGCGGTGATCGCCCAGAACGCCACCCGGTGACGGTCGAACAACCGCACCCCCACCGAGGCCGAGTCCGACAGGGCCAGGACCAGGTTGGCCAGGATCAGGGCCGCGAAGGCCGCCGCGCGAGCCTGCGGCTCGGACGCCGCCTGCAGGGCCCAGACATAGACCCCGAGCACGGCGGCCAGCACGATCAACCCCTGCAGCACCGCCAGCCCGATCTCGCGCGGGCCGAACAGGGTCTCAGACGCCTTGCGCGGCCTCCGCCGCATCGCGCCGGACTCGCTGGGCTCGGCCTCGAAGACCATGGAGCAGACCGGATCGACCACCAGCTCGAGCAGGACGACATGCATGGGAAACAGCATGGGCGGCAGGCCCATCAGGATGGGCAGCAGGGCCAGACCCGCGATCGGCACATGGATGGCGGTGACATAGGTGAGCGCCTTGCGCAGGTTGGCGAAGATCCGCCGGCCCAGCCGCACCCCGCCGATGATCGAGGCGAAGCTGTCGTCCAGCAGCACCAGGTCGGCGGCCTCCCGGGCCACGTCGGTGCCTCGGCGGCCCATGGCGATCCCGATGTGCGCGGTTTCCAGGGCCGGGGCGTCGTTCACCCCGTCGCCGGTCATGGCGACGATCTCCCCGTCGGCCTTGAAGGCCTCCACCAGCTGCAACTTCTGTTCAGGCGCGATGCGGGCGAAGACCCGGACGTCGCGGATCCGCCGCGCCAGGTCGGTGGGGGTCAGGGCGGCGATCTCCGCGCCGGTCACCACGCCGGCCCGGGTGTCGATTCCGGCCTGACGGGCGATCTCCAGGGCCGTGGCCGGGTGGTCGCCGGTGATCATGGCCACCGAGATGCCGGCGCCCCGCGCCTCCGCAAGCGCCGCGGGAACGTCGGCGCGCAGGGGGTCCTGGAAACCCAGCAGGCCCTCGAAGACCCAGCCGGCCTGCTCGGGCGTCTCCGGGAAATCGCCCTCGCAACGGCAGGACGCGGCGGCCAGGACCCGCAGACCCTCGGCGGCGAGATCGTCCAGCACCTCGTGCAGGGCCGCGCCTTGGGCCGCCGGCAGCCGGCAGAGCTTGAAGATCGCCTCGGGGGCGCCCTTGGCCCCCGCCAGCTGGCCGCCCTCGCCCGACCAGACCTGGATGACCGCCAGCCGCTCCGGACGCAGGGGCCAGGTTCGCACGGGCTCCTGGTGAGGCGCGGCGATCGCGGGCGAGTGCAGCTCAAGGATCGCTCGGTCCATGGGATCGGCCGACCGGGGCGCCGAGGCCAGGGCCGCGGCTTCCAGCAGGGCGACTGTCGCGGGGACGGAGTCGCGGCCCACCTTGTGTTCCGTCCCATTCACCCAGAGCCGGGCGAGCCGCATGCGGTTCTCGGTCAGGGTGCCGGTCTTGTCGACGCAGAGCAGGGTCGCCCCGCCCAGGGCCTCGATGACGGCGGCGCGCCGCACCAGCACATTGTGCCGCGCCAGGCGCCAGGCCCCCATGGCCAGGAACACCGCCAGCACCATCGGGAATTCTTCCGGGATCAGGGCGATCGAGACGGTGATCCCCGCCAGGGCGCCCTCCACCCAGTCGCCGCGGATCAGCCCGTAGACCACCACCAGCACGGCGCAGAAGGCCAGCGCCACCAGGCCCAGCAGGCCCACCAGCCGGCCCGCGGTGCGCTGCAGGGGCGTCGGCTCGTCGGTGATGCCGGCCAGGGACGCCCCAATGCGGCCAAGCGCGGTCTGGGCGCCGGTGCGCGCCACCTCCGCCGCGCCGTGGCCCCGGACGATCAGGGTCCCGGCGAAGAGGAAGGCCCCGCCCTCGCCCCCCGGCGCCGGAAAGGGCTCGGCGGCCGTGGCGGCGGCGTCCGGCGACTTGGCCACCGGGACCGACTCCCCGGTCAGGGTGGACTCATCGACGCTCAGGATGTCGCCCCGCAGCAGCAGGGCGTCGGCCGCCATCCGATCCCCCTCCCCCACCAGAACCAGGTCGCCGGGCACGAGGTCACGGGCCGGGATCTTGCGCTCGATCCCACCGCGAATGACCCGCGCCTCGGGTTCGGCCAGCTCCCGTAGCGCCGCCAGGGCCCGCTCGCTGCGGGCCTCCTGGAAGATGACCAGGCCGATGGCGATGCAGGCGCCGCCGGTGAGGAACAGCCCCTCCCCCAGATCCCCCAGCACCAGGTAGAGGACCGAGGCGCCCAGCAGCAGCAGGAACATCGGCTCGCGCAGGGCGCCCAGCAGGATGGTGAGGAGTCCGCGGCCCTTGGCCCGATAGAGCTCGTTGGGCCCGAACTGGACCAGCCGACGGGCGGCCTCGGCCTCGTCCAGGCCCGATCGTCGCCCATCCTCCGACATGAACTAGCTTTCGCTCCGCCGGCCCGCGCCGCGTTCGAACTGCGCGGCCAATTCCAGCCGCTCCAGCAGGTCGCGCAGGGTGATGACTCCCACGACCCGGTCGTGATCGAGCACCAGCAGCCGGCTGCGGCTTTCCAGGGTCATGCGGTCCAGCACGGCGTGGGCGTCGTCGATGGACCGGGCGGTGGAGACGCAGTCCAAAGGCGTGCAGACCTCCGACAGGGTCACCTTCGACCAGCGATCACGCGGCGTCTTCAAGATGTTCTCCGCCTCCACCACGCCGATCGTCACCCCGCCCTTCGCGACCGGATACATTCCATGCTGTCCGGCATAGAGGCGCCGCGCCACATAGTCGTCCACCGTCATGTCGCCCGAGAGGATTTCCAGGGTGTCATCCATCAGGTCGCCCACCGGGTAGCCCTTCAGGAGCCGCCGGGCGTGCAGGTCGAAGGCCGAGGCCTTGGCCGCCGTCCGCAGGAACATGCCGATCAGGGCCCACCAGATGCCGCCGGCCACCTGGCCGGTCAGGGCCAGGCCGACCCCGGCCAGGATCAGCAGCAGGGCCATGCCCTCCCCCACCCGGGCCGCGATCCGCGTCGCGCGGTCGCCGTCTCGCGTGGCCATCCAGAGCAGGGCGCGCAGCACCCGGCCGCCGTCCATGGGGAAGGCCGGCACCAGATTGAACACCGCCAGGACCAGGTTGAGGGTGGCCAGATAGCTGAGCGACCCCACGATCTCGGGCCCGGTGTCCTTGGCGGCCGTCGCCAGAGCGCCGAACACCAGGGCCAGGACCAAGCTGAGAGCTGGGCCCGCCAGCGCCATCAGCAGCTCGGCCCGCGGCGCGGTCGGCTCCTGGCGCAACTCCGCGACGCCCCCGAACATGAAGAGCGTGATGCGGTCCACCGAGAGTCCGAAGGCCCGTCCCACCAGGCTGTGGGCCATTTCGTGCAGGACCAGCGACACCGCCAGGCCGACCACCACCACCACCGCCATGGTCCAGTAGGACGCGCTGGGCAGCCCCTCATAGATCTGCGGGAAGGATCCGGCCGCCAGGGACCAGGCCAGCAGCAGGGCGATGATCAGCCAGCTCGGCTGCACCCGGATCTGGATTCCCAGCAGCCGCGGGCCACCGCTGCGGCGTGTGATCTCAGCCTCGGCCATGGAAGGTCTCCCGATTTGCACGGGGCATCCTGGTCCGCCCGTTCGGCCCCGTCCTTGACAGGGCTCAAGGCACGAAGGGCGCTCAGAGGCCGAAGGGATAGATGTCCGGCGCCCCTTCCGGCGGCGCGCCGGGCAGCGGGGTCACCGCCCCGGTCTCCTCGAACCAGACGAAGGCGTCGAACTGCCGGGAGAGCTGTGCCTCGAAATAGTGGCTGCGCCGTTCGGTCTCCGGCCGGTAGATCACGCCGATCGCCCGTTCCAGGCGGGTCAGGCTCAGGGCCGCCGCCAGCTCCGGATCCGACCGCCAGTCGGTCAGAGAGCGCCGCAGCCCAGCCCGCAGGAACAGCTGCTCCCAGCTGTCGCGCCGTGACGGCAGGACCTCCTTGACCCGCGCCGCCCCGCCCCAGTCGTCGGCGGCCACGACGCGACCGCGGTCGGTGCCGAAGCCGATGGAGACGCAGTCGCGCCCGAAGGCCTCCCGGCAGAGCTGGCCGATATTGTATTCTCCGCCCGCGCCCATGGCCGTCGCCGAGGCGTTTCCGATGTGGGAATTGTGGGCCCAGACGATGGCCCGCGCGTCGGATCCCCTCGCCTGCAGCAGCCGCGAGAGAGTGTCGAACATGTGGCTGTCGCGCAGATTCCAGCTCTCCACCGAGCCGCGATACATGGCCCGGTAATAGGCCTCGGCCGCCTTCACCACCCGAGCGTTCTGCTCGACGTCGAGATAGTCGCCGCCGTCGAACCCGGCATAAATCTTCCGGCGCTCGATCAGGGCGACGAGCTGGGACACCACCTCGTCCTCGCAGTCGGCCGTACCGAACCGCGCCGCCGCGCCATAGCGCTGCGGCTCATCGAGATAGGGGGTCAGGCAGCCGTAGCGCTGGCGCGCCACCTCGGCCGCGGCCGGGTCCACGCGATCCAGATAGGCCAGGACCTCGGCGCGGGATTCCGTCAGGCTGTAGACGTCCAGACCCCGCAGCTCGGCCCGGTCCTCGGCGTCTCGTTCCAGGTTCCAGGCCCGCAGGTCGCGGACGAAGGCGGCGAACTCGACGTTGCGCCACATCCAGCGCGGGAAGTTGGGGAAGCTCCCCTTCTGGCCCCAGACGCCGCGGTTGCGGGCGAACCGGTCGAGCTCGGCGACATCGGGCCAGTCGGCCTCCACCGCCACGATCCGGAAGCCGTGCCGGTCGATCAGCCGCCGGGTGATCGCCGCCCGCGCCCGGTAGAAGTCCGAGGTGCCGTGCGTCCCCTCCCCCAGCAACACCACCTTGGCGTCGCCGAAGCGGTCGAAGGCGGCGGCGAAGGCCGCGTCGTCGATCTCCGGCAAGGGGTCGGAGCGCTGGCGCAGGAGCGCCACGAGATCATCGACGTGGGATTCGGCGGGTATGGTCATCGGCATGGCTCCAGCTCGAGCGCCGCTTCCAGGTCAGCGCAATCTGCGCAATCCACCTTGACCCTGGTCAAGGCCCGCCGGCCGCCCGCGACTAACGTCTCAGGCGCCGCCGCGTCGGCGGCGAATCTTGCGAGGTCGGCCATGGCCGCGATCCGAGCTTCCGTCCCGGTCCTGATCCCGCCCCTGCGTCTGGCCGGAGACCTGCGCGCGCCGGACGATGCGAGGGGCCTGGTCATCTTCGCCCATGGCAGCGGCTCCAGCCGTTTCAGCCCGCGCAACCAGGAGGTCGCCCGGGCGCTCAACGAGGCGGGCTTGGCGACCCTGCTCCTGGATCTGCTGACCGAGGACGAGGCGCGCAACCGCGCCAATGTCTTCGACATCGACCTACTGGCCGAGCGCCTGACCCAGGCCATCGACTGGGCCCGCGCCGAACCCGCCCTGGCGGCCCTGCCCATCGGCCTGTTCGGCGCCAGCACGGGGGCGGCCGCGGCCCTCACGGCCGCGGCGTCCAGGCCCCAGGCCGTGGCCGCCGTCGTCTCCCGCGGCGGTCGTCCGGACCTCGCCGAGGCCGCGCTCGATCAGGTGACCGCCCCGACCCTGCTGATCGTGGGCGGGCGCGACGAGCCGGTGATCGCCTGGAACCAGGCGGCGCAGCGGCGCCTTGGCGGGCCGTCGAGGCTGGAGATCGTACCGGGCGCGACCCACCTGTTCGAGGAGCCGGGAACGCTGGAAGAGGTGATCGAACTGGCCCTCGACTGGTTCTCCGAGCGACTGGGCGCGGAGGTCTGGGCCGAACCCTAGGGCGTGGCAAGCTGAAGCGGATACCGGTTCAGGCGGCCGTCACGCTCCGAATTCATTCAGACTGAGCCTGTCCCGCCGAAGGAGACGGCGCGGGCCAGCAGGTCCAGAACCTCCTGGTCATCCAACTGGTGGAAGTCGGCGTAGAAGCGTCCGACGCCCCAGAACTGCGCGGGTTCGGATAGGCAGACCAACTCATCGACCTCCTCGCGGATCGCCGCGGCCGTATCGCGCGGCGCCACGGGCACCGCCAGGATCACCCGCGTGGCGCCCTGGGCCCGCAGACCCTGGATCGCCGCCCGCGCCGTGGCCCCCGTGGCCAGGCCATCGTCGACGACGATCGCTGTCTTGCCCTTGGGGTCGGGCCTGACCCGCTTGCCGAAATAGAGCCGACGGCGGCGCTCGATCTCGATCAGTTCCCGGGCTTTTTCACAGGCCAGGTACTTCGGGGTGGCGCCGGTGACGCGCATCACGTCTTCGTTCACCACCATCTTGGGATCGTCGCCGTCCACCACCGCGGCCACCGCCAACTCCGGCTGGCCGGGGGCGCCGATCTTGCGCACCAGGGCCAGGTCCAGGGGGGCGTTCAGCGCCTGGGCGATCTCGAAGGCGACCGGAGTCCCGCCACGCGGCAGGGCGTAGACGATCACATCGCCCAATGGGCGCGCCGCCAGCTTTTCGGCAAGCCAGCGACCGGCTTCGGCGCGGTCGGTGAAGAGAGGTCCCATGAAGACAGAATGGGCGCCGCCATGACGGACCGCCTTGACCACGATCAAGGTTCGGCGTTGGACCGCGCGTGATCCTCGCAATCCACCGGAGCGCCGTCGCCATGCCCAAGGACATCGACCAGCAGGTGATCGTCCGCGCCCTGGAGAGCGGCGCGGCCACCGGCGAGGAACCGCTCAAGCGCATCGACACCCACATGTCCCACCTCTTCCTGGGTGAGACCCGCGTCTACAAGCTCAAGCAGAACCGCCGCCATCCCTTCGCCGACATGTCCACGACGGAGGCCCGCCGCCTGTCCTGCGAGGCCGAGCTGTCCGTCAACAAGGCCCTGGCCCCCGATCTCTACGAAGCGGTTCTGCCGGTGGTCCGCGCGGCGGACGGCGCGATCCGGGTCGGCGGCGACGGCGAGGCGGTCGACTGGGTGGTGACCATGCGGCGGTTTCCCGATGGCGCCCTGCTCGACGAGATCGCCAGGGCCGGACGCCTGACGCCGGAGCTGGTCGACGAGGCGGTCGAGGCCGTCGCCGCCTTTCACGCCGGCCTGCCCTCGCACCCCGATACGGGCCACGTCGCCGACTACCGAAAGATCGTCGAGGGCCTGCGCCGGACGGAGGCCGAGGGCGCGGCCGCCCTCGGCCTCCAGCCCGGCTCGGCGGCGTTGTTCGCCGCCCTGGAGCACGAGCTCGCCCGCCTCTCGCCCCTGATCGAGGCGCGCCGCCGGGACGGATGGGTGCGCCGGGGCCACGGCGACCTGCATCTGCGCAACATCTGCCTGTTCCAGGGGCGGGTGACCCCCTTCGACGCCCTGGAATTCGATCCCGCCCTGGCCACGGCCGACCTCATCTATGACGCGGCCTTCCTGTTCATGGACCTTCGGGCCCGCGGCCTGGACGCCCTCGCGAACCTCGCCATGAACCGCTACTGGGACGCCTCGGGCCAGCCCGAGGCGGCGCTCGCCCTGCTGCCCCTGTTCATGGCCCTGCGGGCCGCGGTGCGCATGGCCGTGGCGGTGGAGTCCGGCGACCTCGCCGAGGCCGCGCGTTACCGGGAGCTCGGGGAAACCCTGCTGCGGCCGTCGCCCCCGCGGTTGCTGGCGATCGGCGGGCTGTCGGGGACCGGCAAGTCCACCCTGGCTCGCGCCCTGGCCCCACGCCTGCCCGGCCCCTGCGGCGCGCGCCTCCTGCGGACCGACCTTCTGCGCAAGGCCCTGGCCGGGGTCGAACCCACCGCGCGATTGTCCGACGAGGCCTATCGGCGGGTGGGCCGCGAGACGGTCTACAAGGTGCAGGCGCGGCACGCCCGCGAAGCCCTGGCGGCGGGCGCCTGCGTGATCGCCGACGCCACGTTCCGCGAGGACGGTCCCCGCGCCGAGATCCAAGCCGCCGCTGGCGAGGCGCCCTTCACCGGCCTGTGGCTGCAGGCGCCGATGGAGGTGCGGGTGTCCCGGGTCGCGGCCCGCCACGGCGACGCCTCCGACGCCACCCCCGAGATCGCCGCCGCCCAGGTGGAGCCGCAACATCTGAGCCCGGCATGGCGGGTGCTGGACGCCAGCCGGGGCATGGAGGCGCTGGCCGCCGAAGTCCTCGAGGCCTAGTCGCGGCCGTCAGACCGCCTCAACGGCCAGGGCGCCGCGTTTCAGGAGGTCCAACAGGCGCTGGGCCCCGTCATGCTGGATTCCGCCCCGGGCCATACCCTCCAGGAGGCAGAGGCTGAGGCCATGAAGTCCGGAATCCTCGCCGCCCGAGGGCGGCCGACGCCCCTTGGCCGAGGCGAGCCGGGCTCGGAGCGCCGCATCCGTGCGCGCGCAGCACTCAAGCTCGGCGATGGCGACGAAGGGCGACTCTTGGAGAAGCGCCCAATAGGCCTCGATGGCCGAGGCGGAGTGGTCGTCGAGGGAGGACGCGCCGATCACCGCCAGCATCCTCTCGGCCTTCAACCGGTAGAGGTGATCGACGAGGGCGTCGGCCAGCGAATCCGGGTCCAGGAAGTGATAGTTGATCGCGGTGCGAACCAGGCCGGCGGCCTCCGCGATCCTCTGGTGCGTCGCGGCGTGATAGCCCTCGTCGGCGACGATCAGCATGGCCGCGTCCAGGATGCGCCGCCGGGTGGCGTCGCCCTTGGTGGACCGACGGATCGTCTTGACGGCGCGGCGCGGCTTCGGGGCCGGGGCCCTGCGCGGTCGCGGCCGATACTGTTCCGCCCACATTTCGTTTCAGACTCCGCGATGTGCGCTGAGGCGTGCGGCCGCCGCTTGGGACCGGCAGGATCGCGGAGCCTCCGGAGGGGCCGAAGGCTCCGCGGCTCAAGCCCGGTCGTTCGGCGCGCGCAACGTACGCCGATCGACCGAGCCTCCGCCGAGGATCATCGCGCCGACAGCACGATCCTCGTGGAGAGTTGGGCGAGGTCGCCGCCGGCCAGACGGTTCTGCTTCACGATCGCGCGGTAGCGCGTCATGGCCTTGTCGGCCGAGGCGGTGCTGCACCAGTCGATGTAGAAGACCTCCAGCTCGTGGTTGAGGAAGGCGTTGCGGCAGACGCGGCCCGCGGCCTGGCGGACCTCATGGCGCACGACGACGACGTCCTTGCCGCGAAGGCTGATCGCCTCGCTGGTGGGCGCCCGGCTGACGTTGATGCTCGACAGTTCCTGGGCCTGGGCGGCCGGTGTGAAGCTGAAGATGGCCGCGCCGGCCAGCAGGGTGGTGACCAAGGCGCCGAGCGACCGGCTGCGGGTGGGGGTCGTGTGGGATGTAGTGGCAGGCATGTGGGCCTCCTTTGATGACGACCTGACCCTAGGCCCGACGCGGCCAACCACCTTTGCCGGCCGTCAACGGCGGCCTTGATGTCTGCCGGGGGGTGCGACACCCCTCGACCGACGCGCGCCGCCGCATGTCGCACCCCCCGGTCGGCGGCGAGGCCTGCCCGTTTGATCCCGATCATTCGGGCCTGACCCAAGCGAGCGGAGACTGCCGCCCAGACCCCCGGAGGCGGAATGGATAGCTTGCTGGCCGACCTAGAGGCCCTGCTGGGCCCGGAACACATGCTGACGGGCGCTGCGGCGACCGGATGGGCCTTCAGCCCGTGGACCCGATTGGGCGCGCCGCGGGCGATCCTGCGGCCGGCCACGACCGACCAGGTCTCCCAGATCCTGCGGCTGGCCCACGCCGCGGGCGCGGCCGTGGTGCCCTGGGGCGGCCGCACCGGCCTGGTGGACGGCGCCTTCGCCGAGGGCGCCCTGGCCCTCAGCCTCGACCGCATGGCCGCCATCGAGGAGATCGACCCGGTCGGCGCCACCATGACCGTCCAGGCCGGCTGCGTGCTCGAGACCGCCTGCGGAGCGGCGACGGCGCAGGACCTGTTCCTGCCGGTGGACCTCGGGGCGCGGGGGTCGGCCACCATCGGCGGGGTGATCTCCACCAACGCCGGCGGCAACCGGGTGCTCCGCTACGGCATGACGCGGGAGTCGGTCCTCGGCCTGGAGGCGGTGCTGGCCGACGGGACCGTGATCTCCTCCCTCAACCACCTGATCAAGAACAACGCCGGCTATGATCTCAAGCAGCTCTTCATCGGGTCGGAGGGCACCCTGGGGGTGGTGACCCGGGCGGTGTTCCGGCTGCGCCCCAGGCCGGTGTCGCAGGAAACCGCCTGGCTGGCCGTGGACCGGTTCGAGGCCCTGTCACCCCTGCTGCGGTCGCTGGAGGCCTCCCTGGCCGGCTCGCTGTCGGCCTTCGAGGTGATGTGGCCGGCCTTCTACGACCTGGTGACCACCCCGCCGGCGGCGGGCCGGCCCATCCTGCCCGCCGGCCACACCCACTATGTCCTGGTGGAGGCCCTGGGTCCGGACCTGGCCCACGACGCGGCGCGGTTCGAGCAGGTGCTGACCGACGCCCTGGAGAGCGGGCTTGTGGCCGACGCGGCCATCGCCAAGTCCCAGGCCGAGCGGGACCGCATGTGGGCCCTGCGGGACGACGTGGCCCAGACCGCACGCAACGGCCCGATCATCACCTTCGACATCAGCCTGCCCATCGCGGCGATGGAGGCCTATGTGGCGGAGGTGCGCGGGGCCTTGGCCGCCCGCTGGCCCCAGGCTGGGATGACCGTCTTCGGCCACCTGGGAGACGGCAACCTGCACCTGATCATTGGCGTCGTCGAACCGGAGACCCGCTCGGAGATCGAGGAGATGGTCTATGGGCCGCTGCGCTCGCGCGCCGGGTCGATCTCCGCCGAGCATGGGATCGGCCTGCAGAAGCGCCCCTACCTCGCCTATTCCCGCAACCCCGAGGAACTCGCCCTGATGCGCACGCTGAAGACGGCGCTCGACCCGCGAGGCATCCTCAATCCGGGAAAGGTCATCCCGGCTTGATGATCGGCAAAGCCTGACTTGAGCAAGTTCCGCGGGTGCGGCGGCCATTGCGCCGTTCCCCGCGCCGCAGGGTGTAACGCAGGTTGGCGCCTGAAGAGGTTCCAGTCATGCGTACGAGACATAGGCCCCGCGCGCCGCGCCCGGGCGACCCCGCCGAGGTGCTGATGGCCCTGCGGCCGTCGGCCGAGTGGGTGCTGAGCGCGGCCCTGCGACGCCTGGCGCGGCGGCGGCCCGAGGTCTTCGAGCGGCTGGGCGCCTTTGGCGACGCCGCCTTCCTGATCGCGCCCGACGGCTCGCCGGTGGCCTTCCGGCTCGCGCCGCAGGGCGCCGCGGCCGGGGTCCAGGTGCGCCGGCGCGACGACCGCTCGCCCTGCGCCGCCCGCATCGAGGGGCCGCTCGGCGCCCTGCTGGGGCTGTTCGACGGCTCCCTGGACGCCGACGCCGCCTTCTTCTCGCGGGCCATCCGGGTGAGCGGCGACATCGAGGCGGTGATGGCGCTGCACAACACCCTGGAGGCCGCCGAGCTGACCCTGGCCGACCTGCTGGGCTTGTCGGGGTCGGCCAGCGACCTGGCCAACACCGCCGTCCGCTTCGTCCGCCAGGCGGCGGCCGCCAAGGCCGCGTGGGCCTGAGATGGGAACGATCGAGCTCGTCTGCCCCGCCGGCTCCCCGGCCATGTTGCGCGCGGCCATCGAGGCCGGCGCCGACGCCGTCTATTGCGGCCTGCGCGATGAGACCAACGCCCGTAATTTTCCCGGCCTGAACTTCTCCCCCGCCGAGCTGAAGGCCGCCGTCGCCTGGGCGCACGAGCGGGGCGCCAAGGTGCTGGTGGCGGTCAACACCTTCGCCCGCGCCGGCGACGTCGACGCCTGGCGGGCTTCCGTGGACAGCGCCGCGGCGGCCGGTGCCGACGCCATCATCGTCGCCGACCTGGGGGTGCTGGCCTACGTCCACGCCCAGCATCCCGGCCTGAGGCTGCACCTCTCGGTCCAGGCCGCCGCCGGCACGGCCGAGGCCATCGCCTTCTACGCCCAGGCCTATGGCGTGAAGCGGGTGGTCCTGCCCCGCGTCCTGTCCGCGCCGGAGATCGCCGCCCTGGTGCGCGAAACCGATGTGGAGGTGGAGGCCTTCGTCTACGGCGGACTGTGCGTCATGGCCGAGGGACGCTGCGCGCTGTCCTCCTACGCCACCGGCAAGTCCCCCAACCTGGCCGGGGTCTGCTCCCCGCCGGACTCAGTCTCCCTGGAGGAGACCGACGGCCTGCTGACCCCGCGCCTCGGGGGCTTCATGATCGACCAGGTCGCGCCGGGCGCGGCCGCCGGTTACCCGACCCTTTGCAAGGGCCGCTTCGAGGCCGAGGGGATCGCCTCCCACCTGTTCGAGGACCCCACCAGCCTCAACGCCATGGCCCTGCTGGCCGAGCTGCGCACCGCCGGGGTGCGGGCGGTGAAGATCGAGGGACGCCAGCGGGGCAAGGCCTATGTGGCCCGGGTGGCCGCCGCATTCCGGGCCGCGCTCGACGCCCTGGACCGCGGCGAGACCACCGCCCCCTATGAGGCGCGCCTGACGGGGCTCGCCGAGGGCGGGCGGGAGACGGCCGGCGCCTACCGGAAGACCTGGCGATGAAGGGCGCGCCCATCGAGATCGCCCTGGGGCCGCTGCTGTTCAACTGGTCGGCCGAGCGCATCGCCGACTTCTACGCCGCCGTCGCCGAAGAGAGCGACCTCGACCGCGTCTATCTGGGCGAGGTGGTCTGCGGCAAGCGCGAGCCCTTCATCTCCGGGCCCCTGGCCGAGGCCGCCGATCGCCTGACCCGGGCCGGCAAGACGGTGGTCTGGTCGACCTTGGCCCTGCCGGCGACGCCGCGCGAACGGCGCGGGATCGCCCAGATGGCCGGCGGCGGGGGCCTGGTGGAGATCAACGACATCTCGGCCCTGGCCCACCGCCCCCTCCGAGCCCCCTTCGTGGCCGGCCCCCTGCTCAACATCTACAACGAGGCCGCCGCCTGCGAGCTGATGACCCGCGGCTGCGTGCGGCTGTGCCCCAATGTCGAGCTGTCGCTCCCGGCCATCGGGCGCCTGGCGCAGGCCTGCCCCGGCCTGGAGATCGAGCTGTTCGCCTATGGCCGCCTGCCGCTCGCCCTGTCGGGGCGCTGCTATCACGCCCGCGTCCAGGGCCTGCACAAGGACTCCTGCCAGCTGGTCTGCGATCGCGATCCCGACGGCCTGGCGGTGCGGACCCTGGAGGGCCAGGACTTCCTCGCGGTGAACGGGGTCCAGACCCTGTCCCACGGGGTGCAGGCGGCCGACCTCCCGGTCGCCGACCTCCGCGCGGCGGGGATCGGGGCCCTGCGCCTGTCGCCCCACACCGGGGACATGCTCAAAGTGATCGCGGCCTTCCGGGGCTTCAGCCAGGGGCGGCTCTCGCCCCAGGACCTGGCGGCCCAGGTGCGGGAAGCCGGGCCGCCGGGGCCCCTGGTCAACGGCTATCTGCACGGCCGGGCGGGCGTCGACTGGGCGCCGGCGTCGTGACCGCCTGTCCCTCGCGCCAGGTCTTCGACGTGGTGGTGCTGGGGGGTGGCATCGCCGGCGCCGCCCTGGCCGCCCAGCTGGCGGGCGACCTCCGCGTGGCCCTGGTGGAGCGGGAGCCGCAACTCGGCTACCACACCACCGGCCGCTCCGCGGCCATGTACATCCCCTCCTATGGCGGCCCCGCGGTCCAGCCCCTCACCGCCGCCAGCCGGGGCTTCTTCGAGGACCCACCGTGCGGCTTCGCCGGGCGCCTGCTGAGCCCGCGCCCGGTGCTGCATATCGCCCGCGCCGATCAGGTCGAGCGCCTGGAGGCCTTCGCGCGCAAGACAGCCGGCGCAGCCCTGCGCCGGCTGGGCCGAGAAGGCGCTCTGAGCCGGGCGCCGATCCTGCGGCCGCAGGCGGTCCAGTCCGCCCTGCTGGAGACCGGGGCGGGAGACCTGGACGTGGCGCGGCTGCATGGCGGCATGGTGCGCCGGGCCCGGGAGGCCGGCGCCGTCATCCTGGCCGACGCCGGGAGGCCCGACATCGTCCGCGAGGGGTCGCGATGGCGGGTGCGGACCCGGCAGGCCAGCCTCATCGCCCCGACCCTGGTCAACGCCACCGGCGCCTGGGCCGACGAGACCGCGCGCGACGCCGGTCTCGCCCCCAAAGACCTGTCGCCGATGCTGAGGACCGCCATCCTGGTGGACGCGCCCCGGGAGCTCGGCTTCCACGACTGGCCGGTGGTGAAGGACATCGACGAGCGGTTCTACTTCCGCCCCTTCGGCGGACGCCTGCTGATCACCCCGGCCGACGAGACCCCGAGCCCACCCTGCGACGCGGCCCCCGACGAGCTGGACATCGCCTGCGCCATGATGCGCTTCCATGACGCCGCCGATCACCCGGTGGCGCGCATCCACCACCGTTGGGCGGGTCTGCGCACCTTCGCTGCCGACCGCGCCCCGGTGATCGGCTGGTCGGAGACCGCGCCGGGGTTCTTCTGGCTGGCGGGACTGGGAGGCTTCGGCATCCAGACCGCCCCGGCCGTGGCCCGGCTCGCCAACGCCCTGGTCCGGGGCCGTCGCGCGCCCCAGGACCTGGCCGACCATGGCGTGGTCTCGGCGACCTACGATCCCGGCCGTCTCGGCGAGGCGGCCGACCCTGTCATCCCGCCAGGGCGAGGTCCGCCGGTGATGGCTGATGGGCCGCCAGGTCTTCCAGCGTATTGAGGTTCACAAAGGGGTCGGGACCGGCCGCGTCCCAGGCCACCTCCCGCAGACCCACGTCCTGGGCGAAGCCCCTCAGGGACGAGCGTCCCGCGGCCAGATAGGTCGCCAGGCGATCGCGCGACGCGACGCGCCAGAGGCCGCAGACCGGATGCAGCCGGCCGCCACTCACCGGCAGGACCGCGCCCACCCCCGGCTCCAGGGCCCGCGCCAGCCGGTCGCTGAGATCGTCCGGCAGATAGGGCATGTCGCAGGCTAGGGTCTGGACCCAGAGGGCGCCGTGACGGCGGCCGAAGTCCAGGGCCGAGGCCAGACCCGCCAGGGGGCCGCCGATGTCCGGCGGATCGAACAGCAGCGGGACCCCGCCCCCCCGCCCTGCCTGGTCGGCGTCCCGCACGGCGACGGCGACGTGAGATGAGTATCCCGCGGCCAGGTCGAGCGCCCGGGCCAGCAACGGCCGGCCGCCCCAGGCGCGCAGGGGCTTGCCGCCCCCCATGCGCCGGCCCTCGCCCCCGGCCAGCACCACGGCGACGCCGGTCATGATCTTGTCCTCGCGGGCTTGCGGCGCGGATCGGCGCCGGCGGGCGCGCCGATCAAGGCGCGGGCCTGGTGCAGATCGCTGACGGTGGTCTCCAGGTCGCGCAGCAGGCCGTCGTGGATCGAATAGATCCAGCCGTGCACCGTCAGGGGCTGGCCGCGCCGCCAAGCGTCATGCACCAGGGGATTGCCCGCCAGGCTGACCACCTGCTCGACGACATTGCGCTCGCAGAGATGGTTCACCCGGGTCTCGATGTCGAGGATCGGCTCCAGCTCCTCAGCATGGCGCCAGAACAGGCTGCGCACCGGCTGCAGCCAGTGGTCCACCAGGCCGTGACGCTCGCCGCTCAGGGCGCTCCGCACCCCGCCGCAGCCATAGTGGCCGCAGACGATCACGTGCCGCACCTTGAGAATCTCCAGGGCGTACTGCAGCACCGAGAGGAAGCTGGCGTCCTGGGCCGGGGCGAGGTTGGCGAGGTTTCGGTGCACGAAGAGCTCGCCGGGCGCCAGGCCCGTCAGGTCATGGGCCGGCAGGTGGCTGTCGGCGCAACCGATCCACAGATAGTCCGGGGCGTCCTGGGCCGCCAGGCGAGGAAAGAAGTCCCGGTCGTCGCGCGCCCTGGCCGCCGCCCAGGCCAGGTTGCGACGGAACAGGGCCTGGGTCACGCGTCCGGCTCATGGAGAACCCGCCCGCGTCGGGCGGCCAGCCGCCGCCCCAGGGTCGCCAGGTCCTCGGCGTCCAGCCGGAGCCGGGCGATGGGCAGGATGACCGCGTTCTCCAGCCCCAGGTGGCGGCGCTCCTGGCTGGCGAACTCCGACAGGATCTTGCGCCGGGCCGGATCGAGGCCGGGCGCGGTCTCCTTCAACAGGCAGGCCTTGAGCAGGTCGCTCACCAGACTGGCCTTGGCCACGTCGGCCCGGTGTTCGGCCGAGAGCATCCCCAGCACCTGCTCGACCTCGTCTTCCGGCAGGCACCGGCGGCGCAGCAGGGGAAAGAAGTCCTCCTCCTCGTCGATGACGTGCAGGGCCAGGTCGTGGCCGAGGAAGGCCACCACCTTGCCGATCTTGTCGCCGTCGAACACCATGGCCGCGCAGACCTCGTCGATCATCTGGCAGAGCTGCCGGTGGCGATAGTGTTCGGCGAAGAACCAGTCGAGGGGCTCGGCGAGCAGTTCCAGAGGGACCTCCTCGATGTCGGTCGTTTGTTTCACCACCGCCTCCTCTCGACCTTGGGTCAGAGCTTGAATTCCAGTGTCAGCCAGATCTTCGTCCGATCGGGGAAGGCGGGTCGATCGCCCTGGAAGGCCGCCGCCTTCAGCTCTGCGCCAATCTTCGGGGTCAGGGGCATGGACACCGAGGCGTCGAGCTCCTGGCCGAGCCCGGCGCCGCCGCCGGACTCATCGAACTGGTGCAGCGACGCCTGGACCTTCACGGGCTTGCCGTGCGGCCCCTTGAGCACCGAACTGCCGGTCAGGCTCAGATCGCGCACCCCATTGGCGGGGGTGGTGAGGAAGACGTCGGCCCAACCCTGATAGGCGTGCAGGGTGGCCAGCGGCGTCGAGAAGCCGCGGCGGCCGTCGCCGTCCAGTTGCTCGAAGCCGAGCGCCACGGCGTTGGCCTTGGTCTTCAGCCCCGCCGACAGGGCGATGTAGTCGAGGTCGAAGCTGGTGGGGCTGTTGCGATAGTCGGTCTGGCGGGCGTACTCGGCCTCGTAGGTGGCGCTGAGGCCGGCCTTCAGCGGTCGCGAGCCTGTGAGCCTCGCGCCCCAGGTGGCGCTCGACTGGGTGGGCGCATTGGCGAAGGCCAGCAGGTAGCCATAGGCCGAGACCTGGCCGAGGCCGGTCTTGGCGTCCAGCTGGGCCAGGTGGGAGTCGCTGCGCCAGTTCCCCTGCGGGTGGTCCTCGCCGAAGATCCGGTGGACCTTGTCCACATAGACATAGGTGAGACTGACCGTCGGCGACGGCCTGTAGACCAGCTTCGCCGCGTCGAAGGTCTGCTCGTTCTGGCGGAAGCCGACATTGCCCACGAAGCGGGCATTGTTGAGGATCAGGCGCTGGCGCCCGACCACCGCCTCGCCCTGCGTTCCCGTCCAGGAGACCTGGGCGCGGTTCAGCTCGGTGGTCTCGGGATCGGTCACCAGGGGATAGGCGGTCTTGCCATTGGTGCTGCTGTTGTAGCGGTCGGAGAGCGCGGTGACGTTCTCCCCCTCCACCAGGGCCCTGAAGCCATGGAAGGCCGGGGTCTCATAGCCCAGCCGGGTGCGCAGGGTGACCGCCTGGGCGTCCTTGGAAAAGCCGTCCTGGGCGACGGTCTCGTAGCGGAGACGAGCCTCAAGGATCAGGCCCTTGGGCGCCTCGGCCGCCGAGGCCAGGGTTGGGACGGCCAGGGCCGCCAGGCCCAGGAGGCCGGGAAGAAAACGCATGACTCAGACTCTCCGGACGATGGTGTAGGTGCGCGCCTTGGGCGTCAGCTTGGTTCTCAGCAGGGACGCCATGGCGGCGATGGCCGGGTCCTTGGCGCCCTGGGCGGCCGAGATCAGGTGGGTCCAGCTCTCGTCGCCGGCGTTGTCGACGAAGTGGGCCACAGCCCGGCGCACGAAGGCGGTGACGTCGAGATTGTCGGCCAGGGCCGCAGCCCTCACCCGGTCGGCCAGTTCCGGATCGGTGGCGTCGAGCCAAGCCTCCAGCTCATCGGCGGAGCCGCCCTGGGCCAGCAACTCGCCCAGCGAGAGGGATCCGGTAGCGAACCGCCCGTCGCGGCTGAGGCTGAAGGCCACGCCCTGGGCGCGGGCGCGGTCGGCCAGGTCGGAGACATAGCGGGTCGCTGCGGCGGTCCAGGCGCGGCTCTCCAGATGGAGGGCGATCTTGTCCTCCACATAGTCGAAGGGCAGCTCGCGCCCCTCGATGCGCCGTTCCAGTTTCAGGATGTGCCAACCGAAGCGCGAGGCGACGGGGCGCGGGAAGATGTCCCCGGCCTGAAGTCCGCCGAGCGCGCGCTCGATCTCGCCCACCACATCGCCGGGGCCAAGCTGGCCGAGGGAGCCGCCGACCTTGCCCGAGGGACAGTCCGAGAGGGTCCTGGCCAGGTGGGCGAACTGCGACGGCTGCGCCAGGCAGCGGTCCAGGACGCCCTGGGCGGTCTGGCGCGCCTTCTCGAGGGCCTCGGCGCCCTCGCCCTTGGGCTCGATGAGAATGTGGGCGGCCTCCAGCAGGGGTGGGCTGGTGAAGTGCGCGCGCTGGGTGTCGTAGACCCGGCGGCACTCGGCCTCGCTGGGAGATTCGATTTCGATCTCCGCGTCGAGGACGGCCCGGATCAGCGCCTCCTCATTGGTTTCCTCGCGGCCGGCCTCGTCCTTGATGGGGCTCGGCGTCAGGCCGAGCTCATCGGCTCGGTGCAGCAGCAGGGCCTTGACCGCCAGCGCCTTGCCGGCGGCGGCGCGGGCCTCGGCGGCCGACAGGCTGGGATGGTTCTGCACCTCCTCGGCGATGAGGAATTCGGGGATCTCGACCCCTTCGACGACGACGGTGGCGATCGCGGCTGTGGCGGTCATGGGGGCTACTCCGCGGCCTTGAGGGGTGCGGGCCGGACCGCCTGGCTCGTCGGATGGACGGCGGCGGGCTGAACGCCGGGCTTGGTCGGATAGACCGGGGCGCCGTTGTCGCGGCGATGCGGCAGGGGACTCCGGGTCCGGACCAGCTGCCAGCCCCGGCGATTGAGGTACCAGATCGGCGCCGAGAGCATGTGCACCAGGCGGGTGAAGGGGAAGACCAGCAGGATGGTCATGCCCAGCACCAGGTGCGCCTTGAAGATCGGATGGACGTCGGAGACGTAGTCGGCGACCCCCGGTTGAAGGGTGAAGACCCCCTGGGCCCACATCATGAACTTGACCATCTCGTGCCCGTCCAGGTGGCCGAGGGACACCGGGATGGTGGCCAGGCCCAGGCTCAGCTGGAGCATCAGCAGGATCAGGATGGCGGTGTCGCCGAAGCTGGAATTGTGGCGGATCCGCGGGTCGAACAGCCGGCGATGCAGCAGGATCAGGCCGCCGACCAGGCACAGGGCGCCGGCGAACCCACCCGCGATGATGGCGAGCAGCTGCTTGGCGCTGTGCGGCACCCCCAGGGCGTCGAACACCCAGATGGGGGTCAGCAGGCCCACGAAGTGGCCGCCGAAGATCATCAGGACCCCGACGTGGAACAGGACCGAGCCCAGCACCAGCTGCTTGCGCCGCAGGAGCTGCGATGAGCCCGAGCGCCAGGTGTATTGCTCGCGGTCGAAGCGGATGACCGATCCCAGCGCCAGGACCGTCAGGGCGATGTAGGGATAGACGCCGAACAGGATTTGATTGAGCAGTTGCATCTCAAGGGGCTCCTCAGGCCGTCGCGCCGGCGCGGCGTGAGGCGCGCGGCGGTTCGGCGTTCATGGCCTCGACCAGGGCGCTGGCCTTGGGGCAGTCGGAGTCGGACGGACCGAAGGTGACCGCGGTCTCCGCCCAGGCCTTGTCGAGGGCCTCCAGGTCGTTGGGGTTCTCCTCGGGCTCGCTGAGCAGGGCCGCCAGGACGCCAGGATCGGCCTGCGTGTCCGCGAGCCGGGCCAGGGCCCCGAACACCGCGCGATAGGCGCTGCCGCGGGTCTTGAGCCGTTCGCCCATGGCCTCCAGCACGTGGCTGGCCTCGCCCAGCAGGGACGCGGCCTGGGGCTCGGACAGGGTCGAGAGGAATTCCAGGAACACCGGCAGGAAGTCCGGCAGCTCGTTGGCCGCCAGGTCGAGACCCTGGGCCCTATAGAGCTCCAGCAGGGCCACCATCGCCTCGCCACGGTCGCGGCTCTCGCCGTGCACGTGCTCATAGAGGTTGAGGGAGAGCGAGCGCGTGCGGTCGAACAGCTCGGTATAGCGCTCCTGCAGGTCGTAGATGTCGTCCTCGGTGATCTCGGCCACCAGCTTGCGCAGGGCCTGGACCAGGGGCTTGCTCAGCATGCCCTCGGCCTCGATCACGGCGAGCGCCTCGGGGGCGAAGGTCTGCAGGTCGCGGTTGGGATAGGTGAGCAGCAGCGCGAGCGCCTTGTAGGTGCGGGCCATGTCTCAGACCTCCATGGGGGTTTTGGCGCGCGAGCGCTTGTTGGGACCAAACAGGCCCAACTCCGTGCGGCCGCCGGAGCAGCCGTTGCCGAAGGAGAAGCCGCAGCCGCCACGCATGTCGTAGGCGTCCTCGGCGGTCTCGCGGTGGGCCGAGGGGATGACGAAGCGGTCTTCGTAGTTGGCGATCGCCAGGTAGCGGTACATGGAGTCGATCTCCGCCGCCGTCAGGCCAACCCGCGCGGCGAGCGCGTGGTCGATAACCCCCTCCACCGTCTTGGCCCGCATGTAGCCGCGCATGGCCAGCATGCGTTCCAGGGCCAGCTGCACCGGCGCTTCCTTGCCGGCGGTCAGCAGGTTGGCGAGGTACTTGATCGGAATCCGCAGCGAGTGGACGTCGGGCATGTCGCCGTCCATCTCCAGGGCGCCGGCGGCCACGGCCGACTGGATCGGCGAGAGCGGCGGCACGTACCAGACCATGGGCAGGGTCCGGTATTCCGGGTGCAGCGGGAAGGCGATCTTCCAGTCGATGGCCATCTTGTAGACGGGGCTCTTGCGGGCCGCGTCCAGCCAGGCCTCCGGCACGCCGTCGGCGCGCGCCTGGGCGATCACCGCCGGATCGCTGGGATCCAGGAAGACGTCGAGCTGGGCCTGGTAGAGGTCCTGCTCGTCGGGGGTCGAGGCCGCAGCCTCGATGCGGTCGGCATCATAGAGCAGGACGCCGAGATAGCGGATGCGGCCGACGCAGGTTTCCGAGCACACGGTCGGCTGGCCGACCTCGATGCGCGGGAAGCAGAAGGTGCACTTCTCCGACTTTCCGGATTCCCAGTTGTAGTAGATCTTCTTGTAGGGGCAGGCCGAGACGCACATCCGCCAGCCGCGGCACTTGTCCTGGTCGATCAGGACGATGCCGTCCTCTTCGCGCTTGTAGATGGCGCCCGAGGGACAGGCCGCGACGCAGGTCGGGTTCAGGCAATGCTCGCAGAGCCTGGGCAGGTACATCATGAAGGTGTTCTCGAAGGCGCCGTAGATCTCCTTCTCGACGCCCGCGAAGTTGTAGTCGGCCGACCGCTTGGAGAACTCGCCGCCGAGGATCTCCTCCCAGTTGGGACCGCGCTCGATCTTCTCCATCCGCTGGCCGGTGATCTTCGACCGCGGCCGGGCGGTGGGGAAGGCCTTCATCTCCGGCGCCGTCTGCAGGTGGGCGTAGTCGAAGTCGAAGGGCTCGTAATAGTCGTCGATCTCCGGCAGGTCGGGGTTGGCGAAGATTTTCGCCAGGATCCGCCACTTGGCCCCCATCTTCGGCTCGATCTTGCCGTTGGCCTTGCGGGTCCAACCGCCGTTCCAGCGCTTCTGGTTCTCCCAGTCGCGCGGGAAGCCGATGCCCGGCTTGGTCTCGACGTTGTTGAACCAGGCGTATTCAACGCCTTCGCGGTTGGTCCAGACGTTCTTGCAGGTGACCGAGCAGGTGTGACACCCGATACACTTGTCGAGGTTCAGCACCATGCCGATTTGCGCGCGAACCTTCATTGGGCGAAATCCTTGGCGTTGAGGGGTTCTTCCAGCCAGTCGACCTTGGTCATCTTGCGCAGGACCACGAACTCGTCGCGGTTCGAGCCGACCGTGCCGTAATAGTTGAAGCCGTAGGCGAGCTGGGCGTAGCCGCCGATCATGTGGGTCGGCTTGAGGACCGTGCGGGTCACCGAGTTGTGGATGCCGCCGCGCTTGCCGGTGATCTGGGATCCCGGCGTGTTCACGATCTTTTCCTGGGCGTGATACATGAAGGTGGTGCCTTCACGGATCCGCTGGGAGACCACCACCCGGGCGGTGAGCGCCCCGTTGGCGTTGAAGGCCTCCACCCAGTCATTGTCCACCAGGCCGACCTTCTTGGCGTCGGTCTCGGAGACCCAGATGACAGGTCCGCCCCGGTTGAGGGTCAGCATCATCAGGTTGTCGGAATAGGTGGAGTGGATGCCCCACTTCTGGTGCGGGGTGATGAAGTTGAGGACGATCTCCTTCTCGCCATTGGGCTTGAGGCCCTTGACGTAGGTGGTCTTCAGATCGATCGGCGGACGGTAGACGCAGAGCGCCTCCCCGAAGGCCCGCATCCACAGGTGATCCTGATAGAGCTGCTGGCGGCCGGTCAGGGTCCGCCACGGGATCAGTTCGTGGACGTTGGTGTAGCCGGCCGTGTAGCAGACCTTCTCGCTCTCGATGCCCGACCAGGTCGGCGAGGTGATGATCTTGCGCGGCTGGGCCAGCAGGTCGCGGAAGCGGATCTTCTCGTCTTCCTTCGGCAGGGCCAAGTGGGCGTGTTCGCGTCCGGTCTGCTTCTCGAGAGCTTCCCAGGCCTTGACCGCCACCTCGCCATTGGTCTCCGGCGCCAGCATCAGGATGGTCTCGCAGGCGTCGATGTCGGTATCGATCCGGGCCAAGCCCTGGGTCTGGCCCTCCTCCAGCACCGCGCCGTTCAACTCGGTGAGCAGATCGACCTCGTGGTCGGTCTTCCAGCCGATCCCCTTGCCGCCGTTGCCCACCTTCTTCATCAGCGGGCCAAGGGCGGTGAAGCGCTTGAAGGTGTTGGGATAGTCCCGCTCGACGATGGTGATCTGCGGCATGGTCTTGCCGGGGATCGCCTCGCATTCGCCCTTGGACCAGTCCCGCACGTCGAAGGGCTGGGCCATTTCGGCGGCGCTGTCGTGCTGGATGGGGGTGAGGACCACGTCCTGCTCGACCCCCAGAACCTCGGGCGAGACGTCGGAGAAGGTCTTGGCGATCGCCTTGAAGATCTCCCAGTCGGACTTCGACTCCCAGGCCGGATCCACCGCCGCGCTGAGCGGGTGGATGAAGGGGTGCATATCGGAGGTGTTGAGGTCGTTCTTCTCGTACCAGGTGGCTGTCGGCAGGACGATGTCGGAGTAGACGGCCGTCGTGGACATCCGGAAGTCGAGGGTGACCAGCAGGTCGAGCTTTCCCTCCGGCGCCTCGTCGTGCCAGACGACCTCATTGGGCTTGCGCCGCCCGTCCTCGCCAAGATCCTTGCCCTGGACGCCGTGGGAGGCGCCCAATAGGTGCTTGAGGAAGTACTCGTGGCCCTTGCCGGAGGAGCCCAGCAGGTTGGAGCGCCAGACGAACATGTTGCGCGGCCAGTTGGCAGGGTCGTCGGGGTCCATGCAGGACATCTTCAGATCGCCGCTCTTCAGCTGGTCGAGCGTGTAGGCCTTGGCGTCCTGTCCCGCCGCGGCGGCGGCCTTGGCCACCTCCAGCGGGTTGGTCTTCAGGGCCGGGGCCGAGGGCAGCCAGCCCAGGCGCTCGGCCTTGGCGTTGAAGTCGATCATCGCCCCGTCCCACACGCCTTCCGGCGCGGTGGGCGAGAGGATCTCGCTCATCTCCACCGTCTCGTACCGCCACTGATCGGAGTGGGCGTAGAAGAAGGAGGTGGAGTTCTGCTGGCGGGGCGGACGGATCCAGTCGGTGGCGAACGCGAGCGGCGCCCAGCCGGTCTGGGGCCGCAGCTTCTCCTGGCCGACATAGTGCGCCCAACCGCCGCCGGACTGACCGACGCAGCCGCACATCACCAGCATGTTGATGACTGCGCGGTAGTTCATGTCCATGTGGAACCAGTGGTTCATCGCCGCGCCGATGATCACCATCGACTTGCCGTTGGTCTTCTCGGCGTTGCCGGCGAAGCCGCGGGCCACCGCGATGATCTGGTCCTTCGGCACCGAGGTGATCGCCTCGGCCCAGGCCGGGGAATAGGGCTCCACATCGTCGTAGCTGGCGGGCATGTGATCGCCGCCGAAGCCCTGGTCGACGCCGTAATTGGCCAGGAACAGGTCATAGACGCAGGCCACCAGGGTCTCCCCCTCGGGCAGCATCATGCGCTTGACCGGCACGTTGCGGACCAGGACGTCCGGGTGATCGGTCATGGCGAAGCCGTTGGTCGCCGCGCCGCCGAAGTAGGGGAAGCGAACCGCGGCGACCTCGTCGTGGACGCCCTTGAGGCCCAGGCGCAGGGTGGTCTCGCGACCGGCCCCGTCCTTCTCTTCCAGGTTCCACTTGCCGTCCTCGCCCCAGCGGAAGCCGATGGAGCCGTTGGGCACGACGACCTCCCCGGTCGTCTCGTCGAGGGCGACGGTCTTCCAGTCGGGGTTGTTGGCCTCGCCGAGCGCCTTGTCGAATTCCGCGGCGCGCAGCAGGCGTTCGGGCACATAGGCGCCGTCCTGCGGGACCAGGCGGACCAGCATGGGCAGGTCGCTGTATTTCCGCAGGTAGTCGCGGAAGTACGGCACCTGCTTGTCGATGTGGAACTCCTTGAGGATCACGTGGCCGAAGGCCATGCCGAGCGCGGCGTCGGTCCCCTGCTTCACGGGCAGCCACAGGTCGGAGAACTTCGAGGCCTCGGAATAGTCGGGGCAGATCACCACCGACTTGGCGCCGCGATAGCGGGCCTCGGTGTAGAAGTGGGCGTCCGGGGTGCGGGTCTGGGGGACGTTGGAGCCCCAGAGGAGCAGGAACCCGGAATTGAACCAGTCTGCGCTCTCGGCCACGTCGGTCTGTTCGCCCCAGGTCTGGGGCGAGGCCGGCGGCAGGTCGCAGTACCAGTCGTAGAACGAGCCGCAGACGCCGCCGATCAGCTGCAGATAGCGGGCGCCGGCGGCGTAGGAGACCATGGACATGGCCGGGATCGGCGAGAAGCCGAAGATGCGGTCCGGGCCCCAGGCCTTGATGGTGTGGGCGTTGGCCGCGGCGATGATCTCGGTGACCTCGTCCCAGGTCGCCCGGATGAAGCCCCCTGCCCCGCGCATGGTCGTATAGGAGGCGCGCTGGGTGGGATCGTTCTGGATCGAGGCCCAGGCGGCCACCGGGCTGCGGGTGGCGCGCGCGGCCCGCCACAGCTTCAGCAGGCGTGAGCGGATCAGCGGGTATTTCACCCGGTTGGCGGAATAGAGATACCAGCTGTAGCTGGCGCCCCGGGCGCAGCCCCGCGGCTCATGGTTGGGCAGCTCCGGCCGAGTGCGCGGATAGTCGGTCTGTTGGGTCTCCCAGGTGACGATCCCGCCCTTGACGTAGATCTTCCAGGAGCAGGAGCCCGTGCAGTTCACCCCGTGGGTGGAGCGGACGACCTTGTCGTGCTGCCAGCGGCGGCGATAGGCCTCCTCCCACTTGCGGTCCTCGTCGGTGAGGACGCCGTGGCCATCGGAGAACAGCTCGGTCTTGCGGGCGAAGAAGGTCAGGCGATCAAGGGTATGGCTCATGCCACGATTTCCATCTTCGAAGGGGTTTGGGACGCGTGCAGCAGCGAGGACTTGCGGGCGTAGAAGCCCCAGTTCACCGCGACGCAGCTGAGGTAGAAGGCCAGGAAGACCAGCAGGGCGGCGTCCGGCCCACCGGTGGCCTTCATCGAGTCGCCGAAGGCTAGCGGGATGAAGAAGCCGCCGAAGGCGCCGATGGCCGAGCTGAAGCCGACGATGGCCGCCGACTCCATCTCCGCGGCCTTCAGGCGGGCGGCCGGATCAGCCTGCGGCAGCAGCCGGGGCATGTCGGCCCGGACGATCGCGGGGATCATCTGGAAGGTCGAGGCGTTGCCGACCCCGGTCCAGAAGAACAGCCACATGAAGCTGGCGAAGAAGATCGGGAAGGAGGGCTCGGCGCCGAAACCGCCGACGCTGTACATCACCGACAGCACGCCGAGCGCCAGGGCGATGAACACCCAGTGGGTCACGTTGTGGCCGCCGAACTTGTCGGAGACCCAGCCGGTGAGCGCCCGCGAGGCCGCCCCGACCAGCGGGCCGAGGAAGACCAGCTGCATGGCTTGGACGTCGGGGAACAGGGTCTTCATCAGGAGCGGAAAGGCCGCCGAGAAGCCGATGAACGAGCCGAAGGTGCCAAGATAGAGCCAGCAGATGACCCAGTTATGCTTGCGCTTGAACACCACCGACTGCTCGGTGAAGGAGGCCCGCGCCGAGGCGATGTCGTTCATGCCGAACCAGGCCAGGCTGCCGGCGACGAGAATGAAGGGGACCCAGACGAAGCCGGCGTTCTGCAGCCAGATCGTGCTCGACACGCCCCTTTCCACCACGGTCTGGGGCGCGCCCACCAGGGGCAGGAACATCCCGACCCCGATCACCACCGGCACCAGGAACTGCATGACGCTCACGCCAAGGTTCCCGAACCCGGCGTTGAGGGCCAACGCATTGCCCTTTTGGCTCTTCGGGAAGAAGAACCCGATGTTGGCCATTGAGGAGGCGAAGTTGCCGCCCCCCAGGCCGCAGAGCAGGGCCAGGACCACGAACACCACATAGGGGGTGGTGGGATCCTGCACGGCCAGGCCGATGCCGATCGCCGGAATCAGCAGGGACAGGGTCGTCAGCGTCGTCCACAACCGGCCGCCGAGGATCGGGACCATGAAGGTGTAGAAGATCCGCAGGGTCGCGCCCGAGAGCGCGGGCAGAGCGGTGAGCCAGAAGAGCTGTTCGGTGGTGAACGCGAAACCGACGAGCTTCAGCTTGGCCACCACCATCGACCAGACCATCCAGACCGAGAAGGCCAGGAGCAGGTTGGGGACCGAAATCCAGAGATTCCGGCTGGCGATCGCCTTGCCCGATCCCGACCAGAAGGCCGGGTCTTCGGGGCGCCAGTCGATCAGGACATGCCGGGCGGGTTTGCGGGAAGCCATCAAGGCGCTCCTCTGGAGGTCGCCGCGCGAGCGCGGGCGGGCGCGCCGGAAACCGGGCGCGGTTGAAGGTCGGCGTGCAGGGACGCCATCTCGGGAAGTTCGGGCAACTCACCCAGCTGCGGGGCGCCGGCATGCTCCATCCGCCGGATGGCGAAGTGCATCCAGGCCAGGGCGCTGGCCACCAGGACGAACAGCAGCATGAAGCAGCTGGTCCAGACGCCGGTCAGGTCGTTGAGGGCTCCGAAGGCGATGGGCAGGACAAAGCCCCCCAGACCGCCCACCATGCCCACCAGGCCGCCCACCGAGCCGATGGTGTCGGGATAGTAGACCGGGATGTGCTTGTAGACCGCGGCCTTGCCCAGGCTCATGGCGAAGCCGAGGCAGAACAACAGGAGGATGAAGGGAATGAGCCCCGTGGCCAGGCGGAAGGCGATCGGTCCGTGGACCCCGTCCACCACATAGCTGGTGGGCGGATAGGACAGCAGGAAGGTGGCCACCACGCTGATGCTGAAGGTGAGGTACATCACCTTGCGCGCGCCGATCTTGTCAGAGAGCCAGCCCCCGAACACCCGGAACAGGGACCCGGGGATCGAATAGGCCGCCGCCAGCATGCCCGCGGTGCGGATATCCAGGTGATAGACCCCCACCAGATAGTGAGGCAGCCAGAGCGCCAGGGCCACGAAGGCGCCGAAGACGAAGAAGTAGTAGAGGGCGAAGCGCCAGACCTGCAGCTTCATCAGCGGCGCGAACTGCATCGCCGCGGCCACGGGCTTGGCGCCGGTCCGGCGGCGCTCCACCAGTTCGGGATCGTCGCGGGTCAGCAGGAAGTAGATGACGGCGATCACCGCCAGGGCCACGGCCCAGACCTGGGCGACGGTCTGCCAGCCATAGGCGATCATCACGAAGGGGGCGGCGAACTTGGTGACCGCGGCGCCGACATTGCCGGCGCCGAAGATGCCCAGCGCCGTGCCCTGCTTTTCCTTGGGGAAGAACTTGGACACATAGGCCACGCCGACAGCGAAAGAGCCGCCGGCCATGCCGACCCCGAGCGCCGCCAGCAGGAACTGCGGATAGGTCTGCGCGTGGGAAAGCAGGAAGGTGGCCAGCGCGGCCGACAGCATCACCACCAGGTTCACCAGCCGGCCGCCATATTGGTCGGCCCAGACCCCCAGGATGACGCGGACCAGGGAGCCGGTGAGGATCGGCGTGCCGGCCAGCAGGCCGAACTGCGCCTCGGTGAGGCCGAGGTTCTGCTTAATCTGCACCCCGATGATCGAGAAGATCGTCCACACCGCGAAACAGGCGGTGAAGGAGAAGGTGCTCATCCAGAGCGCCATGCCGGCGCCCGGCGCGGCCTGTGTGGTGGGCGGTGTGACGGCGACGCTCAACTTGTCCCCCGGCCTCTCTATGGCGTGGACCAAGCGCCCTCGCTTCGACCGTTTCTATGCAGTTGCCTCGCGAGGATTGGATTGACGATCATCAAATCCAGCCCCCGATGTTGCTATATTCGACGGCTTCACAGCGCGAATAACGAGCTTGATTTACACGCGTAACGTCCACGATTACTTTTGTTGGTCCGACCGATTGATGATCGTCAAGCGGCTGGCCCGCCCGCGGCGCTTTCGGCCCGCTTGATCCAAATCAAGGCTCGACTCGCTGGGCGGACCGATTGGTGGTTGACGTAAGGGGACCAAGCGGATGTCGATGCGAGTGGTGGATGTCGAGCGCGTAAGGGGTTTGCCTCTATTCTGCGGCGCCTCCGACGAGACCTTCAACGCGGTGACCGCCGGCGCCTTCCTGCAGAAATTCCCAGCGGGCACGACCCTGCTGCACGAGGGCGACCCCGTCGATTTCCTCTATGTCCTGCTCGACGGCCTCGTGGAGCTGGAGGGCACCTGGAACGACAAGGAGACCACCCTGGCGGTCTTGCGACCCGTCTCCACCTTCATCTTCGCCGCCGTCGCCCTCGACGCCGACGCCCTGATGAGCGCCCGCACCGTCGAGCGGTCCGACATCCTGATGCTCTCGGGCGAGGCCCTGCGCCGCG